>NZ_CP107913.1:743333-1486666 GCF_036014115.1 Streptomyces sp. NBC_00448
GGTGCGGTGGTCAGATACCCGTCGGCGCGGGTGTTGACGGTGGGGAAGTCGCCGTTCCAGATGTTGCACCGGTGCTCGCCGCCCGGGGTGAGTTCGTCGCCCCACGCGAACCGGCGGCCCGCGAGACCGCCGCGTGCCGCGTACTCCCATTCGGCCTCGGTCGGCAGCCGCTTGCCCGCCCAGCGGCAGTAGGCGAGGGCGTCGCGGTGGGAGACGTGGACGACGGGGTGGTCCAGCAGGTCCTCGATACCCGAGTCCGGTCCGCCGGGATGCGCCCAGTCCGCGCCGCGCACGCTCACCCACCACGGGGCCGCCTGCACGCGGCCGAGCACCGCGTTCGCCGGTGCGGCGAGGGCCAGGTGGAACACCGCGGACCGGCCGTAGCGTTCAGCGTCCGTCACGTGGCCGGTGGCGGCCACGAAGGCGGCGAACTCGGCGTTGGTGACCGCGGTCGGGTCGAGGGCGAAGGGGCGCAGGCGCACCCGGTGCACCGGGGTCTCGCCGTCGGCGGCGTACCCCTCGTCGAAGGCGTCCCCCATGGCGAACTCGCCGCCGGGCAGCGGCACCGGCGACTGGAGGCCCGCCCGCGGACCGGTTGTCCGCTCCGCCGGCGCGGGTGGTTCGGGCGGCGCCGGCGGTCCGAGCGGAGTCGTCGGTCCCGGCGGCGGGCCGGGGCGCCGCGGTGCGCAGCAGGGTCGGGGGCCCGCGGCCTCGCCGGCACCGTCGGCCGGTCCGGTGCCGTGCGCGGACGCGGGTGTCTCGGCGTCAATCACATGGGGTCCTGTGGTGCGGGCCGCCCCGACGGGCGCGGCCTGGTGGGTTGCGGCGCGGGCCGGACTCCGCCGGCCCCGCGCCGCATGGTCGTCATGTCGGCACGCTGTCAGGTCGTCACGTCGTCAACGTGCAGGTGACACTCGTCAGTTCGGTGCCCGAGCTGCTGAACGCCACCACGATAGTGCGGTCCCCGGTCGCCGGCACCGGCCCGGCGTCGAGCCTGACGGCCACAGCGCCCTGCCGCTCGCCGTGCGCCTCCAGCACGCCCGAGGTGCGGTCGGCGGTGACACCCTCCGGCAGGGTCAGCCGCCACTGGACCCGGTGCCCCCGGTAGTCCACGTCCTGCGCGTGGACGGTGAGTACGGCGGTGCCGCCCGCGGGCAGGGCCGGCCGGGACGGGTCCGCGTAGCCCCAGGCCGGCGCGCGGTACTCGTGGGCGATCGCGACCCGGTCGCGGTCCTCGCCGTACCGGCTCGCCACGTAGGAGCAGTCCAACTGGACGCCGTCGAAGCGGTGCCGCAGGGTCAGCTGCTCGTAGCGGTCGGCTGCCTCGGTGCGCTCGGCGGCGGTCCCGGAAGCGGCGAGGGAGATCCCGACATCGGCCAGCGAGATCTCCGCGGCCTGGTCCAGGCGGTCCAGCACGAACCGCTGCGGGCTGCCCGCGGGTGCGGCCCCGCGCGCGCTGTCCAGGTCGGCGCGCGCGGCGGTGTAGTTGTCCCGGAAGGACGTTGCCGCGGAGCCGAGCTGATCGGGGTCGGCGGTCGTCCGGGCGAAGTAGTCGGCCATGGCGGCGGCCGACGCACCGAACCGGGCCGGGAGGTAGGCGCCGAGGAACTGCCCGTCGTCCAGCGCCGGGTCCCAGGCGCTGTGTGCCGCGAAGAGGTGGACGGCCTCGGCGGACAGCCAGTTGGCGGGCTCGGCGTAGCAGCCGATTCCGCTCAGGCCGAGCGAGCGGTACACGGCGGCGTCCCGGGCCAGCACCGGCAGGATGTTGGCCGGCAGCTGCCGCCAGCGGTAGCGGCGCGAGTAGTCGTACACCGCGAGCGGCCCCTCGTGGGCGTCGCGCCACTGCCGCAGCAGGGCGAGGTAGCCCGCGTTGGTGGTGGAGGAGGGGTCGTCGAGGGCGGCGGAGTAGGTGCGGCCGTAGGGGGCGAAGTCGACGATGACGTCCGGGTCGAAGGAGTGGCCGCCGTTGGGCGGGTCGATGGCGGCGCCGTAGGCGATCCGCTCCACCCGCACACCGGGGGCCGCGTCGCGCAGCGCGGCGACGACCGCGTTGACGACCACGGTCTCGGCGTTGCCGGCGGTGCCGTACGCGGCGAGCGCGGCCTTCGGCCAGACGGCACTGTCCGGCGGCCAGCAGTCGAAGATGCCGATCTCCGGGCGGGTGGTGAGGTAGTCGAGCACGTTGTGCACGTACTGGTCGACGGCCGCGCCGTTCTGCACGTCGAAGACGTTGGTGCCGGACGTGTAGTACTGCGGGTACGTCGACTGCGGCAGGAACGACTGGTAGCCGTGCCCGCCCACCTCCAACTCCAGGCCCCGGCGGGCGATCTCGGGGGCGAGGGCGGTGCGGAAGTCGTCGTAGCGGGTCGAGCCGAAGCCGCCGTAGTCGTAGGGGAAGACCAGGGTGTTCAGGCCCTGCTTGGCCATCCAGTCGACCAGCGCGACGAGGGCGCCGGTGTTGATGCTCCAGCCCTCCTCCACGTACTTGCGGCGCAGCGCCCACTGCGGCGACCGGTGCGTGGTGCCGGAGCCGAGGACGAGGTCGGGCGAGCGGGGCACCGACTCGGCCGCGCCCTGGTAGAAGGAGAAGGTCGGGGCGAAGAACTCGACACCGGTCTGGCGCAGCAGCCCGTACGCGGCGAACAGACAGGCCCGCTCGCCGGCTCCGGTGAGCACCGAGAAGTCCGCGCCGGTGGTGACGGTCCAGCTGTCCTCGGGCTGGGAACTCAGGGCCTCGGCGTCACGGGAGGCGGCCGCCAGGACGTCCGCGGCGGGCACCTGCCCGCGGACGAAGGCGAGGCCGTACGGCGCCGTGCCGGCGGGGTTCGCGAGCCGGACCACCGGGACGCTCCCCCCGATGACGCGGCCGAGGTAGCGCGCGAGTTCGGCCGCCGCGAAGGCCACCGGGGAACTCGCCGAGGAACCGGCCGGGGAACCCGCCTGGGAGGTGCCGGCCTCCGCCCACCACACGACGTGCCCCTGCGCGCGCCCACCGCGCCCGACCCGGCAGCCCGCCACGGCCGAACGCGCCGAAGCTGCCGAACGCGCCGGGCCGGGCGAACTCGCCGACGCCGCGGACGCGTTGAGAAGTTGCCCGGCGAGTGTGCTGCTCGCGGCGAGGGCTGCGGACATGCCGACGACACTGCGGCGGCTCGGCTGCGGACGGTGCATGCGAGGTCTCCTCGGTTCCGGAACGGTGGGGTGGGGTGGGGTGCCCGTCGAGGTGGCGGCGGCACGGACGACGTTTCAGCGGACCGCGCCTCAGTCGGCCTGCCAGCGGCCGCCGCGCTTCCAGAATCCCTCCACCTCGTCGAGGGTCCGGCCGCGGGTCTCCGGGGCGAACCGCAGCGCGAAGACGGCGGCTGCCAGGCACAGCGCGAGGAAGAGCCCGAAGGCCGTGACGCCGCCGAGCGAGGTGAGCAGGGACAGGAAGGTGAGCGTGATGATGAGGTTGGTGAGCAGGTCGACGGTGAGCAGCAGGGAGGCACCGGTGGAGCGCAGCCGCGCGGGCAGCGCCTCGGAGGCGTAGACCCAGACCATGGCGCCGAACCCGGCCGAGTAGCCGATCCGGAACAGGACCACGCCGGTCACCGCGATCACCTCGGTCGCGCCACGGCCGACCCCCCAGGCGAAGGCGGCGATCAGCACCGCGTTGGCCACGGCCATCAAGGTGATGCCGGTCAGCAGGGTGGGGCGGCGGCCGGCCCGCTCCACCAGGACCAGTGCCAGCACTTCGCCGAGCATCGCCGCGAGTTGCACCATCGCGGTGACCATGATCGCGGCGTGGTCGCTGGTGAACCCGACCTTCTTGTAGATGAGGGGGCTGTAGGCGACGATCGCGGCGATCCCGGTGACCTGGACGAAGAAGCCGAGCCCGACCACGAACAGGCCCGCGCGCCGGTAGGGCGGGCGCAGCAACTCGCGTACGGTGCCGGGCTTCCCGGCCGCCAGCGAGGCGCGTATCCGCTCCAACTCCGCCGGCACCTCGTCGGCGCTGCGGGTCCGCGCGAGGGACACCGCGGCCTCCTCGGCGCGGCCGTGCATCAGGTACCAGTGGCCGGTCTCCGGCAGGCGGGCCACGAGGATGGTGACGACGGCGGCGGGCAGCGCCGAGATGCCCAGCATCCACCGCCAGTCGTTCTGGCCGCCGTTCGCCAGCCCGAGGTCGGCGAAGTACGACGCGGCGATGCCCACGGTGGTGGCGAGTTGGTAGCAGACCAGCAACCGGCCGCGCAGGTGCAGGGGGGAGGACTCGCCGACGAACACGGGCGCCGCGACCACGGAACCGCCGATGGCGACGCCGAGCAGCAGGCGGGCCACGAGGAGGGTGGCCAGGTCGGGGGCGAGACCGGACAGCGCGGAGAAGACCACATACCCGATGCAGACCGCGTACATGGTGCGGCGCCGTCCCAGCCGGTCGCAGGCCGACTTCGCCAGGACCGCGCCGATGACGGAGCCGGCCCCGACCGCGGACGTGACCGTCTCCTGCATGTGGGTGCTCAGACCGAAGTCGCGCTTCAGGGAGAGCAGGGCTCCGGCGAGTGCGCCGGTGTCGTATCCGTAGATGAGCCCGACGGCGCTGCCGGCCAGCCCGACCGCGAGGACCGCCGACCGCGCCGGCGGCGCCGAAAGGGCGGTGCCTCCCCCGGACCCGGTGCCGTTGCCGGACCCGGCGCCTCTCCCGGACCCGGTGTCCATTCGGCCCATGACCATGACCTGTCCCCTGTCCCTGCGCTCGGTGGTTCGCCGTGCGGAACAGCGTGCGGGACCCGTTTTTTTCTGTCTACAACTTGGACATAATTAATTTCACGGTGAGTCGCGAACTTGCGATCACCAGGCATCTGTGTACGGTGAGACCCGCTCCGTCCCCCTGGATTGTGTCGAGGAGATTGACAAAATATGAAGGGATCTGTGCGGCGCCTGAACACTGAGCAGGTCCTCGCCCTGCTGCGTTCCGGGCCGATCAGCCGGGCCGCGATCATCGCGCGCACGGGTCTGTCGCGCGCCACCGTCTCCAGCATCGTCGCCGAACTCCTCGCCGACGGGGTGGTCGTGGACCGGCCCGCGGCCGAGGAGCGCCGGGCCGGGCCCGGCCGCCCCACCCGGCTCGTCGTCCTGTCCCAGGGCAGCGTCCGCTCCATCGGCGTGGCCTTCCAGATCGCGTCCACCGCGGTCGCCGTCGCCGACGCGCAGCAGCAGATCGTCGGCACCGCGGTACGCAGCCACCGGCCGGCCCTCAACTGGCTCGACCGGGCGCGGATCGCCATAGAGGAGGTGCGGTGCCTGTACCAGGAGCACGGCATCGAACCGACCCATCTCACCGGCATCGGCATGGGTGTCGCGGGACCGGTGGGGCAGTCCGCCCCCGACGCCGCCTGGCGGGTGGCGGCCGACCGCCTCACCGCGGAGTTCAACGCGCCGGTGCACGTCGACAACAACCTGCGTCTGGCCGCGCTCGCCGAGACCGGCTGGGGCACCGACCTCGTCACCGGCTCCCTGCTCTACTTCCACCTCGGCGAGGGCGTCGGCGCGGGCATCGTGATCGGCGGCCGCCTCTACCGCGGCGCGACCGGCGCGGCCGGCGAAGTCGGCCATGTACGGATCGACCCGGAGGGGCCCGCCTGCCGCTGCGGCGCCCGGGGCTGCCTGGAGACGTACACCGCGCTGCCGGTGCTGCTGCGCCGCGCCCGCGTCAAGCGGGCCGGACGGCCCTTCTCCGAACTGGCCGCGGACCCCGCGCTCGCCGAGGAGCTGACCCGGGCCGCCGAACTCTGCGGCCGCGCCGTCGGCGCCGCCGTGACGACCATGGACATCTCCCGCGTCGTCCTCGGCGGGATGCTGGCGTACGCCCCGCCGGAGGCGGAGCGGGCCTTCACCGCGGCCCTCGACGCCCACCTGCTGCCGGCCATGCGCGAGAGCGTGCAGGTGGGCCGCGCCCGGGCCGGCGACACCGCCGCCGTCACCGGCGCCCTCGCCCTCGTCTACCACAACTCGCCGATCCTCGAGGGCTACCACCCCTACCGCACCGCGCCCCGCGACGACGCCGGGGGCCGCATTCCACCCCAGGAGCACTGATGGACACGCCCCGACAGGCCCGCAACATCCTCTTCCTGATGACAGATCAGCACCGCATCGACAGCATCGGCGCGTACGGGAACCCCCACGCGCGCACCCCGAACCTGGACCGTCTCGCCGCCGGCGGCACCCGCTTCACCCACGCCTTCACCCCGACCGCCATCTGCACCCCGGCGCGCGCCAGCCTGCTGACCGGCAAATCGCCGTTCCGGCACCGCCTGCTGGCGAACGACGAGTGGAACATCGGCTACCGCACCGACCTCGCCGAGGACGAGTTCACCTTCTCGCAGGCCCTGCGCGGCGCGGGCTACCAGGTCGGGCAGGTCGGCAAGTGGCACGTCGGGGAGACGCGCCGGCCCGCCGACTTCGGGTTCGACGGGCCGTACCTGCCCGGTGCCATCAACCCGGTGCTGAACAGCGAGTACCAGGACTGGCTCGCCGCACGCGGCCTGCCCCCGGTCAGCATCCGCGACCGCATACGCGGCACCCTGCCGGGCGACCGCCCCGGCCACCTCCTCGCCGCGCGCCTCGACCAGCCGGTGGAGGCGACCTTCGAACACTTCCTCGCCGACCGCGCCATCGAGATGCTGCGCGGCTACGCCGCCACCGGCCGGCCCTTCCACCTCTCCCTGCACTTCTACGGCCCTCATCTGCCGTACCTCATCCCCGACGAGTACTACGACCTGATCGACCCCGCCGTGGTCGAGCTGCCGGACTCGTTCGCGGAGAACTTCCAGGGCAAGCCGCCGGTCCAGCAGCAGTACAGCACCTACTGGTCGGCGGACAGCTTCTCCCCCGACGAGTGGCGCAAACTGATCGCGGTGTACTGGGGTTACGTCTCGATGATCGACGCCGAGATCGGCCGGGTGCTGGACGTCCTCGACGAGCTGGGCCAGACCGACCGCACGGCCGTCTTCTTCACCGCCGACCACGGCGAGTTCACCGGCGCCCACCGCCTCAACGACAAGGGCCCGGCGATGTACGACGACATCTACCGCATCCCCGGCCTGCTCCGCGTCCCCGGCGCCCCCGCCGGCCGGGTCGACGACCGCTTCACCACCCTGACCGACTGCACCGCCACGATCCTCGACCTGGCCGGCCTCGATCCCTCGGCCGCCGTCGACGGCAGCAGCCTGCTGCCGCTGGTGCACGCGCAGGAGGCCGCTGACTGGCGCACCGACCTGGTGGCGGAGTTCCACGGCCACCACTTCCACCACCAGCAGCGCATGCTGCGCACCCCGGATTTCAAGCTGGTGGTCAACCCCGAGTCCGTCAACGAGCTCTACGACCTGCGCAGGGACCCGCACGAGCTGACCAACGTGCACGAGGTGCCGGCCTACGACCAGGTGCGCCGCGACCTGAGCCTGCGCCTGTACGAGGCGCTCACCGCCCGCGGTGACACCGTCTTCGCCAAGTGGATGGCCGCCACCACCCGCTTCGACGTACCGCTCGCGAACACCTCCAAGAGCGACTACGACGCGGTCGACGCCGCATCCGACGACGCCGGCGCCGCCACCGTCCGCGGGTGAGCCGGAACGCCGAGGCCCACCCTGCCCGGTGACGCCCCGTCGCGTCAGGGCCCGGGTGCGGTTCCCGGACGGGCCGAGGGAGGGGGCGTGCCCGGGTCGGGGCCGTGGAGGGCGAACCGGGCGCCGGCCTGGAAGCGGGTGCGGGCGCCGAGGGAGTCGAGGAGAGCGGCGACCCGGCGCTGGACGGTGCGCTGGCTCACGCCGAGTTGGCGGGCGCTCGCCTTGTCGGTGAGGCCGGCCAGCAGCAGCGAGAGCAGCCTGCCGTCCTCGGGGGCCGCCGTGTCCGGCGCCGTCGTCGCCGCCGCCCCCGTCGCCGCTGTCTCCGCGGCTCCCGACGTCTGCGCCGCCTGCGCCATCCGCGCCGCCTGCGCCGGTTCGCCGAAGGTGAGCGGCAGGGGCAGGGCTCGGTCCCACAGGCTCTCGAAGAGGCCGGACAGGGCGTCCAGCAGCATCGAGGGGTGCACGATGACCACGGCGTCGAGCCCGGCGCGCGCGTCGTCGCGGCGCCCGGCCGCGCGGGCGGCACCGCGCAGCGGCACCACGGCGACCTCCCGGTCCACCAGGTACAGCCGCATCGGCACGGCGGGCAGCACCCGGACGCGCTGCCCGGCGGCGGCCAGTCGCTCGACCTCGCTGAGCGCGTCGGCCCGTTCCATCGCCGAACTGCCGTAGATCGCCCGGAGGTCGACGCCGAGCCCGAGCAGCCGCAGATCGTCGGCGAGGGCGCCGCGGGCCCCCGGCGCGTCGTCCAGGCAGCGGATCTGCTCGCGGGCCCGCCACTGGACCTGGGCGGTGCGCTGGAGTACGGCGTCGCGGCCGGTGACGACCTCGACGACCACCTCCGGGTCCGGCGCGGCGATCTGGCGCCGGTGGTAACGGTCGGTCAACTCGGCCAGGTGCTCGCGGGCCTCGCGCAGCCGCTGCTCGCGTTCCGCGACGAGCCTGCCCAGCGCGATGGCCGGGGGCGCGGGCCGGTAGCGCGGGACGGGCCCCGGTTCGCGCGCGGCCAGGCCCTGACGTTCGAGCGCCGCCAGCGTCGCGCCCAGATCCTCGGGGCGGTCCCAGAAGGCGGCCAGTTCGGCGGCGGGGTGGACGAGCAGCAGTTCGTACGCCGCTTCCTCGGCCGCCCCGACGCCGAGGGCGCGCAACTGCCCGGCGGCCCCCTCCGGTTCGGGGGCGGCGAACCCGCGGCGGTCGTCAGTGCCCGGCATCGGCGGCGCCCCCGGGAGCCTCGTGGTCCGGGCGCAGCCAGCCCCGGCGCACCGCCTGGTAGCCGGCCTGGAAGCGCGAGGTGGCGTCGAGGCGGCGCATCAGGTCGGCCAGGTGGCGGCGGACGGTCTGCTTGTGCCAGCCGAGGTGTTCGGCGATGACGTCCTCGGTGTGGCCCGCCGTGAGCAGGGTCAGCAGGGCCCGGTCGAGCGGGGAGGGGCCGTCCTGCGGCCCGTCGCCCGGGCCGGTGGCGAACCGGAGCGGGAGGGCACGCTCCCAGTAGGTCTCGAACAGCGCGGACAGCCCGTCGTAGAGCACGGAGCCGTGCACGATCAGCCAGTCCCCGCGGGCGGCCGCCTCGCGCAGCGGCAGCATCGCCAGCGGCTCGTCGCTCAGCACGAGCTTGATGGGCACGTCGGTGACGACCCGGGCGATCTCGCCCGCCGAGGTGAAGTCGTCGAGGAACGCGACCCCGCCGGGAAGGCCGAGGGCGCGCCGGTCGTAGATCGCGCGGTAGCGGATGCCGCGCCGCAGCTGCTCCAACTCCAGCGGGTTGGCGTGGTGGTCGTTGATGTACGGCGGCGAGTCGAAGGCCCTGATCTCCTTGCGGGCGCCGCGCTGGAGCCGCTCGTGCCACCGCGTCACCGCCTCGGGGCCGTGGGCGATCTCGACCAGGTCGAGGGGGTCGGTGACGGTCGGCGGACGGGCGGCGCGCGCGGTGAGTTCGGCCACCCGGCGCCGGGCGGCGGCCAGTTCGCGGTCCCGCGCGAAGAGCACCTCGTCCAGGGCGTCGCCCGGCGGGGCGACGACGTAGCGCGGCGGGTCCTCGGGCAGCCGGGCGACCAGGCCGAGTTGCTCCAGCCGGCGCAGTCTGGCGCGTACCGCGGTGCCCGGCGCGGCACCGGAGGCTGCCTCGGTTCCGGCTCCGGCGCTGGCCCCGGTTCCGGCACCTGCCTCGGCTCCGGCGGCTTCCGGCGGTGGCCCGAGTTCGGCCTCGGTGACCGAGGGCCGGGTCAACAGCAGCTCGTAGAGGGCCTGTTCGGCGGCGGTCAGACCGAGGACGTTGAGCATCCGCCGAGTGTGACAGCAATTCCCGCTGCTGCCATAGCACTTTACGACACTGGCGTAGAGCGCTCTTGACCTGCGTGATCTCCGGCGAGAAGCATCGCTGCCGCGACCTGACCCCGACTGCCCGGTTTCTCACCCCTCACGAATCGACCCGGCGGCGTACCCGGCCGCCCCGACCACATTGGTGGCAAGGTGCGAATTCCCTCCCTCCCCCACGACGTGGGCGGCCCCCCGCCCGGACGAACCCGGCGACGACGAGCCGCGGGCGCCCTCGGCGTCCTCCTCGCCGCCGCCCTCGCGGTGGCCGCCGCGGGCCCCCTCGGTACGGCCGAGGCCGCAGCGCCGCAACCCGCGGCGCCGGCAGCGGCTCCGGCCGCAACGGCCACTGCGGCGAAAGCCCCGGCCGGCAAGCCCGCGGGCAAGCCCTCCGGCACGACCGTCCACACGTCCACCGCCCCCGGCTCGCGCGCGCCCAAGCGCACCGGCGCCGTCACGTCGTCCTGCGCGGCCCCCAAGGCGAAGGGCGTGGCCCGCTGCTTCGCCAAGCGGGTCGACGGCACCGCCGCGGGCACCGGCGTCAAGGCCGCGGCGGTCGCGCCCTCCGGCTACGGCCCCGGCGACCTGCTCAGCGCGTACCACCTCCCGGCGGACGGCGGCCGGGGCGCGACCATCGCCATCGTGGACGCCTACGACGCCCCGACCGCGGCGGCCGACCTGGCCGTCTACCGCACGCAGTTCGGCCTGCCCGCGCTCCAGCCCGGCCAGTTCACCAAGGTCGACCAGCGCGGCTCGCAGAACAGCTACCCGACCCCCGACGCGGGCTGGGCGACCGAGATCTCGCTCGACCTGGACATGGTGTCGGCCGTCGCCCCGGAGGCGGACATCCTCCTGGTCGAGGCCGACTCGGCCTCCCTCGCGGACCTCGCCGCGGCCGTGGACGAGGCAGCCGCGCTCGGCGCCACGTACATCTCCAACAGCTACGGCGGCTCGGAGGACGGGACCGAGGCCGCGTTCGCCGACGCCCACTACGACCACCCGGGCGTGGCCGTCGTCGCCAGCTCCGGTGACGACGGATACGGCGTCCAGTTCCCGGCGGCGGCCCCTGAGGTCACCGCCGTCGGCGGCACCGCGCTGACCAAGGACGCCGGCACCGCGAAGGGCTGGACCGAGACGGCGTGGTCGGGCGCGGGCTCCGGCTGCTCCGCCTACGTGCCCAAGCCGTCCTTCCAGACCGACACCGGCTGCGGCAACCGGGCCGTCGCGGACGTCTCCGCCGTCGCCGACCCGCACACCGGCGTGGCCGTCTACGACACCTACGGCAGCAGCGGCGACGGCTGGGCGCAGTACGGCGGCACGAGCGTCGCGGCCCCCGTCATCGCATCCGTCTACGCGCTGGCCGGGCCGATAGCCGACCACGGCCGGCCGAACACCTTCCCGTACGCGCGGCCCGGTGCGCTCAACGACGTCACCTCCGGCTCCAACGGCACCTGCACCACGGCCTACCTGTGCACGGCGGGCCCGGGTTACGACGGCCCGACCGGGCTCGGCACCCCCGACGGCACCACCGCCTTCGCCGCGACCGACTTCGGTACGGTCGCCGGCAAGGTCACCGACGAGGCGGGCGCGCCCGTCGGCGGAGTGCGGGTGACCGCGACGGGGGCGGCGTCCGGCCGCACCACGACCCGCAGCGACGGCACGTACAGCCTCCCGCTGCCGGTCGGCGACTACACCGTCACCGCGGCCGAGTTCGGCTGGACCTCCGTCTCGCACGCCGCCACCGTCACCACCGGCACGACCACGGCCGGCGACTTCGTGCTGGCCCGCCGGGCGATGGTCACGCTCAGCGGCAAGGTCACCGACGCCTCGGGCCACGGCTGGCCGCTGGGCGCGACCCTCGCTCTGGACGACGGCTCCGAGGCGGCGCCCTTCAGCAGCGACTTCTACACCGGCGCCTACTCCGTGGACGTCCCGGCGAACGGCAGCTACACCCTGCACGTGGCCTCCGCGATTCCCGGCTACACCCAACGCGACGTGCAGGTGCAGGTCGGCTCCGGGAACGTCGTGCACGACATCGGGCTCGACGCGCAACTGCTCGCGTCCGACGGCTCGGCCCCCGGCTACACCCAGAAGACGGCCACGTCCGCCACCGAGAAGTTCGCCACCGGAACCATCCCGGCGGGCTGGAGCACCACCAGCGCCAAGGGCGATCCCTGGACCTTCCACGCCCCCGACCCGTCCAGTTGGACGGCCGACCCCACGCTCGGCTTCGCGTCCGCGATGTCCGGCGGCGACACCGACTCCACCCTGGTGACCCCCGCGACGGCGCAGCCGGCGGGCAAGTCCCTGCTGCTGACCTTCCGCACCGTCCAGGCCGGCGGCCTGGCGAGCATCGACTCCACCGCGGACGGCGGGGCGACCTGGCAGACCGTCTGGACCGGCGACGGAACCGAATCCGGCGCGCAGCACGCCGTGGTGCCGGCCGCCGGGAACGACCGGTCCGTCCGGCTGCGCTTCCACTACACCACCTCCGCCGTGGGCTGGTGGGACATCGCCGACGTCTCCCTCGCGCAGGCGTGGCTGCACCTCGACAAGGGCACGCTCGTCGCCGGCGACGTGACCAGCGCGCGGACCGGCCGGCCGCTCGACGGCGTGGCCGTCGCCGTGGCGGGCACCACCGCGGGCGCCACCGCGGCCGCGGGGGCGGGGCCCGGCGGCGGCTCCGACGCCTTCTACTGGCTGTTCTCCCCGGCCACCGGTCACCGCACCGTCACCGGCTCGCTCGTCTACTACGACCAGGCGCGCGCCTCGGTGAAGCTGGCCGCCGACCGCGTCACCCGGGTCGATCTCGCCCTGGCCAACGGGGAGATCACCGTCAGCGGCGACCTGAGCGCGACCGTGCGCCCGCACGGCTCGGCGACCAGGAAGCTGACCCTCACCAACTCCGGGGACGGCCCCGCGACCGTCCGCATCGACCAGTTCGCATCGGACGGCGCCGCCTCGGCCGGTACGCCGTCCGCGCCGTCCGGGGCCCCCGCCAGCAAGCAGGCGGTGCCGCTGAAGCAGGGCACCGCCCGGCCGCTGGCCGAGGTTTTGGCCGCGGCCGCCCGGGCCGGGCACGGCGTCGGCAGCACGAAGACCGCCGCCCCGCACGGGACCTCCGCGGCCCCGGCCGCCGCGCAGACCGGTGCCCCGGCGCCGGCCTGGACCGGCCTGCCCGACCTGCCGACCCCGTCCGTGCAGGGCGTCGCCGGTACCGACCAGGGCGTCGTCTACGCCGGCCTGGGCGCCGGGACCGAGGACGTCACCAACACCTTCTACGCCTACGACCCGAGCAGCGGCGCCTGGCAGCGGAAGGCCGACGCACCCCACGCCGTGGCCGCGGCCGGGTCCGGATTCGTCGGCGGGAAGCTCTACGTCACCGGCGGTGTCGGCCCCCTGCTCACGGTCCAGCCGGCGACCCAGGTCTACGACCCGGCCACCGACAGCTGGACCGAGGCCGCGCCCGACCCTTACACGATCGCCGGTGCCACCGCCGTGCTCGACGGCAGGATCTACGAGGTGGGCGGGCTCACCACCGACGCGGACGCCACCGCCGTCGTCGCGGTCTACGACCCCGCGACCGACACGTGGAGCAAGGCGGCCGACTACCCCGAGAACATCATGAACACGCAGTGCGGCGCGACCGGCGGGCGCCTGTACTGCGCGGGCGGCGTCACCGCGGGTGGCTCCACCACGGACGCCTTCGGGTACGACCCCGCCGCGAACCGCTGGCACCGTGTCGCCGCGCTCCCCGTCGACGCGCAGTGCGCGACGGCCGCCACGGCGAACGGCGAACTGGTCGTCGCGGGCGGCATCGTCGAGGACGGCCAGGCCGCCAGTGCCCGGGCCTTCGCCTACGACCCGGCCGCCGACTGGTGGGCCCAGTTGCCGGACCTGCCGGGGCCGCAGTACTACGGCGCCGGGGCGACCGGGCTCTACTCGGTCGGCGGGGTCACCGCGGACGACTCCCTGACCGGCGCCTACCGGCTCACCGGCTACGACCAGGCCGGACCCGTCCACCTGCCGTGGCTCTCGCTGAGCCGCGACACCGTCACCGTCCCGGCCGGGCGCTCGGTCACCGTGACCGTACGGCTGACCGGCGACCGCCCCGGGACCGTGGCCGGGTCGCTCGGATTCGAGAGCGACGCGCTGCACGCGGTCGCGCCGCTGCCCGTCACGCTGACGGTCGCGGCCCGGCCCACCGGCCACCCGACGGGCCGCTGAGGACCGCCCCGCCCGGAACGTGCCGGCCCGCTCCCGCACTGCGGGGGCGGGCCGGCACGCGCACACGCTCCGCCGGGACGGTTCGCGGGGCGGTTCGCGGGACGGGAAAGATCAGATCAGTTGCTCCGGATCGCGAAGATCACGCCGATGATGAAGATCACCGCGATGATCGCGTACCAGGTGATGTCCTCCCGGGCGTTCGTGGTCAGAGCCAGCTGCACCATCTGGTCGTGCACGGCAACCCCTCTCGCTCCTGTGATCCCCCTCCTCCCCAGTACCCACCACGGCGCCCCTCACTCGCGCGCGGGGATGGGCCGCTCGGGTGGCGGGCGACCGGCGGGGCTCCGTACCGGCCACGCACACGCCCGGACGGCGAGGACGGGCCCGCTCACCGTGCTCGTGAGCGGGCCCGTCCGTTCGCTCATCCGCGGAGGCCGATGATCAGCCGGCGGCGCTCGCCACGATCTCGGAGACCACCGGGGCCGGGCTGCCGGCCGTCCACAGCAGGCGGACGGTGTCGGTCGCGACGCCGTGCGCGGGCAGGCGGGTGTACGGCCCGGTCAGCGCGCCGATCGTCCGCCATGTGGTGCCGTCGTGGACCTGCACCAGGGCCCGGGCGCGGCCGGTGCCGGGCTGCAGGACCAGCACCGAGTCCAGTGCCTTCGCCGCCGGCAGCGTCACGACGAGCGCGTCGCCGGAGGCGGGGACGGCGCCGGCGTGGTAGGCGGTGGTCAGGTCGCCGTCCACCGCGGCGGCAAGCGACGAGTCCGCCGCCGGGGCCGGGGTCCCGGAAGCGGTGACCGCCGTCAGCGGTGAGCCGACCGTGAACTCCCGTACCACCACCCAGTTGTCCTGCGCCGCGGTGTTGCGCAGCCGCACGTAGCGGGCGGTGGTCCCGGCGGGGGCTTCGGCCTTCACCTCGGCGGTGTTGCTGAAGTCGCCCAGCGACTTCCAGGTGGTGCCGTCGGAGGAGTACTCCAGGGTCCCCTGGTGGATGTAGTCCTCCGCACTCGTCGCCTTGCCCATGAGGATGTCGACGGTGCTGATCGGCCGCGCCGAGCCCAGGTCGACACCGACGTAGTCACCGACCGACGGGGCCGCGTCCGACCAGAAGAAGGTGTCGGGGTCGCCGTCGGTGTAGTTCGCGGGGTTGTTGCCGTTGTAGGTGCCCAGGGAGGTGGTCGCCGTGGAACGGGTGTGCACGACGCCGAGCGCGGCGTCGTACCGGTTCTCGGCGTCGGTGACGAAGGTGTCCACCACGGTGTCCCCGACCAGGACGCCGTGTGCGGAGGCCGCCGCGACCAGCGCGGGCAGCGCCTGCCGGTCGGCCCACGCGTGGGCCGCGTCGCCCGCCTGCTGCCGTTGCAGCATGTCCAGGGCGGTGAGCGTGGCCGTTCCCCAGTCGGCCGTGGAGTCGAGCCACGGCGCGGCGTCGGTGAGGAAGCCCTGTTCGCTGTGCGGCAGATGTGCCCGCAGGTACGCGGGGGCTGCGGCGACGGCGGCCAGGCGGGGGCTCAGGGTGCGGGCGGCCTTGGCCGGGTCGGTCGGCCAGGCGGTCCAGAACTGCTTGATCGCGGCGCTCAGTTCGGGTGCCTGACCGCCGGTCAGCGCCGAGGTGTAGTTCAGGTCGGCGAAGGCCCGCAGGGCGGCGGCGGTCCTCGGGTCTCCCCCGGCGAGCTCGCTGAGGGACGCGTTCCACGAGGTCTGCGGGTCGTAGGCCTCCGCGTTCCACAGGTAGTCCGCCATCGTGAACAGCGCGATCCTCGACGCGTACGGCTGGATCATCGGGTTCGAGGTGAGCCCCGCCACCGCGCCGGCCACGCCCGGCTCGCGCCCGGTGTAGGGGGCGAGGAGCAGCCGGTTGGTGACGTAGTCGTTGACCGGGTAGTTGTCCCAGACCAGGATCTTGTGGCCGAAGACCTGCCGGGCTTCCTGGGCCTGGGCGGTCGTGATGGTGGGCGCGACGACGCCTTCGCCGGTCCACTCCACCAGCACGGCGGGGTCCAACTGCTGGGCGATGGCGGTCTTGTAGGGGCTGGGCGAGGTGTCGTAGTACTCCGTGGGCACCATCTGCAGCGCTGCGGCGCCGGGGTGGGTGGCGATGAAGTCCTGCTGCACCCGGTTGAGCAGGTACGACTGCGCGGCGCCCGCCGCGCCGCCGCCGGTGCCGAACCTGGTCTTGTCGGCGTCGCAGTTCCAGTTGGTGTAGCTGATGTCGTCCAGCGGGACGGCGAAGGAGCGCACACCCACGTCCCACAGCGTCTGGAACTTGGCCACCAGCGCCTTCTCGTCCGCGTCGGAGCTGTAGCAGACGGACAGGCCGGGTGAAAGCGCGTAGGTGAACGCCACGTGGTCGGCGGTGGCGCGGTCGGACAGGCTCTTGATCACCGCGAGCTTGTCGGCCGGGTACGGGTCGCGCCACTGCGCCCGCAGGTAGGGGTCGTCCTTGGGCGAGTACACGTAGATGTTCATCTTGTGCGCGGCGAGGTAGTCGAGCTGGTCCAGGCGGGCCGGGTCCGACCACGGCGTGCCGTAGAAGCCCTCGATGACGCCCCGCAAGGGGGTGGACGGCCAGTCCCGCACGGCGAGCCCGTCCAGCGTGCGGCGGGGAGCGCGTCCGTCGGGCCGCACGAGCTGGCGGAGGGTCTGCGCGGCGTAGAAGGTGCCGGTGGGATCGGCTCCGGCCAGCACGATCGACCCGTTCCCGACGCCCAGTTCGTAGCCTTCGGCCGGCAGCCCGGCGGTTCCCGGCAGCCTGAGGGCGGCCAGGGCTGCCGCGGACCCGGGGGTCTCGGCCGGGCCCCCGACGTACACCGTGAGGCCGCCGTGCCGCGCGGGGCGGTCGGCGCGGGCGAAGGTGCGGGCGCCCCCGGCGCGCAGGGCCTGCTCGGTCGCGCTGATCGCCGAGGTGTCCGCGGACGGCCCGGCGATCAGGGTCACGGCAGAGGTGATGGTGACGTGGCCGGTGTGCGGGGTGACGGAGCGGGGGGTGGGGAAGATCTGCGGTGCGCTCGGGGCGGCGGCGGCGTGCGCCGTCCCCCGGACTCCGGGCAACGCGCCGGTGGCCGCGAGCGCGAGGGCGGCGGCGGCCACGACCACTGTGCGTCTGGCGCGGGTCGATCCGTGGGAGTGCTGCACGAGTCATCCTCCTTGGTCTGCTGTCCGGCTTGCTCCTGAGTGCGCTGTGCCTTCGCGGGCCGCGCCCGCCGGCAGGGTCAGCCGGCGGGGCGGGCCTGGTGCGACCATCGAGCGAGGGGTGCGGTGATCGAGGAGTTCCGTGATCGAGGAGTACGTCGCCGTGCGCGTTGCGGGCGCGCTCGACGTGGAGGTGCCGCGGGTGCGCCGGACGGTGGGCCGAGCCCGTCCGGCGGCCTCACAGTGGTCTAGACATCTACGGTAGGCCCGGTGAATTTGCGACGTCAATGGCGCGGCGGGAGCGCCCGGGCGCCGCTCCGGTCTACGTGGCGCGCACGTGGACCGGGGCGGTGGGCGCCGACATCAGGCCCGTCACGGGGTCGACGCCGACCGCGGTGAGTACCGCGGACCCGCGCTGGAGGTGCGTGTCGCAGCGCCAGTTCCCGTGCCCGTCGGCGGGTTGGTCCACGCAGGCGGGCTTGCCGGACACCGAGACGGTGACCAGTTCGCCCGGGGTGGCGGTGCCCTCGATCCGTATCCGGCCCGCGTGGACCGAGGACGCGTCGGCCGGCCTTACGAGCACCGGCGCGGCGGCCGGTTTGCCGGGCACGCTCACCAGGGCGCCGGCCACGGAGGCGAAACTGCCGCCGGACGCGGGGTTCTTGCCGCCGGTGACGGTCACGGTCAACGTGTGCTGCTGGGCGGGGTCGAGACCGGTGCGGGTGAACACCGAGGCCAGAGCGCCGTTGCCGCTGTAGAGGTCGACCGCGGTGGGCGAGCCGCCGTCCACCGACACGTCGACGATGCCGTTGCTGGCGTTGGCCATGGACTGCAGGGTGACGCCGTCCCCCTGGAAGGTCAGCGTCGCCTTGTCACCGGCGGTGTCGTCCCAGGTGTTTCCGCCGCCGGACTGCCACGAGCCGCTGTACTGCCACTGGTTCACCGCGCTGCCGGTGGCGTCGTAGCCGACGTTCGTCACCGCTTCCGGGGTGTGCGTGCCGGCCGGCAGCGCGACCGGGACCGCGAGGTCGGTCAGCGTGCTGACCTTGAGGTTGTCGTACTGCTCGCCTGCCAGATAGCCACTGGCGACCAGGCCGACCTTCCCGGCGGCGAGGGTGGTGTCCGTGGCCGAGCCGACGGTGGTGCCGTCGACGGAGGCGTAGATCAGCGAGCCGTCGAAGGTGAGCGCCAGGTTGTGCCAGGTGTTCAGCCCGGCCGCCGAGGACAGCGTTCCGCCGGCCAGCGACCGTGCCGCGCTGCCCGAGCCGTCCGCGAGGTTGATCGACCAGGCGCCGGTGTCGCTGAGCGTGAGCGAGTAGTAGTGCACCTTCGACGGGTCCTCCTCCGTGCCGCCGAGGTTGCTCTGGCGGCCCAGAATCCCGACCGAACCCGGCTGGGCGTTGCGCACGTCGGCGGACACCTGGTAGTTGCTCCAGGCTTCGTCGCCGCCCACCGTGTACGGGTAGGGGGTCTGGATGTTCGACTGCCATTCGAGCGGCTTGGTCGGGGTGTCCATCTGCACGCAGTTGCCGCCGCGGCCGGCACACGGCTCGACGGTGAACGCGCCCTCCATGGTGGCCAGGTAGCGGGCCTGCTGGCCCCGGGTCCCGGTGGTGAACGAGTCGGAGTAGGGCAGTGCGAGCGGCTTGCTCGCCGGCGCCGCGGCGCTTCCCTTGTGCTGCCCGGTCGTGGTGGTGAACGAGTAGAGGTGGTCGGGCTGGAGGGTCATCGTGACCGTGCCGTGCGCGTCGGGTACGAGCGTGCGGTCCTGCGCGAACCACTGCGAACGGTCGTTGGAGACCAGGTTGGTGCTCCACACGTGCACGGGCCGGGTGGACAGGCCGCCGCTGACGGTGAGCTTCACCGTCTGGGGGCCGGTGGCCCGGGTCGTCTCGACGACGGAACTCCAGTCCTTGCCGCCGGGCGACTTCAACGTCACGTAGCTGCCGACGTCGTCGGAGCTCCGGCCGCCGAGGTAGCCGCTGGCGCCGTCCAGGTACTGCCAGCCCGGCTGCGCGAACTGCGTGGTGTGCGCGGTCACCCAGGTCGACAGGCCGACGTCGTAGGAGCCCGTCCACGGCTCGTCGGCCCTGACCAGTCCCTGGTCGGCGAAGCCGACGTCCGAGTAGGCCGAGGCGACGGCGGGCCAGTTGATGCTCGCGGTCATCCGGCCGTCGACGTAGTCGATGTTGTCGGCGCGGGCCATCGGCAGACCGCCGGCGTTGTAGCTCATCGAGCCCTGTTCAGCGGCCCACAGCGGGGTGTTCAGTGCCTGGGCGGCCGGCGAGGAGGGGCAGGACGTCTCCACGTCGGGGTAGTCCGAGATCGGCGTGGGGCCGTTCCACCCGCAGGGGTAGTGCTCGCCGATGACCGAGACCGCCTTGGCGAAGTCCGGGTCCTGCGCCATGGCGCCGCTGACGTCGGAGAACGAGCTGACCTGGTCCGCGGCCACCAGCTTGACCCCGGCGAAGCCGTGCGCGTCCAGCGCCGCCCGGAGATCCTTCCACCAGGCCGCGGTCCAGCCGCCCTTCTCGTTCCAGCCGCCCATGTAGGCGAAGGTGAGGCCGCGTTGCTTGGCGCAGCCCAGCCAGTCGGTGATGTACTGGATGCCGTTCTGCGTGTACATGCTGGAGCCGACCCAGCCCGGCGCCGCCCAGGTCAGCCCGTAGAGCTTGATGTGCGGGTTGCGCTTCACCGCCTGCTGGGCAAGCCAGAACTCGTAGCCCGCCTGGCAGTTGATCACTCCCCGGGTCTCCTCGACGGTCTGCTCGGCGCCGGAGGTGGTGTTCCCGTCCCCGCTGGTCTCGACCTTCAGGAGTTGCAGGTTGGCGCCGTAGCCGGGCTTGAAGAGGTAGTCCAGGATCGCGTTGCGCTGCGCGGCCGGGTAGTCGGTGAGCAGCCGGGTGTTGCCACCGCCGCCGCTGATCGCGCCGAGCCCGTCGAAGGTGCGTCCGGTGTCCTGGCCGTTGACCGCGATCGAGGTGTCCGGCAACGCGGCCGCGCCGGCTCTGGCCGGGGCCAGCAGGACTGCCGCGGCGGCCATGATCAGGGCCAGGACGGCGGCGACGGCCACGAAGCGGTCCCCACCGCCCGATCTCCGTCGCTCGGTGTGCGTGTGCATGGCATGTCTCCTGGGAGGACGGCGTCCTCATCGGTGGATGACTGCTGGTCAGGTGCGATGGTGTGCGAGACCGATCGGTACACCCGCCGGACCCAACGAAACCCATCAGATTCGCTCAGACGGCCCCGAGAGTAAGGAGCCGGTCGCATGGCGTCAAGGTTTCGCGCAAGCAACGCGGCGCGCTGGCTTGATCGGAACGGCGGCAGACCGATCAACTTCACTCAGCAGTGCGCGCGTTCCGTGCACCCGGCCGTCACGAGGAAGCCCGCTCCGCCCCGTCCGCCCCGAACAGCCGCCCCTCCACGTCCTGGAGGCCGTAGCGCAGGGCGCCGAGCGCGACCGACTCGTCGCCCAGGCTCGATGCCTGGACCTCCGGCGGGAACAGGCACAGGTCGGCCAGGTGCCGGCTGACCGGCTCGATGATGTCGTCGCCGGCCTGGGAGATGCCGCCGCCGACGACGACCAGCGTCGGGTCGATGGTCATCGACATGACGGCGACTCCGGTGGCCAGGTCGCGGGCGAAGCGGTCGACCAGCTCCCGGGCCTGGGCGTTGCCCTCGCGCAGATCCGTGAAGACCCGCAGCGTCGCGTCGCCTGTCGTGCCGCCGGGGGCGTAGGCCAGAAGGCGGCGGTAGCTGTTCGCCCAGTCCAGCAGGCCGAGGGTGCCGATCTCCCCGGCGGCGCCCCGATGACCGCGGTAGGGCCTGCCGTCGATGAGCACGGCCGCGCCCAGGCGGTGGCCCGCGTGGATGTACACGAGGTCGGGCACCCCGTCGGCAACGCCCCGCCACTGCTCGGCCAGTGCGGCCATGCGCATGTCGTTCTCGGCGTGGATCGGCCCGTCCACGCTGCCGATACCCAGCGTCCGGGCGAGCTCGTCCGCGAGGTTCAGCCCCGTCAACTCCGGCATGGCGTTGGACAGGACCACCCGCCCCCGGGCGTCCACGACCCCCGGGGAGGCGATCACGGCTGCCAGCAGCGGGCTGCGATCGGCGACGGGTTCGCGGGCCAGACAGGCGGTGACCGCGTCGCCCATCGCCGCCAGCCGCCCGCGGGCGGGCAGGTCGGGATCGACGTCGATCCGCCGGGCCACGGTCACGGCCCCGCGCAGATCGGCCACCATCGCGAGGATCTTGTGCGCGCCGACGTCCACGCCCAGCACCCGGCCCGCGTCGGCGTGGAACTCGTAGCGCCTGGCCGGCCGTCCCGGCTGGCGGGCGGCCGCCGGGTCCGGCGCCGCGCCCTCGGTGACCCAGCCCTGGGCGAGCAGTTCGGCCACGCCTTCCTCGCAGGTCGGCCGGGACAGGCCGGTGGACCGGGCGAGTTCGGTGACGGTCTGCGCGCCGTGCTCGTACATCCTGCTCAGCATCGCCGCCAGGTTCCGCCTGCGCAGCGCCGACGGGTCCCCGCCCGTGATTCGCATCTGACCCCTGCCTCGATTCATACGTCATCAACCTGGCCGCGACCCCTTGACAAGCAGGCGCAGGAGACCAGTATCTTCTCGACTCAATTGTTAAACAAGTCTTGTTATCTAACACCGACGGATGGAGACTTCCGTGAGACGCAAGCTGATGCCGCTGGCCGCTTCGGGCCTGGTGGCGGCGATACTCCTGTCCGGCTGTGCGGCCGGCGGCTCCGGCAAGGCGTCGGGAGGTGGAGGCGGGAAGGGGAAGGTCACGCTGACCTTCCTGACCTTCGAGACGCCGAACCTGACGGCCAAGTACTGGGACGACGCGATCGCCCGGGCCTCGGCGAAGGTGCCCGGCGTCACCATCAAGAAGCTGGTGGCCCCGTCGGTGGACCGCGTCGGCTACGCCAAGCAGCTCGCGGCCTCCGGCCAGTTGCCGGACATCATGATCGGGGTGTCGCCGAACGGTTTCGCGCAGGCCGGCCAGCTCGCCTCGTGGAGCGACGGGCAGCTCAGCGACTTCGTGTCGCCGCACTCCAACCCCATCGGCGGCAAGATCTACCAGCTCCCGTACGACACCCAGCCGACGCCGCTGGTGTACTACAACAAGTCCGACTTCACCGCCGCCGGGATCGCCGCCCCGCCGAAGACGTACCAGGACCTGCTGGACGACTGCGCGAAGTTGAAGACCAAGGGGATCAACCCGCTGGTGGTGGGCGGCGGCGGCAAGGACACCTGGGCCGACATGTACCCGCTGATCGGCGCGGTGGCCACCGACACCTACAAGCCCGAGCCCGACTGGCTGGCGCAAAAGACCAAGGGCAAGGCCAAGTTCACCGATCCGGCGTTCACCAGGGCCGCGCAGAAGGTCTCGGACCTGGCGAAGAAGGGCTACATCGATCGCGCGGGCCTGTCCCGCTCCTACGCCGACGACGAGCAGGCGTTCCGCGACAACAAGGGCGCGATGTACCCGATGGGCTCGTGGTTCGCCGCCTCCGCGGACGCGAAGAAGCCCCCCTTCGACGTGGGTGTGTTCGCCTGGCCCTCCGATGACGGCTCGCTGGTCGTGCCGTCCTACACCGGTGGCGGCATGTCCGTGTCCTCCAAGGCCCCCGACGTCGCGCTCGCCCAGAAGTGGGCGCTGGCATTCATGCTCGACAAGACCTCGCTGGACGCCTCGGTGAAGACCGACGGGTCGATCATCGCGCTGAAGGACTACACCCCGCCCGCCGGCATGGGCCCGGTCTACACCGCCACGCTCGACCTCTACCAGCAGGCGGTGAAGCAGCACGCGATCGTCGACGCCTTCTCCGTCGAGTCCGGCGACAACTCGCTGCCGGCCGGTGTCGCGGACAAGGCCGCCGCCGGAGTCGCCGACCTGATCAACGGCAAGAAGACCGCGCGGGAGTTCGGGGCGTTCCTCGACTCCGAATGGGCCAAGGCCGACGAGTAGCCCGCGCCCTCCCGCACGACGACCCAGGAACGAGGAGAAGACAGACATGACCGCGACACTCGCGCCCCCGGGCGCGCACACCCGGGACTCGCCGGGTGCCGGTCCGGCCCGGCGATGGTTCGCCCGGTGCTCCAAGGTGTGGCACTTCCTGACCTTCGGCGCCCCCGGACTCGTCGTCTACCTCGCCTTCGTCCTGGTGCCGATCGCCATGACGATCGGCACCAGCCTCACCAACCGCAACCCGGCCAATCCGCCGACCCGGTGGGTCGGTCTGCGGAACTACACCCGGCTGTTCTCCGACCCCGACTTCACCGGGGCGTTGAAGAACACCGTCGTCGTCACCGTCATCATCACGGTCCTGGCCAACGTCCTCGGGCTGCTCGTCGCCCTGTTGCTCGACCGGCGCGGCTGGCTCTACAACGCCCTGCGCTCGGTGTTCTTCACGCCGGTCGTGCTGTCCTCGGTCGTGGTCTCGGTGATCTGGCAGGCGATCCTCACCGACGACGGCCTGCTCAACTCGATGCTGAAGAAGCTCGGGGTGCACCACCCGCCCGGCTGGCTGTCCGACCCCGATCTCGCGCTGTACTCGGTCGCGTTCATCATCACCTGGCAGATGCTCGGCTTCTGCGTCGTCGTCTACCTGGCCGGCCTGGCCGGTGTGCCGGCCGAACTGCACGAGGCCGCCTCCATCGACGGCGCCGGCACCTTGACGCGCTTCAGGAACGTCACCTGGCCGATGCTGGCGCCCGCGCTGACCATCAACACGGTCATGCTGCTGATCAGCGGGTTCAAGGCGTACGACCAGATCCAGGTGATCACCAACGGCGGCCCGGGCAACGGCACCACCTCCACCGTCGCCTTCGAGGTCGTGCAGACCACGTTCACCGGAAACCACATCGGGTACGGCGCGGCGATGGCCACCGTCATGCTCGCCATCATCGCGGTGATCTCGGTCCTCGCGCTCCGCGTGCTCCAGCGGCGGGAGGTCACGCTGTGAACTCCCAGCGGTCCTTGTGGCTCCGGCCGATAGTGGCGCTCTTCGTCACCGCGGTGTTCTTCCTGCCGCTCTACGTGGTCCTGGTCAACGTGTTCAAGCACGGCCCGGACATCACCGCTCACCCGGTGAGCCTGCCGATCCCGCCGACGCTCTCCTCGATCCACCAGGTGCTGTCCCGCCCGGACCACCTGTTCTGGTACGGCCTCATCAACAGCGTCGAGGTCACCGCCATCTCCGTCACCGCCCTGACGATCGTCTCCGCCATGCTCGGGCACTACCTGGCCCGGGCCAAGGGAGCCTGGGCCAAGGGGGTGCTGGCGACCCTGCTGTGCGGACTGATGATCCCGCCCGCGGTGATCCTCGAACCGGTGACCGAAGTGCTGCGCTGGTTCGGGCTCATGACCACGATCCCGGGCCTGGTGCTGGTCAACGTCGGCTACTACGTCCCGTTCGGCGTGTTCGTCTTCACCGGCTTCGTCAAGACCATCCCGATCGAGCTGGAGGAGGCCGCGGCCCTCGACGGCGCCGGGCCGTTCCGCGTGTTCTGGAAGATCGTGTTCCCGCTGCTGCGCCCGGCCTCGGCGTCCGTCCTGATCTTCCTCGGCGTCTGGATCTGGAACGACTTCCTCAACCCGCTGATCATCATGGGCCCGGCGAACGGCACCACCGTCACCGTGGGCATCTACCGGGCCATCGGGGAGCACCAGTCGGACTTCGGCGCGGTCTTCGCGCTGATGTTCCTCGCCACCATCCCGATCCTCGTCTTCTACCTGGCGTTCCAGCGCCACTTCGTCAAGGGCCTGACCGGCGGCGCGACCAAGGGGTGACTCCGCTTCCCCCGGTCCCCGCCGCCTCGCTACCTGATCGCTCAACAGGAGTACTTGTGAACCTTGCCGCCCTGCCCGCCAGCGGCGCACCCGCCTCCGCACCGTTCGTCACGGGGGACCTGTCCGCGCCGCTCGGGCGTCCGCTGTCGCTGGTCGTCCTCGGCGCGGGAGCCCGCGGCGAGGCCTACGCCGACCTGGCGGCAAAGAGTCCGGAGCGGGCCCGCGTGGTGGCCGTCGCCGAAGCCCGCGACAGTGTCCGCAGGGCGTTCGCCGCACGGCACGCGGTCAGCGACGAGTTCTGCTTCACCGACTGGCGCGAGGTGCTGGAACGGCCCCGGCTGGCCGACGTCGCGATCGTCGCGATCCAGGACGCCGACCACGTCGAGGCGGCCGTCGCCCTGGCCGACCTCGGCTACCAGTTGCTGCTGGAGAAGCCGATGGCCACCACGCAGGAGGACTGCGACGCCATCGCCGAGGCCGTACAGCGCAACGGCACCGCGCTGGCCCTGGCCCACGTCATGCGGTACACGCTCTACTCCGTGGCGCTGAAGAAGCTGCTGCGGGACGGCGCGATCGGCGACATCGTCTCCCTGCAGCACCTGGAGCCGGTCGGCTACTACCACTTCGCGCACTCGTTCGTCCGCGGCAACTGGCGCCGTGAGGACCAGTCGGCGCCGCTGCTGCTGGCCAAGTCCTGCCACGACATCGACTGGCTGTGCGACGTCGTCGGCCGGCCGGTCCGGCGGGTGTCGTCGTTCGGGTCGCTCACCCACTTCCGTCCCGAATCCGCCCCCGAAGGCGCCACGGATCGCTGTGTCACCTGCCCACTGGAGTCCTCATGCGCCTTCTCGGCGCCCCGGCTCTACCGGGACGGGCTGCGCCGGGGAGGCACCAAGCAGTACTTCACCCGCATCGCGACCGCCGGGGAGCTGACCGAGGAAGCCGTCACCGCGGCGCTGACCGACGGGCCGTACGGCCGCTGCGTCTACCACAGCGACAACGACGTGCTGGACCACCAGGTGGTGAACCTGGAGTTCGACAACGCCGTGACCGCGTCCTTCGTCCTGACCGCGTTCACCCCGATGGAGAACCGCCAAACGAAGATCTTCGGCACCCGCGGGCAACTCACCGGGGACGGCCGCCGCATCGAGGTGTACGACTTCCGCACCGAGCGCACCACCGTCATCGACACCTCCCTCGACGGCTCCTCCGCGGCCGAAGGACACGCCGGGGGCGACGCGGCCATGTTCAACGCCTACATCGACGCCCTCCACGGCGGCCGGCCCGAGCTGATCGTCTCCGGGATCGAGGCGAGCCTGGCCAGCCACCGCGTGGTCTTCGCCGCCGAGCGGGCCCGGCACGCCGGGACGGTCGTCGAGCTCTGACCGTAGCGGCCCCCTGACGTACCACCACTCCTCGCACCACACCCGTACACCCGTACACCCGTGAAGAACGCATCCTCGTCCGAGGAAGGACCCCTCCTGTATGGACCTGAGACGAAAACTCACCCCTCGCCTGACCGCCGCGATCGCGGTGGCGGGCCTGCTGACCGGACTGCCGGCGGCGGCCGGCATACAGACCGTGTCGGCGGCGACCGGCTCGCACCACTCCGGCGATGTCCTGGTGGACGCCGGCTACCTGCGGGTGGGGATGGACGCCACCGGCACGGTCACCAGCCTGGTCGACTCCCGCGACGGCCGGAACTACCTGGTGGCGGGGCACGGCTCCGCTCCCCTGGTCAGCCTGGTCGTCGGTGGGCGGCAGGTGAAACCGACCTCCCTGCGGCGCTCCGGCGGCACACTGGTGTTCGGCAACTCCGCGGCCGGCACCGAGGTCGATGTGGCGGTCAGCGACCGGACGTCGTACTCCACGTTCACCGTCACGAAGGTCAAGGCGCCCCGCGGCGCCGACGTACAGACCCTGCTGTGGGGCCCGTTGGCGACCACGCTGACCGGCTCGCTCGGCGAGTCGGCGGGCCTGGCGAGCAACAGCGGGTTCACGGCGGGGATGAAGGTGCTCAACGACCGCACCGAGGGCGGCTGGCCCCGTGAGGACACCGGCATGGGCTGGGAGAACGAGGTGTCGGACAACCCGTCCGACCTCCAGGTGGCACCGCTGGAGCAGTGGAGCGTCGGCGGCCAGACCCCCTGGGGCAACCTCCTGCGCGCCTTCACCTTCGACTACACCAAGCAGCGGCTGCGGACGAACGACTCCGGCTACGGGATTCCGGTCGGGCCGCTGCCCGGTGCTCAGGGCAGCATCGTCGGCTCGCGGATCGCGCTGTACGGCACCACCCCGGATCTCGCGCCGACCGTGCTGTCGACGATCGCCAAGGGCCAGAACCTGCCGTACCCGACGATCGACGGGCAGTGGCAGAAGGCGGCGCAGGCGACCTCCAAGTCCATCCTGGTGCTGTCCGACCTCAACACCGGCAACGTCGCGGACGCCGACCGGTTCGCCAAGGCCGCCGGCATCGACACGGTCTACTCGCTGCCCGGGGCCGACGGCCCCTGGCAGTCCGCCGGGCACTTCCAGTTCAACTCCAGCTTCGGCAGCAGCGACGCCGGCGCGACCGCGCTGGTGCACGCCTCCACGTCCGACGGCGTCGCGGTCGGCGCGCACACCCTGTCGAACTTCATCGACACCGACGACCCCTACGTCCAGCCCGTGCCCAGCCCCGATCTCCAACTCGGCCAGAGCGCCGAGCTGACCCGGCCGCTGGCCGCCACCGACACCTCCCTGTACATGGCGAGCTGCGCGCCGCTGGCCGCCGGTCTGGCGGGCAAGTCCCTGCTGATCGACCACGAGTTCGTGAACTACACGGGGTTCACCACCGTCGGTGACGAGTGCCAGGTGACCGGGCTGACCCGGGCCCAGTGGTCCTCGACCGCCGCCGACCACGCCGCCGGCGCCACCGCCGCCCGGGTGCCGCACAACTCGTACGACGGCGCCCTGGGCGACCTGAAGCTCATCGACGCCACCGCCACCCGGTTCGCGACCATCTGGAACACCACCGGCATCAGCGCGACCTCGTTCGACGGGCTGGAGTCCGCCTCGGAGGGCGGCTGGGGCCAGTACGGCATGGCCCGCATGGTCAACGGGGCCTTCGCGCAGCTGAAGGCCAAGGACGGCTTCATCTCCGAGACCAGCCGCGAGGGTTCGAACGTCTGGGACGCGCTGTCCCGGGCCAGCTGGGGCGAGGTCGGCTCCACCAGCATGAACCAGGTGTTCATCAACAACGCCTACTACCAGGCCAACTACCTGCCCGGGATGCTCGGCTGGATCTCGCTGCCGGGGGGCGCAAGCATCCACACGGTCGAGGACACCCTCGCACGGGGCGCGGGCCTGAACGCCGGCGCCGGATTCGAGACCTCCGTGTCCAGCCTGACCAACGGCGGGCAGAACACGGCGGCCCTGCTCGACGAGGTCAAGCAGTGGGAGACGGCCCGCAACCTCGGAGCCTTCACCGACGACGAACGCGCCCAGTTCCGGGACCAGTCCACGCACTGGCACCTGAGCGTCGTCACGCCCGGCAGCTCCTGGTCGCTCCAGCAGCTCGACGCCTCCGGCAACGCCGTCGGCGCGCCCCGGACGGTCTCCGTACCCACCCCGGGCTTCACCAGCACCAGCCTGCCGGGCATGACGCCCGGGAAGCTCTACGAGGCACGGCCCGCCGCGAACGTGCCCTCGATCATCCGCTACACCGTCACCGCGGGCGCCCTGCCCGCCGGCCTGCACCTCAACCCCGACACCGGCGGCATCACCGGCGTCCCGCTCACCGGCACCACCGCCAGGTTCACCCTCACCGGCAAGGGCGCGCCCGGCACCCCGGACGCACGCCGGACCTTCACGATCCGGGTGGGGAAGCCCTCACCCGCCGAGGGAGGCCGAACGCGCTGACCGTGGCGTAGGGGCAACGGTGGCCCGCTCTCCGGCCGGAGAGCGGGCCACTGGTGCGTCAACCACCCGCCGGCGCCCGGGCCGGGTGCGTCAGGGCCGAGTACCTCAGGACCGGGGAGAGCGGGTGCCGGACCTGGCCATGGTGAGGAAGACGCCGACGCAGCACGTCAGGAGGAGCGCGGTGGCGAGCAGGCTGGGTCGTGCCGCCTTCCCCAGGCCCCACGTGCAGAACCGGACGGTGAAGGGGACGGCCAGGGAGACGCTGGTGGTGAACAGCGCACCCCGGCGCAGGAACAGTTCGTGCTGGATCACGTAGGCCGGCACGTACACCCCGCAACCGAGCAGCAGGATCTGCCCCCACTGCACGAGGGTGAGATGGCCGAAGGAGTTCCGGGCCAGCGCGGGCAGTAGCAGCATCACCGCCCCGGCCGCGAACACGGACGGCAGGGCCACCACCGAGGAGACGTCGGGGGCGAGCTTGCCGTAGAAGTGCGCGTACAGCGCCATCGAGACCATGGCGGCCACGGCGGCCAGCACTCCGATCAGCGCGCGGGTAGGGGTGACGCCGCCCCTGATGCCGAACCCGCTCCCCCGGTCCAGGAGGCCGTAGGCGACCGCCGCCGCGGCGGCCACGCAGGTGCCCACCAGTGCGGTCATGCCGGGGCGTTCACGGAACAGCCACAGGCCGAGCACGAACGTCACGCAGGGCAGGAGCGCGAGGACGACGTTGGTGGTCGCGGCGCCGATCAGCCCGATGGCCCAGACCGAGGCCATCGAGTAGCCGAAGACCCCCAGGGCGCCCAGGGCGGCGACGGCGCGCGGTCGGCCGCGCGCCACCTCCAGCGCGGGGCGTCTGGTGGTCCGGCGGGCCGCAGCGAGCAGCGACAGCCCGACACAGCTGGTGCCCGCGCGGCCGGCGGCGACGGCGAACGGATCGGCGTGGGCGACCAGGTCCCCGGACAGCAGCCACGTCAGCGACAGCAGCGCCACCAGCGCTGCGGCCATGAGCAGGCTGGGCCCCCAGGCGAGTTCGCGCGCGGCCCTGCCGGTCCCCGGCGCGGTGGCGCCGGCCCGCGGTTTCGTCGACGCGTCCGTCACGGTCGCGCGGCCCCCTCGTCGTCACGGGCCCGCGGCCCAGAGCTTTCCCCGGATGCGTGGTCCACGGTACTTGCCCCGGCCCCCGCCCGGTTGCCGGGGCGGGGACCGGGGCAGGGACCGGTGCCGTGTTCCTCGCGGTGACCGTGTCAGTCGTTGACGAGGTCGAACTCCTCCCAGGGGCCGATCGCCGTGCGGTTGGCGATCAGCGCCGAGGCGCCGGCGTCCTCGGCCGTGACGATCTGCTGGTTGTTGTAGGCGCGGAAGCTGACGCTGCCGTCGGAGTTGTGCAGGAGGTAGAACGTCTCCCACGGGCCGGCCGCACCGCGGTTGGCGATCAGCGGCGAGCTGCCCTTGCTCTCGGCGGTGACCCACTGGTTGTCGGAGTGCGCCCTCAGGTTCACGGTGTTGTTGTTGTTCGCGATCAGGTCGAAGGTCTCGTTGGTGCCGATCGAGGTGGCGTCGGCGATGAGCGAGGTGGTGCTGTTCGCCGCGTCGACGTACTTGCCGTTGGCGTGGGCCTTGAGGCTGATCACGGACTGGGTGGGTGGCGGGAACGTGGTGGTGTTGTTCGTGTAGCCGGCCGCGGTGACGTTGGCCTGCACGGCGTTCTCCGTGGCGTCGGTCGGGAAGCCCTTGGTGACGGCGCCCTCGAAGAACTCACCGGTGCCTTCGGGGCTGTTGTCGCCGCCGGTGCCCAACTCGATGGAGGGCTGCACCTTCATCGGGTTGTAGCCGTTGGGTAGAGCGCCGGAATACGCCTGTGACAGCCCGCCGGATTGCCCGTTCCCGTATTTCAGCGTGAAGTTCGTCGTGCCGTTGTTCTTCTCCCAGGCGGTCACGAACGAGCCCGTCTCGCTGGGGATGTTCGACGGGTTGGGGCCGGCCGCGCTGAAGTACATGCCGTTCTCGATGTCGCCGCCGACCCAGGGGCCGGAGCCGGTGCAGCCGCCGGTCCAGCAGGCGGAGCCGTAGTAGATCGCGTTCATGGTCGCGTTGCCGTCGTCGGAGTCGTCGGTCTCGGCCGAGCCGAAGTCGAAGCAGCAGCTGCTGCTGGTGAGGTTCGACGACGTGAGCATGTACAGGCCCTCCGGCTGCGAGCCGGTGGGCACGTTCTTGGCGGCGTTGTTGCGGTATCCGGTACCGATGTTGTTGACCAGCACGCCGTAGGCGCCCTGGCCGCCGATGGTGATCGGCAGCGCCATCGCGTCCGCGCCGATGTCCGAGCCGTTCGGGCCGGGGCCGGAAAGCCCGCCCGAGCAGCCGGAGCAGGAACTGCCCGGCGAGATGGGCAGGTTGTTGGCGTTGGGTGTCTGGTCGTACAGCTGGGTGATGGTGCACGTCGTGCCGGAGCAGAAGGAGACCTGCGGCGCCGAGGCGACCAGACCGCCGGCCGACGCGAGTCCGATGTTCAGGGTGCTGCTGTCCGAGGCGCGCTGGATCTGGTACAGCGGGCCGTCGTACGAGGAGAACATCGCCCGGGTGGTGCTGTACGCCGCCTCACAGGGCGTGCCACCGGACGCGTAGATGTCGCAGGGCCCCGATGAAGCCGCCTCGGCGCGGGTCGCCGTGCCGAGCACCGGCACCGCGATCGCCACCGCGAGCAGGAACGCGATCAGCAGCCGCGTCCGGCGTCGGAGTGTGAGTAAGACCAGCACAAATGCCTCCGGAAATGTGATGGTGCCATTCCGCCCGTGGCGTTGAGCCGGATCGCGGCCGCGCTCATCGTCGGGCGCGGTCGGAGATCGCCGGATTCTGCGCAGTGTTGTGGCAAAAGGCGGCGTCTCCAGTGGCGCAGCACACATGTTCAGCTGGCTCTAGACATAAGTCAAGACGATGGACTGGCCACAGTGGACCTTTCAAAGATTCTTTGGGGGAAAGGTGGCGCAACCGTCCGGAGCCTTCCGTACAAAGTGAGCACAACCGGTCGAAGGGGCCGTCGCGGGGCGGGTGTTGGCCTCCTCGGCCCGGGTTCGCCGGCGGGCACGGCGCCGGGCGTCGACATCGTCGGCTCGCAGGGCATGACGTGCACGGTCACATGGACGGCGCGGGGAGGTAGCCGAGCAGTTCCGCGTTGACCGCGTCGGGGCGTTCGAGGTAGCCGATGTGGCCGCAGTCGGTGATCTCGACGTAGCGGGAGCCGGGGAGGGCCGCGGCGAGTTCGCGGGTGAGGCGGGGGCGGACGACGAGGTCGTCGGCGAAGGCGACGACGAGGCAGGGGCGGCTGACGCGGCGGTAGGCGGCGAGCCGGTCGGGGATCAGGGCGAGGTCGAGTTGCGCGCGGGCGGCGACGGTGTCGAGGAGGGCGAGCTCGAACAGGCTCAGCCAGTCCGTGAGCCGGCCGGCGTCCTCCAGGGTTCGGGGCGAGAGGTTCTGGAGGGCGTGGCGGTGGGCCGCGACCTTGGGCGGAAGCCGCACACCGCTGTCGGCGAGTGCGAGGTCCGCCGCGGTCCCGGCGGCGATCAGCGCGTCCGTGCGCCCGCTGCCGGCCATCAGGACGGCCCGGTCGACGAGTTCGGGCCGGGCGACGACGAGTTCCTGGACGATGATCGCGCCCAGCGAGTGCCCGACCAGCCGGCACGGCCCGGCGCCGAGGTGCTCGATCAGCCCCGCGACGTCGGCGACCATGTCGGCGAGGGTGAACGAGCCGGGGGCGGCCGGCTCCGGGCCGAGGCCCCGGTTGTCGAGCGTGATCTCCCACGGCAGGGGGAGGCAGACCTACCGCCGGCGGCGCCACGACGCCGAGACGCCGAGACGCCGAGACCAGACATGACCTGCCAGGATGTCTCCGGCAACGGAAGAGCGACCACTCGCGCGTGTCACGACCGATGATGGGCACGGAGTGCTCTCGCGGCGGCAACACATCGAAGGGGGCCCACCTGTGGTCGGAGAAGGCGACTCCTCGGCAGCGGCCCTGCGGAGCGTCGAGCAGTGGAGTGCCCGGATTCACCGCGGCCTGCGGGCCGGCACCCGGGTGGACGCCGAGGCCGTACAACTGGCCTGCCTGCTGCTCGACTGGGGGCACGACGCCGAGGTCGTCCGCGAGCTCGTCACGCGCGATCCGGCGCAGGTCCCCGCGCCGGAGATGGCCCGGTTGGCGGCGGAACTGCTCCGGGTCTGCGGCTTCGACCCGGGGTTCGCGCTCGCCCCCGAGCGGCTGCCCGTCCTGGAACGGGCGGTGCGGAGAGTGGCGGCGGACTTCGCCGGCTGCACGGTCGTCGACGGCCTGCACCTCGTGCAGGCGGACGAGGCCGGCCCGCGCGCGCTGCTCGCGCTGGGCGACGGCACGCTGCTGAGCAGTGGCAACGGCCTGGCCCCTTCGGCGGGAGACGATCCCGTACACGCCCTGGTCGAGGTCGCGGCGGAGGTACAGGACGAGGTGGCCGCCCGGTTCCGGCTGGTCTGGCCGGTCTGCCGCGAACACGGCCTGGGCGTACGCCCGGCAGCGGCGGACGGCAGCGCGCGCTGGCGGTGCGCGGGCGGGCCGTCGGGGCACTTCGTGGGAGAGGTGGGCGCGTTGACCACCCCGGGCACCCCGGTCACGCCGGGCACCGCGGTCACGCCGAGGAGAGTTGTTCCGCTATCTCCTTCACCCACACGGCCGTCTTCGCCGGGTTGTTGAAGGTGTCGACGAGTTCGAAGTTCTTCTTCAGCCGGTCGAGGACGGCGGCGATCCGGTCGCGACAACCTGCCCCCCGGCCGACGCGTTGCGGTTCCCCGGCGCCCTCCCCGGCGCCTCCCCCTCCGCGCCCTGCTCCTGGCGCGCTGCACCATCGCGGCCGCGGCCCGGTTGCCCGCGCTGGACTGCACCGCGAGCAGAGCGCGTTCCGCCGGGTTGCCGGACAGGCTCCCCGCCCGGCTCCCTCCGGTCCTGGCGCTGCCGGCTCGTCGTCAGGCCCGCCCCGGGCGGCCGTGCTGGTGTGCGCTGGGCCGAGGTGCTCATCGACGCGCCCCTCCTGTGCCCGACGGGGCGTGGGGAGAGGAGCCGGGCAAGACGAACGGAGAAGGAGCAGCGGGGAAACGTTCCACCCAGCCGCCGCCGGCCATCGTATGATCGGGCCGCACCGGCACGACCGTCATGCTGACCACGGAGCGCTACCCGGAAGGGCTGGACGAGAGCCTGCCATGGCCACCGCACTGATCATCGGCGACGTCCAGCAGGGCATCACCGGCAGTTACCCGTTCGCCCGACGTGTCGTGCCGCCGCTCACCGAACTGATCCCGCGCGCCCGCGCGGCCGGCGCCCTCGTGGTGTTCGTGCACTTCGCCCTCCGCGGCAACGGGGCCGATCTGCCGCCGGGCAACGCGCTGTTCAGGTCGTTCCACGAAGCCGGCGACACCTTCCACGAGGGATCGGCCGGGACCGGGATCGCCCTGCCGGTCTCCGAGGAGGACGTCGTCGTGGTGAAACGGCGCGCCAGCGCGTTCGCCGGCACGGACCTCGACCTCGTCCTCCGCGCCGGCGGCGTCGACACGCTCGCGATCGCGGGCGTCGCGACCAGCGCGATGGTGGCCGCGACCTGCTACGACGCGGCAGACCGCGGCTACGGCGTGACCGTGCTGCGCGACGGTTGCGCCGACGGCGACACGGCGATGCACGACTTCTTCATGGACGCCGTCTTTCCCAGCCGGGGGTTCGAGGTCGTCTCCTGCGCCGGGTGGAGCGGACCGCGAGGCTGAGCCCGTACGCCGGCGTCAAGTGCGGGACAGGCGCGACGAGTTCGCACGCGTTGGGCGGGGGCGCGTCGAAGGCCGCGGGGCCTGGGCGTTCACCCTCGCACCGCCGCCCATAGTGGCGGCCTGCCGGCGAGCGGGACTTGCCGGGACGGCTCCGACGCCGCGCTCCGCACCGTGCTCGCACCGGCCGTTCCGCGATCACTTCGGCCCGGGTTCTCCTGGCGTGGCGGCGCCCGTCTCCCTCGCCCACCGGCGGCTCCAGGCGTCCAACGGGCTCAGCGCCTCGACGAGTTCCTGCCCGAGCCGGGTGAGGTGGTAGCCGTCGTCCCGCACGGTGAGCAGGAGGGCGCCGGTCAGCTCGTCGAGCCGCGTGCTCAGCACGCTGGAGGACATCCGCTCGCAGCGGCGTTGCAGTTCGCGGAAGCCCGCCGGCGCCTGGCTCAGCTCCCACAGGATGCGCATCGTCCAGCGTCGTCCGAGCAAATCGAGTACGGCCATGACCGGACGCCCCGACCCGGACCCTCGTACCGGTACACCCGGCCGCGGTGCTCTGGCTTCCATGCCCACTCCTTGCGCTTCGGTTCTCGAAGCATCATAGTGATGCGAAAATCGATGCAGGAGGTGCCGCGTGCCGCGCATCGAACCCCTCAACCCGCCCTACCCCGCCTCCGTCGACCGGGCGTTGCGCCGATGGATGCCTCCGGACGTGCCGCACGAGCCGCTGACCCTGTTCCGGGTGCTCCACCGCAACCCGGAACTGGCCTCACGCATGTTCGCCCTGGGCGCCGGCCTGCTGGGCCACGGCCTCCTCCCCGCCATCGACCGCGAGATCGTCATCGCCCGCGTGACCGCCCGCAGCGGCTGCGCCTACGAGTGGGGCGTGCACGCCGCGACCCTCGCGCAGCGGGCCGGCCTCAGCCCGGAACAGCTCCGGGCGACCACCGAGCGCCGTACCCCGCTGTCTTCCGCGTGGCAGCCGCACCACGCGGCACTGCTCCACGCCGTCGACGAACTGCACGACACGGCCCGGCTCTCGCAGCCCGCCTGGGATGCTCTGCGCGTCCACTACGAGTACGCCCAAATGCTCGAACTCCTCGTGCTGACCGGCTGGTACCGAACCATCAGCTACCTGGCCAACGGGTTGCTCATCGAGGAGGAGCCCTGGGGCGCGAGGTTCCCGGGGCCGTAGCAACACCGATGCGCGGAACGACCGGTGTGCCGATCTCGATACGCCGGAAACCCGCCGCGGGATGATCGTGGGGCCAGGGATGCCCGCGATCCGCGGGCACTTGGGCGCGTTCGCCCGCGCGGCTCGCCGCGGTCTTCGGGAGGCGGACCGCGCGGGTCAGGCCCCCGCCGGAACCGCGAGTTTCGCGTGGTCCGCGTCCGGCAGCCAGTCCCGCTCGGGGGCGTAGTCCAGCCAGCGCCGGGTGCGCCCCGCTTCGGTGAAACCGCGCAGCAGGGCGTCGAGCCGCGCGTGGCGGTGGGACTCGCGCCAGGCGAGCGACCACGCGTACAGCGGGGTCGGAGCGGTGAGCGGGATCGAGCGCAGATCCGCGTGGTCGGGAAGCGGCGCGTCGCTGGGGAAGAGCGTGAAGCACGTGGCGTCGCCGCGTACGTGCTGGACGAGGTGGTCCAGGCCCAGGTTGGGGCCGTCCTGGCGCCGGGTGAGCCCGAACTCGTCGGCGAAGCGCCGCAGGAAGTCCAGGCGGGTCAGCTCGGCCGGGCACCACAGGGTGCTGTCGCGCAGGTCGGCCGGGCGCAGTTCGGCCGCGCCGGCCAGCGCGTGGTCCGCGCTGACCACCACGTCGACCGGTTCCAGGCGGACGAGCCGCTGGGCCAGTCCCTTGTCGCGGCCGCCGGGCAGCGGGTGCACCCGGCCGAAACCCACGTCGGTGTCACCGCGCAGGAGTGCCTCCGCGACCGACGGCCAGTCACGGGCCGGGCCGGGCTCCAAACGCACCGCACCGAGCGCTTCCACGGCCTGCGCGACGGTGCGCATCGGCGCGAAGAGATGGCCCCACACGTCGATCCGTACCACTGGCCCGGCGCCCAGCGCCGCGGCGATCGCACGCTCCCCCGCCGCGAGGGCCTCCCGCGCGGCGGGCGCGAACCGCTCGCCGGCTTCGGTCAACCGCGTGCCGCCCTGCCGTTCGAAGAGGCGGACGGCGAGCAGCGACTCCAGGCGCGCGACGCGTTTCGACAGCGCCTGCTGGCTGGTGTTCAGCTGCTCGGCAGCGCGCCCGAAGTGCAGCGTCTCGGCGGTCGCGACGAACGCACGGACCAGGGCGAGGTCGAGGTCCATGCCGCTGACCTTATCCGACAACCGCGCGTTGTCGGTCGGGGCGCCGCGTTGTTGGCCCGGCCCACGGCGCGAGCGGTGAGATGTGTTCAGCCGCAGCCAAGGAGGCAGACACCATGAAAGCGCTCGTACCGACCGGAGATCCGGCCGAACCGGTCGTACTCGCCGACGTCCCCGAGCCCACGCCGCGCGCCGACGAGGCGCTGGTGCGGGTGGAGGCGTTCTCGGTCAACCGGGGTGAGACGTTCAAACTGGAAGCGCCCGTGGACGCCGAACGATCCGGCGAACGGCCCGGCAAGGACATCGCCGGGCTCGTGGTCCAGCCGGCCGCCGACGGGAGCGGGCCGGCCGGCATCACGCGCGTCGTCGGCCACCCCATGGCGGGCGGCTGGGCGGAGTTCGCCGCGGTGCCGACCCACTCCCTCGCGGTCCTGCCGGACGGCGTCTCCGCGCTCCAGGGCGCGGCGCTGCCGCTCGCCGGGCTCACCGCGCTGCGGCTGCTGCGTACGGCCGGGCCCGTGCTGGGGCGGCGCGTGCTGCTGACCGGCGCGTCGGGGGGCGTCGGGCACTACGTGACCGAACTCGCGGCCGCCGCCGGGGCGGAGGTCACCGCCGTGACCCGGGACGCGGAACGCGGGGCCGGGCTCACCGAACTCGGTGCGGCCGAGATCGTCCACCACCCGGCCGACGCACGCGGACCGTACGACCTGGTGCTGGAGTCGACCGGCGGTGCCGCCCTTCCCGTCGCCCTCGCGCGGCTCGCGAGGCGGGGCACGCTCATCTGGTTCGGGCAGGCCAGCCGGACCCCGGTGACGCTCGACTTCTTCGCCTTCTTCGACGGTCCCGAGTCGGCCGTCATCCGCCACTTCCACTACCTCGACGCGGACACCGCCCTCGGCGACGACCTGGCGGCGCTCGTCCGGCTGACCGCCGAGGGCCGCCTGCACCCCGAGATCGGCCGCGTCGCGGACTGGACCGACACCGCGACCACCCTCACCGACCTGCGCGACCGCCGCATCCGCGGCAAGGCCGTGCTCACCCTCTCCTGATCATCTTGAGCAGGCCCGCCCCCGCATCCCCAACGTCCGGTACCACCAGCCGAAGGAGTCCCCTCATGAAGGCCATCACCGAACCCAGGGCCGTCGTCATCCGCTACGTCGAGGCCGTCCGCGACGGCGACGCCGACGTCATCCGCGAGAGCTTCGCGGAGGACGCGACCTGGCACTACCCGGGCGATCTGCCGACCTCGAAGGTGTGGCAGGGCCGCGACGCGATCGTCAACGACTTCCTGGGCGGCATGGGGACGGTCTTCGTTCCCGGCACGATGCGGATCGAGCTGGTCGGCACGATCGCCGAGGGCGACCGCGTGGTCGCCGAGTGGACCGCGAAGGCGCGGACCGTGTACGGCGGCGCCTACGACAACCGCTGCATCGGCATCTACACGGTCCGCGACGGCCGGATCACCTCCGTCGTCGAGTACGCGGACACCCGGCACGTGGCGGCGACCCTCTTCCCGGACCACCGCGACCCCGAGCCCGCCGCCGTGTGAGCCCAACTCCCGGCCGGCGCGCCGGAGTTCCGGATCACGGCCGGCGACGCCGCTCCTCGTCGCTCGGCCGTGCCGCCGGTCACCGGCTCACGCGGGCGGTGCGACCGGGGACCACACGCCGAGCCACTGCTCGGCGTCGTACTTCTCGAACCGCTCCCGCTCGGTGAACCCCAGCTTCGCGGCCAGGCGCATCGAGCGGGCGTTGGCGGTCTGGGTGTAGAGCACCACCGGCTCGCCGGGCAGCGCGTCTGCGAACCAGCCGAGCGCCGCGGTGCAGGCCTCGGTGGCGTACCCGCGTCCCCACGCCGCCGGCAGGAACAGGTAACCGAGCTCGGTCCCCCCGGCCTCCGCACGGTGCTCGCCCACCCGCTCGCGGTCGTGCGGGTCGAGCTGGACCGTGCCGATCAGCGCGCCGTCGAGTTCGGCCACGAAGAAGCCGGGGCGCTGCCCGGGCACCTCGGGCACCATGCGTTCGAGCTCGTCACGCGGTTGCGGCCCGCCGAGGTAAGTGCCCACCTCCGGCGAGGCGTTCAGCTCGATGACGCCCGCACGGTCCCGCGCCTCGGTCTGGCGGAGCACCAGCCGCTCGGTGGTGATCGGGGCGGTCGGCCAGGGGAGGGCTCTCAGGTCGGTCATGCCGGCCAACCTAGCCAGCAGGCTCGCCGATGATCAAGACGGACAAACCGCGCCACCGCAGGACGGCACGCCGGCTGCTCGGGTCGCGGCCGGCCGGCGGCGTCGGACGGCACGGGCTTGGTGGCGTCGGACGGCACCAGGTTGGTGTGCCAGGATGTGCCCCTCATGACCGCGCCCGATCCGCAGCCCTCCTCACCGCCCGCCCCGGGCCCCGATCCGCGTTCCGTGCGTGGCTTTCGCGCGGGCCTCGCGCTCCGGACGGAGTTGCTCGGCTGGTCGGTGGCGCTGCTGCCGGCCTCGGCGGCGGCGTTCGCCCTGCTGCTGCTGTGGAGCATGGCGGCCTGCCTGGTCCTGATGGGTGCCGGCCTGCCGGTGACGTTGCTGGCGACGGTGCTGGTCCGCCGGTTCGCCGACCGGCACCGTACGTGGGCGGAGCGATGGGGCGGAAAGCCGGTCGCCCGCCCGTACGTACCGCTCCCGGAGGGGAACTGGCTGACCCGGCTGCGGGCGATCCTGCGGGACCCGGCGACCTGGCGGGACTGCGCCTGGCTGGCGGTCGACTCGGTGGCCGGGTGGTTCACCGCCGGCGGTCCGTTCCTGGTCTTCGCGGCCGGGCTGTTCTCCCTGACGTATCCGCTGGTCTTCGCCGTGACCCCGGCTCAGGTGTTCCGCACCCCGTTGGGCCCGCTCTTCCACGTGCAGACGCTCGCCGGATCGTTCGTCATGGTCCCGCTCGGCGTGGTGCTGCTGGCGCTCTGGTACGCCGTCGCGGTGCCGTTCGCCCGGCTGAACGCGTGGCTGATCCGCTCCTTGCTGGCCCCGACCGAGCAGGCCGAACTGCGGGCGCGGGTGGCACAACTGGCCTCCTCGCGGGCGGAGTCCGTCGACTCCCAGGCCGGCGAACTGCGCCGGATCGAACGGGACCTGCACGACGGCGCCCAGGCCCGCCTGGCGGCGCTGGGGATGAGCCTCGGCCTGGCCGAGCAGTTGCTGGCGGACGATCCGCAGGCGGCGGCCCGGCTGCTGTCCGAGGCCCGCGAGTCGACCTCGACCGCCCTGGTCGAACTGCGGGATCTGGTGCGCGGCATCCATCCGCCGGTGCTCGCCGACCGGGGCCTGGACGGCGCGATCCAGGCGCTGGCCCTGGCCAATCCGGTGCCGACCACGGTCACCCTCCGCATTCCCGGCCGGCTGCCCGCCGCGGTGGAGTCCGCCGCCTACTTCACGGTCGCCGAGGCCCTGGCCAACGCGATCAAGCACGCGGGGGCGCGCCGCATCTCCGTCTTCATCGAGTACACCCGTGCCGGCGGCGGCCTGCTGAGCATGGTCGTCAGCGACGACGGCCGCGGCGGCGCCTCCCTCGCGGGCGGGACCGGGCTGCGGGGCATCGAACGGCGTCTGGGCGCGTTCGACGGGACGCTGAGCGTCGACAGTCCGGTCGGCGGACCCACCGACGTGAGGATGTCCCTGCCATGCGCGTTGTCATAGCCGAGGATCTGGCCCTGCTGCGCGACGGGCTGATCCGGATCTTCGACGCCTACGGGTTCGACGTCGTCGAGGCGGTCGACAACGGCCCGTCCCTGGTGCGGGCGCTGGACACCCACCGCCCGGACGTGGCCGTCGTCGACGTGCGGCTGCCGCCGACCTTCACCGACGAGGGACTGCGCGCCGTGATCGACGTCCGCGCGCGGGTCCCCGGCCTGCCGGTGCTGATGCTCTCGCAGTACGTGGAGCAGCTCTACGCCCGCGAGTTGATGTCCGACCGGGCCGGCGCGGTCGGCTACCTGCTCAAGGACCGGGTGTCGAACGTCGGCCGGTTCATCGACACCGTGCGCCAGGTCGCCGCGGGTGCCACCGTCATGGACCCGGACGTGGTCGCCTCGCTGCTGGCCCGGCACGAGGACGACGAACCGCTGCGCACGCTGACCCCCCGCGAGCGCGAGGTGCTGTCCTTGATGGCCGAGGGCCGCTCCAACGCCGCCATCGCCGCGCGCATGTTCGTGACCGAGAAGGCCGTGAGCAAACACAGCAACAGCATCTTCGGCAAGCTCGGGCTCCAGCAGTCCGAGGAGAACAACCGGAGAGTGCTGGCCGTCCTGGCCTACCTGCAGACCTGAGCCCCGGGCAGGGTCCCGACCGGCTCCTCCCGGCGCCCGGGGTTGGCGTGAGCCCGACCCTGCGCATCCTCACCCCAGCAGGGTGAGGCACGGTTGCCCGGCGGTGCGCATACTCGGGGGCATGGACAAGTACGGGCAGCTCGCGGACTTCCTGCAGGCACGCCGGGGCCAGTTGCAGCCCGAGGACGTCGGGTTGCGGACCTACGGCGAACGGCGCCGGGTGCCGGGCCTGCGACGCGAGGAGCTGGCGATGCTCGCGGGCATCAGCGCGCCCTACTACGCGCGGCTGGAGCAGGGCCAGTCGCACAACGCCTCGCCCGAGGTACTGGACGCGCTGGCGGGCGCCCTGCGGCTGGACGAGTCCGAGCGGGCCCATCTGCACGCGCTGGCCCGCGCACCCAGGAAGAGCCGGGCCGCGACCCGGCCCCGGCCCGAACGCGTCAGCGGCGCGACCCGCGCCCTGCTGGCGGCGATCGCGGACACCCCCGCCATCGTCATCGGCCGCCGCAGCGACGTGCTGGCCTGGAACGCCCAGGGCCACGCGCTGTTCGCCGGGCATCTCGACCCGGCCGCCCCCGATGATCCGCCGCGGCGGCCGAACATGGCCCGGCTGGTGTTCCTCGACGCGCACACCCGCGACCTGTACGCCGACTGGCCCGCCAAGGCGAAGGCCGTGGTGGGCAACCTGCGCCTGGCCGCCGGCCGCCACCCCGACGATCCGCTGCTGGCCGCGCTGATCGGCGAACTGACCATGCGCAGCGAGGAGTTCGCCACCATGTGGGCCGACCACCGGATCGTGGCCTGCGATGTCGCCGACTACGCGATGCGCCACCCCCTGGTCGGAACGCTGACCGTCACCCAGCAGACCCTGCAGAGCCCGCAAGGCGACGGTCCGGCCCTCGTGGTGGCCACCGCCACCCCGGGCTCCCCCTCCGCCACGGCCCTGACCCTGCTCGCCCACGCCACCGCACCCGAGGAACGCCGCCCGGCCCGGCCCGTGCGCGACGCCGGCACCCCCGCCACCTGACCCGACCTCTCCCGCAACCCCCGTCCTGGCCACGGCGCCGAGCCGCGGCCCCCGCATGCCCGAAACACCTCTCAGCACACCGAACGAGTGAAGGAATCATGTCCCAGCGAAGCACCAAGATCACCGTGTCCGCCGTCGTGACGGCCGCGGCCGCCCTTGCCGCGACCGTCCTGACCGGCGCCGGGCCGGCCGGCGCGACACCGCCGGCCGCGAAGCCGCTCAGCGACGTGCGGATCGCCACCCACTTCGACCTGAACGCGGGCCAGATGCCCGAGAACGTCGCCCTGCTGCCCGACGGCACCGCGGACGTCACCTTCGCCGGCGCCCGCCAGGTCGCCCAGATCAGCCCCCGGGGCACCACCCGTGTCCTGGCGACGCTGCCCGCACCCGCCGACGGCGGAACCGGCACGCCCGTCCTCAACTTCCCCCTGACCACCGGCATCGTCCGCACCTCCGACGGCACCCTCTACGTGCTGTACGCGACCGGCACCGCCGACCTGACCGGGCTGTGGCGGATACGCCCCGGCCACGCGCCGCAGCGCATCGCCGCACTGCCCGCCGACGGCCTGCCCAACGGCCTGGCCCTGGACCCCCGCGGCGATCGGCTCTACATCACCGACTCGGCGCTCGGCACCGTGTGGACCGTCCCGACCAGCGGCGGCACCCCCACCCCGTGGTCCACCGATCCCGCGCTCGCCCCGATCGACTTCCTCGGCGCCAACGGCGCGAAGGTGCACGACGGCGCCCTGTGGGTGACCAACCTCGACCAGGGCACCCTGCTGCGCATCCCGATCCTGCCCGGCAACCGCGCGGGAGCACCGCAGGTCAAGGCGTCCGGCCTGGTCGGCATCGACGACTTCACCTTCACCGGCCACGGCGACCAGGCACTCGCCGCACTCAACGGACCCGACCAGGTCGTCCGCATCGAGCCCGACGGCACCCACACCGTCCTCCTGGACGCCGCCGACGGACTCCAGAACCCCACCTCGATCGCCCTGCACGGCCACCAGGTCGACGTGTTCAGCGCCGCCTACACCACCCACACCGACCCCAACCTGCTCCGCGCCCGGCTCGACGACCACCGCTGACCCCGACCGGTTCGCGCGTCACCCGAGGCGGTCGAGTTTCCGGTAGAAGGACAGGAGGCCCTCGGCGAGCCGGTCGGGGGCCTCCATCGCCGCGTAGTGGCCGATCCCGTCGAGGGAGAGGGCGCTGACGTCCTCGGCGACCTGACGCAGGGTCGCCGGGGTGAAGTCGCCCGATCTGCCGCCGGCGGCGAGCACGGGCATGGTGAGCTTCCGGGCCGCCAGCCGGCGGATCTCGTCGCCTTCGCGGAGCATCGAGCGATACAGTCCGGCCGCGCCGTTGAACCCGTCGGGTCGCGCGTAGGAGCGGGCGAGTTCGTCGATGTCGCCGTCGGTGAAGGCGTCGGGGGTCCCGCAGAGCGACGGGATCGCGTACTGCGCGAGGAACGCCCGTTCCCGTCCGGCGAGCAGCAGGTCGGGGATGCCCGGGGCGGCGAGCACGCCGATGTGCCAGGCGCCGCCGTGGGCGACGTCGGCGAGCTTCTCGACGCCGTACCCGGGCAGCCCGGTCTCGATCGCGGCGTAACTGCGCACGAGGTCGGGGCGTGTGGCGGCGACGCGGAACGTGGTGGGGCCGCTGACGTCCTGGCCCGTGAGGTGGACGGGGCCCACGTCGAGCCGGGTGATGAGTTCGCCGAGGTCCTGGGCCGCGGTCGTACTGTCGTGCGCCGTGGTCGCGGGGGCGGAGTCGCCGAAGCCGCGAAGGTCGGGGGCGAACACCCGGTGGTGCGCGCTGAGCAGGGGGATCAGCTTGCGGAAGACCCACCAGGTCTCGGGGAAGCCGTGGACCAGCAGGACGGGAGAGCCGGTCGTGCCGGCCGAGACGTAGTGCAGTTCGGTTCCGTTGAGGCTGACGTGGTGGTGTGCGACGCCCGGGATGGTGGCGCCGCCGGTGAGGGAGTCCATCGTTCTCCTGGATCGGATCGACAACATGGTTGTCAATCTAGCGGTCGACAACACGGTTGTCGACATCCGTCTCTCGTATGCTTCCCCGCATGGCACGTTCACCCGGCGCTGACCTCGCGCTGCTGCTTCTCGGCGGCTTCCAGTCGATGGTGGACGACGTGCACGGCGAACTGGCGCACCGCGGGCACCCGGGCGTGCGCGCCTCGCACGAGTTCGCCCTGCGCGCCGTCGACGAGGGCGCCGACACGGCATCGGCACTCGGCCGCCGGCTCTCGGTCTCCAAGCAGGGCGCCGCCAGGACGATCGGCGCGCTGGAGAAGCTCGGATACCTCGCGCGCGAGCCCGACCCGAGCGACGGCCGCCTCAAACGGCTGCGGGTCACCGACCGCGGCCACGCCATGATGACGCTCGGCGCCTCGCTCTTCGACGAGGTGCGCGAACGCTGGGCGGCGCAGCTGGGGCCCGGGCAACTGGAGCTCCTCGAAGCGCACTTGGCCCGGGTAGTCGCGGGCCGGCCGTCGAGCGTCGAGGCCGCGGCACGGCTCAACGACGATCTCGGCGAGGTCACTTGAGGAGCGCCTGAGGACGGCCGATCGCCGGACGGCATCGACCGACGGACGGCGCCGGCCGCCGACGGGACGGGAAGCGCCGGCGCCCCGCGCGGCCGTCACCCGCAGGGGGCCCGACTCGCGTGGGTGGAAGGGTGACTCCCCCGGCGTGCCGCGCACCGCGGCACGCCGGGGAGCCGGTGCTCAGCCGAGCGTGACCGTCGAGGAGGCGGTCAGACCGCCCGAGGCCACCGTGATGGTGACCTTGCCGGCGCGCACCGCGCTGAGCGTCGCCGACGACAGGTCGAGCACCGCGACGGTCCCCGCGCGCCGCCGGGCGGCCTTCGCGTCGGCCGCGAAACCGGCGATCACCAGCCCGCGGCTGCCGCTCCAGGTGACGCTGGCGGGGAAGCGCAGCGGGAACCGCAGGCCGAACTCGCTGGTGATGCCGGTCGCGGCGAGCACCGCCGAGTCGCCCACCGCGATCCGCGGCGGCGCGGACAGCTCGATGCCGTCGATCAGCGGCCTGCTCTCGGCCCGCAGCCACTCGCGGGTCTCCGGGCTGGGCTGCCCGGCTCGTACCCGGGCGGGTCTCGGGTCGACGCCGATGTGCATCCAGCCGAAGAACCCGCCCTGGTCGGGCGAGCTGTACGGGGTCTTGCCGACCGCCGGGGTGGTGACTTCGAGCACCCCGTCGGTGCGGGTGACCGCCGCGGTGTGCGCGTGGCCGGTGAACAGGGCGACCGGCTTGCCCGACCGCTCGCGGAAGTCCGCGAGCCAGCGCTGCAGCAGGTCGGCCTCCAACTGGTCGGACAGCTGCGAGGCGCCGGCCCCCGACGGGTCCTTGAGCGGGTGGTGGAAGGAGAGCACGACGCTCCTGACCGACGGGTCCTTCGCGGCCTTCGCCAACTCGTCCTGCAGCAGCGGCACCTGGTCCCAGTCGGAGGTGCGCATGTCGCCGGTGTGTGAGTCCAGCAGGATGAAGCGGGTGCCCTTGTGGTCCATGACCTGCCGGTTGGGCCGGCCGGTCACGGACAGGAAGGCGTCCAGGCCGCCGGTCGCCGACAGGCCGGCCTCGTGGTTGCCGGGGGTCCAGTACACCGGGAGGTTGCCGGGCACGTGGTCCTTCAGCAGCCCGACGGCGAGTTCGAAGTCGGCCACGTTGTTGTCGTCGACGAAGTCACCGTTGATCAGGATGAAGTCCGGCTTGCTCGCCACGACCTGACCCAGGGCGGCGACCGCCTGCCGCCCGGAGAACGAGTCGAGCCCGGCCGCCGCGCTGATGTGCAGGTCGGACAGGATCGCGAAGGTCCAGCGACGGTCCGGCAGCCCGCCCTGCTCGACCACGTACGGGTCGGGCCGGGGCGGGTCCGTCCGGTCCGGCTGCTGCCCGATCTGGGCGTCCAGCACGTCGAAGTCGAGTTGGCCGGCGTTCTTGTTGGTCTGCAGCGTCTCGGCGAGGTAGAGCCGCTGCAGGGTGACGGGGTCGGAGAAGCCGTCGGGCATGTCGCCGGTCACCAGCCGCCAGCCGGTCCAGTCGACGGTGGTGGCGAAGGTGAAGGGCACGTTCGTGGTGCCCTGCGAGGTGATCATCGCCCGCAGCCAGTGGTTCTGGCCGTCGCCGTTCACCCACAGCGCGAGCTTCTTGGTGCCCGCGGGCAGCGTGAGCGGGCCGTCGCCGGCCACCGCGTACGCCGCCGAGGTGCCGCTCTGGCCGGTGAAGTCGTAGGTCAGCCGCAGCGCGTGGTTGCCGGCCGCGGCTCCGGGGCGGTCGGGGGCGGCGACGGTGGAGACCGACGCCGTGCCGCGCGCCGCGGTCGCAGTCCACGCCTCGCCCGGCTCGAACTCCGCCAGCGACACGTTGACCAGACCGACGGTGACGGGCAGTTTCGCGGTGACGCCCTGCACGGTGGCGGTGAGCGTGGTGGACGTGCCTGCCGCGTCCTTGCTGCCGGTGATGTCGAGGCCGCCGCCCGCGCCTGCCGCCACGGTGAGCAGGCTCCGGTCGTAGTCGAAGGTCGCGTCCCGGGGCGCCACCGGCGCGTCGAAGCCGTCCGCGTCCACGCCGGTGAGCTGCACGTTCACCGTCGCACCGGCGTCGAGGGTGACGCTGCTGCGGCTGAACGCCAGCCGGTGCAGCTCGCCGACCACCCGCAGCTCCACCTCGCCCTCGGCGGAGCCGGAGCGGGCCCGCAGCACCCCGGCGCCGGGCTGCCGGGCGCGGAAGACCCCGTCGTCCGCCTTGCCCAGCGAACCCGGTTGCGCGCTCCAGGACACCCGGTGCGCGTCGGCCGCGGCCGGCGCCCAGCTCTCGTCGTAGCCGGCGACGGCGACGTCCAGGGTCAGGCCCGGCACCACCCGGTCGGCCTGCGGACGCACGTCCAGCCCCCGCAGCCGACCCGAACCCTTGCGGCCGAACAGGCCGACGCCGTCGGGCACCGGCCGCTCGCTGCCGTCCGACGGGGTGTTGACGACGCTGACGGTGCCGTCGCCGGGGCGGCGGGCGACCAGTTCGGTGGAGCCGCCGCCGTCCAACATGAACGCCTCGTGGGCGCCGAGCCGTACCATCAGCGCGGCCATGTCATCGAAGCTGAGCCCGGCGGAGAAGTTGGCGGAGCCGTCGACGGCGACCAGCAGCAGCCGGTGGCCGCCTTCCGGCCAGCCGGCGGCCGTACGCGGCTTGGCCTCGTCGTTGCCGGTGCTCGGCGGGAAGTCGACCGGCTTGCCGCCGGTGGCCAGCACCGCCCCGCTGCCCAGCGCCATGTGCAGCGCGCCGGGCGCGTCGCTCTGCGGCGCGAACGCCACGTCGACGGAGTCCCCGATCCCGGTCGCGGCGAGCGCGGTGGCCGCGGCGCCGCGGCCGAGCACGATCAGCCCGCCGTCCGGCACCGCCGTCGCGGTGATCTGCGGGTGGACCGCGGTCACCTTGCCGCCGGCCACCACGAGTTCGGTGTACGGACCGGCGCCCTGGATCAGGGTGCGGTCCGCGGTCCCCCACAGCGGGGTGAACACGCAGATGCCGTCGGCGGGCACGCCCGCGGAGTTCAGCGCCGCCAGCGGGCGCCGGACGCCGGCCACCGTGGCGGTGCCGGTGATCATCAGGTCGGCGAGCCGCGCGACCCGGTCGGCGCCGACGGTGGCGACCGTCGACGCCTGCGAAGTACCCTTGCGCAGCTGCCCGTTCTGGATCTCCGGGCCCTCGGCCGCGTAGGTCTCGGTGATGTCGAAGTAGTCGCCGTTGACCGCGGCGACGGCGTGCTGCGCGTCGGTCGCCTGGGCCAGCGGGCGCGCCTGGCTCACCTCGCCCGCGATCAGGTCCACGCCGACGGACGCCTCGCCCAGGTCGGCGTTGAGCACGTGCACCCGCAGCCAGCCGGTACGGCCGAAGGTGTCGAAGGAGGTGAGTACGATCCCGGGAGCGACCGGGCGGTCCACCCGGTCGCTCACGACCGACTCCCCGTCCACCGTCAACTGGTACGTGGGTGCTTTGAACTTCGTGAGGTCCGCGGCCGGGGCCGGGGGGCCGGGCACCGTCCCGACCGGCCCGCCACCTGTCCGCCGCCCGGAGTCGGCGACCGCCGTGCCGCCGGTCGCGGCGAGCCCGGCGGCCACCGCGCCCACGATGAGTCCGCGGCGAGTGATGTCCGCCGTCAAGCCATTGCGCTGGTTGTCCATGGCGGGTGACGGTAACGGCTCCGACCGACGCCCAGGTGAACCCCAGGTGAGCCGGGCCGTCCGGCGACCGCCCGTCACCCGCCGGCCCCCACGTGCCCGCCCGGCCGCCCCCCACGACGGCGAGTACCGAAGCGGCGCGTTCGGGGCGTGCGGTCTGCCGGCCCGTCCAACTCACCCACAACGTCAGCCGGGCAGGCCGGCGCTGGTCAGCCAGATGTGCGCGCAGGTCGCGGATGCCTCGCCCAACGCCCCGCGGGACTCCTGCGAGGCGTGGTAGAAGGTCCGCTCGATCATCCAGCACAGGGCGCGCGCCATCGCCGGTGCCTGTTCCGGTCCGCTGCCGGCCTGGACGCCGGCGCGTTCCAGGACCGCGGTGATGGCCGCGATGAACAAGTCGGCGGTACGGCTCCACAGTTCGCCGATCTCCGGGACGGTCAGCGACAGGTCGATCGCCGTGCGCATCACCAGGCCGTGCTCGTTCCACAGCTCGACGGTGCGCCGCATGGCCGCGTCGACGGCCCGGCGCGGGTCGTCGGCCTTCGCGGTGGCCCGGGAGCGTTCCCACAGGTGCTCCACGGTCCGGGCCACCAGCGCGGTGACCACTTCCTGCTTGGAGCCGAAGTAGAAGTACAGGGCGCCGCGGGTGATCCCGGCCCCCTGGGCGATGTCGCCGACGGTCATGGCGTCGTAGCCCTTGCTCGCCAGCAGCGCCTCGCAGGTGTCCAGGATGGCCCGCTCCCGCAGGTCGCCCTTGCGTTCGGCGGTGCGCCGGCCGCGCGCGGGGTCGTGCCCGGGCGTCACAGCTGAGCGCCCTCGGCGAAGTCGGTCGTACGGGAGAGGGTCTCCCAGGTACGGATGTCCTCGTCCACGGCCGTGCGCGCGGCGGCCACCAGGCGCAGCGCGTCCGAGCCCAGCACGAGGTGGGCCGGCGGGTGCTCCACCGACGTGATGTGCACGACGGCGTCCCCGGCCTTGGCCGGATCGCCCAGCTGGTTCCCGCTGGCCTTCTGCCGTGCCGCGCGGATGGGGGCGAACAGTTCGTCGTAGTCCTCGATGGAGCGCGCGACGCGGGTCATGGAGCGCCCGGCCCAGTCGGTGCGGAAGGAGCCGGGCTCGATCGCCGTCACGTGGATGCCGAACTGTGCGACCTCCTTGCCCAGTGCTTCGAGGATGCCCTCCAGGGCGAACTTGCTGCCGCAGTAGGCGGACATGCCGGGCACCGCCATCAGCCCGCCCATGGAGGTGACGGCCATCAGGTGCCCGCGGCGGCGCCGGCGCATGTGGGGCAGCGCCGCCCGCAAGGTGGCCACCGCTCCGAACACGTTGACCTCGAACTGCCGCCGCACCTCGGGCAGCGGGGTCTCCTCCAAGGTGCCCTCCAGGCCGTATCCGGCGTTGGCGATGACGACGTCCAGGGGGCCGACGGCCTGCTCCACCTCCGTGATGACACGCGGGACGGCCTCGTCGTCCGTCACGTCCAGGACGCGGCCGTGCGCGCGCTCGGGGTCGAGTGCTTCGAAAGCCCGCAGGTCCTGCTCCGAGCGGACCGTGCCGACGACGGTGTGCCCGGCGGCCAGGGCGGCCTGGGCGAAGAACCGCCCGAGGCCCGTACTGACGCCGGTGATGAGCCAGTTCCGCTGCTGCATCGCTTCTCCAGGAAGGGTTCGCGGGGAGCCGGATCGCCCTCCACCCCAAAAGTCTACACTCCGTCGATTTTTATCGCCGATACGTTGATTCTGGCGGGCCCGGCGCGTCTGGTGGGTCCGGCGGCCCGGCCGGGTTCAGCGCGCTGCCGCAGGTCGGCCATCATCGGGTCGGCGAACGTGCGCGACTCCGCACCGCGGGCGCCCACTCCCACGCCGACGCCCGGCCGGCCCGCTCCGGCCGCGCGAACCACGTGCCGTTTTCCCGGTGCGGAAAATCCCTGTTCACCCGTGAACGCACGCGCCCATCCTCGTGCACACAACGGGGCGCACGACCGCGGGAAACGCGCGGCGGCGGACGACGAGCACACGGGGGCACGGCCATGGGCCACCAAGATCCGGACGGGGACTTCAGCGGGCTCGACCCCGCGCGACTGTGGGACCTGATCAACTCGATCGACCGCCGTACGGCCGCCGGCGGCCACACCAGCGCGCAGCCGCTGGTGGACAAGTGGATGACGACGGCGCGGGGCATGAGCCTCGACACGTCCCGACTGACCGCGATCAACCGCCATCTGTCCTGGGCCCGGGGGCAGTTGCCGATGCTGCGGCGCCGGCACAGCCTGGCCGCGGATGCCGCCAGGCAGGCGAAGGAACTGGGCGGCGGGAAGGGGCTGGCGGCGACCGCCGCCGGCGCCGACCTCGACGGGTTCGCCACGCAGGCCGCGGCGGTGAACGCGGCGAGGAAGGACGCCAAGGCGTACAAGGACGGGAAGATCAGCGCCGCGCGGTACCTCGAACTCGTGCGGGCACACGACACGGACCCGGACTACTGCAAAGCCGCGTTGGACGCGCTCGGCACGAAGGCCGCCATGAAACTCGTCACCGATGACCACCTCTACGAAGAGGGCAACCCCGACGCCGGGCAGGCCCTGATGGCCGACTTCCTGGCCACCGCCCTGCGCGGCGGCGCGTCGCTGAAGAACGAGCTCGGCGCGATTCCGTCCGAGCTGGCGCCGCTGCTCCGCTTCGCGAACTTCCCGCCCGCGGTGCTGGTCAGCCTCGGCGACGACGCGCTGAGCGACAACTCCGGGCAACTGGGCAGGTACGTGTGGCCCGCGCTCGCCGCCGACCCCGTCGCGGCCACCGCGTTCGTGCACGACCACGCCAAGGAACTGCCCGGGCTCATCGGGCCGAGCGGCCAGGGCAACGCCACCATCAACCCGGCGGAGTCCAAGGCGTTCGCCGCGGTGCTGCGCGCCGGCACGCTGCCCGCGCCCGGCGTGGACCCGAAGACCTCCGCGGCCAACACCACGGCGTTCGTCACCTACTACGCCCGTCACCCCGACGCCCACCCGTCATCGGAGTACTGCGCGGTCTACGCCGACATCATCGAGGCGTACTGGCCGGACCTCCAGGCGAGCCTGACCGACCCGGCGCCGGTCCAGGGCCCGGGGCACGTCGACGCCGACGGTGCCGCGTGGGCGGCGTTCATCGACCAGGCCATGCAGGACGGCACCTCCGCCGGACGGGTGCTCGCGTTCGGCCGCAAGCAGGCGCAGGAGATGGCCGACAACGACCCGGACAACCCGATCCACGAGAACGGCGCCGGCACCATCGACGGCGTCTTCGACTACGAAGCCCGGGCGGTCAGCAAACAGCTGTCCGCCGACACGGCGGCGAAGCAGAAGGCGTGGGCGGATCACCTGTCCGACGCCTTCGCCTTCGCCGTGCACACCGGAGTCGACGTCGCGCTGGACCCCGGCGAGGCGGCCGCCACGATCGGCAAGGCGGCGCTGAGCAAGGGCGAGGACGAACTCATCAAACTGATCACGACCACGGGCAAGCACGCGGACATCGGCTCGCCGCCGACGAGCACCACCTGGCAGGACGACTGGCAGGACGCCGCCCACCACGCCTACGTGGACAACCCCCACGTCGGCGACCCCCGGAAGTACGCGAACGAGTACAGCCACGGCAAGCCGTTCCTCACCGGCGACGGCCACCTCGTCGCGAACGCCACCGCCGGACAGCGGCGCGCCTACAACGAGTGGCTCAAGGACCCCGCGACCGCGAAGGCGTCGGTGGAGAACTTCAACACCCGCGACCGGGCCGATCTCCGCGGTCTCACCGGCAACGGCTGACGCGCCGGGGGCGCCGAACCGGTGGTGCGGAGGGCCTGTCGCCTCCGCACCACCGGGGTCGGCCGGAGCGGGTCAGTTCAGCGCGAACTTCTGGGCGGCGGTGCCGTTGCAGTCGTGGATCTGCAGGCGGGTGCCGTTGGCGCCGGCACCGTTCGGGTCGTCCAGGCAGCGGCCGGACTGCGGGTTGAGCAGCGAGCCGTCGGACTGCTGCTGCCAGACCTGGCCGCCGACGCCGTCGCAGTCGTAGAGCTCCACCTGGGTGTCCTGGGCGGTGCCGTTGCCGTCGATGTCGAGGCAGCGGCCGAGGGTGCGCAGCGAGCCGTCGGCGGCGTGCACCCAGTGCTGGTCCAGCGCGTAGGGCTGGCAGTCCCACAGTTGCGCGGCGCTGAGGTTGCCGCCGTTGTCGTCGCCGTCGATGTCCACGCACTTTCCGCCGGGGGCGTTGACCGGCGCTCCGCCGTTGACCGTGAACCGCTGGGCGTCGGTGCCGTTGCAGTCGTGGATCTGCAGGCGGGTGCCGTTGGCGGTGGCGTCGTTCGGGGAGTCCAGGCAGCGCCCGGACTGCGGGTTGAAGAGCGAGCCGTCGGCGCGCTGCACCCACTTCTGCCCGCCGACCCCGTTGCAGTCGTAGAGCTGGACCTGGGCGTTCTGGGCGGTGCTGTTGCCGACGATGTCCAGGCAGCGGCCGAGCGTGCGCAGCGAGCCGTCGGCGTCGTGGGTCCAGTGCTGGTCGGCGGCGGCGCTCTGGCAGCCCCAGAGCTGGACGGCCGCGGACCGGCCCGCGACGTCGTCGCCGGTGACGTCCACACAGGTGCCGCCGGGTCCGGCGATCGTGGCCGGTGCCACCCCCGCGGTGTCGCCCGCGTAGCCGGCCGACACGATGTTCGCCTGCACGGCGTCGTCCGCGGCGTCCGACGGGTAGCCGGAGGTCATCACGCCTTCGAAGAAGGAGCCGCCGGCGCGGTTGCTGTTGTCGCCGCCGGTGCCCATGACGATGGAGCCCTCCTGCTGCATGGGCGCGTAGCCGGGTGGCAGGGCGCCGTTCCACCAGGTGGTGAGGGCGCCCGACCGGGAGTCGCCGCCCTTGAGCGCGAAGCTCGTCTGGCCGTTGTTCTTCAGCACGGCCGTGACGAACGGGCTGGAGTTGCCGCCGTTGACGCTGTGGGCGTTGGTGTCGGCCTGGTAGATGCCGTTCTCCAGGTCGGCCTGCACCCAGGGCCCGTTGCCCTGGCACGGGTCGCAGGCCCTCGCCGGGGAGATGTTGAGCGCGTCCATGTGGCCGGCGCCGGTGTCGTCCTCGGCCGCCTCGACATTGCCGAAGTCGAAGCAGCAGTCGTGGATGGTGTGGGTGCCGCTGGCCACCATGTACATGCCCTCGGGCTGGCCCCCGGTGGCGACCCCCGACCCGACGGCGTGGCGGTACCCGACGCCCGGCGGCACGTAGACGCCGTACACCGAGTGGCCGCCCACGGTGACGTGCAACGCGTCCGCCATCGCACCGGAGTTGGCGGCGCCCGCGGTGCCGGCGCCCGCGATGGTCAGGTCGTTGTGCCGCGGCGACTGGTCGTAGATCTTGGAGATGACGCACGGGCCGGCGGCGCAGAAGACGTTCTGCGGCCCGGCGTCGGCGATGCCGCCGGGGGCGAGCAGGCCGATGTCGAGCGTCGCGCCGTCCTGCACCCGGGTGACCTGGTAGAGGTTGCCGCTGTAGGAGCCGTAGAGCGCGCGGACGGTGCTGAAGGCGCCGACGCAGGGGGTTCCGGCGTTGCCGTAGATGTCGCAGGGCTGGTCCGTGGCGGCGTGCGCGGGACCGGTGACGCCGACCAGCAGGCCGAGGGCCAGGACCATGGTCGCGCCCATCGAGAGAAGGACGCCGCGCAGGCGTCTCAGCGCGTGCCGCAGATGTGGTCGGTGAGCGTGAGCGGTCATCGTCGACCTTTCTCCGTCGGGTGATGTCGCGGATGGCGGTGCGCGGGCGCCCGGTGGGAAGCGCCGTGCGTCACCTGGTGCGGATACCCCGTGCGCGATGCTCATACGATTCAGCGCAGTCGAAGCTAGAGGTGGCGCGTCGAGCCCGTCAACCCCTGGGCCAGGCGCCCCTGTTGTCCGATGATCTCGCGGACGACTCTTGACGCGATGTTCACGGCCACTTAGCGTCCGGGGTGCTGAATCGTTGAAGCACACCCCTGGGAGCACCGCATGACGCGCTTCAACCGCATTGACCCCTCCGGGGTGGCGGGATGACGGCGGCCGAACGCGACCGCAGCCGCGGTGACCGACGCGAGGACAGCGAGGCCGTCCCGCTGGGGCGGGGCGGCCCGGAGAAGAGGGACGACGCCGACCCGCCGGCCGGAGGTGGTGACGGCGGCGGCCGGAGCCGCGGACGCTCGGCGCCGGCCGGCAGGCGCGGCACCGTCACGCTCAAGGACGTCGCGACGGCCGTCGGGATCTCGCAGAGCGCCGCGTCCATGGCGCTCGCGGACCATCCGCGGATCAGCGCGGCGACCAAGGATGCCGTCAGGGCCGCCGCGGCGAAGCTCGGCTACGTCCCGAACTCCGCGGGGCGGGCGCTGCGCGCGGGCCGTTCGACGTCGATCGCGGTCGTCGTGCCCCAGACCGGCCGGCATGTCTTCGGCCACCCCTACTTCATGCATCTGCTGGTGGGGGTCACCGCCGAGGCCAACGCCCACGACGCCGCGCTGATGGTGTCGACCAACCCCGACGAGTCCCACGGCGTCGCGGCCTACGAGCGGGTGCTGCGCTCGCAGGCGGCGTCGGGCGCGATCGTCGCCTCGGCCTCGATCGGCGACCCCAACGTCAACCGCATGGTGGACGCCGCGTTGCCGGTGGTGCTGATCGGGCGGTTCGTGCGCCTGCCGCACGCGGCGAGCGTCGGCATCGACGAGATCGCGGGCGCCGCGGCGGTCGCCCACCACCTCGTGGAGGACCACGGGCTGACCCGGATCGGCTACATCAGCGGCCCGCTCGACCACCAGACCGCGGTGGACCGTTACGAGGGCTTCCGCGCCACGCTCGCCGCGTCGCGGCGGCCGTGCACCCACACCCTCGCCGTGGGCGACTTCAGCGAGGAGTCGGGGACGCTCGCCGCGCGGCAGGTGCTGGACAGCATGTCCGACGTCCAGGCGATCTTCGCCGCCAACGACGAGATGGCCTACGGCGCGATGCTGGAGATCCGCTCCCGCGGGCTGCGCATCCCGGAGGACATCGCCCTGGCCGGATACGACGACTTCGGCGTCTCCCGGCTCACCACACCCGGGATCACCACCGTCCGCGTCCCGGCCGAGTCGCTGGGCCGCAAGGCCGCGGCGATCCTCTTCGACCTCGTGGACGGGACGGCGCCCGACCCGGTCCACACGGTGCTGCCGTTCGAACTCGTGATCCGCGAGTCCTGCGGAAGCCATCCCGGCTGAGCGGGCGGCACCGGCTCAGGGCGCGGCGACCGCCGGCATCAAGCGACTCCCGCCCAAGTGCCCGATCCCAGGCGCGCGATCCCAGATGCCCGTATCCCAGGTCCCCGACGCTCAGGCGCCCGCATCCCAAGGCGCCCGACTCCCCCGCTCGACTTCAGACCGTTCGCAGAGAAACCGGAGACCGGTGTGCTGACCTGCACTGCCACCCTCGACCCCGCCTTCGTCATCGCGCCGGTGCCCCCGCGGCTGTTCGGGTCGTTCGTCGAGCACATGGGCCGCTGCGTCTACGGCGGCGTGTACGAGCCCGGCCACCCCGAAGCCGACGTCGAGGGCCTGCGGGCCGATGTCATCGAGCTGACCCGCGAACTCGGCGTGAGCGCCGTCCGCTACCCCGGCGGCAACTTCGTCTCCGGCTACCGCTGGGAGGACGGCGTCGGCCCCCGCGAGGACCGCCCGGTCGCCCTCGACCTGGCCTGGCGCTCGCTGGAGCCCAACACCTTCGGGCTCAACGAGTTCATGTCGTGGGCGAGGCAGGCCGGCGTCGAACCGATCATGGCCGTCAACCTCGGCACCCGCGGCGTCGAGGACGCCTGCAACCTGCTCGAATACGCCAACTTCCCGGCCGGCACCCGCTACTCCGACCTGCGCATCGCGCACGGCGTGCGCGACCCGCACCGCATCAGGACCTGGTGCCTGGGCAACGAGATGGACGGCCCCTGGCAGATCGGCCGGAAGACCGGCACCGAGTACGGCCGGCTGGCCGCCGAGACCGGCAAGGCCATGCGGCGGATCGACCCGTCCATCGAACTCGTCGCCTGCGGCAGCTCCAACGAGCGGATGCCGACCTTCGGGTCCTGGGAGGCCGACGTCCTGGACGAGGCGTTCGACGTCGTCGACTCCATCTCGCTGCACGCCTACTTCGAGCAGCACGGCGAGGACCGGGTCGGCTTCCTGGCCTCCGCGCAGGTGATGGACGACTTCATCGACGGCGTCGTCGCCACCTGCGACCACATCGCGGCCAAGAAGCGCTCCCGGCGCAGGCTGAAGCTCTCCTTCGACGAGTGGAACCTCTGGTACGAGAGCCGGTTCGCCGGCCAGGACCGTCTCGACTGGGCGCGGGCGCCCCGGCTGATCGAGGACGAGTACACCGTCGAGGACGCCGTCGTCCTGGGCAACCTGCTGATGAGCCTGCTGCGGCACAGCGACCGGGTGACCATCGCCTGCCTCGCCCAACTCGTCAACGTCATCGCGCCGATCCGCACCGAACCCGACGCCGGCGCCTGGCGGCAGACCATCTTCCACCCCTTCGCCCTCACCGCCCGGCACGCGCGTGGCGAGGTGCTGCGCGTCGAGCCGAACTCGCCGGTGCTGCACTCCGAGACCCTCGGCGACGTGGCGGCGGTCGACGTGACCGCGACCCGGGACGCCGAGACCGGCGAGACGACGGTCTTCGCCGTGAACCGGGACGAGAGCCAGGCCGCCACCTTGCGGTTGGCGATGGCCGGCGAGGAGCACACCGTCGTGGAACACGTCGTGCTGGGCGGCCGGGACCTGCTGGCGACCAACTCCAAGGCGGCGCCGCGCCGGGTGGAGCCGCGCTCCAGCACCCGGCACTCGGCCGGCCCGAAGGGCCTGTCCGTGGAACTCCCGCCCGTGTCCTGGACGATGGTCCGGACGGCCCCGGTGGCCGGGTGATCCCGCGGGCGTGCCGGGCCACGGGCGCCCGCCCAGTGCGCTCGGCGGCGCTCCCCCGAGGCGCACCCCGGCGCCGCGACACGCGGAAATCCGGCCGCCCCGACATATCCGTATCCGCGGCGAACGCGAAGCGAACGACGTCCGGGGAACGCGTTCTTCGGCCGGGGAGAAAGCGACCGGGTGAAATTCTGGTTCTACCCCGCTGGAAATTCCCTTACACCTCCGCTCGTCACCGAAATGAAATCACCGGCTCCGAACAGGTGCTTTACGCGATCCGCGGAGCGCGGGCGCGCCGGGGCGGCCACCATCCCCAACCGGTCCTGATGGACGACGTGTTCGGTCCATCGGTCGTGCGGCCGGGGGCCGGAAGGGGTGAATCGCCCGGGCCGGAAGGTGCCCCTACCATTCACCCCTCTTTCTCGTGTACTTTCGTCGGGCGAACCACGCACGACCTTCACGAGAGGAAGTGCGTGACATCTCCACCCGGAAAGGGGGTGCAATGATGAAGCTTCTCTTCGCCATTCGTAACAAGGTGTCCGCGCAGAAGAGCCTGAAGGCCAGCGCCTGGTACTTCTGGTACTAGGCCGCCAGGTCGTCCCCGCCGCGAGGCGGGGACGATGCCGCCTGCCCCGCTCGGCCTTCCTGGAGACCCGCATGCGCGCCACGGTGTTCCACCCACGACTCGCCGCCCTGTTCCGGGACCACCTCGGCCAGGACCTCTTCCGGCTCGAACCCGACACCATCGGGATCGCCGGACACGACGTGGCCGACCGGATTCTCGCCGCCCGCCGGGCCACGGAGGTGGAGCGGCCCACGTTCAAACCGCTGCACGGGCGCTCGATCCCGCGCAGCGAGGCCGGTTCGGTGATCCGCACCATCGGCGCCGATGTGCGCGAGGCCCTGAAGCGGACCCGCCCCCGCCCCGAGGACGTCGAACTGTCGGGGGTCTGGCCGCTGCGAGGGCATCTGTTCCTGCGGGACCTGATCCTCGGCCAGGACCCGTACCGCCTGCGGGTCCTGATGAGCCGCAACCTCGAACTGACGCCGAAGCTCACCTGGACCGTCATCGCGGCGGGCGCCGCGCTCCCGGGGCGGGTCGGGTGGCGGGGAACCCCGCTGACCGCGATCGCGGGCCTGACCGCCGACGCGAAGGGGTACCAGGATCGCCGCTACGCGATGGGCATGTACCGGCGAGCGGCGGCCCCGGTGTGCTTCACGGTCTCCACCCTGGTCGCGAACGCGCTGTGGCTCGGCTCGCCGTTCGACCCCGAGACGCCGAACCGGCACATCCTGTACGAGGCCATGCGGCTGCTGCCGCCGTCCTGGAACATCCTGCGCAACGCCTCTCCCGAGTACCCCGGGATCGACGAGCGCATCGGCGCGGGCGACGACGTCCTGCTGCTGCCGCTCCTCTCGCACCGGGACCCGAAGCTGTGGGAGGACCCGGACACGTTCCGTCCGGAGCGCTGGGAGACCCTCGATCCCGACACCGCCCCCGGCTACCTGCCCTTCGGCCACTCCTCCGAGCGCTGCTGGGGCCGGCACATGGTGATGCCCCTGGCCGAACTGCTCCTGGACCTCATCCGCGCCTCCGGCCTGGCGGTGGACCCCGGGCAGACCTCCGCAAAGGTGCCCCTGGTCGGGCTGCTCGGCGTGGAGGACGTCAAGGTGACGGCGGTGCGCGGTGCGGCTGCCTGAGGGGAGCGAGGAGGCCGACGTGTCCGTACCGTGCGGGATACCCGAGCCGCGGTCCGAGGTGAACGAGCCGTCCGCGTCGCCCGAACCGCCCGGCGGGGCCGAGACCGTGGACGGGTCCTTCGCCCGCCACCCGCACGAGTCGTACCGGCGCTGGCGTGAGACGCGCGAGGTCCGCCAGGTCCGCTTCTCCGGACCGGTGCCGCTGGCCGGCTGGGTCGTCACCGGGCACGCGGCCTGCCGGGCGGCCCTGGTGGACCCGCGGCTGAGCAAGGACGGCGCGACCGAGGCGTTCGCCCGGCACGAGGGGCTGCCCACGGGCGGCCCGGGCGGAGCGCTCACCACCCACCTGCTCAACTCCGACCCGCCGCGCCACACCCGGCTGCGCCGGCTGGTCCAACAGGCTTTCACCCAGCGGCGGGTGGCGATGCTGCGCCCCCGGATCGAGGCCCGGGCCACCGCGCTGCTCGACGCCCTGGACGGGAGCGACGAGGTCGACCTGATCGGCCGGTTCGCGCTCCCGCTGCCGCTGGCGGTGATCTTCGACCTGCTCGGCGCGGACCCGGGTGATCCCGGGGTCCTCCAGGTCCGTGGCCACACGGTGACCGGGGACGAGGGCGACGGCGAGGTGTCCGTCCCGACGGCCGAGGCGATGCTGGACCGGCTGCGCGCCCTGATCGAGCAGAAGCGGGCGCACCCGGGCGACGACCTGCTGTCCGCCCTCGTCGCCGCCCGCGACGGCGGTGACCGCCTCACCGAGGAAGAGGTCACCTCGATGGCGTTCCTGCTGGTGATCGCGGGCCACCAGACCACCGCCAACCTCATCGCCAACGGCCTGCACGCCCTGCTCGCCCACCCCGATCAGCTCGCCGCCGTACGCGCCGACCCGTCGCTGCTGCCCGGCCTGACCGAGGAAGTCCTGCGCCACGAGAGCCCGTTCGGCATCGCGAGCCTGCGCTACGCCACGCAGCCGGTGGAGATCGAGGGCACCACGATCCCGGCCGGGGAGTTCGTGCAGATCGCGCTGCTGGCCGCCAACCGCGACCCTGAGGTCTTCCCGGACCCCGACCGGTTCGACGTCACCCGTGACGCCGCCGGGCACCTGGCGTTCGGCCACGGCATCCACCGCTGCCTGGGCGCACCGCTGGCCCGGCTCCAGGCCGAGATCGCCTTCGGCCAGGTGCTGCGGCGTTATCCCGCGCTCCGCCTGGCGGACCCCGACCGCGCCCCCGCCTGGCAGGACAACCCCCGCCACCGGGGGCTGCTCTCCCTCCCGGTCCGGCTGCGCTGACGTCCCCGCCGCTCCCGCGTCACCGCCTCCCCCTCGTCCGCTCCGCCACCGGGCCGGGGCGGGAGAACCAGTGGAGCACGAGGGCTCCGGCGGTCAGGACGATCGCGGCGAGGACGCGCATGCCGGTGTCGAGCGCGCCGGTGAAGTCCTGGAGGACCGCGTGCCGCAGGGAGGGGTGGTCGGAGAAGCGCTGTGCCTGGGCGACGGTGCTCGGGGCGTGCGGTCCACGCAGGGCGTGCGGCAGGTTCGCGGTGAACCGGTCGGCGATCACGGTGCCGTTGAGGGCGACCCCCAACGCGCTGCCCAGTTCGCGCGTCAGGCTCTGCAACGCCGATCCGGTGCCCGCCTGTTCGGGAGGCAGCGCGGACATCATGGCGTGCGAGAGGACCGGCGTGGCCAGCCCGCAGCCCGCGGCGGTGAGTACGGCGCCGAGGGCGTAGAAGGGATACGGGGTCCGCGCGCCGACCAGGGAGACGGTACCGAGGCCCGTGGCCAGCAGGAGCAGGCCCAGCCCCACGACGCGCCGCTCGCCGAGGCGGTGGCGCAGGCCGACCGCGCACCGCGGGGCCAGCAGCAGGGCGACGGCCATGGGCAGCAGCCGGATTCCGGAACCGAGGGGGGAGTAGCCCTTCGCGTACTGGAGGTACTGGCCGTTGAGGTAGAACAGGCCGAACATGCCGGTGAAGACGACCGTCATGCCGAGCGCGCCGGCCCGTACCGGGGGCGATGCCAGTAGCCGGGGATCGAGCAGCGGGTGCGCGCTGCGCAGTTCGCGCCGGACCCACCAGGCCAGCGCGGCGGCCGCCGCGGCGAACGATCCGAGGACCGTACGGCTGGTCCAGCCCTGTTGCGGGCCGGAGACGAGGGCGAACAGCAGGACGAAGAAGGAACAGGTCAGCAGCAGGACGCCGAGCGGGGCGACCGGGCGGGCGTACCGGGGCGTCTTCGGGGCGACAGCGGCGGCCAGCGCCAGGGCGACCAGGGACAGCGGGACCGCGGCCAGGAACAGCGCGCGCCAGGAGCCGGCCTGGATGGCGGCGCCGCCGCCGACGTTGCCCAGGACGGCGGCGAGTCCGGTCATGGCCGCCCAGACGGCGATCCGTCCGGCGCGGCCCGCGGGCGGCGTGCCGGCCACCATGAGCGCCAGCGTGGTGGGCAGGACGGCCGCCGCCCCCACACCGCTGACCATCCGCCCCGCGATCAGCACACCCACGTCCGTGGCGGTTCCCGCGAGCAGGCAGCCCACCGCGAAGACCGCCGTTCCGGCCAGCAGGACGCCCTTGCGGCCGAGCCGGTCGGCCAGCGCCCCGGCCGGCACGAGGAGGCAGGCGAAGACAGCGACATAGCCGTCGACCACCCACAGCACGGCGGCCGCCGACGGGTGCAGGGCGCTGCGGGACAGCGAGGGGATGGCGAGGTTGACCGCGGAGACCATTCCCACCACGAGGGTCACGCACAGTCCCATGGCCGCCGTCAGGGCGTCGGGACGGGGGCGCCGGCGCGGTCGGGGCTGGCGCGGGGACGGCGGGCGGGCGACGGGTGGCGGAACGGGTCGGGGACTCGGCACGGGGAACCTCCGGCAGTCGTGCCCGGGCACGGCACCTTGGCGGCATCGCGGCGAGGCGGCTCGGCGATGCGGCGCGGCACAGCGGCGGGGCGGCGGGGCGGCGGGGCAGGAAGACGGCATGGCGGCATGGCCGTTGGGCGCGACGGCCCCTCGCGCGTCGCGCCCCGGCGGGGACCGGGTCGACGAAACGGGGCTGCGGCGGCGGCCGGAAGGGTAGGGGGCGGGAGTGGCGGGAGAGAAGGAGGGTGAGGAAGGGGTCAGCCGGTGTGACGGTCCAGGTCGGCGCGCAGCACGAGCCGGTCACCGCGGATGGACAGGAACTCCAGGTCCACCGGGCGGCCGCCCGCCAGCGTGCTCAGGCGCTCCACCGCGAACAGCGCCGCACCCGGCGAGGTGTCCAGGACCTCGGCGGTGCGAGGGTCGGCGTTCACCGCCTGCACCGTCAGCGTCGCGGTGCTCAGCCGCACGCCCGCGGTCTCCTCGATGAGCGCGAACACGTCCCGTCCGGCCAGGTCGAGTTCCAGCAACGGCGTGCCGATGTCGGCCGGCAGATACGTCAGGTCCAGCGACAGCGGAACGCCGTCGAGGTGGCGCAGCCGCTCCAGTCGTACGACCGGCTGTCCCCGGGGTGTGCCGAGTCGGCGGGCGACGGCGGCGGGCGGCAGCACGCTGCCCGCAGCACGCAAGTGGTTGTCCACCGTGCCCAGTTGGTGCAGGGTCTCGGCGAGCCCGGTCATCCGGCCCAGCGGATGCTCGACCTTGCGGCCCACCAGCACGGTGCCGACCCCGCGCCGGCGTTGGACCAGTCCCTCGTCGGCCAGGATGCGCAACGCCTCGCGGACGGTGTTGCGCGAGACCCCGAAGTCCGCCACCAGAAGCCGCTCTTCGGGCAGGAGACCGGTGGGGAACAGCCCCGCGGCGGCCTGCTGCCGCAGCACGTCGGCGACCTGCCGGGCTCTGTCGGCGCGAGCCGGAGTGCCCGGAGGGGAGCCGGTCCTGGACACGGGGGGCATCAAGGGCACCGCCTCTCTGTCGCTGCGCGCGGGCCCGGTCAGATCCCGGAATCCCCGTGCGGGAAACGCTCCCGCAGTGGTCCCAATCTAGGGTCCGCTGATGACGCCGATGTTACGCCACCTACTTTGACCTGCAGATATGCTCTCACCAGCGCAATCGGCGAGCCGCCCCCGAGCTCCGCCACCCGGCGACCCCCAAGTCCCTTCGGCGCCCGATGTGTACGGCGTGGGGACGGACGGGCGACGTACGAAGTTCACCGCGGCGCCATCCCCCGGCGGCACAGTTGCGCCGTTTGCACTCCGACCGGTCAACTCCCCTGCTGCGCGGGTCCTTTGGACCTGGCGTCGGTCCACCGTCGAAAGGCAGTCCGCCTGTGAACGGCAAAGTCCCCCCACCCGTGCGCCGCGTGCCGGTTCGCGCCGGCCGCAGGACCGTGATCGGCAGCGTCGTCGCCGGCCTGATGACGCTCGGCGCCGTCACCGCCCCGGTCGTCGCCCACGCGACGATCAGCGGCGCCGCCACCACCGCGTTCGGCACCGGCGACGTCGTGGTCTACCGCGTCGGTGACGGCGGCAGCTCCCTGAGCGACAAGGCCGCCCCGGTGTTCCTCGACGAGTACACCCCCGCCGGGGCGCTGGTGCGTTCCGTCGCGCTGCCCACCGCCGACAGCGGCAGCACGCACGAGCTGACCGCCTCGGGCACCGCCTCGTCGGAGGGACAGCTCACGCTCTCCGCCGACGGCCGCTACCTGCTGGCTCCCGGCTACCACAAGGCGGTCGGCGCCAGCGCCGTCGCCACCACCGACGACGTGACGATCGCCCGCGTCGGCGCCGACGGCACCGTGGACACCAGCACCATGCTCGACGAGTTCGCCGCCGACAACAACGTCCGGGGCGCGGCCAGCACCGACGGCACGAGCATCTGGGTCTCCGGTGCCGCCGGCGGCATCGGCTACACCACCCTCGGCTCCGGCAGCTTCACCCAGCTCACGTCGAAGAACGTCCGCGCGGTGCAGATCGCCGGCGGCCGGCTGTACGCCTCCTCCGACAAGAACGGCACCGGCGTCTCCACCGTGGGCAGCGGCACCCCGACCACCTCCGGGCAGACGCTGACCAACCTGCCCGGCAGCCCCGAGAGCAGCGGCGACCCCTACGGCTACGCGCTGCTCGACCTCTCCGGCGGCGCCGGCCCCGACACCCTGTACGCAGCGGACTCCAGCGCCGGGAAGATCAACAAGTTCAGCCTGGTCGGCGGTACTTGGAAGGCGGAGGGCAGCAGGAGCGTCTCCGGCGTCACCGGCCTGACCGGCTCGGTCAGCGGCGGGCAGGCCGTGCTGTACGCCACCGGCAGCGGCTCCTCGGGCACCGGCGGCACCCTCTCCACGGTGACCGACACCAGCGGCCCGGCCGCCGTCATGAACGGCTCCGTGACCACTTTGGCCACGGCTCCCGCCAAGGAGGCCTTCCGCGGCGTCGCCCTCGCTCCCGGCTCCGGCGGCACCACCACCCCGCCGACGACCCCGCCCACCACTCCCCCCAGCGACCCGGGCACGCCCGTGGCCTGGCCCGGCAGCAGCTCGGTCACCACTGCCGACGGCTCGGGCGTCTTCGGCGAGGACCTCAGCGGCCTCTACCAGGAGGGCGGTGTGATGTGGGGGGCGCAGAACAGCGGCAAGCTGTGGCGTCTGCTCCCGGACGGCTCCGGCGGCTGGCAGCCCGACACGTCCGGCGGCTGGACCTCCGGCAAGAAGGTCCACTACCCCGGCGGTTCGGGCACCCCCGACGACGAGGGTGTCACCCTGACCGGGTCCGGTTCGGCGGGCGGGGTCTACCTGGCGAGCGAGCGCGACGGCGACCACTCCGGCACCAGCCGGCTGTCGGTGCTGCGCTACGACGTCTCCGGTACGGGCAGCTCGCTGACCGCCACCAACGAGTGGAACCTCACCGCGGACCTGCCCTCCACCGGCGCCAACCTCGGCTTCGAGGGCATCACCTGGGTCCCCGACAGCTACCTGACCGGCGCCGGCTTCCAGGACTCCTCGACCGGCGCCGCCTACAACCCCGCCAACTACGGCTCCCACACCGGCGGCGTGTTCTTCGTGGGCGTCGAGGGCTCCGGCACGGTCTACGGCTACGTCCTCCAGGACTCCGGCGCGTTCACCCGCGTCGCCTCCTTCAGCAGCGGCATGGACGGCGTGATGGAACTGCAGTGGGAGCCGCAGGCGTCGCGCCTGTGGGTCGTCTGCGACGACACCTGCGACGGCCAGCACCGCACCTTCACGATCGGCTCTTCGGGCACCTTCGCCCTCAGCGCCGTCTACAACCGCCCCACCGGCATGCCCGACTACAACAACGAGGGCTTCTCCCTGGCCGGCGCCGACGAGTGCGTGAGCGGCTCCAAGCCCGTGTACTGGGCCGACGACTCCGACGACGACGACCACGCGATCCGCGAGGGCAGCGTCACCTGCTGACCGCGCCGCCCAGTTCCTCCGGCGAGGTGGCCCGGCAGCAGGGTGCTGCCGGGCCGCACTGCGGTCAGGGGGTGTCGGTGCGCTTCTCCAGGCGGGTGCCGTGGCGGCGGGTGATCGACATCAGGTCGCTGGGGGCGTCCAGTTCCAGCCGGTGCCAGCGTCCGCGGGGGACGATCACGGCGGTGCCCGCCGGCAACCGCACCATGTCCTCGGCGCCGCCGGGCCCGGTGGCGCGGAAGTAGACGCGGGCGCCGCCGGTCAGGCAGCACACCCCCTCCTCGGCCGACGGGTGCATCTCCCAGTGGTCGGCGTGGACGTCGGCGTCGGTCTCCACGTGGAACGTCGCGACCTGCCAGGCATCGGAGTCGCTGCCGTCCATCCGCCGTTCGCCGGCCCGGACGTCGCCGTCGGGGTGGAAGGTCAGCGCCAAGGCGAACAGGTCGATGGCGTCGATGGAGGAGGGGGACGAGGTCGGGTTCGTCGTCATGAGGGTGTTCCTTCCAGTCGGTTCTCTGCGGGGGTGGAGGGTCGCGGTCGGGCGGTTCCGGCTCCTGCTCCGCGGCGGGGCAGCGCGACGAACGCCACGACGGCCGCGAGCGCGAAGAGGGCTGCGGCGACGGTCAGGCTCAGGGCGTACCCGTCGTTGAGCGCCGCGGGGCCGGTGGCCGCGCCGGTGCGATGCGCGGCGACGGTGGCCAGCGCGGCCAGGCCGATGCAGCCGCCGAGTTGGCGGGAGCTGTTGAACAGGCCGGAGGCCATGCCGGCCTCGCGGGCGGCGACGCCGTTGGTCGCGGCGGTGGCGACCGGGGCCAGCACGAGTCCGGTTCCGACGCTGGTCATCAGGGACGGGCCGAGCACGTCGGTGAGAAAACCTCCGTCGGGGCTGATGAACGCGAACCACACCAGGCCGGCGGCGGCGAGCAGGGCTCCGGGTACCAGGCACGCCCGGGGGGTGCGTGCCGCGGTGACGCGGGTCGCGACGAGGGTGCCCGCGATCAGGCCCGCGGAGAAGGGCAGGAACGCGGCGCCGGTCGCCGCGGGGCCCATGCCCAGCACCTGCTGCATGTACAGGGACACGAAGTAGAACGCCGCGAACTGCCCGGCCGCGGCGAGGAACACCAGCGCGTTGGCACCGGCCACCCAGCGGCTGCGCAGCAGGCCGAGCCGCAACAGCGGTGCGGGGGAACGGGATTCGGCGTACCCGAAGGCGACCAGCAGCACGGCCGCGGCGGCGAGCATGGTCAACGTGACCGGCGAGCTCCACCCTTCGACGTCGGTGCGGAGGTCCGCGAACACCAGCAGCCCGACTCCGCCCGTGGCCAGGACGGCGCCGAGCACGTCCAACCGCTCGCGCCGGGCGGGGCGTTCCTCGGCGGGCACACCGGTGCGCACCAGGGCGAGCGCGATCGCCACGATGGGCAGGTTGATCAGCATCACCCAGCGCCAGCCTGCGTACTCGGTCAGCAGCCCGCCCGCCAGCACACCCAGTGCTCCCCCGGCGGCGTTCACCGCGCTCCACACGCCGAGCGCGCGTACGCGCCCCGGGCCCTCGGTGAAGGTGGTCGTGAGCATCGCCAGCGCGGCCGGGGCGGCCGCGGCGGCTCCCAGGCCCTGCCCGGCGCGGGCGGCGATCAGCTGCCAGGGCGCCTGGGCCAGCCCGCCCGCCAGCGAGCACACCCCGAAGACGGCCAGGCCGAGCACGAACATCCGGCGCCGGCCGTACAGGTCGCAGGCGCGGCCTCCGAGCAACAGGAATCCGCCGAGCGCGAGCGCGTAGGCCTGCACGACCCACGACAGTCCGAGCGGCGTGAATCCCAGGGCGGTGCGGATCGCGGGCAGGGCGACGTTGACCACCGACATGTCCAGGGCGATGGCGAACTGGGCGACGGCCGCGGCCGCCAGCACCACTCCGGGCCGCCCCCGTGAGTTTTTATACATGTAAGGAAACTAGCCTCCCGAGGGTGCTTCTGTCGATGTCCGGGGGATGATGGGGTCATGCCGCAGCCGTCCGCACCGCGCAGAGCCCCTGGCCGACCTCCCCGTATCTCCCGCGAGGAGGTCATCGAAGCGGCCCGCCGGATCGTCGCCGAGGAAGGCGTGGACCGGCTGACCATGCGGCGGCTGGCCACGGAGATCGGCAGCACGCCGATGGCGCTCTACCACCACGTCCGCAACAAGGAGGAACTGCTCGTCCTGCTGCTGGACGACTACACCGAGCGGACGCTGCGCCGCCCCGAACTGCCCGCCGAGCCCCGCGAGCGGATCGTCGTCGCCGCCTCCACGATCCACGAGGCGCTCGCCGCCTGCCCCTGGATCGTGGAGGTGCTGACCGCCGACGACCTGATGTCCACCGCCGCGCTGTGGTTCGTCGAGCAGATCGTCGACGGCCTGGTCGTATGCGGCCTCTCCCCCGAGCGGGCCGTGCAGGGGTACCGCGCGATCTGGTACTACACCGCCGGCGAGATCGTGGTCCGGACGTCGGCGGCCCGGCGGCGCACCGGCGACGACCGCCCCACCTACCGGGAGCAGGTCTTCGCCGCTCTGGACCCGGGCGACCTGCCCCGCCTGGCGCAGGTCGCGGACCGCTGGGCGCCGCTGACCGCCGAGGACACCTACCGGGACGGGCTCCGGGCCCTGGTGGACGGTCTTCTGACGCCGCGTTGACTCCTCGCCGCCCGCGCTGCCCGGGCCGGGGGCGCGGGCGGCGCGCATCCCCTGCCCGGTGGGGGCACGGACGGTACCCGCGCGAACGTACGGGCGTGCCCTTCCGCTTCTTGCCGCGCGCCGTCGACCCCGTCTAGACAGGGAACAGGCTCGACGGAGAGCCGGCTGGGCCCGGGTGAGCGACTCGACAGGGAGCCGGCCGGACGCGCGGGCCGGCCGGACGCGGGAGCCGGCTCGACGAGCAACCCGCGGGTCGGACGACCGGCTCGCGGCGTGCAGCACCGAAGGAGTGAGTACGTGCAGGAGCGGAAGCAGGATGTGAGCGCTGCGCAGCGGCCGGGAACGGTGCCGCGCAAGCCCGCCGCACTGCCGCGTACCGAGGGGCTCGGGCCGGCGGCCGCTTCCGCCACGCAGGCGCCGGGCGGGCACTCACCGGCGTCGGTCATCGCGTTGCAGCGTTCGGTCGGCAACGCCACGGTCGCCCACCTGCTGGAGACGCAGCGCCACGTCCACGGGGCGTCCTGCGGCCATCAGCAGACCGCGCCGGAAGAGGGCCCGGTGCAGCGCCGGACGGCCGCGCATGACGTGCTGGGCCGTCCCGGCCGGCCGCTGCCCGAGCCGGAACTGCACGACATGCAGGCGCGGTTCGGCGGCGCCGACTTCAGCGACGTCCGCATCCACAACGACGCGGCCGCGAAGAAGTCGGCGCAGGAGATCGGCGCCCGCGCCTACACCTCCGGCAGCCACATCGTGATCGGCGAGGGCGGCGGCGACCGCCACACGCTCGCCCACGAACTCACCCACGTCCTCCAGCAGCGGCGGGGCCCCGTCGCGGGCACGGACAACGGCAACGGGATGAAGATCTCCGACCCGTCCGACCGCTTCGAGGTCGCCGCGGAGGAGAACGCCCGGCGGGTCATGTCCGGGAGTGCCCCCGCCACCGGGCGGACGGCCCAGCGGGCGGTGGACGACGCGGTGGACGGCACCGTGACCGATACGGCGGCCGGCGCGGGGCCCGCGCACGCCGTGCAGCGCCGCAAGCCGTCGGCAGACGCTCCCAAGGACCACTACGCGGCCAAGGCGCAGGACCACCCCGAGTGGGCCGTGTTCCAGAAGATGATGAAGGCCGGCGGGTTCCCGGCGGACGTGATCGAGAGCGCCTGGCAACTGCTGCTGGGCGGGATCGCCGAGCAGGCGGTCCTGAACCAGAAGTCCTCGGACCCGTCGATCGACTCCGCGGAGCGGCGCAAGATCCGGGCCTCGAACACCTGGTTCCGCGAGCTCGTCAACCTCGTCGGCGAGCATCTGCGGATCACCACCCCGACGTTGGCGCTCTGGTCGGGCGGCTTCGACGTGAGCGTCTACGCCCACGGCAAGGGCCACACCTCGCTGGAGTTCACCCGGCTCGGCAAGGTCGTCGACCAGTTGGAGCTGCACGCCGACTGGAAGCTCCAGGCGCCTTTGTGGAACGTCCTGTCCACCGCGTTCGTCGAGCGCGCGACGGGCCCGGTGCACGTGTTCCTGCGGGCGTACAACCCCGACAGCGTCCTGATCGCGCAGGAGATCCCCCAACTGCGCATGATCCAGCAGCTCAACCCCGCCGTGACCCTCATGTGGCACCCGCTCTACACCACGCCCGACGGGAAGATCAAGGAGATCTCCGAGCGCCTGGAGCTCACCGACAACGCGGAGTACAAGAGCCGCGACAAGTGCGTCGCCGTGATGTACCACTACCTGCTGCGGTTCCACGACGAGAGCAACAGCAAGGCGTCGATGGCGCACAAGGAGATGAACGAACTCCTCGCGCAGAACGTCAACCCGAAGGCGACGACGGCCTGACGGAGTCCGCCGCCCTCGCCGGTCCCCGGTCCGGTCACGCCGCGACCGGGGCCCTTCCGGGGGCTTCCCCGGCGGCTACGCCCCGGCCCCGACAGGCGCACCGCCATGTCCGTCCCGGGCCCTGGCTCGCTGGTGTGCACGGCGAGTTCGTCGGCGAGCGTGTGCAGGAAGGCGCCGCGGCGGCAGCCACGGTGAGATCGTCGCGGACCGTGACCGAGATCGGGTGCTCTTCACCCAGCGCCCGTCCGCAGCCGGTGAGGTCTTCTCGCACAGCGCGACGGCCTGCCTGAGATCCGCAGTCGTCAGCCCCGCTTCGGCCTGCGGGCTGGGATGCCCCGGCCCTACGGAACCGCCGACTCTCCGACAGCAACTCCCGACTGCTTCAGGCGATCCCGTCGGTCAGCGTGGAGCGTAGGCGCGCAGGAAGATGCGTACGCCGCCGGTCACCAACTGGTCGATCTCGGAGTCGTCAAGCCGTACGGCCCCGTACCAGGAACGGTGGTTGACGCGCCCGGTGACCAGCAGGCCCAAGAACTCGGCGGCCTCGTCCGGGTCGGGGATGTCGAGGAGGCCCTGTTTGCCGAGTTCGGCCAGGCGTGCGGCCAGGGCGCGCTGGACGGGGCGGTCCTCAGGTGACGGCCGCAGCAGCGCCGGGAAGTGGGGCGCCTCTGCGATCATCAGCCGTAGGACCGCGGCGCGTTCGGCGGAGCGGGCGACCTCGGTCCCGAATGCCCGGCCGAAGTCGGTGAGCGCGGTCTCCAGATCCGCCTTCCGCGTGACGGGCCCCAGGGTCCGGTCCAGCAGTTCCTGGAAGGACGCGGCCTGCGTGGCTTGGGTCTCCTCCACAGCGGACAGGAACAGCCGCTCCTTGTCACCGTAGTAGTCATAAATGGTGCGTTTGGATACGCCCGCCGTCTGAGCGATGGCGTCGACGCTGGCGCGCGCGTAGCCCTCGCATACGAAGATCTCGAGTGCCGCTCGCACGATGGCGGCGCGCTTGGCGGGCGACCCCTGACGGAGGGTCGATGTGTCGGGCACGGACGGCTTCCTTCCCTCACGGCTATTACTACACCGTGCAGTATAGTCGAGCTACACTGCACGGTGTAGTGTCGCGACTATGACGAACACGACGACCGGCGCGCCGGCTACCGACCGCCTCGATCCCGCCGTACTGAAGCTCGGAGCGGTCATCGTGACCGGGTCCATCACCGCGATGCTGGACATGACGATGGTCACGGTCGCCCTCGCCGACCTCGCAGGTACGTTCGGCGCGTCAGTGACCACGGTCCAGTGGGTCAGCACCGCCTATCTGCTGGCCATCGCGACGGTCATCCCGGCGACCGGCCGTCTCGCCGAACGTTTCGGCATCCGAGCCATGTGGATGTTCTCGCTCAGCGCCTTCCTCGCCGGTTCGGTTCTGTGCGGGGCCGCCTGGTCGATGGCAAGCCTGATCGCGTTCCGGGCCCTCCAAGGCATCGGCGGCGGCATGATCGTGCCGCTGAGCATGATGATCCTGACCCAGGCGGCTCCGCCCGAGCAGCGCGGACGCGTCATGAGCATCGTGGCCGTGCCTGGCCAGGTCGCCCCCATTGCGGGACCGATGATCGGCGGTCTGCTCGTCGGCGCCGTCGGCTGGCGCTGGATCTTCTACGTGAACGTGCCGGTCTGCCTGGCCGCGCTCCTGCTGGCCCGGCGCGGCATCCCTACCGGCACGTCACGCCGGCAGGGCGAAGGCCGGCTGGACACGATCGGCCTGGCGCTGCTCTCCCCCGCCCTTGCCATGATCGTCTATGGGTTCTCCGCGCGTACGGCACGGCTGCCGCTGCTGGTCACGGGGGCGGCTCTGCTCATCGCCTTCGCCGTCCACGCGCTGCGCACGCGCACCATCGCCCCGTTGCTGGATCTACGGCTGTTCACCCACCGGCCGTTCGCCGCCGCGTCAGCGCTGAACTTCCTCTCCCGGTTGTCGATCTTCGGCGCGATGGTCCTGATGCCGCTGTACTACCAGCAGGTCCGCGGCCACAGCGCGCTGACTGCCGGCCTGCTCCTCGCACCGCAGAGCCTCGGCACGATGCTGGCCCTTCCCTACGTCGGAAAGCTCACCGACCGGATCGGCGCGCGCCCCGTCGTCCTCACCGGAATCGCCATCACCGCACTGGGCACGCTCGCCTACACCCAGGTGGAAGCGCACACCAGCGACCTGGTTCTCGGTGCGTCCCTGCTGGTTTTCGGAATCGGGGTGGCGGCCGTCGCCGTGCCGGTGTCGGCCGCCGCGTACGACGGACTGCCGCCCACCGCCATCCCAGGCGCCACGAGCGCCATCACCACGGTGCAGACCGTCGGCGCGTCGGTCGGCGCAGCCGTGCTCACCGCGATCCTGCAGAGCAGGGAAGCCCACCACTTCAACACACCGGCGCGCGCCTTCGCGGACACGTTCTGGTGGGTCCTGGCCGTCACTTTGCTGACGCTGATCCCGGCCCTGCTCATCCCCCTGCGACGCAAAGCGGAGCCGCGCTGACTTCCCCCACCCGTCAGAGCGGCCCCGCGCGAGCAGGAACTCGTCCAACTCCTCCAGCTCCGGCGCCTTCGCGGGCTTCCAGTTCAGGCACCGGATCACCTCGCGAAGGTGCCCGGTGCGGGTCTGCGTCCGTTCCCCGTAGAACCGCAGCTCGCCCACGGGAATCCGCAAGTGCTCGGACTGCCGGGCCACCTCCGCCGCGGGCGCTGAAGTGACGTCGTCCGCGAACACACGGGTCGCCACCGAGAACCCCCACTACAAGCAATCCCCTACGGCGACCGTTGTCGTATCGACGGCTTACCGCATTACATGGTGAACGAGCCGGCCACTCCTCAAGACACGGCGTGAAGGGGACTGCTGTTCCCGCCGTCAGCGGCTGTGCGGCACCCCGGGCTCTCGCGAGGTCTCCGCCGTACGGGCGGACCGGACGACACTGCGCTCCACTCCGAGTGTCATCGTCCCAGGTCGGCGATATCCGTTGTTTTTGCGGCCGTTGCTACGGCGACCCAAGGGAGTGCCACCGGGCAGGGACTCGTACGGCTCCTTGTGAAGCCGGTCAGGCCGGAGCGCGGAACCCGATCGGCCCGGAGAGCGGCGCGCGGTGGCCCACGTCGTCCTCAGAACAGGGGCTCCGCCGCTGTGGGGATCGCCAGGGGCGGGGTGAGGGTGCCGCGGCGGGTGCGGGCGAAGGCGGTGAGGAGGTGCTTGGCGGCAAGCGCCGCGCCGGGCACCTGCCGGGCGAGGTCGCTCGCGGCGAGGTCCAGGAGCGCGTCGTGGGCCTCGGGCGCCAGCGCGCCGAACCGGTCCAGCGGGATGTGGACGGTGGAGGGCGGGGCCGGCGTGAGGGGGTTGCGGGACAGGCGTATCCACACCGGCCCGGTCCCGGGAGTGGCTGACCGCTGGGCGACATGGGCCGCGACCAGAGCGCTGGTGGCGCGGTTCACGGCGGGATGCGACCACGCGGAGATGATCAGCGGCGCGCGGTCGAGCGCGGCCATCGCCTCGCGGTAGGGGTCGCCTCGGAGGGCGGGCACCGTCGCGGCGGCCACGGTCATGCCCGCCGCGCGCAGTGTCGGGCCGATCGGCAGCGTCGTGTCCGGATCGGTGAGCACGACGGCGTCGCGGGTGGGGGCGGGGCGGATCGGTGTCTGCCAGCAGGGGGTCGGGAGGGTCACCGCAGGACCTCCGCGCGCGGCGCCGGGCCGGGCGGCGGGGCTGACCAGGCGGACCGGGCGGACCGGGGGGCGCCGCCGAAAGCTGCCGGCCGCCGGACGGGTCCGGCTCCGGGCCGCCGCACGCCGTCGCACGCACGGCGGGCCGGCGGCGGGCCGTGCGTGCGACGGACGTGCGCCTCGTACGGGACCGTGTCCCGCCGGCTGTGCCCGGTGCGCGTCGTGGTGTCCATGCTTCCAGGGGAGACCCTGCGGGCGGCGGCCGGAAGGGTCGAACGTGACCCGGGTCGGCGGCCGACCCGGGTCAGTCGACGACCCGGGTCGGGCTGTCACCAGGCACCGGCACCGAATGTCACCTATGGTGGCGAACAGTCTTATTACGGGCTTGCGACGTCAGGGGGTGCCGGATGGCGGACCCGGGTCAGCGTCCGCGGCTCGGCACGGACCTGCTGCCGACCTGGCGGGCACGTATCCACCCTCGGGACCTGCCCGAGGCGGCCGGACTGAAGCCGCTTCCGGAACGGTTGACGGTGGCCCTCATGTCCCGCCTGGTCCACACCGACGAGCGCCACTACCGCCGGATCGAGCGCGGCACCGCGCACGGTGTGAGCGCCGCGCTGATCGAGGCCATCGCCCAGGTACTGCACCTGTCCGCGGACGAGACGGAGTTGCTGTACCTGTGGTGCCGCAAACCCCCGCCGCGCACGCCCCCCAGTGACGCCGGGGTGCAGGCGGACCTGCTGTCGGTGCTCGACCGCGAGGAGCACGGCGCCTACTGGTGCTCCGCCGACTACGAGGTACTCGCCGCCAACCGGCGCGCCCTGGGCAACTGGCCGTGGATGGCCGACACGGGCACCAACGTCATGGTCTCGCTGCTGCGGGGTCCCGGCCGCGCGCAGTGCGCCGACTGGGAGACCCGATGGGCCCCGCTGCTGCTGGCCCAGCTGAGACGGGAGTTGATCCAGTCCCCCGACAACGCGGCGCTGCACGGGCTCGTCGACCGGCTGGTGACCGGTGACCCGGTGGTCGACCGCATCTGGCGCGCCACCGCGGAGAGCCAGCCGCGCGCCTACGGAACCACCCGCCCCATGGTCATGCCGCCGTGGCGGCCGTACACCGACGGCGCCGTCGAGATCACCGTCACGGCGCTGGTGCCCGTCAGCAGGCCGGACCTCCGGCTGGTGGTCGGGGTCCCGGCCCCCGACGTCACCCCGCAACTGCCGGAACTGCCGGAGCCGGCGACGCGCGAGGCCGGATAGCGGCGGGGCGGGAGAAGGGGGGCGGGTTCGCGCCGATCGCCTTCGCCGGGAAGCCGCTCGCCAGGAGCCGTACGCCGGGGAGCCGTTCGTCCAGGCGCGTTCGTCGCGGAACCGTAAGCCCACAGGCCGCACACCGCGAAGCCGCACGCCGCGAAGCCGTACGCCGCGAAGCCGTACGCCGGGAGCCGTTCGTCGCGGAACCCACCGGCGGCGAGCCCACCGTCACGACTCCCCTCGCCGGGAGTCGTTCGTCACAGTGCGGGCCACCGCCCCGAGTTCCTGCGGGCGATCCCGGATGTGGCGGCCCTCACTGCGGCATCCTGGCCTCCAGGACCCGGACGTCCGGCACGATGAATCCAACCCGGCCATACCGGGCCCTACCGGACCTTTCGACCGAGGAAGCAGGGGGCGGCATGCGAGTGGCAGTGACCAAGCCGGTGGTGGTGCGGGCGCCGTACGAGGTGTCGACCGATGCCATCGAGGCGGACTGGCTGGAGAGGTGGCCGCTGGAGACCCAGCCGCCGGAGCGGCGCCGGCGGCTCGCCGCCGCCTTGCGGATGGTGCGCTCGACGGGCGTCACGTCGCGGCCGTGGGTGGCGCCGCTGGACGTCGTCGGCGACGGGGAGCGCGATTCCCGCACGGTCTACTCAGAGGCGTTCGCCGCGGTGGTGGACATGGCGGCGACGGCCTCGCTCCAGGCGCTGGAGGCGGCCGGTCTGGCGCCGGAGGACGTCGACTGCGTGGTGACGACCCACACCACGAGCTGGACGATTCCGCAGCTGGACGTCGCCCTGGTCAACCGGCTCGGCCTGCGCCGGGACGTGGCGCGGGTGCCGGCCGCCACCCTGGCCTGCGCGGGCGGCGCGCACAGCCTGATCCAGGCCAAGCGGTATCTGGCCGACCGGCCCGACGGCGTGGTCCTGGTCGTCGCCGGCGAGGCGCTGTCGATCCTGCACATGCCCTGGCGCGAGCCATCCAGGACCGGCGTGCTCTACGGGGCACTGTTCGGGGACTCCGCCGCCGCCACCGTCATGGCCGGCGCCGGGCCCGGGCAGGAGGACTCCGCGCGCCGGCTGGTCGCCGCGGGCGGCGGCCTGATCGCGGACGTCGACAGCTGGGAGTGGCTGCAGCCCGGCGAGAGTCCCTACTGGGGCGAGCTGCACCCCGCCGGGGTGCCGGGCGCGGGACGGATCACGTTCGAGTCCAACCGGGACGCCACCAAGGGCGCCCGCGAGTCCATGCCCCACCTGGTGAAGTGGCTGGACGGCAGGCGCGTGGAGTGGGCGGTGGTGCACCCGGGCGGACCGGGGATCATCACCGACACCGTCGATGCCCTCGGCCTCCCGCCGGAGGCCGGCCGGCACTCCGTGGACTCCCTCACCGGCGGCAACCTCGGCGGCGGCGCCGTGCTCGACGTCCTGCGCCGCACCCTGGAGGAGGGCCCGGCGCAGGGCCCGGGCGTGCTGGTGAGCTACGGCCCCGGCTTCGTCGCCGACGCGATATTCCTCGACGTCCCCGCCGAGTCCCCGACGGTCTGAGCCGCCACGACGCGCGGGGCGGGCCCCACCCCTCCCCGCGCGTCGCCCTCTCCCCGTGCCCTCCCCGCGCGTTGCCCTCTCCCCCGCGTCGTCCGTCAGGGCCGGGCCGGGAGCGCGAAGTGCCGGAACGGGTCCGGCTGGATGAACACGGCGAGTTCGGTGATGCGCCGGTCCTCGACGGAGAGCACGCCGATGCCGAAGGGCCGGTGTTCCGGCTCGCCCGGCGCCCGCCAGTAGAGCGCGAACGCCGGTTGACGGTTCGCCCTGGTGGGCCGGACCCGCCATCCGTCGCCCATCACGCCGAACACGTGCTCGCGCAGGAACACTTCGATGTCCGCCCGCCCGGAGAACCACGACAGCCTCGGCGGCATGACCAGTCGCGCGTCGGCGCGCAGGAGTGCCACCAGCGCGGTGACGTCCGACGACTCCCAAGCGGCGACGAGTCGCCGGAGCATGCCTTCCTCGGCCGCGCTGGAGCGCCGGGTCCATTCGCTGCGGCCGGCGGGCAGGTGGTCGGCCAGGGTCGCGCGCGCCCGCGCCAGCGCGCTGTTCACCGCTGCCCGGGTGAAGCCGAGCACGAGCGCGGTGTCCTTGGCCGACCAGTCCAGGACGTCACGCAGCACCAGGACGGCTCGCTGGCGCGGCGGAAGGCGCTGGATCGCCGCCAGAAACGCCAGCTCGATCGTCTCCTTCGCGGTCACGAACGCTTCCGGCTCGTCCTCGGCAGGCGCGGCCGCTTCGAGCAGCCGGTCGGGATAGGGCTGCAGCCACGGCAGTTCGACCGGCGGCGCCGGCCCCCGGCGCGGATCACCCGGCGGGGAGACGTCGGTGGGCCAGACCCGCGCCTTCCGCCGGCGGAGCGCGTCCAGGCACGCGTGGGTGGCGATGCCGTACAGCCAGGCCCGGAACGGCGCGCTCCCGGCATAGCTGTCCAGCCGCCGCCACGCGCGCAGGTAGGTCTCCTGGACGGCGTCCTCGGCGTCCTCGATGGTGCCGAGCATGCGGTAGCAGTGCACCTGCAGCTCGCGGCGGTACGGTTCGGCCAGCCGCTCGAAGGCGTCTGCGCTCCCGGCGCGCGCGGCGTCGACATCTGGTTGCTCCACACAGGTATGACGCGCGGGGAGGCGCGGACTCATCGGTGGGCCCGCACCTCCCCGCGGCGCGCGGTCATACCCGCAGCTTCTCCACCGCGGTCTTCAGATCGGCCAGGGCCGCGCGGTAGAAGCGGGGGCCGTACGACACCCGTGCCACGCCCAGTTCGCGCAGCGCCGCCAGGTCGAGGTCCTCACCGGTGTTGCCGTTGACCGGGCCCGGGAGCCCGCTGACGAGGGTGGCGATGTCGTCCTTGTCGCGCATCCCGATGGGGTAGACGCAGTCGGCGCCGGCTTCCAGGTAGAGCCGGCCGCGTCGTACGGCTTCCGTGACCCGCGCCTGCCCGGTCAGCTCGCTCGCGGGCAGGAACGTGTCGACACGGGCGTTGATGACGATCGGGACCCCGGCGTCGTCGGCGGCGGCGCGGACATCCGCGAGCCACTGCGCCTGGGCACCGGCGTCGGCGAGGCCGCCCTGCCGGTGGTCGGTGTCCTCCAGGTTGCAGCCGACCGCGCCGATGTCCAGCAGCCGGTCCACCAACTCCCGCGGCCGCATGCCGTATCCCGCCTCCGCGTCCACCGTCACCGGGACCTCCACCGCGCGGCTGATCCGCCCGGCCGCGGCGAACATCTCCTGCCACGGCGCGCGCTCGCCATCGGGATGGCCGAGCGTCGCCGAGACGGCCGCGCTGGCGGTGGCCACCGCGGGGAAGCCCGCCTCCGCCACGACCGCCGCGCTCCCCGCGTCCCACACGTTGGGCAGCACCAGGAGCTCGCCCGTGTGCAGCGCGCGCAGCCTTTCCGCGCGGGCTTTCAGCGTCGCCACCTGAACGGTCATCGACTTCCTCCTCTTTCACGGCACATCACGTCGCGAAGGCGGTGAGCTCCTCGCGGGCGCGCCGGGACGAACCGGCGCACACGGGCCCAACTGTGCTTCCCCACCGGGGGTTTGCGTCCCTACGGTGCGTTCAGCGGTACGGCGTCGCCCGCCCGCGTTCCCTGACGGCGCCGGAGCGCCTGCCCGCCGCGAGCGGCTCGGTCACAGGATCGGGAACGGACATCGTCGTCACCTGTATGACGCGCCGCGAGGCGCCCGGTGATCGGTCGGCGGGAGAATCCGGCTCACCCGGGGGTTCCGGCTCGGACGACCAGGACGCGGCGCCCCCGAGTGTGGCCGGCCTGGCTGTCGACGTGGGCGGTCGCGGCCCCGGCGAGCGGGTACGCCTTCTCAACGGGGATGTACAGCCTGCCCCGCGTGATGAGGTCGGCTGCCACGGCGAGCGCGTCCGGCACGCTCCCGGCCACGCCGGAGAAGCGCACGCCGAACTCCGGCGCACCGAGGTCCGCGATGGAGACCACCTTCCGCGGATCGCCGGTCAGCTCGACGAGTTCGCGGATCACGCCCGAGCCGGCCAGGTCGAGCGCCGCGTCGACCCGGCCGAGCCGGCGCACCCGCGCGACCCAGCCCTCGCCGTAGGTCGTGGCGAGGGCGCCCAGGCTCCGCAGGTACTCCTGGTTCGCGGCGCCGGCCGTGCCGATCACCGTGATGCCGCGGTCGCGGGCGATCTGCAGCACCGCCGATCCGACTCCCCCGGCCGCGCCGCTGGCCAGCAGCGTCTGCCCGGACCGCACCCCGACCTCGCGGAGGATACGCAGCGCGGTCTCCACCACGGAGGGGTACCCGGCCGCCTCCTCGAACGTCAGGCCCTCGGGCATCCGGGCCCAGGCCGACAGCACGGCGAACTCGGCGTAGGTGTCGGTGCCTTCGCCGAACACCCGGTCACCGACCTCGACCCCTTCGACGCCCGCGCCGACCTCGTCCACCACCCCGGCGGCGTCCAGCCCGACTCCGGCGGGCAACCGGATCGGATGGGCCCCCAGGACCTGGCCTTCCCGGAGCCGCCAGTCGACGGGGTTCACGCCCGCCGCCCGTACGGCGACGCGTATCCGGCCAGGGCCCGCGTGGGGCTCCTCGGCGTCGATGAGGTGCAGGACGTCCGGACCGCCGAACTCGGCGAAGCTCACTTTCTTCATGCCGGCGACCGTAACACTAACGGTTAGCTTTTCGAAACAGGTTCAGTTTCGTATCTGATAGCGTGATCGCATGACCGTGGAGCCCGGACGCCGTGCACGCAAGAAGGCCGCGACCCGCCGGAAGATCGCCGACACCGCTTTGCGGCTCTTCCTGGATCGCGGGTACGACGCGGTGGGCATCCGCGACGTGGCCGCCGAGGCCGACGTCGCCGTCACCACGCTCTTCTCCCACTTCGCCTCGAAAGAGGCCCTGGTCTTCGAGCAGGACGAGAACTTCGAGCAGCGCCTGGCCCAGGCGGTCACCGGCCGCGCGCCGGACGAGCCGCTGATTCCCGCACTGCACCGCGAGATCCAGGCCATGGTCCGGCACTGCACGGCGGACAGCGCCGCCCCGATCTGGCGGATGATCGACGAGACCCCCGCCCTGCGGGAGTACGAGGAGTCGATGCGGCTGCGCCACGCGGAGGCGCTGGCGACGGCCATCGCCGCCGATCCCGACCTGCCGCAGAGCACGACGGCCTGCCGGACGCTCGCGCGGTTCGCGATCGACGCCTACGCGGTGGCCCGCGAGGAGGCCGACCCGCAGGCCGCGGTGGACGAGATCTTCCGGATGATCGAGGCGGCCTGGAAGGTCACCAGCCCGTAGCCTCCCCCAGAACGGGCCGCGCGGGCGGGACCCCTCCCGCGGGCCGCCGCCACAATCGGGGTACCGCGCCCGCCGCGGTGGCGGCTTCGGAGGGGCGATGGGTGACGCGTCGGTGTGCTGGAACTGCCGGGCCGGGCCCGCGCACCCGCTTGCCGCGCACCGGGTGCACCTGAGCCGTGACGTGTGCAGGAGCTGGGTCGTCGTGGGGCACCACGACGAGTGGCGGTCCCGGGAGGTGTCGGTGCCCCGCTGCCCGCGCTGCCGGCGGATCAACCTCGCGTACGCGACGTACCACTCGGCGCTGAGGATCGGCGGCGGGTTCGTCGGTTTCCTCGCGTCGGCAGGCGCCATCGCCGCTCTGACCGTCCCTCACTACAGCGCTCTGGTCGTCGCCGGGTTCATGGCCGCCGCGCTGCTGGTCGTCCTGGTTCCGGCCCGGCTCTTCATGTGGCGCCACCCGAGGAAGGAGCCGAAGGACTACCCGCCCGTGGCGAAGCTGATCGCTGCGGGCCGGCACCTCGGGAATCCCTACTGACGGCAACCCGAGGCCGGGTGACGCGGGATCACATCTCCTGCAGCGTGGTCCACTTCTGCGCGCCGGTGCCGTTGCAGTTCCACAGCTGCAGCTGGGTGTTGTCCACGGTGGACGAGCCGGGGTCGTCCAGGCAGCGGCCGGACTGCGGGTTGCGGTAGCCGCCGTCGTACGGCTGCCAGACCTGGGAGCCGGTGCCGTTGCAGTCGTAGAGCTGCACCAGGGTGCCCTCGGCCGTGCCGCCGCCCGTGGCGTCCGTGCACTTGCCGTAGATGCGCAGGGTGCCGTCGGTGCGGCGGGTCCACCACTGCGCGTTGGTGTCGTTGCAGCCGCGCACCTCGACGGGGGTGCCGTTGCCGGTCCTGGCGTGGTCGTCGTTCAGGCACTTGCCCGCGATGCCGGAGTACACCACGCCGCTGGGGCCCGGCGTCCCGATCCAGCCGGCCGCGTCGGCGGCCTGTATCCCGGCGTCGAAGGCGTCGGCCATCTTCTGGTAGCCGCCGTCGTTCGGGTGCAGCGCGTCCGAGAGGTCGGCGGCGGTCAGCGCGCTCATGTCGACGAAGCGGACGTGCTTGCCCGCCGCCTGCTCGGCCTGGGCGATCGCGGGCACCTGCTGGTTGAACGCCGTCCGGTACGGCTCCTCGACCGAGTTGGTCGACACGATCAGCGAGGCGAGCAGCACCGTGACGCCCGGCACGTCGGCGGTGATCCGGTCGACCAGGGCGTGCAACCGGTCCGGGGCGGTGGCCACCTGGTAGTCCTGGTTGAGGTCGTTGGTGCCGATCATCAGGGTGACCACGTTGGGCCGGTAGGTGCTGAGGACCGAGTCGGCGATGCCGGCGATCTGGTCGATCCGCCAGCCGCGGTGGCCCTCGTTGTCCGGGTCCATCATGCTGCCGCTCTGCAGGCTGCCGACGAAGTCCAGGGGGTGGCCCTCGGCCTTGAGCGCGTCGCGCAGCGGGACCCGGTAGCCGTTGCCGAGGCTGCTGCCGACGCCCCAGGTGATCGAGTCGCCCAGCGGCATCACCCGCAGGGTGGCGGGCGCGGCGGCCGAAGCGGGGGCCGAGGCGGGCCCGGGGGCCGAGGCCGTCGCGGCCGGCGCGCCCGCGCCGACCGACACGAGGAGCCCGGTGACCGCGACCGCGACCTCCGCGAGAAGTCCTCTCATTCCCGTGCCCACCTTCTGTCAGGGGTGATGGTGATGTCAGGGGGCGAGGGTGACGACGGCCTGGTTGCCCGCGCCCGCGGTGACGGTGACCGTGAAGATGCCGGTAGACGCGGTGTAGGTGACGGTACCGACGCTTCCGGTCGTGGCGGTGGCGGTGGGCTTGCGGGACGCGTGGCCGTGCAGGGTGACCGGCCCCTCGCCCGCGGCGAAGGCGACCGTGGTGTGGACGCTTCCGTCGTCGCTCAGGTGCTGGATGCGCTTGTCGCCGTGCGCGACGAACTTCCCCGCGTCGCCCAGGAACGCGATCCCGGAACGGCCGACCGGGGCCACCACCCAGTACGTTCCGCTGGTCACCGTGGAACTCACCTTGCCGCCCGCGGAGATGAGCGCGCCGGTGCCGGCGTAGTAGTCGTAGGCGTACGCGGCCGTGGAGATGCCGAGTTCGGCGAGGGTGAAGGACGCGGTCTGGACGGGGCCGGTGGGGATCGTGCCGGGGGTGACGCCGAGCCAGTCGATGTTCCCGCCGCCGGCGCCGGTCGCGGTCGCCCGTACGGTGTTGGCGCCCTTGGCCAGGGTCACGGTCAGCCCGACCACGGTCCAGTTCGTCCACCACTCCGTCGAGGGGAACGACAGCGCCTGCGACGCACCCCCGTTGACGCTGATCGCCAGCGGGCGGTCGGTGAACGAGGCGTTGGCGTAGCGGAATTGGAGGGTGTGGGTGCCGGCCGTGGCGGCCTGGACGGTCCACTGGACGTAGTCGCCGCCGGCGTTCTGGTAGTCGGCGTAGCCGGTGCCGGTGTAGCCGTCCTCGTCGCTGCCGACGACCGCTCCCGACAGCGTGGCGTCCTCGGCCTGGTAGAGCTGTTGGGGGGTGGGGGTCTGGCGGGCGTAGGCGAAGACGTATCCGTAGCCCAGGCCGCCGGCGTGCTGGACGTGGGTCGCCGCGACCATCGGGGGGAGTTTCCCGGCCGCTTCGGCGACGTAGGTGGCGTCGGTGGGCACGATCGGCGTGTCGGGCTTGACGATGATCCCGTCCGCGCGGGCGACCTGGCGCAGGTGGCCGGCGTCGACCTTGCCCAGCGCGTCGCCGACACCGACCGGCCCGGCCGACAGGTTCGCCAGCAGCAGGTTGTCGATCTCCCCGCTGAGGAAGACATCCGCCCACGGCCAGATCCCCAGCGCCCCCGCGAACTGCGAGTCGTACAGGAACTCGTCCCACTTCGGCCGGTCGAACCGGTCGTCCGACACCCGGATCGTGGTCAGGTTCTGGTAGCGGACGCTCTGCAGGTAGTCGCGCGGCAGCGCCATGCAGTACTGCAGGTCCATCCCGTTGCCGGCCGCCTGATGCGCCATGTTGTCGAAGAAGGCGTCGGCGTCGGTGAGGTTCTCCGCGGGCTTGGCGTTGTTGCACAGCCAGTCCTGCTCGTAGACGACCACTCCTCCCTCCCGCAGGTAGGCCATGATGCTCTGCCAGTACGCCGGATCGATGACGACGTTGTCGGAGAACCGGTACTGGCCGTGGTACGGGCTGGACTGGTCCATCCACCGCGCGTGCGTCACCAACGGCATCCCCAACTCCTGCTGGAACGCGGCCAATCCGTCCGGGAACAGCTCCTGGTCCGCCTCGTACAGCGACGTGCCGTCCGGCAGGTCGTCCCACTTCCCGTCCGGGCCCTTGGGATACCACCAGCTGTCCAACTGCATGTAGCCCATCGGGATGTTCTGCGCCGCCCACTCGTCCCGCACCGCCAGCAGCGTGCCCGTGTACCCCTTGGCCTGGTCGAACGTGTAGTAGTAGTCCGCGCCGTTGTCCGTCCAGTACCCCAGCGTGCTCAGCACGACCCCGGTGTCACTGGCCGGCACGGACTTGCCCGCGAGGGTCCGCACCGCGGAGCCCCACGCGCGGTACGCCGCCCCCACCCCCGCCTTCACCGACAGGACCGTCTGCCGCGAGTACCCGGCCGGCAGCGTCGCGATCGAGCCGAGCACCCCCGCCGCGATCGACCCGTCCGCACCCTGCGAGGTCTGCGCCTCCTGGAAGTGGTTCGCGGCCGAGACCACGAACGTGTCGCCCGCGTCGTCGAAGAACACCCAGGGACTGTCCGACGCGCCCTCGAACGTGTTGAACTGCGCCCGCCCGAAGCAGTCACGGTGGCTCAACCGGTGGGCCAGCCGCGGGTATCCGGTGAACGTCGGAAACGGCCCCGCGTTCGCCGCGGCCGTCACGTAGGTGTCCGTGAAGACCACCGCCGACGCACCGTCGTAGACCCGGATACCGCCCTTCCGCGCACCCGCGCGGAACGTGAACGTCGTCTCCGTGTAGCCGCCCAGCGCGTCCGCACCCGAGCGGGTGGCGATCCCGGTCGCCGCCGAGCCGAGCGAACCACTGAACGTCCACCCCAGCACGCTCGCCGTCACCTCCCACGTGCCGGACGCGTTCACGGTTCCGCGCAGCACCGTCGGCCTCGACGGTGCCGCGCTGCTCGCGCTCGCCCGCCCGACCGCTCCCGCCAGGGGAAGGGCCAGCGCGGCGGAGCCGACACCGGTGGCCCTGAGGAAGACGCGACGACTGAAACCGGTCATGGGGGGTGCTCCTCGTCTCGTTGCGGGCAGCGGAACGCGCGCGGTGGGGGCAGGCGGCCGTGTTTCGCTGAGGTGCTGGTGAGGTGCTGAGGAAGACGCGCGTGAAGGTCACGCGAAGGTCGTACGCCGTGAACGCGGCACCGGAGCGCGGCAACGGCCCGTCCGCTGCGTGAAGATGCGGTGCGCCCGGTGAGGGGGATGACGCTCAGTGTGCAGTGGTGTCGCTTTTGAGGTCAAGACTCAAGACGAGGAAACACTTCCCCACATGGGTTCACTCATGTGAAGCTCGGATCAGGGAGTGACCTCAACGTGCAGCCCAGGGCGATGTCCTGGCGACTCGACGTTCAATGAACCGACCTTCATTCACGTATGAAACCGTCTCGGCCGCTACGGAACAGGGCCGCCCCCTCCGACGGGAAGGGGCGGCCCTGGTACACATCCCCGGTGGTGCCCGGGAGGCGTGGTCCGAAGGTCAGTTGAGCACGTGCGCCGCGTCGACGCTGACCGCGGTCCCGGCCGAGGCCGACTGGGAGGTGCCGCTGACCGTGAGGGTCAGCGTGTGGTGCCCGGCGGTCAGGCCGGTGCTGCTGAAGACGGTGTGCTGCGCCGCGGCGGTGGCGGAGTACTCGTCGATGCCGACGGGAGTTCCGCCGTCGATGGAGACCTTGGCCTGCCCCTGCGCGGGGCCGGTGGCCCCGACCAGCGAGGCGCCGGTGCCGTAGAACTCGAAGGTCGAGGTCGCCCCGGCCGAGGAGGAGGTGTGGGTGGTGGAGGTGTAGGCCGCACTGTCGCTGTTCTGCGCCCACGTCCCGCCGTAGCGGAAGAGGTCCTCACCCTGGCCGTCGCCGGGCACCTGCGGGGTGGCGGTGGCGCCGCGGACCATGTCGGCGTCGTCCACCTCCATGTCCGCCTTCTTCCACACGTGCACGTAGCCGATCTGGCTGGTGGCGGGGAACCCGGTCGCCGTGGGGCTGGAGTTGTACGGCGAGCGGATGCCCTGGGACAGGATGATGTTCATGCCGGTCTGGTTGTAGTCGGTGTTGTCGTACGTGCGGGCGAGCACCCCGTCGACGTAGAACTTGAGGTAGCCCGGCCCCCACTCCAGGCCGTAGGTGTGGAAGGAGCCGTTGAGGCTGCTGCCGGCGGTGTAGTCACCGGTGTGGCTGGTCAGCGTCGTGGAGGTCGGCGACTTCCAGTTGTGGTCGGTCATGCTGACCCACTTCGGCGAGCTGGTGCTCTGGCCGATCTCCTCGATGTCGATCTCGTTGCCCCAGACCGGGTCGATGTGCTCCAGCCAGAACGCCGGGCAGGTGCCGGGGAACGCCGTGGCGGACGCCTTGATGCTCGCCTCCACGTAGCCGTACTTGATCGTGTCGAGGCTGATCACCCCGCCCGACTGGTAGGGGGTGTTCACCCGGGTCTCGAAGCCGGGGTCGGTGAGCAGGTTGGTGCCGCCGCCGTCCGCGGTGAAGCTCGCGTCGTCGAGCCGGGTCCAACCCTTCTCGTTGGAGGCGCTCTTGAGCCCGACGCTGCACGATCCGCCGGTCACCTTGATGCCGCTGAGGGTGTAGAGCGTGTACGCGCCGTTGGACTTGGGGATGGACAACGAGGTCGCGGTGTTGGTGGAGCCGCAGTTGTTGGCGACCAGGGACTGGGTCTGGTCGTTCGCCCCGCCGGTCCACACCCAGGCCGAGAAGGTGTAGGTGCCGTCGGCGAGGCTGCTCACCTTCTGCTGGGTGGTGACGTCGTAGCTCCAGTAGTTGTAGTGCACCAGCGCCGAGGAGCCCGAGCGGTGCTGGGTGGTGGTGACGTAGTCGGCGAGCGGCGACCACGAGTCGGCGCTGACGGTCTGCCAGCCGGAGGGCGTCTCGTTGAAGGAGTCGTTCGGCGCGTACTCGGAGTTGAGCGAGAGGTTGCCGCCGGACTCGGCGATGTCACTGGCGTCCCAGCGCCACACGTCGCTGTAGGTGAGCGGCATCGGCTGCCACTTGGAGGTGTCCACGCTGGTCGCGCCGAAGTCGTCGGAGTAGGCCGGTGAGTAGACCCAGTTGCCGGACCCGGTCGGGTCGGAGACGGGCAGCGGGTCGGCGGCGGTGGCGGGCGTGGCCCCGCCGGCGACGGTGAGGGGTATGAGGCCGGTGCCGAGCAGCGCGAAGGCGAGGGCGCGCGTGGTGAGGGTGCGCAGCGGTGATCTCATGGAGGGGTGGTGCTCCCTTCCGTTACTTTCCGGCGCCGAGGGTGAGTCCCTCGATGATTCGCCGGCCGAGCCAGATGTAGATGAGGAGCAGCGGGAGGAGCACGATCACGATCCCGGCGAAGAGCTGGCCCCAGTCCGCGCCGGTGTACTGGAGGCGCTGCATGAACTGGATGAGCGCCAGCGGGAGGGTGTCGTTGATCGAGCTCTGCAGGAAGACCAGTGCGAAGGTGGTCTCGCTCCAGTGGGCGACGACGTTGAGGATCAGCAGGGTGACGATCCCGGAACGCGCCAGCGGGAACATGATCGAGCGGAAGGTGCGCAGCGGTGAGGCGCCGTCGAGGGACGCCGCCTCCTCCAGTTCGCGCGGCAGCGAGGCGAAGAAGCTGGTCAGGAAGAACACGGCGAACGGCAGCGAGGTGCCGACGTAGATCAGCCACAGCCCGAGGAAGCTGTCCACCAGGCCGGCCTGGTTCATCGCCGCGTACAGCGGCAGCACCACCATCTGGGCCGGGACGCCCAGGCCCAGGGCGAAGCCGAGGGAGATGGCCCGGGTGCCGCGCACCTTGAACCGGGCGAGCGCGTACGCGGCCGGCGCGGCGAACAGTACGGTGCCCAGGGCGGTGGCGGTGACCAGCCCGACGGTGTTCACCAGCGCCACGCCGAAGTTGCTCTCCTGCCAGGCGTCGGCGAAGTTGCCCCATCGCCAGGTGTGGGGCAGCGACAGCGGGTTGCTGAAGATCTCGTTGGTGGTCTTCAGCGAGGCGAGCAGAATCCAGAGGACCACGAAGATGCTGAATCCGGCGATGATCCAGGTGGCGGCGCGCACCGCGGTGGTGACGGTGCTGCCGATGAGGGCGGGGAAGGTACGGGAAGGGCGGGAGCGGGAGGAGCGGGTGCGGGCGGGCTCGCGGGGTGTCACGGCGGTGGACCTCACAGTTCCACCGACTCACGGCGGAAGACGCGGCTGAGCAGGACGACGGCACAGGCGGCGAGCAGCATCGTCACCACGGAGGAGGCCGCCGCGGTTCCGTACCGGGGGGTGCCGACCGAGGCGAACGCCTCGGAGTAGGAGTAGACGGCGGTGTTCCAGATCTTCAGCGGCGGCAGGTAGCCGCCACCGCCGGCGAAGGCGTAGAGGAACTCGAAGATCTTGACGGAGCTGATCGCCCACAGGATCGCCGCGACCCCGACCGCGTCCCAGGTCAGCGGGAGGATGACATAGCGGAACCGCTGCCAGGCGTTGGCCCCGCTGATCTCGCACTCCTCGAACAGGTAGGGCGGGATACGGTCCGCGGCGGCCATCAGGATCGTGGTGTAGAAGCCGGTGTTGATCCAGATCAGGCCGACCAGGACGACGGCGAACAGGTTGTCCTCGGCGAGCCACTGGGGCGGGTGGTGGAATCCGCTCCAGCCGAGGATCTGGTTGATCATGCCGTCGTGCTGGAACAGGAATCCCCACACGATGGCGAGCAGCACGCCCGGGGCGATGTTCGGGAAGAACACCACCATGCGGATGAACTTGCGGCCCCGCATGTCGCGCAGGGCGAGCATCATCATGAAGGCCAGCACGAAGGTCGCCGCGCCGACGCCGAACAGGATGATCAGGGTGTTGGTGAAGGACGACCGGAAGGTCGGGTCGTGGAACAGCATGCGGAAGTTCTGGAAGCCGACCGGCTTGACCGGCCCGGAGCCGGACCACTTGGTGAAGGCGAGCCCCACCGTGATCAGGCCCGGGACGACCAGGAACCCGGCGTAGAGCAGGGCGGCGGGGATGACGAACCAGCCGAACAGGCGCCGCTTGGAGCGTTCGAGCGGGTTGGTGGGTGCCGAGCGTCCGCCCGGGGTGTCCTGGTCGGTGTTCCCGGCCGTCCCCTTCCGGACGGTGCGGTGGCGGTCCTCGGCGCCGCGGATGGTCGTTGTCACTGGGGTACCTCCGGAAGGGGGTTCGAGCCCGCAGCACGTACGGCCGCTGCGGTGGGGCCGGATCAGCCGTTGTTGGACCAGTACGCCGCGCTCTGCTCGGGCAGCTTGGCCGCGAAGTCCTTGGCGGAGGTCTTGCCGAACAGGAGGCTGTTCACCAGCGGTTCGAGCACCTTGGTGGTCCAGTCGCTCTGGTAGTCCACGAGGCCGTCGTACTGCCCGTGCAGCGGCTTGGTCGCGGCGTCCAGGTTCTTCTGCACGCCGGCCAGCACCGCGGGGGCGGCGACGTCCCAGCGCGGGGTCAGGTTGGCGGTGTCGGTCGCGATGGCGGCCAGCCGCTGCTTGTTCATGAAGTAGCTGATGAACTGCTTGGCCTCGGTGGCGCGGGCCGCCTTCTTCGGCACCGTGAAGCCGATCAGGTACGCCTCGGGGCTGCCGCCGTCGCCCGCGGCGACGTTCGGCATCGGGAAGAAGCCCGGTTTGAAGCCGCGTGCCAGGTAGGAGGCGGTCTCGGAGGGAATCCAGGAGCCGCAGTAGAGGAAGTCGGCCTTGCCCGCGGCCCACTTCTGCTGGAGGGCGGGGAACTTGCTGCTGCTGTAGCCGGGCGCGAAGTAGTGCTTGGTGACCAGTTCCTCGATCCGCTGGGCGGCGGCGAGGATCGCCGGGTCCTTGAGCGCGTCGCCGGTCTTGTCGCCGGCCGCGGCGCGCAGCTTGCCGGGGCCGAGCTGGTTCACCACCAGTTCGGCGAAGTAGTAGAGGTTGTAGAGGGCGATGTCGCCGTCCTGGGCGATCGGCGCGCGGCCGGCCGCCTTGGCCTTCTGGAACAGGGCGGTCAGCTCGTCCCAGGTCTTCGGCGGGTTGGCGGCGACGTCGGGGTGGGCGGCGGCGTTGAACCAGAACCCGGAGGAGGCCACCTCGTAGGGGATCATCCAGGTGTCGCCGCCGGTGGTGACCAGGTCGGTGTAGGCGGGCTTGACGGCTGCCGACAGCGGCTGGGTCTCACCCTCGGCGGGCTTGCCGAGCACGTCGTTCAGCGACAGCGCGTTGCCCGTGCTGACCAGCACCGAGCGCACGTTGCGCTGGGCGCCGTCGATCAGGTCGAACGGGGTGGTGCCGGCGTTGAGGGTCGGCGAGATCTTGGCGAAGACGTCGCGGCCGCCCCACTGCACGTCGACCTTGATGCCGGTGTCCTTGGTGAACGCGGCGATCTGCTGGGCCAGGACCTTCTGCTGCGGCTCGCCCTCGCTCCAGCTCGACCAGAAGGTGAAGGAGCCCTTGGCGGAGCCGCCGGAGGATTTTTTGCCGCCGACCACGCGGCCGCAACCGGCCAGCAGCGGGCCCGCGGCGAGCGCGGTGACCGCGGCGGCGAAGGCGCGTCGAGATGTTTCAGGCATGAGCTGTCCTCAAGGGGAAATGGGTCGTGTGAGTGGGTGGTGCGGAGGATGCCGGGGCCGGTGCCGTCTCAGGCGGTGGCCACGGCGATCTCGGGCGCGCTGATCGCCCAGTAGCCGCGGGTGCCGGGGTCGACCAGCCGCCAGGCGATCCGGACCTGGCCCGCGCCGTCGGGGCAGTGTCCGCTGAGCGTCAGCGGCGTGCTGAGCTGCGGCTCGGGCCGCAGCCGCAGCCAGAGCCGGTGGGTGCTGCCGTCGTCGAACTCGGCGTGCACGGTGGCGCCGAACTCGGGGATGGCGTTCCACAGGCGGTAGTGGCTCAGGAACGACACCGTGAACCGCGCCCCGGGGGTGACCGGGGTCCACGGCGAGCAGAGGGTGGAGTCGAAGTCGCCGGTGCCGCCCCAGCGCCGGGAGTCGGCGACGGCGATCATGTCCCGGCTGCGGACGAAGGAGCCCCGGCCCCGGCCGCCGTCCTCGCGTGCCCAGTCCTGCTGCCGGATCAGCCGCCATCCGCGGTATCCGGGATCGCCGCAGTCCGGGGTGCGCTCCAGCCGGGACCAGCCGGCCGGCACCTGCTCGGTCGAGGTCGCGCCCTCGGGGACGGCGACGGTGTCGAAGGGGTCCTGGCCGGGGGTGCCGATCGGGACGCCGTCCAGGCCCCACGCGGGGTCCACCGGGATCGCGAAGTGCCGCAGGACCGAGGGGACGATGTCCACCTGCCGCCAGGTGCGGGCGCGGGCGATGCCGGCGTCGATCCAGGAGGCACTCGCCGCGATCCACGCGGTCCTGGTGGTCTCCTCGTCGCCGCCGTGCAGGTCTCCGGTCTGGCCGTGGTCGGTGGCGACCAGGACCAGCCAGTCCTCCTCGGCGTGGGTCGGGCGGGCCCGCACGGCGGAGAGGATGTCGCCGATGTGGCCGTCGACCCGCTCGATCGCGGCGCCGTACGCGTCCGAGTCGGACCCGACGGCGTGACCGGTGGCGTCGACCTGATGGAAGTAGGCGTAGGCCAGGTCGAGTTCCCGGTCCTTCAGGGCGTGCACGAGGTCCCGGGTGGTGGCGGCGTCGTTGCGGACCGGGTCGCCCTCCTCCGGCTGGAGCCTGGTGGTGGCCGACGCGATCAGGAAGTCGTTGATCGGTGCCCAGTCCGCGCTGCTGAACGTCACCAGGTCCGGCCGCAGTTGGCCGATCCGGGTGAACAGCGGCGGGTACCGGGTGAGGTCGTGGCCGGCGAACTCGTTCTCGAACACCAGGTGCTTGTCCGGCCAGACCCCGGTGTGCAGGCTCGCGTGGCCGGGGCCGGACACCGGCAGCGTGAGGGCGGTGTCGGTGATGTGGGAGGGGGCCAGCACGCCGGCCTCGCCGACCGAGTCGATCGCCGGGGTACGCGCGGCCTTCAGCCGGTCGTAGCGCGTGCCGTCCACGACGATCAGCAGCGCCTTCGGGCGCCGGCCCGCGGTGGTCGGGTCCGCTACGGGTTGGGGGGTACTCATCCGTGGGATCTCCTCACGGCTTGGTGGACGAGCCGGGCGAAGAACTCCGCCTGGGCCGCGGTCTGGTAGTCCCCGCCGCCCTCGTGGCCGTTGTGTCCGTAGACGTTGATCGACTTCTCGACCGGACCCGCGGAGTGCGCGCCGTAGCGGTTGAACGCGGCGTACACCGAGGAGGGCGGGCAGGTGCGGTCCATCAGCCCGACCGAGAACAGGGCGGGGGCGCTCGCGCGTAGGCCGAGCAGCGCGCCGTCGAAGTAGGACAGGGTGCGGTAGACGGTCTCGGTCCGGTCCCGCCACGCCGCGAGGTACGCGGTCACCTCGTCGTAGGGCCGCCGGTCGGCCAGCGCGACCGCGCGGGGGAAGGCGCACAGGTACGGCACGTCGGCCGCGACGCCCAGCAGGTCCACGTCGACGTGCGCGGCCAGCGCGGCCGCGGCGAGGGCGATCCCGCCGCCCTGGCTGGCGCCGGTCACGATGATCCGGGCCGGGTCCACCAGTTCGGTGGCCGCGGCGGCCTGGAGCAGGCGGGCGGCGTCGGTGTAGAGGCGGCGGTAGAAGAAGGTCTCCGGGTCGGTGATCCCGAGCGTCAGGTAGCCCGGGGCGTGCGGCAGTCCCGCGGCCGCGTCCGGATCGGGGGTGCCGGCGCCGGGCCCGCCGGAGCCGCTGCCCTGGCCCCGGTTGTCCATGGAGAAGTGCGCGTATCCGGCCGTGGCCCACAGCAGGTCGGTGTGCGGGAAGCCCCGGCCGCGCGTGTGCCCGTGGTACTGCACGACCGCCGGCAGCGGGCCCGTCGCCCCCGCCGGCACGGTCAGCCACGCCTTGATCGGGGCGCCGCCGAATCCCGCGAAGGAGACGTCATAGGTGTCGACGAGCCGCCACGGCGTCTCCACCTCGGCGAGGGCGAGGTCCAGCGGAAGCGCGCGGGTGGCCGCGATCGTACGCTCCCAGAAGGCGTCGAAGTCCTCGGGCTCGGGGAGGTCGCCGAGGTAGCCGGCGAGTTCGGACGGTGGGAGGTCGAAGAGCGGCACGGGAGGGGCCTTTCACAGGGCTGAGCACGTCTCGGGCAGCGCCGGGAACGTCGGTACTGTCGGTACTGGGGAGGGAAACCGAGGAGGGGTGCGCCGCGCCGAGGACCACCGCGACGCGGCGGTCACACGAGGGCCCCGTCGTAGGCGTTGAGGAGGTCGGGCAGGTCCGCCACGCTGCCGAGGACGTGCGTGTGGGGCACGGTCGCGAAGTCCGCGTCGGTGTGGGTGCCGGTCCGCACCCCCGCCACCACTGCCGCACCCGCGCGGTGCCCGGCCAGCAGGTCGCTGGTCGTGTCACCGACGGCGGCGAGTCGGGTGACGGACTCGGTGCCGGTGCGCAGGAGCGCGGTGAGCAGCATGTCCGGGTAGGGGCGGCCGCGGCCGGCGTCGACCGGCGACAGGGCGAGGGTGACCAGGTCGCGCCAGCCCAGCTCGTCGAGGATCTGATCGCGGGTGGCCGGGGAGAAGCCGGTGGTCAGGACGACCTGGCGGCCGGCGGCGCGCATCCGCTCGATGGCGTCGGCCGCGCCCGGCAGCGGAGCGACGCCGTTCTCGGCCACGGAGCGCGCGTACGCCTGCTCGAACGCCTGGTTCGCGCGGGCGGCACGGTCCTCGTCGCCCCGGGTCAGCACCCGGAAGACCGCGATCTTCGACTGGCCCATGGTCTCCAGCGCGTAGGCGACCGCAGCGGCGTGCTCGGGGCTCCCCGGGGTGAACCCGGCCACGGGCAGCGCCTCGTGGAAGGCCGCGAGAACAGCGCCGCCGTCCTCGACGGTCGTGCCGGCCATGTCGAGGCAGACCAGCTGTACGGATTCGGGCATGGTTGTCCTTCGCTAGGGATGGTGCCGAGGTGACCGGACTGCGGTCACGGCCGCCGGGCTCCCCGCGGGCCTGCGCCGACCTGCCGTGCGCGCTCCGATCCGGTACGCGAGCGAGGGCCGGGACAACCCGGGGAGTCCGCTCGGCCTTCTCATTTCGAGCTTCGAGCTTGGCAGAACTCTCGCAGCCCACTCGGGAACGCGTCAATGACTTGTACGTACAAGACATCCGCTGTTCACCTGGGCGGACCCTTGGGCGAGTTGGACACCAGCTCGCGATCTGGACGAATCCACCTGCGCTCGGCGATCCGCGGCCCGCTGTGTCATGACACCCCGACCGACTCCGAGGCCCCGCCGCCCGCACACACGACCACGCGAACACACCTGTACCGTCAGGTGCGTGAGGGAGCCCTTGCACAGCGCCATCGCGGCCCGGTTGTGCAGGCGCGTCCGAAGCGGCGAGGACCAGGTCGGCGATCATCTGCCGTCGGAGGCCGAGCTGTGCGCGGAGTTCTCGACCTCGCGCCGGGGACTCCCCTGCTGAGGAAACGACGCCTGACCGTCGACGCGCCGGGCGTGCCGATCGAGTGGTCCGAGGACCGCTACCGGTCGGACGTGGCCACGGTGACCGTCAACAACACCCGAGGGGCGCGGTCGGCGAGGCGGCTCCAGCTCCTCGCTCCCGGTGCCCGGTGCCCGGTGCCCGGCTCCCGGCTCCCGGCTCCCGGCTCCCGGCTCCCGGCTCCCGGCTCCCGGCTCCCGGCTCCCGATCGCCAACTCCTCACTCCGCGAACGGAGTCGGACCAGGCTCGGGGCCGACGCCTCCCCCGTGCACGTACCGGGACCGTCTCCTCCGAAGCATTCATGGCCCGAACTTGTTATAAGCGACGGGCAGGAATCAACCACTTGTACGTACATGTAGCGCGGGGCCGAGGTGGCGGGTGCCGACGGCCGGGTCCAGTGGTGTCGGCGGGGCCGGCGCCTCGATGCGCAGAAAGCGCTCTCGAAATATGCGCACCCGCCGCTCGCCGTAGACCGTTTCCGTGCTGGGCCATTGACATAAGAAACCGCTTTCTCCTAGCGTTCCGGGACGAGGAGACTCCATGACCCCCGACTGGCCCGAGGTCGTCCGACGTGTCGACGACCACGCATGGGCGCGCGACATCACCGACCACGTCCGTGCGGACTTCGACCGCTGGCAGCCCGGCCTCGTCATCCCCGGTCCCGCCACCCCGACGGCCTGGACCCACCACTACTTCTGCGACGACGACGGCTCCGCCCTCACCTTCGCCCCGGACTCCCCGCACCGGCACGTCTGCGCCTCGTGCGGGCGGGTCTACCGCGGCGAACCGTGGGACGGCGCCTGGCGGACCACCGTGCACAACTGCGTGGCGGCGCAGGCCCAGCGCGCCGCACTGCTGCTGCGCCTGTCACCCGAACCCGCACAGCGCGAGCGGGCCCGGGCCGCACTGGAGCGGATCTTCGCGACGTACACCCGCGACTACCTCGACTACCAGCCGCACGGCGTGCACGCCGGCCGGGGGCGGGTGCAGCCGCAGTCGCTGGACGAGGCGGTCTGGGCGGTCCTGCTGCTGCGCGCGCTGCGCTGGGCCGGGCCGGACGCGCTCGGCGCGGGCACCCGCGCCGCGCTGCCGCGGTTCGCCCGGGCGGTGGCGGACCTGCTGCGCCCCCAGATCTCCGCGATCCACAACATCCACTGCTGGCTGCTGGCCGCGGTGGCCGAATGCGCGGCGCTGCTGGCCGACCGGGAACTGCTCGACTGGTGCCGGGACGGCGAGTTCGGCGCCCGGGCCCAGATCGCCCGGGGCTTCCACGCCGAGGGCCTGTGGTTCGAGTCGAACGCCCACTACCACTACTACGCCGTCGCGGCACTGCTGTCGTATCGCGAGGCGACCGGCCTCGACGGCCTGGACGAGGACTCCGCCGCCCGCCTGTCCCGCGCCGTCAGCGCCCCGCCCCAACTGGCCTACTCCGACAGCCGGTTGCCCGCCTACGGCGACGGGTGGCCCGACTGCTGGACCGCGGACTTCGCCCCGCACGCGGAAGCCGCCTGGACGCTGCTGCCCGAGCGGCCGGTGGACCCCGCGCCGTACTATCGCGTGCCGCGGCCGGGGCCGGTGCAGTTGTGGGCCGGTGCCGACCTGCCAGGTGGCGTCGGCGTGCTCGGCCCGCGCCGCTCGGTGGCGGCCCTGGTCTTCGGACCGGACGAGCTGCCGACCCCGCCCGGCGACGAAGAACGGTCCCTGGTCTGGCCGGAGGCCGGGGTGGCGCTGCTGCGCTCGGACCGCGCCCGGCTGACCCTGCGGTTCGGCCCGGACGGCGGATGGCACGACCACCGCGACAAGCTCGCCGTCGACGCCGAGACCGCGGGCGGCTGGCAGAGCCTGGACCTGGGCACCAGCGGCTACGGCGCCCGCTTCACCGCCTGGATGCGCTCCCCCGTCGCCCACAACCTGATGATCTGCGACGGGCGGCGCCAGCCGGCCCACACCGGCCGGCTGCTGCACGCCTCCGAGCACCGGGTGTCGGCGCAGTCCGCCTGGGACGGCCACACCCTGCGCCGCACGCTCGAACTGGCCGACGACGGCTGGACGGACGTCTTCGAGACCGAGGCGCCCGCCACCGGCCTGCTGGAGTGGGTCTTCCACGGCGACGGCGCGTTCGCGCCCGGCGCCGGGCACCCCGCCCTGCTCACCGACGACGGCCCGGACCAGGACACTTCGGACCAGGCCGCCCTGGACCAGGACGCCGGCTCGGCATCCACCGCCACCGGCGGCAGCCCCCGGGAGCCGGAGCACGACACCGGCCACGGCTGGCTGCGCGAGGTCCGCCGGCTGCCCGTTCCCGCCGACCGCCGGCTGACCGGTGCGTGGGACGCCGCCGGGTCGCCCGTGCTCGAACTCGACGTACCGCAGGGCTTCGTGGCGTACGCGGCCGTCGCCGACGGCAACCCGACCGGGCTGCCGCTCGGCGTGGTGCTGCTGCGCGGCCGCGCCCGACGAGCCCGGATCGAGGCCCGCTTCCGCCTGCCCGACCGGCCCTGATCCGCCGCCCCGCGCACCCGTGTCCGCCCGCCTCGGCGAGCCCGGCTCCCGCCTGGGCCGCGCCGCCCAGCCGCCACCTGCCACCACGTACCGACACCTCCCCGCCATCTGCCACCGCGTGCCACCCCGGCACCCTGCTCCGCCGACCGACAGCACACCGACCCACCACAGAGAGCCACTGATGTCGCGATTCGACCTGCCGCTGGAAGAACTCCGAAGCTACCGGCCCGACCTGCCCGCGCCCGACGACTTCGACGCGTTCTGGGACGGCACGCTGCAAGAGGCCCGCGCGTCCGCGATCGACGCGCGGTTCACGCCGGTCGAGCTGCCGCTGCCCGGCGTGGAGGTGCTCGACGCGACGTTCGCCGGGTTCGGCGGCCACCCGGTGAAGGGCTGGCTGGTGCTGCCGGCCGGCGGCGGCGAACCGCTGCCGACGGTGGTGAAGTACATCGGGTACAACGGCGGGCGCGGCCTGCCGCACGAGCATCTGCTCTGGGCCGCGGCCGGGTTCGCCTGCTTCGTGATGGACACCCGCGGCCAGGGCAGCGGCGGGTCGGTCGGCGACACCCCTGACCCGGTGGGCAGCACCCCCGCCCAGCCCGGCCAGATGACCCGCGGGATCGGCGACCGGCACGGCTACTACTACCGGCGGGTCTTCACCGACGCGGTCCGGGCGGTGGAAGCCGCGCGCAGCCACCCGAGGGTGGACGCCTCGCGGGTGGCGGTGGCCGGCGGCAGCCAGGGCGGCGGCATCACCCTGGCCGTCGCGGGACTCGTCCCCGACCTGGCGGCGGTCGCCGTGGACGTGCCGTTCCTGTGCCACTTCGAGCGGGCCGTCAGCCTCACCGACCGCGACCCCTACCGCGAGGTGGCCCGCTACCTGCGCGCCCACCGCGACCACACCGAGCAGGTCTTCCGCACCCTGTCGTACTTCGACGGGGTCCACTTCGCCGCGCGCGCCACCGCCCCGGCGCTGTTCTCCGTCGGCCTGGAGGACCAGACCTGCCCGCCCTCGACGGTCTTCGCGGCCTTCAACGCCTACCGCGGCACCGACAAGAGCATCGAGGTCTACCCCTTCAACGACCACGAGGGCGGCGGCCCCTTCCAGTCGCTGCGCCAACTCCACTGGCTGCCCTCGCGGTTCGCGCCCACCACCGGAACGGAGACCGGCCGTGCTCGCTGAGGAACGCCGCTACGACGTCGTGGTGGTCGGCGGCGGCCTGGCCGGGGTGTGCGCGGCGGTGGCCGCGGCGCGGCTGGGCCGTACGGTCGCGCTGGTGCACAACCGGCCCGTGCTGGGCGGCAATTCCAGCAGCGAGGTACGGGTCTGGGTGTGCGGGGCGACCGCACACGGTGTGCAGCGCTACGCGCGCGAGACCGGCATCATGGGCGAGCTCTACACCGAGAACCAGTACCGCAACCCCGAGGGCAACCCGCACTACTGGGACCAGGTCGTCCTCGACGCGGTCCTCGCCGAGCCCCTGATCGACCTCCACCTCAACACCGACGTACGCGAGGTGGAGGCCACCGGCCCGGACGACGTCCGCCACGTCCACGCCGTGACCGGCTGGACGATGGGCGCGGAGCGCACCACGGTCTTCCGTGGCCGGCAGTTCCTGGACTGCACCGGCGACGGGCTGATCGGGCATCTGGCCGGCGCCCGCTACCGGATCGGGCGGGAGGCGCGGGCCGAGTACGGGGAGAGCTGGGCGCCGGAGACCGCCGACCGGGCGCTGCTGGGCTCCACGATCCTCTTCTCCACCCGCGACGCCGGCCGGCCGGTGAAGTTCGTGCCCCCGTCGTACGCCAAGGACCTGTCCACGACGCCGATCCTGCGCAACCGGGTGCTGCGCACCGGCGACAACGGCTGCGACTACTGGTGGATCGAGTGGGGCGGCGAGCTGGACACCGTCCACGACAACGAGCGCATCCGCGACGAACTCCAGTCGGTGGTCATGGGCATCTGGGACCACATCAAGAACTCCGGGCAGTTCGACGCCGACACCCTCACCCTGGAGTGGGTCGGCGCGCTGCCCGGCAAGCGGGAGTACCGGCGCTTCGTCGGTGACCACACCCTCACCCAGCAGGACATCCTCGACCAGCGGCAGTTCGACGACCGGGTCGCCTTCGGCGGCTGGTCCATCGACCTGCACCCCGTGCAGGGAATGTACGCCGAGGAGCCCGGCGCCAGGCAGCGCTACGCCGACGGCGTCTTCCACATCCCGCTGCGCTGCCTGTACTCGGTGAACGTCGACAACCTGCTGCTCGCCGGCCGGAACATCTCCGCCACCCACATCGCCTTCGGCGCCACCCGGGTGATGGCGACCTGCGCGACGCTGGGCGAGGCCGCCGGCACCGCGGCGGCCCTGTGCGCGGAACACCAGGTCACACCCCGCCAACTCGCCACCGAGAAAGTCGAGTTGGTCACCCGCACCCTGCTGCGGCAGGACGCCTCCGTGATCGGCGCCCGGAACACCGACCCCGCCGACCTCGCCCGCGCCGCCCGCGTCACCGCCTCCTCCACCCAGGACACCCTCGGCGCCCCGCCCCCCGGCGCGCCGACCGAGCCCGGCACGCGGACGGAGCCTGACGCGCGAACGGAGCCCTACCCGCTCACCCGTGACGTGGCGCTCCTGCTGCCCGTCGATCCGGCGCTGGACTCGATCGACCTGCTGGTCCGGACCGGGAACCCCCAAGGGGCCACGCTCACCGTTGAGTTGTGGGGCACCGGCCTGCCGGAGAACGGGGTGCCGGTGGACCGTATCGCCGCCACCACCGTGCCGGTCGGGCCCGGCGACCCGCACTGGGCCACCGCGGTCTTCGCGTATCGACCGGAGCACCCGGGGAACGTCGTCGTCATCGTCCGCGCCTGCCCGGACGCGGAGTTGCACCTGTGGGACGGGCGGGTCGACGGCGTGCTCTCGCTGCGCCGCAGGGCCGAGGGCGACCCGGGCGTGGACCACGACATCCCCGAGGAGGAGGGGCAGCGGGTGCTCGAATGGTCCGCCCGCGAACTGCGCCGCCGCTCCTTCTGCTTCCGCGCCGAGCCGGCCACCGCCGCGTTCGCCCCGGACAAGGCCGTCGGCGGCTATCAACGCCCTTACGGCGGGCCCCAGATGTGGTCCTCCGCCCGTTTGCCCGACCCCGCCGACCACGCCGATGCCGTCGACCACGCCGACCCCACGACCGCCGCCGGCGAGTGGCTGCAACTCGCATGGGACGAGCCCCAGGAACTGGGCAGCGTCCACGTGGTCCTCGACGACGACGTGGACGAGTACCTCAACAACCTGCACCGGCACCGCACACCGTTCGAGATCATGCCGGAACTCGTGAGCGACTACCGCGTCCAGGTCCGGGACGAGGACGGGGAGTGGCGGACCTGCGTCACCGTCAGCGCCAACCGCCGCCGCCACCGCGTTCACCGCCTCCCGGAGCCGGTGCGCACCGGCGCGCTGCGCATCGCCGTGGACGGCGTCCACGGCGCACCGCACGCCCACATCGTCGCCGTCCGCGCCTACCGGCCGTAACCCGGCGCCTTCGGGAGGAGCCGCGTACCGATGCCCGCGCCGGAAGCCACCGCCGGCGCGGGCCGGACCCTGTGGGACGGCGACGGCACGCACCCTGCCCGTCGGTATGTTGGGGGGTGCTGCCGACAGCCTCGCCGGGTTCATGCTCGGACGGTGGGGCGGACCACGATCTCGCTCACGTCGATGAGGTCGGGCCGCTCGATCGCGCAACCGATGGCGGAGGGCGGGATGGCACGTTGCCCGGAATCCGAGAAGGGAGCGGCGACCGTCGATGGCCGACAGTGCACAGCGCCCGTTGCGAGCCGACGCGCGGCGCAACAGGGCCAAGATCCACGCGGCCGCGGTGCGCGTGTTCGCCGAGGAGGAGCCGGACGCGCCCCTGGAGCCCATCGCCAAACAGGCGGGCCGACCAGTTCGGCCAGGCCGGGCACCGGGTCGAGCCGCTGGAGCGCGGCCGGGTCGGTGACGGTCTCGTGGGAGCCGACCCGGCGTAGCGCCTCCTCCTTCGCCGGGTCGCCGGTCAGCGCGTGCCGGTCAGGCGAGGAAGTGCAGGAGGGCCGCGGTGAGTTCGGCCGGGGCGTCCTCCTGGACCAGGTGGCCGGCGCCCGGGAGCAGGTGCAACTCGGCGGCGGGGATGCGCGATGCCAGCTCGTGGGCCTTGGCGACGGGAATCCAGGTGTCGTCCTCGCCCCAGCAGACCAGGACGGGGAGGGCGAGGGCGCCGTAGCGCGGCTGGAGCTCGTCGGTGAAGCGCTGGTCGGCCTGGGCGGTCTGGCGGTAGAAGGCCGGCTGACCGTCGGCACCGAGCCACGGTGCGACCCGGCGGTCGAGGGTCGCCGGGTGGAGCCCCGGGCTGCTCGCCGAGCCGACGTACTCGCGGACGAGCGCCCGGTGCAGGTCGGGTGGCAACTGTTCGAAGACCTCGGCGTGCGCGCCGACCAGGCGGAAGAACGGTGAGCCCCAAGGCGCCAGGGCGACCGGATCGACCAGGGCGAGCCGCTGATAGCGCGCGCCGTGCAGCAGATGCGCGCGCAGGGCGACGGCTCCGCCGAAGTCGTGGGCCACCACGCGGGGTTCGGCCAGGCCCCAGTGCGCCAGCAGCTCGGTGAAGACCCGGCCCTGGGCGGCCAGCGAGACGTCCTGCCCGTCGAACTTCGCGGAGGCACCGTAGCCGGGCATGTCCCAGACGTACACCTGGTGACGCGCGGCGAGCGCGCGGGCGACGGCGCGCCAGACGTAGGAGGAGAAGGGCGTGCCGTGCGGCAGCACCACCGGCTCGGCCGCCGGATCACCGAACCGTTCCCAACGCACCTCGCCCGACGCGCTGTCGAAGGTTCTGCCGAGTTCCCAGTCGAGAGCCATGCCCATGCTTCCCTTACGCAGCGTGTGACGCGGCGTGCGGACCGCGGGCCCGCAGCCGGTGGTGCAGGAGGGTGGTACCCGGGACGTCCTGGACGGACACCGCTGCCAGGCCTGCCTCCGCCGCAAGGCGCTCGAAACCCGAGCGGGTGTACCAGTGGATCACCCAGGGCCGGTCCACGACGGTGCTCTCCCCGTCGCCGTGCCGCTCGTAGCGCAGCAACGTCGTCTGCGTCCGCGCGTCGTCGTCGCGTTCCTCGGACACCACCGACACGCGCAACTCCGCACCGTCGTCCGCCACGGCGGTGCGCAGCCGGCCGATGTCCTCGGCGGGCGTGGGGGTCGGGACGAACAGCGGCACCAGGGCGGTGCCTCCCTCGGCGAGGTGCGCACGGATGCCCCGGAGCGCGGCCGACGCGGCCCGGTCGTCGGGAAGGAGGTTGAACGTCGGCCCGGCGAGGAAGATCGCACGATAGCGGCGCGGCAGGTCGAGCGCCTCCATCCGCTGATGGTGCACGACCACGTCGACGCCCTGCTCCCGCGCCCTGCGACGGCACCGGTCCAGCATGTCCGCCGAGGAGTCGACCCCCTCCACGTCCAAGCCGCGCCCGCGCAGATCGAGCAGCGGATCACCGTCACCGCACCCCAGTTCCAGCGCCGGCGAGCCCGCCTCCCGCACGAACGCCGCGGACGACTCCGGGTCCTGGACGGCCGACCTCAGCGGCCCGTAGATCTCCGCGACGATGCCGGTGTAAAAGTCAGCTGCCTCCACCCCGGCACCCTACGTTTCCCCGCGCCCCCGCCTCCACCCCATTCCCCTGCCCCGCGGCGCACCCGAAGCCGGCGCGGCGACAGCGCCACACCCAACGCGGGTCCCACTCCTCGGGCGTCCGGCGCCACGTCCACCTCACGGTCTACCGCCCGGGGGCCGCGAGCGTGCCCGGCGGAATCCCCAGCAGGTCCAATCGGGACCGAAGCACCGCTTCCTGCTCCCGCGTCACCTCGATCCACAGGGCCGTACCGGTGTCGTCGGCGGTGAAGACCACGCGGCCGTCCCGCCGGCCCTCGGCGTGGATCGTGTACGGGACCAGGTCCGACAGCAGTGCGAACTGCCCGTCGTCCCCGACGTCGATGTCGATCCCCATCCCAGGATCGGCCCGCCTGGAGCGGCGTCCGCGCGCGACCTCTTCCCGCGCCTGCGACAGGACGCGCTCATACGACGCCAGAACCTCCGGCGGCCAGGCGTCACCGCTGTACGCATCGACGTGGGCCGCATCGACACTCGAACGCAACACGTCCAGCGCCTCGCGATGCACACGCACGACGTCCGCGGGCCGGGCTCCACCCACGAGCACCAGCTCGCGCACCGGCACCCCGTCCAGGCTGATCACACCCCGGACCCTCCCACAGGCAGCCGGCCCGCTCCAATGAGAAACCCGTCGCAACGCGATCGCTCCGACAGGCCCGCCCGGAACCGTGTTCGCCCAGCACACCGTCATGGCCCTCACGACGGCGGTGGTGCCGCTCGCCGGACTGATCCTGCTGTCGTGGTGGAGCGCGTCCTTGAGCGGGGTGGGGGTGGGAGCCTCTAAGGTTCAGGGCAGAGCATCGCTGCTACGCCCAGTGGGAGACGGGGGACCGATGTCGGTGTCATGGAGCGGGCAGGGCCTTCCGCCCGCCGCGGCCGAACGGCTGGCCTCGGCCGGGGGCAGCGGGACGTGGACGTCCGCGCTGTCCACCGGGGAGTTCGCGGCGATCCGCTCCGTGGGCTTCGAACCGGTCGGCCAGGTGATGGGTTCCGCGGTGTTCCACATCGGTCGCAGCGGCAGGTACTGGGGCTATCACGACTGCCAGTACCCGGGCGCCCGGTACAGCTATACCTTCGGTTCGAGGACCGGCGCCCCGGTCGCGCTGTCGGGGGGCGGCTCCCCGTCGCAGGCGCTGGTCGGCGTCTTCGACGAGGCCCGGCGCACCGCGCTGGGTCGGATGTCCGCGGAGTGCCGGGCGCTCGGGGGCGACGGCGTGGTGGCTGCCGCGCTGACCATGGCACCGTTCATCGGCCAGGCCAACTGCCTGGAGTTCAAGGTGATCGGCACGGCGGTGCGGGCGCGGGGCAGCCGGCACGTCGAGCAGCCGTTCACCTCGCATCTGGACGGGCAGGGCTTCGCGAAGCTGCTCGGTGCCGGGTGGGTGCCGGTCGAGTTGCTGGTGGGCATGTCGATCGGGGTCCGGCACGACGACTACCGGACCGCGTCGCAGACGTTCTCCTGGTCCAACATCGAGGTGAGCGGGTGGAGCGACCTGGTCCACGCGGTCCGCTCCGACGCCCGGAGCCAGCTCAGGGCGCAGAGCGCCCGGCGGGGCGGCGACGGGGTCGTCATGGCCGACAGCGAGCTGCGCGTGTGGGCGGAGAGCTGCCTGCGGTCCGGCAGTTCCGACCAGGAGGACCACGTCGCGGAGGCGACGATGATCGGCACCAGCATCGCACGCTTCCACGTCCGCAAGGAGCCGCCGCGCACGCTGTCGGTGATGCCGCTGGGCGACCGCGGGGTCAGGCTGCGCAAGCGGCTGGCGACGGTCGCGTCCAGTCCGTACGCGGACCGCGCGGAGTACCGGCGGCTGGTCCAGGAGATCAGCGAGCTGAACGACTAGGACGACGAGGACGAGGACGAGGACGACCAGAACGACCGGGACGGCCGGCCGGCCGCGGAGCCGCCACCGTCCCTGACCGCTTTCGCATCGCACCATCGCACGGTTGACGAGGGGTACTGACATGACGAACGAACAGCCGAGCGCCGAGGGCGTTCCCGCAGACGCGATGCGTCGGTTGTCCGAGCTGGCGCCCGGCCGCGCCGGGTCGATCTTCACCAGCGACCTGTCGGTGAACGAGTTCCTGCTGGTGCGGGAGGCGGGCTTCAAGCCGATCGGCCTGGTCCTGGGCAGCTCGATCTACCACGTCGGCATCCAGTTCGGCCGCTGGGGCAAGAACCAGGAGCTGGACACCCTCAGCCAGGCGATGTACCACGCCCGGGAGTTGGCCATGACCCGGATGGAGGCGGAGGCCGCGGCACTGGGCGCGGACGGCATCGTCGGGGTCCGGCTGACCGTGGAGGCGCGGGAGTTCGGCAAGGACATCGCGGAGTTCATCGCGATCGGCACCGCCGTCAAGGGCGACGCCGCTCCTCCCGGCGGCGGCACCTGGCGCAACAACAAGGGACAGCCGTTCACCTCGGACCTGTCGGGACAGGACTTCTGGACGCTGATCCGGGCCGGCTACGCGCCGCTCGGCATGGTGATGGGCAGCTGCGTCTACCACATCGCGCACCAGAAGATGGGTTCGGTGATGTCGAACATGGGCCGGAACGTGGAGATCGAGCAGTTCACGCAGGCGCTGTACGACGCCCGCGAGCTGGCCATGGCGCGGATGCAGGCGGAGGCGGAGGCGCTCCAGGCGGAAGGGGTGGTCGGGGTGCAGCTCAACGCGCACAACCACCGGTGGGGCGGCCACACCACGGAGTTCTTCTCGATCGGCACGGCGGTCCGGCCGCTGCGGCCCGACCACGAGATCGAGCGGCCCACGATGGTGCTCAGTCTCGACGGGTGACAGGCTCGGCATCCGCGGGACAGGACGACTTCACGAGCATGGGGACGACGATGAGCGAGCAGGACCCGTTCCAGGGGCGGGCGGGCAACGAAGGCGGTACGGGCGAAGGCGGCACGCGCGACGGCGGGGAGCCGGCCTCCGGCGCGTCGATCGACATGGTGGCCGCCGCGCTGCGCCGTGACTCGGCCGACCTGGAGATCTACGCCAAGGTGCTGACCGGGTCGCTGGCGGACGCGCTGCCGGCCGGCTCGGTGACGTCCGAGCGCAAGCGCACCATGAGCGACCGGCTCGCCGGACGCGAGGGACGGGTGGAGCGGCTCGAAGTCGCCCTGGACGACCGGCGGTTGATCCTGACCCTGGCGCACGGACGGCCGCAGGGCGAGGTGGCCACCGTGGTACGCGGCGTGGTGCTGTCGCGCACTCCCGTGGCGCTGGACGCGTGGGCGGCCGAGCTGGCCGCGGCGCTGGCGCAGCGGGCCGAGGCCGACGCGCGGGCCCGCGCGGCGCTCGAACGGCTGGTGCTGGGCGACTGACCGGCCCGCGGTTCCTGACGTGCCGTCAGGAACCGCGGCCGGTCCGAATGGCCTGGTGCCGCTCAACAGCCTCGGCAAGAAGGTCAGTTGGAGTAGACCTCGGCGCGGTCGATGGAGATGTACGCGGCACCGGAGGAGGCGTTCTTGTCGCCGGTGACCCGCACCCGCAACGTGTGCTGCCCGTAGGCGAGTTGGGGGCTCACGTAGTTCAGCTGCTCCCCCATCCGGATCGCGCCGTAGTAGTCGGCGGTCGTCTCCGGGCCGCCGTCGACGGAGAAGGCGGCGATGCCGTTGCCGGTGTCGCGCACCGACAGCAGGGCGATCCGGGTGCCGGTGAACGTCCAGGTGGCGGTGGCGCCGGGCTCGGCGCTCCAGTGGTCGTCCCCCCAGAAGCACTGGACGCCGCAGCCGCCGCCGGAGTTCCAGTCGCCGGTGTAGGCGATCGAGCCCGAACCGCTGCTGCTGCCGGTGTCGTTGATCCAGTACGAGCCGCCGCCGGGGTCGCCGGACGGCAGGTCCTGGGTGGCGCCGGCGGCGAGCGGCGCACCGAGGTCCGGGGTGCCGTCGGCGTTCCAACTGATCTTCTGCGCACGGGTGGTGCGACCGTCGTAGGTGTAGTCCGAGGTGTTCTTGCCGTGGTAGACGATCCAGTCCTCGGTGCCGTCCGGGCTCTTGAAGAAGCCGTTGGAGCCGGGGCCCCACACGCCCGTCGCGTCGTTGCGGGAGAAGACCGCTCCCGCGTGCTGGGTCCAGTTGCCCGGCTGGAGCGGATCGGCGCTGCTCGGAATGGACTTCATCCAGAGCTGGTAGTCCGGCAGGCCCGTGTCGCAGGTGGAGTAGACGAGGTACGTGGTGCCGTCGTGCTGCAGGATCGAGGGGGCCTCGCGGATGGTGGAGCAGCCGCCGTCGGAGGGCAGGTACACGCGGTCGCCGGAGACCGTCCAGGGGTCGGACATCGGGGCGATGTAGATGAGGTTGTGGCCCTCGGTGCCGGCGCCGGACCACAGCAGGTAGAGGTTCCCGTCGCTCTGCCGCAGCAGCACGGGGTCGATGGCCCACTCGTCGGGGGCGTTCGGCGGTTGCAGCTCGGCCTTGAAGTGGTACGGGCCGAGCGGGTCGGTGCCCTCGGACTCGACGACGTAGAGGCGGTGGTTGTCGTCCACCCCGTTGTCGGCGGTGTAGTAGATGTACCAGTGCCCGTCGATCAGATAGAACGACGGCGCCCACACCTGCTGGTTGCGGGAGGCGTCGGGGTCCTGCCAGACGGTGACGCGCGGCGCGGTGAGCAGGTCGCCCAGCGTGGGCGCGACGGCGATGCGCACGGCGTCGCCCTCGGTGGCGGCCAGGTAGTAGTTGCCCTGGTAGTAGGTCATGTAGGGGTCGGGGCTGGTGCCCAGCGGGTTGCGGAAGGTCCCGCCGGCCGCGTGCGCGCTCGACGGTCTCAGGCCCATGCAGCACAGGACGGTGAGCAGCAGGACGAGCGCGACGTTCCCGGCGGATCGCAGCGGACGGCTGGATGCTGTGCGGGGCATGACCGCCTCCTTGATAGACGGTCGAGGGGGGAGAACACGTCTGATCACGTTCGAGCCGAGCCGAGATTACAACGTTGCACACGGCCCGCGACACCTCTGTGCCGCACTTGCTCCGCCGAGGTGCGGGAGGTGCGGGAGGCGTGCGAGGTTCGCAAGGCGGATGCGGCGCATGTGACGACCGGGGGCGTCGGCCCTGACGCGCAGGCAGCGCCGCCCGCTCTCCCCCGGCGGGACCCCCCTCAGCCGGCGTGGCGGACGCGGAAGCGGTCGGGTGCCGCCGGGTCCCGGTCGACGACGCGGACCGGCGGCCACGCCCACTGCCACACGCCGATCCCGGGCGTGCGGGTGAACCGGATCTGCCCGCGGGTGCCCTCGACCGCGACGTGCGGCCAGGACTCGGCGATACGTGCCCGGTCCGTGCCGTGCGCGCGCAGCACGTCGGCGAGGACGGTGACCGTGTCGTAGCCCTCGAACGCGACGAAGGAGGGCGCTTCGGCGAGCCGTTCGCGCAGCGCGGTCCCGACGCGTACGCCGAGCGGGCCGAGTTGCTCCGGCAGGTAGCGCAGGAACGGGACCGCGGCGCCGTCGGCGCCCAGCACCGTCTCCCACCCGGCGAACTCCGGTTGCCCGGCCGGGGCGCCGAGCAGCATCCCGGCGAGGCGCGGGTCGCGGCGTACCGCCGTGACGATCGGCACCGCCGGTTCCGGGTGGCCGACCAGCAGGAGGAGGGCCGTCGCGCGACCGGCGGCGAGCCCGTCGCACAGGGCGGCGGGGTCGAGCGCGGCGGCGTCGAGTTCGAGGACGGTGCCGCCGCGTGGCGCGAGGTGGTCCCGCAGGATGCGGGTGCCTGCCGCCCAGTAGGCGCTCGGCTGGGTCGCCACGGCGATCCGGCGGTGACCCGCGGCGAGCAGGAAGTCGGCGTAGATCCGCCAGCCGTGGGACTGCGCCGGGGCGAGGCGGGCGACCCATCGTGTCGGCTGCTCGGTGAGCGCGTCGAGGACCGCCGAGGAGCAGAGGAACGGCAGGCCGAGGGCGTCGGCCCTGGTGGCGGCGGCGCGGGCGACGACGCTGTGGTACTCCCCCGCGACGGCGACCGCCCCCAGGCCGGCCAGCTCGTCGATGGCCGCTTCGGCCCGCCGCGGATCGGCCGCGGTGTCCCGGACCAGCAGTTCCAGCGGCCGCCCGGCGATACCGCCGGCGTCGTTGACCTCGCGGGCTGCCAGTTCCAGCCCGGCGAGCAGGTGCCGGCCCGCCTCGACCCAGCCGGGCGGGGTCAGCGGGACGAGGGCGCCGATCCGGACCGCTGATCCGTCGGTCCGGTCCGCTTCGGGCTGCGGTGGTGGCGTGTTCATGCGCCGGCGTCTCCCGTGTGACGAGTCGGGTGCGGTGCGCCCGGGTCGCGGAGCGCGGTTCGGCGGGGCCGGGTGGCACGCCGCCGCTCTCACCAGGCGGGCGCACCTGGATGGCCATGGCGGACATTGCATCCGCCGCCGGCGCCGGCGGCAACCGATTATCCGATCGCCGAAGGGCGGGTCGAGGCGTCGCCGCCGGCCCGCACAACCGAGGCGCGACCGGAGGCGTCACCGGGAGCGCGGTTGCCGCCGCCGAGCACCGCCGAAGCATCGCCGAAGGACCACCCAAGCACCGCCGTCCCACAACCACCGGTTGTGGGACTAGGGTTGTCACCATGGATCTCGCCGCCGTCCGGACCTTCGTCGCCGCCGCCGACGCGGGGCAGTTCCAGGAGGCCGCCGCGGAACTGGCGGTCACCCAGCAGGCCGTCTCCAAGCGCATCGCCGCGCTGGAACGCACCCTCGGCGTGCGGCTGTTCACCCGGACCGCGCGCGGCGCCGAACTCACCATCGACGGGCAGGCGTTCCTGCCCCACGCGCGCGAACTGCTGCGCGTCGCCGAGCGGGCCGTCGCGTCCGTGGGCACCGGCCGCCGGCAACTGCGGGTCGACGTCATCTCCTCGCGCGGCGCGGCGTCCGGCCTGATGCGCGACTTCCACCGCGCGTACCCCGAGATCGAACTCGACGTGCTGATGCTGTTCGACATCGAGACGGCCGTCGCCTCCATCCGGTCCGGCGCGATCGACGCGTCCTTCCGTGCCGTCGCTGCCCCCGGGCGGCCCCTTCCCGAGGGCATCGAGTCCGTCCGGGTACTCGACGAGACGCTCCAGCTCCTCACCGGCCCCGCCCACGCGCTGGCGAACGCCCGGTCGGTGACCGTCGCCCAGCTCGCCGGGCACCGGATCTGGATGCCCGGCATCACCCCCGGCACCGAGTGGGCCGCCTACTACGACGACCTCCTCGCCGCGTACGACCTCACCATCGAGGCCACCGGCCCCAACTTCGGCTCCGACGCGCTCCTCGACACCATCGCCGACACCCCGGCCCTCGCCACCTTCATGGGCACCCGGGCCCGCCTCGTCTGGCCCGCCGGCTACGACCTGCGCCGCATCCCGATCACCGATCCGACCCCCGTCTACCCCCACTCCCTCCTCTGGCACCGCGACAACCCCCACCCGGCGCTCGCCACCCTCCGCACCCACCTCGCGGCCACCGCCCCCACCCCCGACGCCCCGGGCACCTGGATTCCCCCGTGGGTCCCCCCGCACCGCTCCCCGTCGGTGTCCCCGGGGCCGTGATCGTCGCTCATCGCGGCCGGGTTCCCCGGTTGCGGGCGACCCAGTGCGCGTAGTCGGCCTGCTGGCGGGCCCGGTCGTGCGGCGAGTAGCCGTGTTCGGCTTCCAGGGCGTCGGAGACCTGCTCGACGGCGGCGGCGTCGCCGTCGGCGGACCAGAAGAAGGAGCCGGTCCTCCGGACGAGGACGTCCGACACGGTCATGGCCATGTCGTGGACGACGGCGTGCCGGATCTCGGCAGGGGTGAGCACGCTGTCGCCGATCGGTTCGCCGTCCGCCGCGTGCCGGGTGGCCGCGCGGGCCAGCGGCGCCGCGTTCCCGCCGTACCGGCGCAGCCATCGCTGCCGGGTGGCCTCCGCGACGGGTGCCGTGCTCAACGCCTGCCGGGCGCCGGCGAGTTCGCCGGGGTCCCCGCCGGCGATCGGGGCCTTGCCGGTGCTGGACGGCGGCAGGCCGTGCAGACCCCACCGGTCGGCGAGCTGCCCGGCGGCCGTGTCGACGATCTGGGCCGCCATGAGGCGGGCGGTGGTCAGCTTTCCGCCGGCGGCGGTGATCAGGCCCGAGTCGCCGACGGTGATGCTGTGCTCGCGGGACGCGGCCGAGTTGGACGTTCCCGGCAGGGGTGCGATCAGGGGGCGCAGGCCCGCCCAGGAGGCGACGATGTGGCTGCTGTCGACGTGCGCGCCGGGCAGCGCGTGGTTGGCCGCTTCGAGCAGGTACGTGAAGTCCTCCTCGTCGCCGACGACTTCGTCCAGGGAGCCGCTGAAGTCGGTGTCGGTGGTGCCGACATACACATGCCGGCCGTCGCCCGCGGGGGTCGGCCACACCACGCGGGAGTCCGAGGGGGAGCGCAGGAACACGGCGGTGTGCAGCGGGAAGTCCTCGGTGCGCAGCACGATGTGCACCCCTTTGGTGGGGCGCAGCGTGGGGTGTTCGGGTGCGCGTTCCAGCCCGAGGACCCGGTCCACCCAGGGACCGGCGGCGTTCACCACGGTCCTGGCCCGTACGGTGATGTGCTCGCCGGTGAGCCGGTCGACGACCTCGGCGCCCGCGATCCGGCCGCCGTCCCGGAGGAAGCCGGTGACCTCGCGGTGGTTGCCCAGCAGCGCGCCGGCCCGGGACGCGGACTCCAGCACGTCGATGACGAGGCGGGCGTCGTCGGTGAGGGCGTCGTGGTAGAGCCCGGCGCCCTTGAGGCCGGTGGCGTTGAGGTGCGGCTCGCGGCGCAGCACCGCGTCGCGGCCCAGCATGCGGTGCCACCGCTTCAACGGCGCCCGGGAGAAGGCGTCGTAGAAGGTCAGGCCGAGGTTGAGCAGCGCGCGCCCTTCGGGGTAGCCGTCGTAGATCAGGTACATGAACGGCTGGAGGTCGGCCAGGTGGGGTGCGATGCGCATCATGACCTCGCGCTCGCGGACCGACTCGTGGACCATCCTGAACTGGTACGTCTGGAGGTACCGCAGGCCGCCGTGGATGAGTTTCGACGACCGGCTGGAGGTGCCGCCGGCGAAGTCGTCGCGGTCGACCAGGACCACGGACAGCCCGCGCAGCGCGGCGTCCCGGGCGACCGAGGCCCCGGTGATGCCCCCGCCGATGACGAGGAGGTCGGCCTCGGTGGGCAGTTCTGACGGCGAGAATCGCTTCACTGCTGGACGACCCATCCTTTCGCGCGCTCGACCGCGCGCTTCCATTGCGTGTACCGGGCGTCGCGGGAGGCGTCGTCCAGTGCCGGGACGAAGACCGCGTCGTCGCCGGTGGCCCGGAAGCAGTCCTCGGGGTCGGACCAGGTGCCGACGGCGAGCCCGGCCAGGTAGGCGGCCCCCGACGCGGTCGCTTCGACGTTGGAGGGCCGGTGGATCACCGCGCCGAGCATGTCGGCCTGGAACTGGAGCAGGAAGTCGTTGGCGGAGGCGCCGCCGTCGGCCCGCATCGAGGTGACGGCGCGTCCGGACTCCTCGGACATCAGCTCGATGAAGTCCTTGATGGAGTAGACGATCCCCTCCAGCGCGGCGCGCGCCAGGTGGCCGCGGGTGGTGCCCGGCGAGATGCCGATGAGCAGGCCCCGCGCACTGGCGTCCCAGGACGGGGCGCCGAGGCCGGTCAGGGCCGGCACGAAGTACACGCCGTTGTTGTCGTCGACGCTGCGGGCCAACTCCTCCGTCTCCGCGGCGCTGCCGAGCAGTTCGGCCCCGTCGCGCAGCCACTGCACGGCGGCGCCGGTGACCGGGGCGTACCCCTCCAGGCCGTAGGTGGTCCGGCCGTCGCGGCGCCAGGCGATGATGGTGCTGAGCCCGTGCCGGGAGATCACCGGGGTGCTGCCGGTGTTGACGTCGAGGAAGGTCCCGGTGCCGTGGGTGGTCTTGGCGTCGCCGGGGTGGACGCATCCCTGTCCGAACAGTGCCGCCGACTGGTCGGCGACCGCGGCGGCGATCGGCACCTCGGCCCCCAGGACGGCCGGGTCGGTCGTGGCGATGTGGCCGGAGTCGTCGACGACCTGCGGGAACAGGTTCATCGGCAGGCCGAGCGCGCCGAGCCAGTCGCGGTACCAGGAGTCCGTGAGCAGGTCGTAGGAGCCGGTGACCGCGGCGTTCGACGCACTGATCGCGTGGACGGCGCCGCCGGACAGCCGGTGGATGAGCCAGGAGTCCATGGTGCCGAAGGCCAGTTCGCCGGCCTCGGCGCGCCGGGCCAGGTCCTTGTCGTGCTCCAGCATCCAGCACAGCGACAGCGACGAGTAGACCGGGGCCGGCGTCCAGCCGGTGCGGGCCTGGACGGCCGCCCCCCACTCGGGCCGCAGCCGGTCCGCCATCGCCGCGGTCCGCAGGTCCTGCCAGACGATGGCCGGAGCGACGGCCCGGCCGGTGCCGCGGTCCCACAGCACCGTGGTGGCGCGCTGGTTGGTGATGCCGATGCCGGACAGTTCCTCGGCCCGGGTGCCGCTCTCGCGCAGGGCGTCGGCGATACGGGCGGAGGTGAGCCGCCAGATCTCCTCGGGGTCGTGTTCCACCCGGTCGGCGGCCGGGTGGAACTGGGTGAACTCGCTGTAGGCGCGGCCGCGCACGGCGCCCGCGCCGTCGAACACCAGGGCGCGGGTTCCTGTGGTGCCCTCGTCGATGACGAGAAGGCGGGATGGGTCACTCATCGTCGAGCTCCATGTCCTGGGAGGGCGCCGCTGTGGAGGCGGTGCCGGGAGGGAGGGTGGCCCGGCCGGTCACAGACCGAGCTTGCCGGGGTTGAGCAGGGCGTCGGGGTCCAGCGCCTGCTTGAGCTTGCGCAGCACGAGGTGGGCCGATCCCAGCGAGCGGCGCGAGTAGGGCGAGCGGGCGAGTCCGCCGCCGTGGTGGTGGGACAGCTCGGCGCCGTGCTGGAGGCAGACCTCCATCGCGGTCGCCCAGATCGTCTCCAGGCGCTCCGTGGCCGCGGCGTCGTCGGGCGCGTGGCCGAGCAGGATGAGGTACATCGAGGTCCCTTGCGTGTACACGTGGGAGAAGTGCGCGAGCACCTCGTCCGCGAAGGGCTTCAGGGCCTCCTTCAGCGCCGCGTGGAGTTCCAGGACGTGCCGCCAGGTGTGGGCGACCTCGATGGTCTCGGCGAAGCCGCCGGGTGCGTCGAGCTGCTTCTCCACGGTGGAGAAGTCGAACCGGCGCGCCATCCACGCCGCGGCCGGCTCCGGGCCGAGCAGGTCGGCGCCGCGCGCGGTGGCCAGATCGGTCAGGACCTCCAGTTCTGCGGCCGCGACGGCCGGCTCCCCTTCGGTGCCGGCGAACAGCACGGGGCGGTCGATGTGCGCGTCGTTCAGCGCGTGCCGGGCCTCGTCGACGTCGTAGAGCCGGAGCAGGAAGGGCTTCAGGCCGAGCGCGGCCTGTCCGCGCATGACGTCCAGGCCCGCCGCCAGGTCGGGCAGCCGGAAGGTCTGGAGCAGACGCTCCTTCGGCAGCGGGACGATCTTGCAGGTCACCTGGGTGACCACGCCGAGGGTGCCCTCCGAGCCGAGGAAGAGCTGACGCAGGTCCGGTCCCATGGCCGCCCTCGGGGACGCCTTGAGTTCCACCGCCTCGCCGGTGGCCAGCACCACGCGGTAGCCGACGACCAGGTCCTCGACCCCGCCGTAGCGGGAGGAGAACTGGCCGGTGGCCAGCGTGGCCAGCCACCCGCCGACCGACGAGCGGTACAGCGACTGCGGGGAGAAGCGCATGGTCCATCCGGACGCGTTGAGCGCGTCCTCGAGTTCTCCGCCGTTGTTGCCGGCCGGCACGGTCACCGTCATGTCGATCTCGTCGACGACAGGGGGCCCGACCAGGCCGGAGACGTCCAGCACGATGCCGCCGCGGGTCGGCAGCGGCTGCCCGGTGACGGACGAGCCCAGCGCCCGGGTCGTCACCGGTGTGCCGGTGGCGCCGGCGGCGCGCAGCACCGTCACGACGTCCTGCTCGGTCGCCGCCCTGACCACGGCCTGCGCCTGGTACGGGTGCTTGTCCTGCCGGTTCCACTTGGTGGCGACCGGCCAGGTGTCGTGGCTGGTGGCGGCGAGGGCCGCGGGGTCGGTACTGATCGCATCGATCCCGAGGTCGTCGGCGAGCTGGTCCAGGAGAGGCGAGATGTCAGGCACGGTGTTCCTTGTTCCTTCTGTCGGTGCGGAGCGGTGGCGGGCCGGAGCCGTCAGGTGAGCACGGTGGCCAGCGTCAGGCAGGCCGGCGTCATGACGGCTATCGCCACGGCCGGGGGATCGATGTGCGTGTCGCCGTGGATCAAGAAGACCCGCGAGGCTCCCTCGCCGACCAGGGCTGTGGCCAAGCCGGCCAGCGCGCCCACCCATACGGAGGAGAACGCCAGGCCGGTCGCGGCGGCGACGGACGTGATGTGGTGGGTGGCGGGGACGGTCACCGGCGTGGCCAGGAAGACCAGGGACAGCGCGGAGACGCCGAAGGCGAGGACGCCGGCCGCCAGGCTCAGCGACGGATCGGTCCTGACCAGTTCGACCGCCGACCAGGACGCCAGGAACCCGACGGCGAGGCCGAGCAGTGCGGCCATCACCGGCTTCTCCTGCGCCGGCAGCCAGGCCGCGGTCCGCGTGGTGCGGAAGCGGTCTCTGAGCCGGCTGACCTCCGCGTGGCCGAACAGCCCGGTCCGGCCGAACACCAGCCGCGCGACGAACGCCGAGGCGACCACGGTGAGGGCGGTGGTGTTGGCGTACCGCGTCATCCAGTCGCTCGTGTTCAGGGCGCTCTGGACGACCAGGCCGAGTACCCCGAAGGCCGCGCCCGCGAGCAGGGTGCCGGGGTCCGCGAGGCCGAGCAGCCCGGGCACGATGTCCCGACCGGTGGCGGTCCTGCCGCGCCGCGCCGCGTAGGCGAGTGCGCCGACCGCGCCGGCGAAGGCGATGTGCGGTCCGAACCACTCCCCGAGCGCGACGTGCTCCAGGAACCAGGGGTTCCCCGCGCCGATCACGGCGGCGACACCGACCAGGATCATCAGCCCGCACAGCACGAATGCCGCGAGGGCTCCGACAGCGGCGGCGAACAGGCCGCCCGCGGCGGCAGCCGCCACCGCCTCCAGCGTGAGATGCATCCGGACTCCCTCGGCCGATGACCGTTCCAGAGTACTCCATATTTGGAGTACTCGAATTTCGGAGCAAAGGTACGGGCGAAGAGCCGAGGTGTCAACGCTGTGTGCGCTGGAGCGTGATCACGGGCCCGCTGTAACGTGACCAGTCGGGGGCCGTACCGCGCGGTCCTGTCGCGCGAGCGAGAGAAGCGGGAGTTCCCAGGTGCACGGCACGAACCAGTTGCCCGCGCCGGCCGTCCGTCGGCCGCTGGACCAGGTGCTGCGCGCGATCGTGGTGGACGCGCTGCGGGTCGGCGTCGGCGAGACGCTCCCCACCAACAGCCACTACCTGCGCACCGTGGGAGCCAGCGCGGGCACGGTCCAGCGGGCCATCAAGACGCTCGCCGACCAGGAAGCGCTCGTGACCGCGTCGCACGGCCACCAGGGGCGCACCGTGGGGTCGCTCCATGTCGGCGCGGCCTGGCACATCGCCGGACTGGCCCCGCTGCGGCTGCTCTTCCCGCCCAGCGGCCCGGCCGAGATCGACGCCCTCACCGAGGCCCTCGCCGGCGAACTCACCGAACTGGGCGTGCCCCACACCATCCGCCACCAGCGAGGCGGTACCCGGCGCCTCGCCGCCCTGCACGCGGGCGCGTACGACCTCGCCGTCGTCTCGTCGGGGGCGTTTCGCGGTGCGACCCAGGCCTCCGACGCGGCGCCCTCGCTGACGCTGGCGCCGGGCACGTACTACGCGCCCCACCGCCTCGTCGCGGTCACCCGCACCGGCGACGACCCGCCCGGCCCCGGCGCCCGCGTCGCGATCGACGACGACTCACCGGACCACGTGCTCCTCACGCAGTCGGCCTTCCCCCCCGACCGCGGGTACACCTACGTCAACTGCCGGTTCCCCGAGGTCCCGACAGCGGTGCTGCGGCGCCAGGTCGACGTCGGCATCTGGCACCTCAGCCATACCGTCATCCCCCTCGACCTCGCCGGACTGAGCTGCGCGGACATGGAACGGCTGGACACCGTCACGGACTGGCGGGAGGTGTCGGCGGCCGTCCTGGTCGGCGGGACGCAGCGCGGCGAGCTGCGCTCCGTGCTCGCCTCGATCCGGCTGCCGAACCTCTTCAGCGCGCAGCAGCAGTGGCTGCGCGACGAGTCGAGCTGACGTGAGCTGACGCGGCATCAGCTCGCCGCGTCAGGTTGCCGCGTCGCCTCGGCTCGTCAGCTCGCCGCGTCGTGGAAGGCGCGGCGGGTCGCCACGATGCCGTCGGTGGTGCGGGAGGGGTGGACCCGGTTGGTGAGGAGGACGGCGTAGCGGGTGGTGTCCGGGTCGATCCAGACGCTGGTGCCGGTGAAGCCGGTGTGGCCGTAGGAGCGGGGGCCGAAGGACCGGCCGACGGGCGAGTCCACGGGGTCCTGGCCCTGCCAGGCGAGGCAGCGCCGCAGCGCCAGGCCCTCGGAGTGGACGGCCGTCATCTGCCGGAAGGTGTCGGGGCGCAGCAGTTCCCGGGCGCCGCCGGCGAGGGACAGGGCGAGCCCTTCCATGTCGGCGAGCGGGGCGAACAGGCCGGCGTGCCCGCCGACGCCGCCGAGCACCACCGCGTTCTCGTCGTGTACCTCGCCGACCACGACCCGGCCGCGCCACGGGCAGTCCTCGGTGGCCACCGCGCGCCGCCGGGCCTCGGCGGCCGGGCGGAAGCCGGTGCCGGTCATCCCGAGCGGGCCGCACACCAGCCGCTCCACCAGGACGTCCAGGGTCTCCCCCGCGGCGGCCTCGGCGATGAGGCCCAGGATGATGAAGCCTTGCGAGGAGTACTGCACGAGCGTCCCGGGTGCGGCCGTGAGCGGCAGCAGGCGTATCGCCTCCAGGAGGGAGGCGCGGGTGGGGTGTTCGCGGTAGAGGGGGACCTGGCCGGGGATGCCCGAGGTGTGCGCGAGCAGCTGACCGACCGTCAACTCCGCCTTGTCGCCGTCCCGGTATTCCGGCAGGTGGTCGCCGATGGTGTCGGTCAGCCGTAGCGCGCCCGCGTCGACCAGGGCCATCACCGCGAGCCCCACCACGGGCTTGGTGACGGAGGCGAGGTCCCACAGGTCGGTGCCGTCCAGCGGTTCGCCGCCCCAGCTCCTGGTGCCGGTCCAGCCCCGGTCCCGGGTTCCGGCCGCGTCGCCGACGGACCACGCCGCCGCGGAGTAGACCTCGCGCTCCCGGCCGTCGGCGAGCAGATCGCGCAGGGAGCTCATACCCGCTCCCCTTCCGCGCCCTGGTCCCGCTCGTCCTCCGCGGTCCGGCCCACCACGCCGAGCGACGGCGCGCGTCCGCCGAGGCCGGCGGAGACGGCGCGGGCGGCGGCGCGCACCATCGGGCCGAACAGCCGCACGCTCTCCTCGTCGAGGGTGAACGTCAGCCCGCTGACGCCGACCGCGCCGACCACCTGCCCGGTCTCGTCGAGCACGGGCGCGGCGACCGAGCGCACGTCGGGTTCGCCGTATCCGTCGTCGACGGCGTAGCCGCGCTCGGCGGCCTCCCGCAGCACCGCGCGCAGCGCGCCGGCGTCGCCGATCGGGTGCGCGGCCCATTCCTCCGGCGGTACGCCGTCGAGCACGTCGGCGCACTCCCCCGGCGGCAGCGCGGCGAGCATCGCCAGGCCCGGTCCGCTGCGGTACAGCGGCGTACGGCCGCCAGGTCGCACGCCCATCCGGAACTCAGGCGGCGCGTCGGAGTGCTCCAGGTGGACCGCGTCGTCCCCGTGCCGTACGGCGTAGCAGGCGAGTTGGCCGGTGCGGCGGTGCAGTTCGGCGAGCACCGGGCGGGCCAGCCGCAGGTCCTGGCCGTCGTGCAGGGCGGCGGCGGCGAGGCCGAGCAGGCGCGGCCCGGCGCGGTAGCGGCCGCCGTCGACGGGCTGGGCGAAGCCGAACTCGGCCATGGTCTGCAGATGGCGGTGGACGGTCGGTTTCGTCAGGCCGGTGCGCCGGGCGAGATCGCCCAACCGGTGCGGCCCACCGGGTTCGACGAGCGCTTCCAGCACTTCCATCGCCTTGTCGATCGGACCCTTCGCGCGGCCCTGCTCGCCGATCCGAGTGTTGACCATCTTCGCCATGTCGCCTAGCTTAGCCCATCATTCCATCTGCCGGAACGGATGTGCTGCCCAATGGAACGACATCGTCAAGGGAGGAACGTGGACCGTAATCGCCCGGCCCGCCGCGACATCCTGCGGCTCGGCGGCTTGCTGATCCCGGCTGTCGCGGCTCCGGCACTGCTCACCGGGTGCGGCACCAGCCCCGCGAGCAGCGCCGGAAACGTCCTGCGGGTGTCCCAGCCCGGCGACCCCAAGACCATGGACCCGCACAAACAGGGCGACATGACGTCGATGAACGCCCTGATCAACATGTTCGACACGCTCACCACCCGCGGCCAGGACAACCTCCTGCACCCGCGGCTCGCCCTGACCTGGGTCGCCCGCGGCGCGACCACCTGGCGCTTCACCCTGCGCCCCGGCGTCACGTTCCACAACGGCGAGCCCTGCGACGCGGCGGCGGTCAAGTTCAGCATCGAGCGCGTACTGGACCCCGCGACCAAGTCGCCGATCGTCGAACTGCGTTACGTCAAGGACGTCACCGTCGTCGACCCGCTCACCGTCGACGTGCACACGACCCTGCACGACCCGATCCTGCCGGACAAGCTCTCGCTCTTCGGCGGCGTGGTCGTCCCGCCGCGCTACCTGGCCAAGGTCGGGGACGCCGGGTTCGCCGAACACCCCGTCGGCACCGGGCCGTTCACCTTCGTCCGCTGGCAGCGCGACCACCAGTTGCGGATGCGCGCCTTCCCCGGCCACTGGCAAGGCCGGCCGCACGTCGACGAGTTGGTGTTCAGCCCGCAACCCAACCCGTCCTCCTCGCTCGCCGCGCTGCAAAGCGGCCAGGTCGATCTCGTGGCCGGCCTGACCCCCGACGCGGCGCAGCAGTTGGACGGCTACGGCGGCGTCAAGCTGGACGGCTTCACCGGCATCAGGACCTCCTACCTGTCGCTGAACACCCTGGCCGACGGGCCCCTGAAGGACCGTCGGGTGCGCCAGGCGCTCAACCACGCGGTGGACGTACCGCTGTTGATCAAGGCGGTGCTCGGCGGCAAGGCCACCGAGGTGCCCGCGATGATCCCGCGCGGCGCGTTCGGCTTCGACCCCTCCGTCCAGCCGTTCACCCGCTCCGTGGACACCGCCCGCAAGCTGCTCGCCGAGGCCGGCCACCCGAACGGGTTCTCCACCCAGCTGACCGCCTCCAACATCGACTCCAACGTCGCCGAGGCGATCTCCGGGCTGCTGTCCCGGGCCGGCGTGCACGCCAAGGTCCAGCTGCTCGACCCCGGCACCTACGCCGACCGGCTCACCTCCGACGACCACAACGCGCTCGGGCCGATGTACCTGGCCGCCAGCACCGTCTGGACGCTGGACGGCGAGAGCATGCTCCAGTCCAACGTCCGCAGCGACCGCCGCCAGAGCAGGTGGCACGACAAGGACGCGGACCACCTCATCGACGTCGAGGAACTGTCCGAGGACCCCGCCGAGCGCAAGCGCGCCTTCTCCGACCTCCAGCGACTCATCCAGCGCGAGGCCCCCTTCGTCCCGCTGTACCAGATCGACAACATCTACGCCCGCAACAGCCGCCCGCGCTGGAAGCCGGGTTCGGCCGGCGTGCTGGCCATGCAGAGTGCGGAGATCTCCACATGAGCGAACTCACCCTCCGACCGCCACGCGCCGCGGGGACGGGCCGGCCCCGGCTCGACGTCCGTTCCGGGCTGCTGCGCGCGGTCCTGATCCGGGTCGGCACGGCACTGCTCGTCCTGCTGTGCACCGCGACCGTCTCCTTCTTCCTCGTCCGGCTCTCCGGCGACCCGGTCAAGCTGCTGCTCCCGCCGGACGCCACCGCCAAGCAGGAGTCGGTGCTGCGCGCCAGCCTCGGCCTGGACAAGCCCCTGATCACGCAGTACCTCGACTACATCTGGGGCCTGCTGCACTTCGACTTCGGCAACTCCATCTCCTACAACGAGCCCGTCGGCCATGTGCTCGCCGACCGGCTGCCGGCCACCCTGGAACTGGCCGCCGCGGCCCTGGTGGTGACGCTCGTCATCGCCGTGCCCGCCGGCATCGTGGCGGCCATGCGGCGCGGGCGCGCCTCGGACCGCGGCATCATGACCGGCGTCCTGCTCGGGCAGTCCACCCCGCCGTTCTGGGTCGGCATCCTGCTGATCCTGGTCTTCGCCGTGGGCCTGCACGCTCTGCCCGCCTCCGGCTACGGCACCTTCGCCAACCTGGTGCTGCCGGCCGTCACGCTCTCCGTCTACTCGATCGCGGTCGTCGCCAGGCTGCTGCGCTCGTCGCTGATCGACGTGCTCTCCTCCGACCACATCCGCACCGCCCGCGCCAAGGGCTTCGGCCCGGTGAAGACGGTGCTCACGCACGGCCTGCGCAACGCGTCGCTGCCGGTGGTCACGGTGGTGGGCCTTGAGGTCGGCAGCCTGCTGGGCGGCGCGATCCTCACCGAGCAGGTCTTCTCCTGGCCCGGCGTCGGCCAGTTGACGATCGAGGCCATCTCCAACCGCGACTTCCCGCTGGTCCAGGCGACCGTGCTGTTCTTCGCGACCACCTTCGTCGTGGTCAACCTGCTGGTCGACCTCTCCTACAGCCTCCTCGACCCGAGGGTGAGGAACTCCCGATGACCCTGACCTCACCAGCCGCGCCCGCCGCGGCTCCCGCCCGCGCGGCGACCCGCGGCCGGCGCTCCGCCGTACTGACCGGCCTGCTGCGCAACAAGCTCGCCGTGGTCGCGCTCGCCGTCCTGGCGGTCCTGCTGATCGCCGCGCTCTTCGCCCCGCTGCTCGCGCCCGACAACCCCAACGCGCAGGACCTGCTGATGCGGCTCAAGCCGCCCGCCTGGCAGCACGGCGGCAGCGGCGCCCACCTGCTGGGCACCGACCAGCTCGGCCGCGACATGCTCTCCCGGGTCATCTACGGCACCCGCGTCTCGCTCCTGGTCGGCGCCGGGGCGGCGCTGCTCGCCGGCGTGATCGGCACCGTGATCGGCCTGGCCGCCGGCTACTTCGGCGGCTGGCCCGACCGGGTGCTGATGCGGCTGGCCGACGTCCAGCTCGCCTTCCCCTCGATCCTGCTGGCCCTGGCCATCGTCGGGTTCTTCGGCTCCGGGCTGTGGTACGTGATCCTGGTGCTGGGCATCACCGGCTGGGTGTCGTACGCCCGGGTGGTGCGCTCGGAGGTGATGTCGCTGCGCTCCCGCGACTTCGTCACCGAGGCGCGGGCGATCGGCGTCACCGACGTCGCCATCATGCGCCGCCACCTGCTGCCCAACGTGATGGCGCCGCTGGCCACCATCGGCACGCTGCACATCGCCGCCGCGATCGTCGCCGAGGCGTCGCTGAGCTACCTGGGACTGGGCGTGCCCAAGGAGACCGTCACCTGGGGGTCGATGCTCGCCGACGGCCAGCTGTACCTGGGCACCTCCTGGTGGGTCGCGGTCTTCCCGGGCATCGCACTGATGCTCACCTCGCTCGCCATCAACATCACCGGCGACGCCCTGCGGGACGTCGCGGACCCGAAGGCGTACCGCCGATGACCACTGACAAGCCGATGAGCACTGACCAGCCGATCCCCCATGACCAGCCGATCACCGGCCACCCGCCGGTCGGCACCGGCGCACCGGCCCGCGAGCCGGTCCTGGAGATCGCCGACCTGAGCGTCGACTTCCGGCTGGACACCACCACCGTGCACGCCGTCCGCGGGGTCAGCCTGAGCCTGGCGCAGGGCGAAACGCTCGCCGTCGTCGGCGAGTCCGGCAGCGGCAAGACGGCCACCGCCCTGTCGGTGCTGCGGCTCAACCCGCAGCCGCCTTGCGTCTACGCGGGCGGCCGGGTCCTGTTCGACGGGCGTGACCTGCTCACCCTCCCCGAGAAGGAACTCGGCCGGATCAGGGGCCAGGACATCGCCATGGTCTTCCAGGACCCGATGACCAGCCTCGACCCGCTGCGGCGGGTCGGCGCCCAGGTCGCCGAGGTGCTCCGGCACCACCAGGGGATGTCCCGCGCGCAGGCGGGCGCCGCGGCCGTCGAGGCGCTGGACGAGGTCGGCATTCCCGACCCCGAACGCCGGTTCCGGCAGTACCCGCACGAGCTCTCCGGCGGTCTGCGGCAGCGCGTGATGATCGCCGCGGCGCTGGTCGGCCGGCCCCGCGTGCTCATCGCCGACGAACCGACGACCGCACTGGACGTCACCGTGCAGCGGCAGATCCTCGACCTGCTGGTCTCGCTGCAGGAACGGCACGGCATGGCCGTCCTGCTGATCACCCACGACCTCGGGGTGGTCGCGGAGACCGCCGACCGGGTGGCCGTCATGAACCAGGGCGCGGTCGTGGAGACCGGTGACGTGCTGGACGTCTTCGACCACCCGGCCGACGACTACACCCGCCGGCTGCTGGCCGCCACCCCCCGATTGGAGCTGGCATGACGACCGACGCCGGCACGGCACCCCAGACCCGCCGGCCGCTGCTGGAACTGGCCGGACTGCGCAAGGAGTTCGGCGGGCGGCACGGCGCCGTCGCGGTGGACGACGTGTCCTTGACGGTCGGCGAGGGCGAGACGCTCGCGCTGGTCGGCGAGTCGGGCTGCGGCAAGACCACGCTGACCCGGCTGCTGCTGCGGCTGGTGGAACCCACCGCGGGCAGCGTCCGCTTCGACGGGCAGGACCTCTCCGCCCTTCCCCCGGCCGAACTGCGCCGCCTGCGCCGCCAGATACAGGTCGTGCTGCAGGACCCGTACTCCAGCATGAACCCGCGCATGAAGATCACCGACATCGTGGCGGAGCCGATGGTCACCCACGACCCGGCGGCACGCGGCAGGCGCGGGCGGGCGTACATCCGTGAGCGGGTGGGCGAGCTGCTGGAGTCGGTCGGCCTGGACGCCGGTATCCAGGACCGCTACCCGCACGAGTTCTCCGGCGGGCAGCGCCAGCGGGTGTCCATCGCTCGGGCGCTGGCGGTCGAGCCCCGGCTGATCGTGCTCGACGAGCCGACCAGCGCCCTGGACGTGTCGGTGCAGGCCCGCGTCCTCGACCTGCTCGCCGAGCTCCAGCAGCGGCGCGGCCTGACCTACTTCTTCGTCTCCCACAACCTCGCCGTCGTGCAGCAGGTGGCCGACCGGATCGCCGTGATGCGGCAGGGCCGGCTGGTGGAGGTCGGCGACGCGGACCAGGTGCTGCGCCGCCCCCGCCACGAGTACACCCGTCAACTGCTGGACGCGGTGCCGGTGCCCGATCCGCGCCGGGGCCGCCGCGGGCGCGCCGTACCGACCGCGACGGCCGCCACCACCGGCCCGGACGCGCCCGGCCCCGCCGGCTCCGGGGACCCGCGATGACCGGATACGAGCCGGGCCGTCGCGCGTCGCCGCCACGGCAGCCCCCGCGACGATCTCCCCGGCACTCCCCGCTACAACTGCGACAGCACCAGCCCGGCGCCGCCCAGCAGCGCCACGTCGTCGACCGCGGCCGTGCTCACCAGGACCCGCGGCTGCTCCGCGCCGTCCCCCACCAGGCCGGAGCGCAGCCGCTCCTCGATCAGCCCGCGGAACCGCTCGCCGCCCTCACGCGCCTCACCGTGCAGCACGAACAGCCCAGGGGCGAAGAGCTGCTGGACGTTGACCAGGCCCAGGGCGACGTTCTCCGCGTACTCCTCGACCACCCGCCGCGCGGCGCCGTCCTCGCGTGCCACCAGGGCACCCAGCGACACCGCCTGCCCCAGGCCGGCCTCCCGCGCCCTGGCGTGCAGCCAGCGGGTGGTGGCCACGGTCTTCCAGCAGCCGCGGCTGCCGCAGGTGCAGCGCTCACCGCTGGCCGACACCGTCATGTGGGCGCCGCTGCGGCCGCCGGGCGGGGCCAGCACCTGGCCGGCGTAGAGGATGCCCACGCCCAGCACCTCGCCGGTCGAGACCGACGCGAAGGTGCGCCGGCCGCGGCCGGGACCGAACCACCGGTCGCCGAGCACCTGGAGCCTGGCGTGGTGCTCCACCCGCACCGGCACCCCGGTCAGCGCCTCCAGCCGGGTCGCCACCGGATAGCCGCGCAGCGCCGGCACGTCGTTGACCTCGGTGATCAGCCCGGCGTCGGGATCGACCAGTCCGGCCGCCGCCACCCCTATGCCCTCCGGACGGCCGCCGGCGAAGACGCGGGCGGCGCGGGCCAGCGCGGCGTCGAGATCGGCGGGCAGCGCGGTCGCCGCGTCGTACCCCGTCTCGGTCCGCTCCACCACGGTGCCGGACAGGTCCAGCACCGCGGCCCTGATCCGGCCGGGCACCAGTTCGACCGCCCCCAGCCTGCGTGGACCACGCGGTGCGACCGGCTCCGGTTCGAGCGCGGGCACCAGTCGCAAGGGGAAACGTTCGTCGGCCATGGGCCGACTCTGCCACGACCGGGTTTCAGGAAGGTAGTGCTGTGATCCACACGAACTTGACCGAGTCGACCTGGCAGGAGGTGCGCGCGGCCGGCGCGCGGGGCATCGCCCTGCTGCCCATCGGCTCCCAGGAGCAGCACGCCGCCCACCTGCCCATGGGCACCGACACCCTCCTCGCGGAGGCGGTGGTCGACCGGGCCACGGCCCTGCTCGCGCGGGACGAGGGCGGTACGGAGCTGGTGCGCCTGCCCGCGCTGCCCTTCGGCCACAGCCCGCACCACCTGTTCGCGGCCGCGGTGTCGCTCAGCGCGGCCACCCTCGGGGCGGTCCTCGACGACGTGCTGGACTCGCTCGCCACCTCCGGCTACCACCGGATCATGGTGGTCAACGGCCACGGCGGCAACGACGAGATCATGCGGCTGGCCGTCAAGCGGTTCGCGCTGCGCACCGAGGTCACCGTGGCGGCCTGCTCGTACTGGACGGTCACCTCCGGCGAGGACGACGGCGGGCGGCCGGAGGTCACCCCGGGGCACGCCGGCTGGTTCGAGACGTCGCTGATGCTGGCGGCCCGTCCGGACCTCGTCCGCACCCCCGTGCCGGCCCGCGCCCCGGTGGAGCCGCCGCCCCTGTTCGACCACCCGCCCTACCCCGGCCTGACCGTGGAGCGCCACGGCGAGTGGGCCCGGGTCGGCGGGTCGACCGACGACGCCTCCGCCGCCGACGCCGCGCGCGGCCGGCGGCTGCTGGACGACCGAGCCGCCGGGCTGGCCCGGGCGATCCAGGCGTTCGACGAGGCCACCCGCTGAGTTCGAAGCGAGCACCGCTGAGTCGGCGCGGCCGTCCGCCGGGTTCGAAGCGAGCACCGCCGGGTTCGAAGCGAGCACCGCTGCGTTCGACGCGGTCCTCGGCCGCCGAGCCGGTGCCCGCGGGCGCCGCACCTGTCACCACCGAGTTGGAGAGAAACGTATGAAGATCGTCGATGTCGATGTGTGGGTCGTCAACCTCCCGCTGGTCAACCCCTTCACGAGCTCGTTCGAGACGAAGACGGGAGAGACCCGCACCGTGGTGCGCATCCGTACCGACAGCGGCGTCGAGGGCTGGGGCGAGACCATGTGGGGCCGGCCGGTCGCCGCGATCGTCAAGGCGCTGGGCAAGGAGCTGATCGGCACCAGCCCGTTCGCCCTGGAGAGCTTCCACCGCAGGCACCACATGGTGCCCTTCTTCCACGGCTACCTCGGCTACGCGGCGATCGCCGCCATCGACGTGGCGTGCTGGGACGCGATGGGCAAGGCGACCGAGCAGTCCGTGACGGACCTGCTGGGCGGCCGGGTCCGGGACGAGGTCCCGATCACGGCGCTGATCACCCGCGCCGACGCCCCCGGGGCGAGCGGCGCGGCACTGGCCGAGGCGCTGGCCGAGCACACCGTGCGGGTGGTCGAGGAGGGCGGCTTCGAGGCGGTCAAGCTCAAGGGCACCACGGACGTCCGGGGCGACGTGGCGATCCTGCGGGCGCTGCGCGCGGCGCTTCCCGAGGTGAACCTGCGGGTCGACCCCAACGCGGCCTGGTCGGTGCCGGACTCGGTGCGGGCGGGCATCGCCCTGGAGGAGCTGAACCTGGAGTACCTGGAGGACCCGTGCTCCGGCATCGAGGGCATGAGCCAGGTCAAGGCGAAGGTGCGGATACCGCTGTGCACCAACATGTGCGTCGTGCGGTTCGAGGAGTTCGCCCCCGCGATGCGGCTCAACGCCGTGGACGTCATCCACGGTGACGTCTACAAGTGGGGCGGCATCGCGGCCACCAAGGCGCTCGCCGCGCACTGCGAGACCTTCGGGCTCGGCATGAACCTGCACAGCGGCGGGGAACTGGGCATCGCGACCGCGGCGCACCTCGCGGTCGTGGCCAGCACCCCGGTGCTCTCCCGCGCCATCGACAGCATGTACTACCTGCACGCCGACGACATCATCGAGCCGCTGCACCTGGAGAACGGGCGGCTGCGGGTGCCGGAGGGGCCCGGTCTCGGCGTCAGCGTGGACGAGGAGAAACTGCGGCACTTCGCCGCCGTCAACGAGCGAGAGGGAGACCTGACCGGATGAGCGCACAGGGCAAGCAGGCGGTACGCACGAAGGACGCGCCGAACCCCGCGGGGGCGTACAGCCAGGGCGTGGTGGCCGGCGGGCTGCTGTTCACCGCCGGGTTCGGCCCGCAGGACCCGGCGACGGGAGCGGTGCCCGAGACGGTCGCGGAGCAGACCGCGCAGGTCCTGCGCAACGTGCGGGCGGTGCTCGCGGCGCGCGGGCTGACCATGGACGACGTGGTCAAGGTGACGGTCCACCTCCAGCACCTGCGCCGGGACTTCGCGGCCTACGACGCGGTGTACCGGGAGTTCTTCACCGAGCCGTACCCGGTGCGCACCACGGTCGGCTCCGACCTGATGAACATCCTCGTGGAGATCGACGTGGTGGCCGCGATCCCCGCCTGACGCCGGGTTCCGCGGGCGGATCGTCCCCGCCGGGGCCATCAGGACGCACTCCGGTCCGGCCGCGGACCCGCACCGGTCGCACCGGGTACGGACCACCGGTACCCCGCGGCCGGTGCGTACCGCGCTTCCGGGCGGGCAGGCGCACGGCGGCGGTCCGCGACCCTCGGGCCGTTCGCCGGGCGCGGTGCCGGGTAGCGGCGCCGGCCCAGGTCGCGTACCCCCGTCCGGCCGACCAGAAAGGCGAGCACCATGCCCAGAGGATCGAACGCCAAGCGCGAGCGCCAGTACGAGCACATCAAGGACAGCGCGAAGGAGCGCGGCACGTCCGAGCGGCGGGCCGAGGAGATCGCGGCGCGCACCGTGAACAAGGAGCGGGCCCGCGCCGGCGAGTCGCGCACCGCCAGCCGCAGCTCGACCGAGGACATGTCGTCGTCCAGGCGGGGCGGGCAGCGCTCGCACTCCGGGTCCGGCGGCCCCACGAAGGAACAGCTCTACAACGAGGCCCGGCAACGCGGCATCGAGGGCCGTTCGACCATGACCAAGGCCGAGCTCAACAAGGCACTCGGCCGCTGAGCACGCTCCCCCGGGCCCGGATCGCCACGCGGCGGTCCGGGCCCGGGTCCGTCTCCATGCTGTTACTTGTACACCCCAAGCGCTTGTGTTATACAAGTAACGAAACACGTGGAGGTGGGCACTTTTGGTGGACCGGACAGGCGCGGAGTCCGTCGCAGGGCAAGGCGGGGCGGGCCGCGGGGATCAGGGCGGCACGGATCAGGGCGGCGCGGAGGAGGGGGCCGGGGGCACACCCGGCGCCGGCGTGGCCTCGGTCGCGGACGCGGTGGTCGAACTCCTGCGGACGGTGCGGCGCTCCAAGGCCCGGCTGCTGGCCGCGGCGAGCGACGACGTCGACTCCGCGACGCAGATCCTGCTGCGCCACTGCGCGGTCGACGGCCCGATACGGGCGAGCGCGCTGGCCACCAGCGTCCAGTCGGACCTGTCGACGGTCAGCCGCCAGGTCGCCGCGCTGGTGAACCGCGGGCTGCTGGAGCGCCGCGCGGACCCGGTGGACGGCCGGGCCAGCCTGCTGGTGGTGACCGACGCCGGCCAGGCCGTGATCGCCGAGCACGAGCAGACCCGGATGGCCTTCTTCGAGCAGGTGGTGAGCGGCTGGTCCACCGAGGAGCGCAGCCAGTTCGTACGGCTCCTGGAGCGGTTCACCGCCGCCTATGACACGACCCACGCCCATTGGACGACCGACGCGGCGCGACAGGGCGCTCGCACCAGTGACTTGAAAGAGGGCAGTACCGCATGAGCGCCACCGCAACCCGTCAGACAGGCTCGCCGCCGGACGGCGCGCTGACCCATCGTCAGATCATGACGATCCTGTCCGGCCTCGTCCTGGGCATGTTCCTGGCCGCGCTGGACCAGACGATCGTCTCGACGGCGATCAAGACCATAGGCAACGACCTCAACGACCTGTCCGCGCAGGCGTGGGTCACCACCGCGTTCCTGATCACCTCGACGATCGCCGCACCGCTGTTCGGCAAGCTGTCGGACATCTACGGGCGCAAGCGGCTGTTCATGCTCGCGATCGTGATCTTCGTGATCGGCTCGGCCCTGTGCGGACTGGCCCAGTCGATGTACCAACTGGCCGGGTTCCGCGCCTTCCAGGGCATAGGCGCCGGCGGCATCATGCCGCTCGCCCTCGCGGTGATCGGCGACATCATCCCGCCGCGTGAGCGCGCCCGTTACCAGGGCTACATGATGGCCGTCTTCGCCAGCGCCTCGGTGCTCGGCCCGGTGCTGGGCGGTCTGCTCTCCGGCACGGACAGCTTCCTGGGCGCCGCGGGCTGGCGCTGGATCTTCTACATCAACGTCCCCATCGCGGCCTTCGCGCTGGTCGTCATCGCCAAGGTGCTGCACCTCGACCACGTCCGCCGCGAGCGGCGCATCGACTGGTGGGGCTCGGCGCTGCTGGCCATCGGCCTGGTGCCGTTGCTGGTCGTCGCGGAGCAGGGGCAGAGCTGGGGCTGGGACTCGGCCGGCTCGTTCGCCTGCTACCTGACCGGCGCGGCGGGCCTCGCGCTCTTCGTCTGGGTCCAGCACAAGATGGGCGACGACGCGCTTCTTCCGCTGCGGCTCTTCCGCAGCAGCACCTTCTCGGTCGCCTCGGCCCAGGTCACGATCATCGGTATGGCGATGTTCGGCGGGATGTCGGTGATCCCGCTCTACCTGCAGATCGTCAAGGGCGCCTCACCGACCAAGTCCGGCCTGCTGCTGCTGCCGATGGTCGCCGGGCTGATGCTCGCCTCCCTCGGCTCGGGCCAGTTCGTCGCCCGCACCGGCCGCTACAAGATCCTGCCGGTGGTCGGGTCCTTCCTCATGGTCATCGGCATGGGCCTGATGATCACGATAGGCGCCGACACGGCCCTGTGGCAGACCGACATCTACATGGCGATCTTCGGCATCGGCCTGGGTCTGAACATGCAGAGCCTGGTGCTGGCGATGCAGAACGCCGTGCCCGCGAAGGACATGGGCGTCGCCTCCGCGTCGTCGACGTTCTTCCGCTCCATCGGCGGCACCCTGGGCACGGCGATCTTCCTGTCCGTGCTGTTCTCGCAGGCCGGCACCAAGATCGCCCACGAGTACACGAAGGCGGCCACCGACCCGGCGTTCATCGCGGCGGGCAAGGCCCACCCGGACCAACTCGCCGCGCTGCACCAGCACCTGGGCGGCGGGCTGGACGACACCTCGTTCCTCAACGGGCTCGCCAAGCCGCTCAGCCACCCGTTCTTCGCGGGCTTCTCCGCGGCCGGCGACGTGGTCTTCGCGATCGTGGCCGTACTGCTGCTGGCGGCGATCGTGCTCTCCACCCGGCTCAAGGAGGTCCCGCTGCGGATGGTCTCGGGCAACCAGGCCCGCACCGAGGCGGAGACCGCCGCCACGGCGAGCGCCGCGGGCACCGCCACGGTCCCCGCCCCGGCCCCGGCCCCGGCCGGTGACGACACCGCGCAGGGCGCCCCGGCCGCGCCCTCACCGGACACCCCGCGTACCGGCACCGCGACCGAGCACTGACCCGGTCCCGTACCCCCCGGAGAATCGCTTCTCCACGCACGTCCGCCCCGCCGCCCACCCCCGGGCCGTGGGGCGGACGGCTATCCACGCCCCGTCCACCCGCGCCGATCGCACCTGTCACGGCTGTCCCGCGGGTGTTCGTCGTCCCTCCAGGCTTACCGGAGGTGGTCGAGGCGGTGTCCAACGTATCCGGACCGATCCCCGGGTTCTTGGGCTGAGCTTGGGCGGGAGTTGGCGGTGCCGTCGAACTCGTGGGGTGTGCGGACGGCTTGACGCAGAGCGGGGGCCCGACCGGGCTTGCCGGTCGGGCCCCCGTGGTGGCGCGTGGGAGGGTCAGCGGAGGCGGGCCGCCTGGGAGGTGGGCAGCGCGGCCGCCGGGCCGCGGGACGGGGTGGAGGCCGGCGTGGTCGCCGTGGGGTGGTGGTGGCCGGAGCCGCCGCGCAGGGCGTGCGCGAGGGCCGGCAGCCCGCCGACCAGCGGCAGGTCGGCGCCGGACCGGGAGAGGTCGACGCTGATCGTCGGCTTCGTGCTGGGGGCGACGATCAGCCCGTTGTCGGTGCCGGCGACGATCAGGGCGAGCCGGTGCCCGGCGGGCACCACGTGGTCGGTGGAGGCGAGTTGGATGGTGATGGTGTAGGGCTTGCCCGGGGTGAGCGACACGCCGTGCAGCGACGGGTCGTAGTGCCCGAGGTCGGCCCAGCCGCGGCTGAAGACGGTCTGCTGGACGTTCTCGGTGTCCGCCGCGGTGTCGAGGTAGCAGGCGCTGTCGCCCGACGTGCTGTCGCCCCAGCAGGACCGGGTGTTGAGCGTGGTAATGCCCTCGGCGCCGGCCTCGTAGTTCCGGATGGTCGCCGGACCGAGGTCGACCAGGACCGCGGACAGGTGGGCACTGGTGGTGGTCGGGGTCGCGGTGAGGGTCACCGTGCCGCCGCCCGACAGCCGCAGGTCACTGGCGAGCGTGCCGGTGGTGAACGACGCCTTGCTCGCGGTCGCCTGGTCCGCCTGCGCCGCCCAGTCGTCCTCGTCCTGCGCGGGGTTGTCGGTATAGCGCTCGGTGCCGCTCGCCGGCGGGGCCCCGGCGCTCAGCGTGCCGAGGCCGTTCGTGCCGCTCGCCACCAGGCCGACCTGGGTCGCGGCGGTGCCCGGCGCGGGCCAGACCGGGTCGGTGGTCCAGTGGTCGGGGGTGCGCTCGATGTCGGCCATCGGCTGGCTCTGGACGCCGTTGTCGACGCCCATCAGGTAGTGGTCGAACCACTGGTGCAGGGTGTCGACCCAGTCGGACCGCCGGTAGTCGAACGGGTCCACGTGGCCGGTCTGCGACAGCCAGATCTTGCGCTGCACCCCGTTCGCGGCGAGCGCGTTCCACCACTGGCCGAAGTTCTTGGTGCGCACGTTGAGGTCCTGCATGCCCTGCGCGACGAAGACGCTGGCCTTCACCTTGGACGCGTTGGCGTAGTAGTCGCGGTCCTGCCAGGCGCTGGTCCAGTCACCGTTGCGCGGTGCGCCGTCGCGCAGCGCCTGTTCCTCGGCGGAGCAGTGCGACTGCGCGCCGGAGCTCTCGACCTCGGAGGCGAGTTCGTCGGGGCCGCCGTCGTAGAGGGCCGCGCCCTGCGCGAAGTAGTAGTCGTACCAGGAGCTGATGCCGCTGATGTCGACGATGGTCTTCAGGCCCTCGACACCCGTCGCGGCGACCCCGTTGGCGACGGTGCCGTCCCAGCTCTTGCCGATCATGCCGACCGACCCGTTGGACCAGCCCGCCTGCGCGGTCGTGCTCCCGGTGCGTGTGGTGTACGCGGTCGCTCTGCCGTTCAGCCAGTCGATGACGGCTTTGGCGGAGGTGATGTCGGAGGCGCCGCCGACGTCGACGCAGCCGTCGGAGCGGTCGGTGCCCGCGAGGTCGACGAGGACGACCGCGTAGCCGCGCGGTACGAAGTAGTTGTCGTAGTAGAGCGGGAAGCCCACCGGGTTGCCGCTCTGGTCGTACGTCTTGACCTGGCTCTCGTTGCCGCGGCCGCAGCAGGAGTAGTACGGGCTGGCGTCCATGATCACCGGCACCTGCTGACCCGCCGCCGCGGGTTCCGAGGGCCTGATGATGTCCGCCGCCACCCGGTCGGGCTTGCCGTCGCGGTCGCCGTCGAGGCCGGTGTCGACCCAGACGGACTGCCGGATGGCGTTGGCGTAGGAGTCGACCGGTTGACTGCCGGTGTCCCGCGAGCCGGCACCGGCGTGCGCGGCGACCGGGCCGAGGAGGACGAACATCAGGGCGGTGAGGACCACCGCCACGACGGACATCGAGTGGGTGCGGGGTCTCCGCGTCAGTGACAGCACCCCGGGACGTTACATCCTGACACCGCCATGACAACACCCCCTCTTTCGAGACAGCGGGGCGATTACGAGACACTCGCGGGTTCCCCCGGTGGCGACGGCCGACCGCCTCACGCCGGCCGACCGCCCCACGCCGACCGCCCGGCTACGCCCGGACGATGCGCTCCACCAACTCCGGCGCCCACTCCACGTACTCGACCTCCGCGCCGCCGCGGTGGCGCGCGTACAGGAACCGGCCGGTGGCGCTGGTGCTCTCCGGCGTGGTGATCTCGGCGCCGGCGGCCGCGAGTACCGCCGTCAGGGCGTCGAGGTCGTCGACGATCACGGTGGCGCCGGCGTGGGCGTAGCGGGCCCGCTCCGCGGGTGGTCCCGCGATGACGAGGAAGTCGCCGATCGCCGCGAGTTCGACGGAGTCGAAGGCGAAACGGAGATCGGGTTCGGCGCCGGTCAGTTCGCGCAGCAGGGGCAGCGACGAGTCGAGCTCGTCGGTCCACCGGCGGGCGTAGGTCTTGAGAATGGTCATGACGGGTCCTCACGGTCACTTGTGCAACCTGGGCACCGTAGGAGAGTGAGCAGGTCAGAGGGAAGAACGCACTTTTTCGAAAGAGAGGCACCTGGTGGTGACCGACGAGGCGGGCCGGGTTTCACGGGACGCGGACGCCGATGTGACGCGCGCCCACTCCCTCGCGCGGGAGATCTTCTCCGGCATCGCGAACAAGTGGACGCTGCTGGTGCTCACCGTCCTCGGCGAGCGCACCCTGCGCTTCACCCAACTCCGCGGCGAGGTGGAGGGCATCAGCCACAAGATGCTCACGCAGACGCTGCGCGGCCTCGAACGCGACGGGCTCGTCGAGCGCACCGTCCACCCGACCGTGCCGCCCCGCGTGGAGTACGCGCTCACGGACGCGGGCCAGGCGCTGCGCGCGACCGTCTACGGCATGTGCGCGTGGACCCGGCTGCATCTGGAGCACATCGAGGGGTCCCGGGAACGCTTCGACCGCGCGCGCCGGGAGCAGGCCGGCGCGGCATCCGGCCGGTAGGCCCGGCACGACAGCACACCCGCACGCCCGCACGACCGCGCGCCGCGCCCCCGGTGCGGCCTGGCCGGCCCGGCCGGCGGAATCCTGCGCACAAGTCCGCCAGAGCGAAGATCGGCCGAGACGATAATCTCCGGGGCATGGCTCAACCTCCCCGTCCCCCGCGGATCGTCACCCGGCTCGTCGACGGCCGCATCCGCGCGTACGACGTGAGCGGCGACGCCACCGGCGTGCTTGCGCCGGTCATGAGCTGGCGGCCGTCCGCCGGGGACGACGACGTCGTCGACCACGCCGCCGACACCGGCCTGCGCCACGCGTACTACACCACGCTCGACGCGGCCGTCTGCGTGGCGGCGGACGGGGCCGAGGTGTGGCGGTCCCGGTTCGAGCCCCGGTCGGACAGGCAGCACGGGCACCGGCCCGGCTGCGTACTGTCGCCGAACGGACGTGCGGTGTGGGTCTACCGGCCCGACGCCATGGCCGGCCGCGACCGGGACGACCAGTGGGTCGCCCTGGACGCGGGGACCGGGGCGGTGATCGCCCAGGCGGATCTGCCGACCGTCGGGCACGCCGGGGTCCAACTGCCGCACCCGGTCAGCGGCGAGGTCCTCCTCGACGTGGGCGAGGGGCAGGACGGCTCGGTCATCCACCGCGCGTCGCCGGCCGACGGCCGGATGGACCTCTTCACCTATCCCTGGTGGGATCGGTGCCTCATCGACCTGTCGCCCGACGGGCGGTACTTCATGACCGTCGACCACGGGCAGGCCGACGCCGCCGTCCACAACTACCCCGACGGCGAGGTGGTGTTCACGCTCACCGTGGACGCCTTCGGGCAGGACCCGGACGAGGTCTTCGTCGAGTGGAGCGGCGGGTACCTGAGCCCGGACACGCTCATCATCACCCTCATCGGGGAGACCGAGGACGAGCAGGAGTGGTGCCGCCGCTACCGCGTCGACGCGCACTCCGGCCTCGTCCGCGGCGAGTTCGACGCGCGCACCGCCGACCCCTACGACTTCCACCCCCTCGGCGACGGCTCCTGGCTCACCGCGGCCCCCTCCGGCCACCCCACCCGCCGATCCGACGCCTAGCGGGTCCCGCGGCCGGTCGGGGCGACGGTCCCGCGCCGCCGGGACTGGGCGCCGCCCACCGGGCAGCCGACGCCCCCGGTCCACGGAGCGCGCCGGCGGAACCGGTCAACGCGCCACGCTGACAGGCGAGTTGCGGCGCACACGTGTCACGGGCCCGCGGGAGTCCGGGGGGCCGCGGGGAGGAGCCTGCGGGCCTCCCGGTCCGTCACCGGCTCGTCCGGCTCGATGCCGTGCAGGACGTACGCCAGGATCTCGGCGCCGCGCACCACCCGCGGGCCCGGGCGGTTGAAGTGGGCGGGGCCGTCGAGGACCCAGACCCGGCCGTCGCGGACCGCCGGCAGGTCCGCCCACGCGGGGTGTCCGGTCAGCAAGTCCGCTTCCGTGAAGGTGCGTTCGGGCGGGAAGCCGCAGGGCATCAGCACGATCACCTCCGGGGCCGCGTCGCACAGCGCGGCCCAGTCCATGGCGGCGGTGTGCTCGCCCGGGTGGGCCAGCAGGGGTTCGCCGCCGGCGCGGCGGATCTGTTCGGGCACCCAGTGCCCGGCCGGCCACAGCGGGTCGAGCCATTCGATCGCGGCCACGCGGGGCCGGGGCAGACCCGAGGTCCGGTCCCGTACGGCGTCCAGCCGCCGGTACGCCTCGGCCACCCGGCGCGCGGCGGTCTCCGGTACGCCGAGGACGTCGCCGACCCGCCGCACGCAGGCGAGCACGTCGGGCAGGGTCCGCGGTTCCAGGCTGATGACGCGGGGCCCGTCGCCGTCCAGTACGCGTACCGAGTCGGCGACCGCCTCGTAGGAGACCGCGCAGACCTGGCAGAGGTCCTGGGTGAGCACCACGTCGGGCGCGAGGTCCGCGAGCAGGCCGGCGTCCAGGGTGTACAGGGAGGAACCCCGGTGCGCCGCTCCCCCGACCGCCTCGGAGATCTCCCGGCTGCTCAGCGCGTCGGCGTCGAACTCGGCGGACGTCACCACCGGCACCGGACCGACCACGTCCGGCGGCCAGTCGCACTCGTGGGTGCGCCCGACGAGGTCGCCGCCGAGGCCGAGTTCGACGACGATGTCGGTCGCGGCGGGAAGCAGGGAGACGATGCGCATACCCGAACGGTAGACCGCCCCGTACGGCGCGCGGGACGCACGGCGCACCCGGCCGCGCCTGGGGCCCGAACCGGCGACGGAACGCCCACCGCGGGCGCACACTGGGGACGGGGCATCGGCGGACCCGGGTCCGCCGGCGGAGGGGAGGTCAACGATGGCCGTACGACGGGGACTTCGGTCCGTGGAGGGGCTGTACGTGGCGGCCGTGGGTGCCCTCGCGGTGCTCGGCGCCGTCCATGGCGAGGCCCTCTTCTACCTGCTGGCGGTCGCCTTGACGCTGCCGTTCGGAGTGCCGGCGCTCGTGCTCGTCTACGGCGGGTACGCCGTCCTCAAGGGCGTCGGCAGCCTCCTGGCGCCGGCCACCCGCCCCGACGGCAGCGACGCCGCCTGGCTCACCGCCGGCAGCGCCACGCTCAACGTCGCCCTCCTGGTCGGCGCGGCCCTCGCCAACGTCCTGCTGCTCGAACACACCCGCCGCCGTCGCCACCCCGCGCCCCGGTAACGCACCGACCCGGCCTGCCCGCACGACCGTTGACGCGACGCCCGGACAGCGGGACCCCACGACGCCACCGCATCCGCGGCACCCGGCCGGTCCCGCCTGCCACCTTCACCACCCCCCGGCCACACCCCCGTGGCGGCCGGGCACGCACCGGAGACGACGATGCGCGATCATGCCGCGACCGGTCCGGCTCCCGCCTAAACAGCGGGACCCCACGACGCCACCGCATCCGCGCCACCCGCCCGGCACCGACAGCCGCCTCCACCGCCCCCCGACCCCACCCCCGCGACGGCCGGACACACCCCGGAAACGACGATGCGCGAACGCGCCACGAACGGTCCGGCTCAGACGGCTTCACGGGGACCCACGTGCTTCCGCAGGAACGCGAGTTCCGCCTCGACGGCCTCTTCGTGCGCGGCGAGGAACGGGGCGTAGTGGCTGCCGGGCAGGTGGACCACCTCGGCGGCCGGCGCGTTCCCGGCCGCGCGGACGGCGGGGTCGGCGAGCACGCTCTGGTCCTGGTCGCAGACGACCACCAGCAGCGGGCAGCGTATCCGGGAGGCGTGGCGGCCGGGCCGGTAGCCGCCGATCCGCAGGGCGATCCGGGCGGCGACGGTCTGCTCCCAGCCGGTGTGCCGGCCGTCGGGGTCCAGGGCCAGGTCGCCGTCCATGGCGTCGGGCGTGGTGAGCGAGGCGACGGCGCCGCGCGGCCCGGCGGTCGGGACCAGCAACGGCGGGCGCCCGAAGGCGCCGCCGAGCGCGTCCGCGACGCCCCGGCCGAAGAGCCGCAGCGCCGCGAGGGGCGTCATGCAGCGCAGCGCGTGGGGTGCGACCGCGCGGCCGTCGACCAGCGGGGTCTGGGAGATCGCGCAGGCCAGTTGCGGGTTGTCGGCCGCGACGCGGAAGAGGTGGCCGCCCGCGAGCGAGAAGCCCCAGGCCGAGATCCGGTCCGGGTCGACGTCGGGCAGGCCGGCCGCGCAGTCGATCGCGGCGTGCCAGTCGGCGACCTGCTCGTCGAAGTCGACGATCTGGCGCGGCGTGCCGCCGCTCTCCCCGAACCGCCGGTGGTCGAAGGCCAGGACCGCGAACCCGGCCTCGTTGAACCGCGCGGCGAACTGGTCCGAGGCCGGTTCCTTGGTGACCGAGGTCCCGCCGGCCATGATCACGCAGCCGCCGTTGGACCCCGGATAGTGCCAGCCGGCGCATGAGGTGCCGCCGCTGGCGAAACGTACCTTCTCCCGTTGCCTGATCACGGGCACGTGGACCTCCGTGGTGATTCCGTCGTACGCGGGTGCGATGTGGGTGCGCTGGGGTGCGGGGGCCCGCGGCGTCGTCGTGGCCGCGGGCCCCCGCGCCGGGTCGCCACCGGCGGTGGCGGCCCGGGGTACCGGCGGTCAGCCGGTCAGGACGGGGAACCAGTTGCGCGGGTCGAGGATCATCGTGCGCTCCTTCCATGGCTCGGGTCCACGAGCGGCGAGGCGCCTTCGGGACGGTGCGGGGTGGATGTCCTCCATGCTTGGGCCGCCGTCCCCGAAACGGGCAGCGCGAGGCGGTGGAATGGGCGAAACTTGCTCGCATGGCGCGCGCAACGGCGGATTCCGTACTGAGCCTCATCGACCAGCGGCTGGTGGCCGCGCTGCAGTGCGACGGCCGTCTGACCGCGGAGCGGGCGGCCCAGGTGCTGGGGCTCAACCCCGCCACCGTGCGCCGCCGCCTGCACGCGCTCGGCGCCGACGGCACGCTGCGTGTCGTGGTCTCGCCGGTCGCGCGGCCGCGCAACGGAGGCTCGGCCGGCGCCCTGTTCCTGCGCATCCGGGTGCTGCGGGGGAAGCTCGACACGATCGTGGCCGCGCTCGCCGCGCGCGAGGACATCCCGTTCATCGACATCACCACCTCGGGTGACGAGATCTTCGCGGTCGCCCGGACCGAGCCGGGGTCGCGCGACCCGCTGGTCTTCCGCCAACTGCCCTCCACCCAGGCGGTGACGTCCCTGGAGAGCGCCACGATCCTGCACGTCTTCCGGCTCACCTCCGAGTGGCGCCACCAGGTGCTGACCGCGGCGGAACGCGCGGCGCTGAGCCCGGCCGGCCCGGGACCCGGGTCGGCCGCCGACGGCTCCCCCGGCCCGTACGGTGTCGACACCGACGCGGTGGAGCAGGCTCTGATCGACGCTCTCACTCCCGACGCGCGGCTGTCCTCGGCGGCGCTGGCCGAGCGCACCGGCCACCCGGAGAGCACCGTGCGCCGCCGCCTGGCCCGGCTGGCCGACCAGGGCCGGCTGGTCACCCAGGTGCTGGTCGATCCGCGCCGCCTCGGGCTGCCCATCGAGGCCAAGCTGCTGCTGCACGTGGCGCCGGACCACCTGGCCGCCGCGGGGCAGGCGCTGGCCGATCACCCCGCGGTGCACGGCGCGTTCGCGACATCGGGCCCCTCGAACCTGCACGCGGCCGCGTACTTCCCGGATCTGACGGCCCTTTACAACTTCCTCTCCCGGGACCTGGTCGGCCTGGGCATCACCCACGTCGAGACGGCCGTCGTCAGCCGCGCCGCCAAGCGGACTCCCGCGCTGCCGCAGCCGGTTCAGCCGGTGCGGCCGGCCCCACCCGTGCGCGCGGCCCGGGCCGCCCGACAGACCCACCCGGCCCCCCAGAGGTAGGCGGCGCCCGCGCGTACGCCGACCCGGGACGCCCCCGCCGCACCTTCGCCCACCCCGAAGCGACCCCGTCCCCACCCCCACCCACCCGATTTGTCAACGCCATTGACATATACCTGGCACCCCTCTACGTTTCACCGTCGAATCGCTTCGACGCGGTCCGTCGAAGCGATTCGACGCAGCGTTCGCCACCCTTCCGACCCCCGTGGAGGTCCCTTCAATGTCGAAGGCGCGCAGCCGAACAGTCGTGACCGCGATGGCCTTGGCAAGCGCCCTGCTCCTCGCTTCGTGCGGGAGTTCGGGCGGCTCGACAGGCGACGGCAAGACCCTCAAGCTCTGGCACTACGAAGGCCCCGACAGCGCGATGGGCATCGCCTGGAACCAGGCGATCGCCGAATTCAAGAAGACCCACCCGGGCGTCAAGGTGGAGTTCGAGGCAAAGGGCTTCGAGCAGATCCAGAAGACCGCCTCGATGGTCCTCAACTCCGATGACGCACCGGACGTGATGGAGTACAACAAGGGCAACTCCACCGCCGGGCTGCTGGCCAAGCAGGGACTGCTCACCGACCTGACCCCCGAAGTCACCAAGTACGGCTGGGACAAGCTGCTCAGCCCGAGTGTGACCACCACCAGCAGGTACAACACGCAGGGCGTGATGGGTTCGGGCGACTGGTACGGCGTCCCGAACTTCGGCGAGTACACGATGGTGTATTACAACAAGGACCTCTTCGCCAAGAACGGCGTCCAGGTCCCCACCACGCCCGAGGAGTTCACCGCCGCGCTGGCCGCCTTCAAGGCCAAGGGCATCACCCCGCTCGCCGACGCGGGCGCCGAGTACCCCGCCCAGCAGTACCTCTACCAGCTGGCGCTGACCAAGGCCGACCGCGCCTGGGTGAACGCCTACCAGCTCTACCAGGGCAAGGTGGACTTCCACGACGCGGCCTGGACCTACGCGGCGAACACCTTCGCGGACTGGGTCGCCAAGGGCTACCTCGCCAAGACCTCCAGCGGCGCCAAGGCCGAGGACGCCGGCGTCTCCTTCATCAGCGGCAAGTACCCGATCTTCTTCTCGGGGAGCTGGTGGTACGGGCGGTTCAAGACCGAGAACAAGTTCGCCTGGGGCTCGTTCCTGTGGCCCGGATCGAAACTGACGCTCGGCTCCGGCGGCAATCTCTGGGTCGTTCCCAAGAAGGCCAAGAACAAGCAACTCGCCTACGACTTCATCAACATCACCATGAAGCAGGGCATCCAGAACACCCTCGGAAACAACGGCGGAATTCCGGTGGCGGCCTCTCCCACGGCCATCACCGACCCGGCCTCGAAGACGCTGATCGAGAACTTCAACAAGATCTCCGCCGCCGACGGCCTCGCCTTCTACCCCGACTGGCCGGTGCCCGGCTTCTACGACGACCTCGTCTCCGCCGTCCAGAAACTCCTCACCGGCAGCGCCAAGCCGGACCAGGTACTGGACGAGTTGCAGAAGGCGTACGACGCGGGTGCGCCGAAGTCATGACCGCCCGACGCCACCAGCCGGCGAACACCTACCCGCTCTACCTGATACCCGGGGCCGTCGCCTTTCTCGCGGTCATCGTCTACCCGTTCGCGCTGAACGTCTACTACAGCTTCACGAACTGGCAGGGGGTGGGCTCGCCGAGCTGGGCGGGGCTGGCCAACTACCGGCAGCTGATGAAGGATTCGCAGTTCTGGCAGTCCTTCCAGCACAGCCTCGCCATGGTGGTGGCGATGGCGGTCGTCCCCACCGTCATCGGGCTGGTGGTGGCCGCCGCCCTGTTCGACTTCGTCGCCAAGCACTTCGGGTCGAAGCTCGCCGCCGTCCTGCGGGCCTGCTTCTACCTGCCCCAGGTGCTGCCGATCACGGTGGCGGGCATCGTCTGGAGCTGGATACTCGCCCCCGAGAACGGCTCGCTCAACGAGCTGCTCAAGGCGGTGGGCCTGGGCGGACTGCGGCAGGACTGGCTGGGTGACCCGCACTTCGCGCTGTACAGCGTGATGGCGGTCATGGTCTGGGTCCAACTGGGCTTCCCCGTGGTCATCTTCATGTCGGGCCTGCAACGCGTCGACCCGGCGCTGCACGAGGCCGCCGAACTCGACGGCACCTCCTGGTGGCAGCGGTTCTGGCATGTCACGCTGCCCCAACTGCGCCCGGAGATCTACGTGGTGATGCTCTGGTGCACCATCGCGGCGCTCAAGGTCTTCGGCGCGGTCTACGTCCTGACCAAGGGCGGCCCCGCCGACGCCACGGACGTCCCGTCGTACTTCTCGTTCGCGACCTTCTTCGAGAAGACCCAGGTGGGATACGGATCGGCGATCGCGACCGTCATGACCGTGCTCATCCTCGCGCTGACGGTGGTCGGTCTGAGCTTCCAGACCCGGGCGGAGGACGCGCGGTGAACACGGTGAAGCGCTTCCCCGCGCTGACAGCGATCGCCCTGGGCGCCGTCTTCATGGTGCTGCCCCTGCTGATCGTGCTGAACAACGCGCTGAAGTCGCCCGGCGACTACTCCGCCCACGGCCCGCTCGCCTTGCCGCACGGGATCTACCTGGACGGCCTGAAGAGCTTCTGGACCCGGGTGGACTTCGGCCGGGTGCTCCTCAACTCCACGCTGATCTCAGGGTCGGTGGCCCTGGCGGGCGTCCTGCTGTCGGTCCTCAACGCCTACGCGATCGGCATCGGCCGGATCAGGGGCCGCGCCTGGATACTCGCCTCCTTCGTGCTGGCGAACGTCCTGCCGCAGGAGGCCCTGGTCTATCCGCTCTACTACCTGTCCAAGCAACTCGGCCTGTACGACACCCGGTTGAGCCTGGTCATCGTCTTCAGCGTCATCCAGTCGGCGTTCGGCACCTACCTGCTGTCGTCGGTGCTGGGCGCCTTCCCCCGGGAGATCATCGAGGCGGCCCGGATCGACGGCGCCAACAGCTGGCAGGTGCTGTGGCGGATCGTGGTACCGGTCAGCCGGTCCACGCTCGGCGTCCTGATGGTGTTCTTCTTCATCTGGACCTGGAACGAGTTCCTGCTGCCGCTGGTCCTGCTGCCGTCGAACGACAACCAGACGGTGTCGGTCGCCCTCGGGGTGCTCCAGGGACAGCGGTTGATGGACGCGACGATGACGAACGCGGCCGGCCTGCTCGGCGCGCTGCCCGCCATCGCCTTCTTCCTGGTCTTCCAGCGGACGCTGACCCGCGGCATCGCCGTGGGCGCGGTCAAGTGAGGCGAGGGGCCGCCCGGCGCCGCCCGCGGCCCCCGCCCTCCGCAGCACCCCGCCACCTCCCGCTCCACCCCGCCCCACACCACCTTCGCCGTATCACCCCAGCCTGCCCCGCCCCACCTTGCCCCGCGTGCGGGTGGCCCTACCAGGAGAGGCCCTGACGATGAAGTTCACCGACGGATACTGGCTGCTGCGCGAGGGGGTCACGGCCGCCTACCCGGCCCAGGTGCTCGACGCCACCGCCGGCCAGGGCACGTTGACCGTCCACGCGCCCACCCAGCCCGTCCGGCACCGCGGCGACCTGCTCAAGGGCCCGCTCGTCACCGTCGACTGCACCGCGCCGATGCCGGACGTGATCGGCGTCCGCGTCACGCACTTCGACGGCGGGCACCCCAAGAGCCCGCGGTTCACGGTCGCCGGCGCCGACCACGATCCCGTCGCCGCCGTCTCCGACGGAGAAGCCACCCTCACCTCGGGCGCGTTGAGCGTGCGCTTCGGCAAGGGCGAGGAGTGGACGATGGACTTTCTCGCCGGCGGCCGCACCCTGACCGGCAGCGGCCGGAAGTCCATGGGCTTCATGGAGACCGCCGACGGCCACCACCACGTCCGCGAGCAGCTCCGGCTCGCCGTCGGCACCAGCGTCTACGGACTCGGCGAGCGGTTCGGGCCGCTGGTCAAGAACGGCCAGAGCGTCGACATGTGGAACGCCGACGGCGGCACCAGCAGCGAGCAGTCCTACAAGAACATCCCGTTCTACCTCACCGACGCCGGCTACGGCGTCTTCGTCGACGACCCGGGCCGGGTCTCCTTCGAGGTCGCCTCGGAGCAGGTCTCCCGGGTCGGCTTCAGCATCGAGGGCCAGCAGCTCCAGTACTACGTCATCCACGGACCGACCCCCAAGGAGATCCTGCGCAAGTACACCGCCCTGACCGGCCGTCCGGCGCTCCCGCCGGCCTGGTCCTTCGGCCTGTGGCTCACCACCTCCTTCACCACCTCCTACGACGAGCCGACCGTCACCGGCTTCGTCGAGGGCATGGCGGAACGCGAACTGCCGCTGTCCGTCTTCCACTTCGACTGCTTCTGGATGCGCGAGTTCAACTGGTGCGACTTCGTCTGGGACCCGCGGGTCTTCCCCGACCCGGAGGGGATGCTGCGCCGGCTGAAGGAGCGCGGGCTACGGATCTCGCTGTGGATCAACCCCTACATCGCCCAGCGCTCCCCGCTGTTCGCCGAGGGCAAGGCGGGCGGCTACCTGCTCAAGCGGCCCGACGGCAGCGTCTGGCAGTGGGACCTGTGGCAACCCGGCATGGCGCTGGTGGACTTCACCAACCCCGACGCGCGCGCCTGGTACGCCGGCAAGCTGGAGACGCTGCTGGCGATGGGCGTCGACTGCTTCAAGACGGACTTCGGCGAGCGGGTCCCCACCGACGTCGCCTACTTCGACGGCTCCGACCCCGAACGCATGCACAACTACTACGCGTTCCTGTACAACCGGACCGTCTTCGACGTGCTGCGCGAGCACCGCGGCGACGCGGAGGCCGTGGTGTTCGCCCGCTCGGCGTCGGCCGGCAGCCAGCAGTTCCCGGTGCACTGGGGCGGCGACTGCGAGTCGACCTGGGTGTCCATGGCCGAGTCGCTGCGCGGCGGGCTCTCGCTGGGCCTGTCCGGCTTCGGCTTCTGGAGCCACGACATCGGCGGCTTCGAAGGGCGGCCGGACCCGGGGCTGTTCAAACGCTGGATCGCCTTCGGCATGCTCTCCTCGCACAGCCGTCTGCACGGCTCGTCCTCCTACCGGGCGCCGTGGCTGTTCGACGAGGAGGCGGTGGACGTGCTGCGCGCCTTCACCCGGCTCAAGCACCGCCTGATGCCGTACCTCTACCAGGCCGCCCACCAGGCGCACTCCGACGGCGTCCCGGTGATGCGCGCGATGGTGCTGGAGTTCCCCGACGACCCCGGGTGCACCCACCTGGAGCGGCAGTACATGCTGGGCGGCGACCTGCTGGTGGCGCCGGTGCTCTCCCCCACCGGCGAGGTGTCGTACTACGTGCCCGACGGCACCTGGACGCACTTCGGCACCGGCGAGCAGGTCACCGGGCCGCGCTGGGTGCACGAGACACACGGCTACCTCAGCGTCCCGCTGCTGGTGCGCCCCGGCGCCGTCGTCCCGGTCGCCGCGGCCGACGACCGTCCGGACCGGGTCTGGGCCGACGACATGACGCTGCGGGTGTTCCGGCCGGCCGACGGCGAACGCCGGACGGTGCGCGTGCCGCGCCCGGACGGCGGCGCCGCGGTCGAGGTCACCGTCGTCCGGGACGGGGACGCGCTGCGGGCCGAGACCACCGACGCGTCGCTGCCGTGGGGCGTGGAGGTGGTGGGAGGGCCCTCGGCCCGGGCCGCGGCCGGAACGGGTAATCTCGCCATCGATCTGTCCGGCTTCTGATGGAAGCCCGCAGGGTGGGCCGCCGGCCGAGGGAGCGCCATGGTCAAGATCACTGACGTCGCGGCGCACGCGGGCGTCTCGCCGAGCACCGTCAGCTACGCGCTCAGCGGCAAGCGCCCGATCTCCCAGGAGACGCGGCTGCGGATCGAGCAGAGCATCCGCGAGTTGGGGTACCGGCCGCACGCCGGCGCCCGTTCACTGGCCAGCAGCCGGGCCCGGGTGCTCGCACTCGTGCTGCCGCTGCGCAAGGGCATGCACCTGCCGGTGGTCATGCAGTTCGCGACGTCGGTGGTCACCGCGGCGCGGGACTACGACCACGACGTGCTCCTCCTCACCCAGAGCGAGGGTGAGGAGGGGCTGGTCCGGGTCTCCGGAAGCGCCATGGCGGACGCCTTCGTCATCATGGACGTGGAGTTGGACGACCGCCGGCTGCCGCTGCTGCGCACCTTGGACCAGCCGTCGGTGCTGATCGGCTACCCGGCCGACCCGACCGGTCTGACCTGCGTCGACCTCGACTTCCAGCAGGCCGCCGAGGCGTGCGTCGACCATCTGGCCGCGCTCGGGCACCGCCGGGTCGCCCTGATCGGCTCGCACCCCGAGGTCTACGTCCGCGAGACCGGGTTCGCGCGGCGGGTGGCCACCGGGTTCACGGCGGCCGCCGACCGGCACGGCCTGCTCTCCTCCATCCACCCCTGCGTCGACACCCCGGTCGCGGCCCGCACCCTCGCCGAGCGGCTGGTGCGGGAACAGCCCGACCTCACCGGCATCGTGGTCCACAACGAACCGATCGTGCACCCGCTCATCGACGCGCTCACCGCACTCGGGCTGCGCATCCCCCAGGACATCTCGGTCGCCGCGATCTGCCCCGACGAGATCGCCGAACCGGCCGCGACCCCGATCACGTCCGTCTCCATCCCCACCGCCCAGGTCGGCGCCCGCGCGGTCGACCTCCTGATGTCCAAACTCCAGGGCCACGAAGTCCCCGAGACCACCATCCTCCCCACCCACCTCACCCCCCGCGCCACCACGGCCCCGCCCCCAGCCGCGACCCTGTGAGACGGTGCCGGGGTGATCACCGTCGTCGAAGGGCCGAGCGCCGCGGGCAAGAGCACCCACGTCGGCGCGTTCCGGCCGACGCTGGTGGTCGGCGAGCACCCGGGCCACGTCACGCCGGACGCGACGGCAAGCCTTGAGGAGCAGAGCCACTTCTGGGTCCGGCAGAACGAGGCACGCTGGGCCCTGGCGCTGCGCACGGAGGCCGCGCACGGACTTGCCGTGTGCGACACGGACCCGTTGAAGCTGCACTACGCCTGGACCCTGGCGCGCGCCGGACAGACGTCGGCGGCGGACGAGTTCGCACGCCAACTGCGCCTGACGCGGGGGGCGATCACCCGACGCCGCCTCGGCGTCGCCGACCTCGTCGCGTGTGTCGTGCCCTCCGAGGCCGCGCTGCGGGAGCGCCGGGCCGGCGACACCACTAGGCGCCGTCGCCACTTCGCGTCGCATGTCCGGCTGGCCGGCCCCCTCGCGGAGTGGTACGCCGCGCTGGAGGCCACCGACCCCGGGCGCGTGATCCGGCACTGGCCGGAGGAGACCCACCCGCCCGAGCGGCGCGGCCGCTACGACGTGGATCTCTTCGACGCCTGGATGGCACGGCTCCCGCGCCTCTGAGGTCACGGGGTACCGCAGCGGTGCGACGGGAACTCCGGCGGTCGGTCGGCGGCCGCGGTGAGCTGACGTGCCAAGTCCCTGAGGGATTGGCGTAGTTCGTCCGGACTGTGGACGGTGAAGGGCCATTCCAGGGAGGCGAGGAGCCGGGCCATGCCGTCGAGGCGGTCCGCCCGGGCACGCATCAGGACACCGTCGGGTCGGGGCGTGAGAGTGGCGGTGCCGTTCGGCAGCCGACGCGCGAGCTCACCGAGGGGGCCGTCGACGAGGACTTCGACCTGCCAGCGGTAGGGCGCCTGCGCAAGGGTGGCGGTGAGGTGGGCGACCGGGTCGAAGCCCGCGGGCGGGATGAAGGTCGCGTCTCGGGGTGCGACGGAGGCGATCCGGTCGATACGGAAGGTGCGCAGGGCGCCGCGGAGGTGGTCATGGCCGATGACGTACCAGCGCGCGTCGTGGAAGACCACGCCGTAGGGATCGAGGACGCGTTCGCTGTGTTCCTGGCGCCAGGACCGGTAGCGCAGAGCGACGCCGTGGCGGGAGCGGGACGCCTGAGCCAGGGCCAACAGGACCCCCGTTTCGGGGAGTCGCGCGGTGACGGTGCCGGCGGTGAACGACAGGGCGTCGCGCATGGCGGCGAGCGGTTCCCGCACCGTCTGCGGCAGCACGCGCTCGATCTTGGCCAGAGCGCCGGCGCCGGCCGGGGCGGTGCCGCTCATGCCCAGCCGTTCTCCCGCGAGCAGGCCCAGGACGACCGCGAGGGCCTCGTCATTGGTGAGCACCAGGGGCGGCATCCGGTAGCCGCGGGCCAGCCGGTAGCCACCGTAACGGCCGCGCTCGGACTCCACCGGAATGCCCAACTCCCGCAGATGCGCCGCGTATCGGCGCACGGTGCGGACGTCGGTGCCCAGCCGGTCCGCGAGTTGGGGGCCGGTGAGTCCCGGGTGGGTCTGGAGGAGTTCGAGCAGGGCGAGCACACGCGTCAGAGGGTGAGACATGGATCACTCGCAAAAGCAGGGCGGGAACTGTCCTGCATCGACCCTACGCTCCGTCCACCACCACGGATTCCACCACGGATTCCACCACCTCGAACGGGAGAAGACCCATGGCTACCTTCGTACTCGTACCCGGCGCCTGGCTGGGCGCCTGGGCCTGGGAGGGCACCACCCGCGCGCTGCGCGAACGGGGCCACACGGTGCTGCCGGTGACGCTGACGGGACTCGGCGAACGCGTCGGCGAGGCGACTCCGGAGACGAACCTGGACACCCACATCGACGACATCGTCGCGGCCGTCGACCAGCACGGCCTGCACGATGTCACCCTGGTGGCGCACAGTTACGCCGCTGCGCCCGTCACCGGGGCCGCCGGGCGCCTGGGATCGCGGCTGGAGCGTCTGATCCATCTCGACAGCGCCCCGCTCGCCGAGGGCATGCGCATGCTGGACCTCATGCCGCCGCAGGTGGCCGAGCAGTTGAGCAAAGAGGTCGCCGACCACGGGGAGGGGTGGCGACTGCCGCTGCCGCGCTTCGAGGCTCTCAGCTCGTTCGGCAGCCTGGAGGGACTCGGCGAGGACCAGCGCCACCTCATGCGCGCGCAGGCGGTTCCCCAGCCGTTCGGCACCTACGAGCAGCGGCTCACCGGTTCCGTCGCCGTCGGCCCCGAGGTGGACCGTGTCCTCGTCGCCTGCGACGACTTCAGGACGCTGCTGGAAGCCGGGGTGCCGATGCTGGCGTTCCTCGACCAGCCGCCGTGGCGACGAGTCGACATTTCTACGGGGCACTGGCCCATGCTGTCCGCCGCCACCGAACTCGCCGAGGTCCTCCACACGGCCATCTCCTGACGCTCGCGGGCCCGCGAGCCCGCGGCGCGTCCGACGCCGACGCGGCACGTGCTCCGCCCGCTGGACGCCTGGAGCCGGCGACGGCCGGCGGAGATCCACCGGCAGACCCTTAATCCTGTGTGATCGGGCCGGGTCAGCGGGGAGACTGGTGGAGTGGATCAGACGAAGGAGATCGTGGCGCTGGTCGGGCGCGTGCTGGGGCCGGCCGTCGTCGGCAGCTACCTGCACGGTTCCGCCACCCTCGGCGGTCTCCGCCCGGCCGGCGACGTGGACGTGCTGGTCGTCTCCCGGCGGCGGACGGCCGAGCCGGAGCGGCGGGCCCTGCTCGACGGCCTGCTCGGGATCTCCGGGTCCCCGAACGGCGCCCGCCCGGTCGAACTCACCGTGGTCGTCCACTCCGAGGTCACCCCGTGGCGCCCCGCGCCGACCTGCGACTTCCAGTACGGCGAGTGGCTGCGCGCCGCGTACCTGGCCGGGCAGGTGCCCCGGCCGGAGCCGATGCCCGATCTCGCGCTGCTGATCAGCATGGCGCTCGCCGGCGGCCGGGCCCTCACCGGTCCGCACCCCGCGCGGGTCCTCGACCCGGTCCCGCACACCGACCTGGTCCGGGCGGGCGTGGCCGGCATCCCCGGCCTCATCGACGACTTGGCGGCCGACACCCGCAACGTGCCGCTGACCTTCGCCCGTATCTGGACCACGCTCGGCACCGGCGAGATCCGGTCGAAGGACGCCGCCGCCGACTGGGCGCTGGCGCGTCTCCCGCCCGAACACCACCCCGTCCTCGAACACGCCCGGCAGCTCTACCTCGACCGCACGTACGCCGAGGAGAGGTGGAGCCCGACGCTGCGGGCGCGGGCCCGGCCGCACGTGGACCATGTGCGCGGCGAGATCGACCGGTTGCGTACCAGGGCCCCGCGCATCCAGCGGACCTAGCGGTCCTAGCGGACGGGAAAGCGCGCGCCCCGGGGGGCGGAATCCCGACCCCCGCGCCGTTTTCCGCACGTCAGAACCCGGCCAGGTCCCCGCCGCCGGCTGCTACGGTTGGCCCGCTGGCCAGCAGGGGAACCGCGGCAGCCCGACCACCATCCGCAACGGAGTCGCCACCCATGCCGTCCACTCCCGCCCTCGCCGTGCCCTCGCCCGCGCAGATACGCGGTGCCGTCCGGGGCACGTACATCGCCTTCACCGGTTGCGGTCTCGCGTTCGCGAGTTGGGCCTCGCGAATTCCGCAGGTCCGCGACCACCTCCACCTCTCCCCCGCGCGGCTCGGCCTCGTGCTGCTCGCCATCGCCGCGGGCTCGCTGATCGCGCTGCCGATGGCCGGGCCGGTCATCCACCGCATCGGCACCAGGCGCACGGTCGCGGGCATGTCGGTGCTGCTGTCCGCGGGGCTGGCCACCGTCGCCGTCGGGTACCCCAGCGGCCCGATCCCGGTGGTGGCCGGGCTGTTCCTGCTCGGCTTCGCCACCGGCGCGTGGGACGTGGCGATGAACGTGCACGGGGCGCTGGTCGAGAAGCACCTCGGCCGGTCGATCATGTCCCGCTTCCACGCCGGCTACAGCCTCGGTACGGTCGCGGGCGCGCTGATCGGCGCGGGGATGGTCGCCCTCCATGTGCCGGTCACCGCACACCTGTTGCTGGCCGCGGCGGCGGTCGCGGTGGCCGTCCCCTGGGGGACCCGCGGCTTCGTGTCCGACCGCTCCCCGGTCGAGGAGCCGTCCGGAGAGCGTTCCGGCGAGCCCGCCCCCGCCGCGCGCAGCGCCCTGGCGGCATGGCGCGAACCCCGTACGCTGCTGATCGGCGTCTTCGTGCTCGCCTTCGCCTTCGCCGAGGGCACCGGGAACGACTGGATCGGGATCGCCACCATCGACGGCTACGGCACCTCGGCGCTGGTCGGCACCCTCGCGTTCGCCGCGTTCCTGTCCACGATGACGCTCGGCCGCTGGTTCGGGCCCACGCTGCTCGACCGCCACGGCCGGGTCCCCGTCATCCGCGTGCTGGCCGTGCTCGGCATCGCGGGCACGGTGCTGTTCGTGTTCGCCCCCGCGACGCCGCTGGCGTTCGTCGGCGCGGTGCTGTGGGGACTCGGTGTCTCGCTGGGCTTTCCGGTCGGCATGAGCGCGGGGGCCGACGAGCCGCAGTACGCCGCCGGCCGGGTCAGTGTCATCGCGTCCATCGGCTACTGTGCGTTCCTCGCGGGCCCGCCCTCGATCGGTCTGCTCGCCGACCACATCACCATCCTGCGGGCGCTCACCTCCGTCGCCGTCCTCCTCGGTATCGCCGCGGCGATCACCGCGGCCGTCACCCCGCCGCAGGGCGTCGTGGCCTCCTCGCCCGCGCAGCCCGAACAGCCCGAACAGGTCGCGCAGCCCGGGCAGCCCGAACAGCCTGAACAGGTCGCGCAGTCCGCGCAGCCCGGGCAGGTCGCCGACAGCGACAGCGCGGCCGCTTCGTAAAGGGCCGCCGGCCGCCCTCCCTACACTGGGTCGCATGCCCGAAGACGTGACGCTCGCCCCGATCGTGGTCGAACCCGACCCCACCTGGCAGGCGCGGGGACTCGCCCTCGCCGACGAACTGCGTACCGTGCTCGGGCCGTCGGCGCGGTACGCCGAGCACATCGGCAGCACCGCGATCCCCGGCATGGCCGCCAAACCGGTCTTCGACCTGCAGGTCACCGTCGACGATCTGCGGGCGGCGGAGCGCGCGTTCGACCGGCCCCTGGCCGACCGGGGTTTCCAGCGGTCCCCCTACCAGCACGACCACGTTCCCGCCGGGCTCGACGACGACCGGGAGCACTGGACGAAGCGACAGTGGTCACGGCGCGGCACCGCGGGCGAGGACGTCAATCTGCACGTCCGCCTCTTCGGAGCCCCCAACGAGCGGCTGGCCCTGCTGTTCCGCGACTGGTTCCGGGCCCACCCGGAGGCGGTCCCCGGCTATGCCCGCTTCAAGAGCGTGCTCGCCGGCACCGTGAACGACGTCGGCACCTACGCCGACGTCAAGGACCCCGTGGTCGACCTCGTCATCGCGGTCGCCGAGTCCTGGGCCACCGCGAACGGTTGGACCCCGCACGCCGACGCGAGCCCTGGAGCGTAGGGGCCGAACGAAGGACTCCCGGCCCCGCCCCCGCCCGCCGCCGCACCTGACGCGGCCGGGAGCGCCTAGCCTGGCAGCACCCCGGAAAGGTGGTGCCATGGATGCCGACTCCCTGATCAGGGCGGCGATCGAGGAGCACTGGCGCGCCTCGGAGCGCGGCGACATCGAAGCCGAGCACGCCCTCTACGCCACCGACGCGATCCTCGACTACCCGCAGTCGGGTGAGCGGTTCCGGGGCCGCGCGACGATCGCGGCGCAACGCGGCGGGCACCCGGCCGACCGGCACTTCACCGTCCGACGGATCACCGGCCACGCCGAGTTGTGGGTGAGCGAGTGCACCATCACCTACGACGGTGTGCCGTCGTACGCGGTGAGCGTCATGCAGTTCGCCGACCGGCAGGTGGTGCACGAGACGCAGTACTTCGCCGCCCCCTTCCGCGCAGCGGCCGGGCGGATCGCGCTCGCCGAGCCGATGCCGGGCCGGACCATCGACGGCGCCTGATCCCGGGCGACGGGTAAAGCGGGTAAAGGTCCTCGGGCCCTGCATATGCCGCGACCTGCCGCTATGCGATATATGAGGCGCTGGTGCGCCGGTTGCCGCCCGGCCTGGGATGCGGGCGGACATCGCGCGTGTGACGTTGGTGAAGGCGATCACAAAGTCGCCGTCCCAGGAGAACTCGTCAACCCGATGGGGATTCGTCATGCGCAACACGTTCCGCATACGTCCTGGCCGTGCGATGGCGGCCGGCGTCCTGTCCGTGGGCCTCGTCGCGGGAGGCGCCGCGAGCGCCGTCGCCGCTCCGTCCCACGCGGCGAAGGCACCCGCCTCGACCGCGGCGGCCGCCTCGATCACCGCGCAGGCGAGCCCGACCACGGTGAAGACCGGCGCCAAGGTGACCTTCACCGGCCAGGCCAAGGGACTGAAGTCCGGAGCGACGGTGACGCTCAAGCGCGAGGTCAACAGCAAGTGGCAGACGGTCACCAGCTCCGGCAAGCCCGTCCAGGTGCAGCTCAAGAACAACGGGCCGTACACGCTCAGCACCCACCCCAGCTCCAAGGGCACGTGGCACTACCGGGTGACCTCCGGGAACGTCCACTCTCCGACGGTGAACGTCACGGTCAACTGACGCACCGGAACTGACGCACCATCAGCGTCGGTCCCGCGAACCGGTGGCGCCGAGGGCCGCACCCAGGGCCGGCCCGCCCCGGCATCGCGGACCACGCGCCCCGCCCCCGCCCGGAACCCGTGCAGGGGCGGGTCGCGTGGTCGCGGCCCTCCACCCGCGGGGCGCTCCCACCCGCCGGGCTACACCCGCGCGGGCGGGGTGTCCGCCCCGGCGAGCAGCTCGTCGGCGATGTGGTCGGCCCAGCGCACGATCCGGTCGCGGTCGCGGAAGTCCCCGCCCTTGCCCTGGGCCAGGAGCTGGCGGGCCACGAGACCGCCGGCCCCCTCCGCGAGCCTGCCGCCGAAGGTGACGTGCTCCGCGCTGTCGACCCGCTCGGCGAGCCGGGCCACCCGCTCGACCGGCGGGATCTCCCGCACCCCGGCGGCCCCGTCCAGCGGACCGCTGCTGAACAGCCACACCGGCACCTTCAGCAGCTCGTGCCGATGCCGCCGGACGAAGCGGACGGCGTCGCGCAGCCAGCGCCTCTCGTACAGTCCCGAGCCGAGGACGACGGCGGTGTAGTACGAGCAGTCGGGCGTTCCCCGCGCGGCCCGCACCTCGACCTCCAGGCCGCGCTCCCGCAGCCGCGCGCCGATCCACTCCGCGATCTGCGCGGTCGATCCGTTCTTCGACGCATAGGCGACGAGGACCCGATGGTCTGCGCCCATGAGCGTTCACCTCGTCCGGTCGCGCTGCCCGGTGCCTCCGCTTCCGTACGCCCCTCGTTCCGTACGCCTCTAGTTCATCATCGAACAATCGGGCTCGCGGCGCGACCGCGGCAGCAGCGCCAGGAGCTGTGCGGTGTGGCCGGGCAGTTCCGCTTCCGCCAGACCCGTGACGAGGTCCCTGAGCGGCATCGGCCGGTCGACCAGGAGCGTGCCGTTGGACAGCAGCAACGTGGGGACCGGCGTGTCGAGTTCGGCCTCACCGAGAGCGGGACCGGCGAGCGCGCACAGGGCGTCCGCTTGGTGGCGGACGCGGTCCCGCAGCCCCTCGTTGCCGCCGGCGCGCGCGATGGTGCGCGCGAGGGTCCAGGGGTCGAGCGCGACGCGGTTGTCGTAGGTCGCGCTCGACCCGGCGGCGACCAGGGCGAGGGCGGCGAGGGTCGCGGCGTTGACGAGGGTGACGTGCGCGAGGATCTGGTCGGCGTTCCACTCGCCGGCCGGCGGCACGGAACCGGCGTCGGCGTCGGCGGAGTCCGCCACGGTGGCGGCCGCGTCCAGCAGCGCGCGGTAGGCGTCCCGCAGCGGGGTGGTGTCCATCATGTCCGCTTCCTTCGGTCGGTTCGGGCGGCGGGCGGTCGGTGCGGGCCGGGTCAGGCGTGTCCGCCGGAGGACATCTCCCAGGGGGCCTGAGGCAGCACGTCGCCGGTTTCGAGCAGCGACTTGAGGTTCGCCAGCACGGCCGGCCAGCCCTGCGAGATCCCCTTGCGCATGTCCTCGTCGGGCAGCTTCTCGTGGGTCACGGTGAGGCGGACGATGTCCTCGTGCGGCTCGACGAGGAAGGTGACGACCGAGGGCTCCCTCGTGGTCCGGGCGTCGGGGAGGTCCTCGAAGGTGATGACCAGGCGCGTCGGGGGCTCCGCCTCGATCACCTGGCCGACGACGTCGACGGCGCCTGACCCGTCGGTCCGCCGGTGCTCCCAGGGCGAGCCGGGCTGCCAGTCCGAGACGTTGGCGTGGCCCCAGTAGCGCGCCGTGAGGTCCGCGTCCGTCAGGGCCCGCCACACGTGCTCGGCGCTCGCGCGGATGTAGGTGACGTAGACATAGGTCGGCACGGTCGTGGGTGCGTCGTTCATGGCGTACTCCTCTGCTCGGTTCCTGATGGCGCTGATCGCTTGCAGGCGGGGCCGGTCGAACCCCGAGATCCAGCGCTCCTCGATCTCGTGGATCGGCGTCGGGTCCAGGTAGTGCAGCCGCTCCCGTCCGCGTCGCACGACGGTCACGAGGCCGGCCCGGACCAGGACGTCGAGGTGCTGCGTCGCCGACTGGCGTGCCATGTCCAGCCGCTCGCACAGCTCGCCCAGCGTCTGGCCGTTCTGCTCGCGCAGCCGGTCCAGCAGCAGGCGCCGGGTCGGGTCGGCCAGTGCTTTGAACACCGCGTCCATCGCTCTCGGGAAGCTCACCCTCCCATTATGCAGGTATTCACCTGCATAATGCCAGCCGCGACCGCCGCCGCGCCCCGCACCACCCGCGAGCCCGGCCGCGCGGCGGCGGGCGACGCCCCACCCCCCGCCCGCCCGGTGCGGTCGCCCCGATACCCCAAGACACCACCCAGGTCGACTTCCTGACGTATCGTCAGGGCAGAACTCCCTGCCCCTCCGTCCCCGCCCGCCGACCACCGAGGACACCGCGGATGACCACCGACATGCCCTATGCCACCGGCAGCACGTGGGACCGGATCGAACGCGCGCTGCTGGCCGCCGGGCACCCGCCCGGCGGCTCCCTGAGCCCGTCCGACCTCGACTTCCTGGAGGAGTTCCACCTCCTCGGCCGCCTCGCGACCGACTCCCTGGTCCGGCTCGCGGAGGTGACCGCCGGGGACCGGGTGCTCGACGCGGGCAGCGGCGTGGGCGGCACCGCGCGCCATCTCGCGGGGCAGGTCGGCTGCCCGGTGGCCACCGTGGACCTCACCCCCGAGTACTGCGACACCGCCCGCCGGCTCAACGCGCGGACGGGCCTGGGCGACCTGATCGACGTCCGCGAGGGCGACGTGCTCGACCTGCCGTTCCCCGACGGCGCGTTCGACGTCGTCGTCAGCCAGCACGTCCAGATGAACATCGCCGACAAGGCGCGGCTGTACGCCGAGGCGTCCCGGGTCCTGGCGCCGGGCGGCCGGCTGGCGCTGTGGGACGTGGTGGCCGGCCCCGTCCGCCCGCTGCGCTTCCCCGTGATGTGGGCCGAGCGCCCGGAACTGAGCCACCTGGTGACCCCGGAGGTCCTGCGGCAGATCGTGCGGGCGGCCAGGTTCGAGGTCCGCGCGTGGAACGACCTGACGGCGGACTCGGCGGCGTTCACGCGCGCGCTCCTGGCCGAGCCGCTGCCCCCGCTCGGGCTGCAGGTGTACGTCCCGGACTTCGAGCGGAAGCTGGAGACGTATCTCGACAACCTGGAGCAGGACCGGGCCCGACTCCTCCAGGCGGTACTCGTCAGAACCGGCTGAGCCGCGGCCGACCGAGCCGAAGCCGGCCGGCAACTCCGGCTGCCGCCCGGGCCGCGTGGGCCGTGTGAGCCGTGTGAGCTGCGTGAGCCGTGCGGGCCCGTGTGAGCCGCCTGGTCAGCGCCGCGTCCGCGGCCCCGTGGACGGACCGGGCGGCTGCGCGCTTGGTTAGGCTGCGGCCATGACCGAGTCGTTCCCCGCTGCGGTTCGGGGCTGGTGGCGGCCGGGCGGCCGGTATCTCCTGCGTACCGGGCGCCGCGCGCTCGTGGAGTCGTCGTACCTGCTCACCGCGCCCGTGGCCGCCGCGGCCGGCCTGCTGCTGGTGCTGGGCGGCCTGGGTGTCCGGGCCGCCGGTGCGCTGCTGCCGGGCGGGCCGCGGGTTCCGGCGTGGGCACTGGCACCGGTGCGGTGGTTCGCCGACGTGGAACGGTGGCGGATCGCCGCGGTCCGCCCTCTCCCCGCCGGGGCGCGGCGCACGGGCGCGGGACCGGGACCGGGGCCGGGGCCGAAGGTGTCCGGGCCGAGGAGGTTCCGGCAGAAGGAGGCCGCGCCGAAGCAGACGGCCGCCGGAGCCGACCCGGGGCTGTGGCTGGAGGTGGCGCACCCGGTGGTCGTGCTCCCGCTCGCCCTGGTCACCGCGGCCGTCACGGCACTGTGGTGGTTCGTCGGCGTCAGCGGCGCCACGGCCGCGCTGCGCTACCAGTACGCGCCCTCCGGGTCGCAGCACATGCGGCCCATGTCCCTGTACGCGGGCAGCGACCGCTCGCATGTCGCGTTGAGCCTGGGGCTGGCGTCACCGGCCGAGCGGGCCGCGTTCGGGACCGCGCTCGGCGTCCTGGTGCTGGTCACCCTGCCGCTGCTGACGCGGGCGTGCGTCGCCGCCCAGACCGGGCTCGGGCGGTCGCTGCTGTCCGGCGCGACCGCGGTGCGCCGCCGGATCAGCGGGCTGGAGCAGGAACGCGACACCGCGCGCGCCCAGACCGTCGCCGCGGTGACGGCCGAGGCGAGCGCGCTGCGCCGGCTCGAACGCGACATCCACGACGGGCCGCAACAGCGACTGGTGCTGCTGGCCATGGAGTTGGGCCGCGCCCAGCGCCACCTCGACAGCCGGCCGGAGGCGGTCAGGGCGGCGCTCGCCGACGCGATCGTCCAGACCCAGGAGGCGCTGGAGGAGCTGCGCGGCCTCTCGCGCGGCATCGCCCCGCCGATCCTCGTCGACCGCGGCCTGCGCGAGGCGCTCACCGCGCTGGCCGCGCGCTCCACCGTCCCGGTCGAGATCGACGCCGAACCGCTGGAGCGCCGGCTGGACGCCGCCGTCGAGACGGCCGCGTACTTCGTGGTCGCCGAGGCGCTGACCAACGTGGCCAAGCACAGCCACGCCGGCCGGTGCACGGTCGGGCTGCGCTACGCTGCGGGCGTCCTGCGGGTCCGGGTGACGGACGACGGAGCGGGTGGCGCGGCACTGGACAAGGGGCACGGGTTGCGGGGACTGGACGACCGGCTGCACGCGGTCGGCGGCCGGCTGCGGATCAGCAGCCCCGAGGGCGGCCCGACCACGGTGACCGCGGAGCTGCCGTGCTGACCCCGTACGGGACGGCGCCCGTACCGCCGCTGGAAGGCGCCGCCCGCGACCCGCTGCGGATCGTGGTGGCCGACGACGCGGTGCTGCTGCGCGAGGGCCTGGTCCGCCTGCTCGCCGAGGACGGCCACGAGGTGGTGGCCGCGGTCGGCGACGGCCCCACCCTGGTCGAGGCCGTGCTGCGGCACCGCCCCGACGTCTCGGTCGTCGACGTGCGGATGCCGCCCACCCACACCGACGAGGGCCTGCGCGCGGCGATCACCGCCCGCTCGCAACTACCCGGCGCCCCCATGCTGGTGCTCAGCCAGTACGTGGAGGCGTCCTACGCCGCCGACCTGCTGGCGGACGGGGCCGGCGCGGTCGGCTATCTCCTGAAGGACCGGGTCGCCCGGGTCGAGGAGTTCCTGGACGGACTGGCCCGGGTCGCCCGCGGTGCGACGGTCCTCGATCCGCAGGTCGTCGCGCAGTTGCTGACCGGGCGGCGCCGCGAGAGCGCCCTCGCGCGGCTGACCGCCCGCGAACGGGAGATCCTGGCGCTGATCGCCGAGGGCCACTCCAACGCGGCCATCGCCCGGCGGCTGGTGGTCTCCGCCAGCGCGGTCGAGAAGCACATCGGCAACGTCTTCACCAAGCTCGGGCTGCCGCCCGACGACGCCCGGCACCGGCGGGTGCTCGCCGTCCTCGCCTACCTCAGGGCCTGACCGCCGCACGGGGGTGGGGCCAGCCACACCCCGAACCCTCCGGCGTACTCCGGTGACCTAGGTCCCGCCGGTACGCGACGGTGGTCCGCATGACAGCGAGACCTCACTTCCCGGGCATGCCGCGGCGGCCCAGGACCCGGCACGGCCGGCGCCGTACACCCTTCGTCGTGGCCTTCGCGGTGGCCGCGGCCCTGCTCGCCCTGGCCGGCCTGGCCTGGATACCCGGACCGGCGCGGGCGGTAGGGGCCGCCGCACCGGTCACGGCCTCGACCTCGGCCCCGGCCCGTACCGCCGGCGCCGAGGCCCGCCTGGTGGACCGCGTGCCCACGCCCGTCCTGCACTGGACGGCCTGCCGCAAGACCGACGCGTGCGCGACCGCCCGGCTCCCGCTGGACTACGGCAAGCCGCTCGGCGCGACCATCGACGTGGCGCTCCTGCGGGTCGGGGCGAAGGACCCCGCGCACCGCCTGGGCACGCTCTTCGTCAACCCCGGCGGGCCCGGCGACTCGGCCAGGGACTTCGCCGCGTTGCTGCCGCAGGGCGTGAGCCAGGCGATCCTCGACCGGTTCGACATCGTCGGTGTGGACCCCCGCGGGGTCGGCGGCAGCCGGCAGATCCGGTGCTTCGGCACGACGGCGCGGCAGGCCCGCGCGCTGGGCCCGCTCACCTCCGCCCCCTTTCCCGTGACGGCGGCCGAGCAGCTCTCCTGGGTCGGCGCCGCCGAGACGTTCGGCCGGGCCTGCGCGACCACCGGCCGGCAGGTCGCCTCGGCGATGTCCACCACGCAGGACGCCCGCGACATGGACGTGCTGCGGCGGGCCGTGGGCGACGGCAAGCTGACCTACCTCGGCGAGTCCTTCGGGTCCTACCTCGGGCAGGTCTACGCGAACATGTTCCCGGACCGGGTCCGGGCGATCGCGCTCGACGGCATCGTCGACCCGCAGGCGATCGCCGGCACCGCGGCCGGCGCGGATCAGCCGGTCTTCGACCGGATGGGCTCGGCCACCGCCAGCTACCGCGCGCTGCACGAACTGCTCGACCGCTGCGGGCGGGCCGGCCCGTCCGTCTGCTCCTTCGCCGACGCGGACCCCCAGGCCCGGTTCGGCCGGCTGGCCGACCGGCTGCGGGCCCACCCGCTGCGCCTCGCCGCGCCCGGCGTCACCACGACCACCTACACGTACGCGAACCTGGTCCGCGACACGGAGCAGTGGCTGCACGACCCGGACGGATACGTCGGCCTGTTCGCCGACCTGACCGACCTGGCGCGGCTCACCGCGGCCGGCGGCGCGGGCGACGATCAGGCCGCCGTGGTCCGGCGCTTCCTCGCGCGCCACCCCGCCGCGCAGCCCGCGGCGGGCTACGACAACCGGCTCGAAGCCTTCTCCGGGAAGGTGTGCGCGGACGGTCCGCACGCCGCGCGCGCCGCGTCGTGGCCGGCCGCCGCCGCGGCGGCGGACCGTGCCGCCCCGTACTTCGGGGCGTACTACGCCTGGCTGAGCGTGCAGTGCGCGGGCAGCACCTGGCCCGCGCAGGACGAGGCCGTCTACCGGGGCCCGTTCGACCGGCGCACCGCCGCGCCCGTGCTGGTGATCGGCGACCTGTGGGACCCGGCGACCAGTGACGACAGCGCGGTGAAGGTGGCCGGGCTGCTGCCCAACAGCCGCCTGGTCTCCAGCGACAGCTGGGGCCACGAGGCGCTGGGGACGTCGGCCTGCGTGGACGACACGGCGTTCGGCTACCTGCTCAGGCCGCTGGCCCGCGCCCCAAAGGTCACCCACTGCCGCGGCGACGTCCAGCCCTTCGGCCAGGAGCCGTCCGCCACCTGAACCGCCCGCCCACCCCGGCCGACCCGCCCCGGCCCGTGCTCATGCCCTCAGCGTGCCTCGGCGATCAGTTCGGGCCCGTCGTTGCGGACGCTGTTGACGGTGGGCGGGACCGGGCGCAGGTCCAGGTCGCCGTCGGACGGGAGCGCCAGGAGGGCGCGCAGGTCGTCCGGGGCGTGCTGGTCCGGGTCGAGCCACTCGGCGTAGTGCTCGGGGGCGATCGTGAGGGGCATCCGGGGATGGACGCGGCCGGAGGAGTCGGTCGCGTCGGTGGTGATGATCGTGCAGGAGACGATCCACTCCCGCTCGTCCTCCGGCAGCGACCGGTCCCGCCAGAACTCGTAGAGGCCGGCCATCGCCAGCAGCGAGCCGTCGGCCGGGTGCAGGTAGTACGGCTTCTTCGCCGCCTTCCTGTGCTCGGTCGCCGGAACGGTCTCCCATTCGTAGTAGCCGTCGGCGGGGAGCAGGCAGCGCCGGGTGGTGAACGCCTTGCGGAAGGCGGGCTTCTCGTGGACGCTCTCGGCCCGCGCGTTGATCAGCTTCGCCCCCGCGGACGGCGACTTCGCCCAGGACGGCACCAGCCCCCAGCGCAGCGGGCGCAGCTGCCGGACCGGCTCGGCGGCCTCCTCGCCCCTGCGTTCCACCACGCCCCACACCTGGTCGGTCGGTGCCACGTTCCAGCTCACCGCCGGTGCCTGCTCCCCCTCCCTGACCTGCACCTGGGCGGCGAACGCGGTCGCGAGATCCTGCGCGGCCCTGGCCGCGACATACCTTCCGCACATCCCTCCACGGTGCCACGCCCGCCGCCAGGTGGGGATCATCGCGCAGCCGTCCGGCGTACCCGGCGGACCGACCTGGGTCGAACTCCCGGCGAACGGTCGATATGTGAAGGTATGACGAGACGATTGCAGCCATGGAGGTTCGGCCTGCCCCGGGTCGGGACCGCCAGGGTCACCGCGGCCGCGCTGACCCTCGCGCTCGGCGCCGGAGCGGCCCTGTCGCTGGACACCAGCGCCCACGCCCAGCCCCGCGCCGGCGGCACGCCCCTGATCGGCGAGACGTTCACCCAGGCCACCGCGCCGGACTTCACCGGTGTGGGGTCGGCCTGCCTGACCGGGGCCGCCGCCGCGCCGGCGCCGGGCGCGGGGGACCATCCGCTGGGCGGCTGTCCGGACGGGACCGGGCCGGTGCCGCCGGCCGACGGGGCGCCGCACGGCTACCTGCGGCTCACCGACGCGTCCAACGACCAGTCAGGAGCGGTCCTCTACAACCACGCGCTGCCCGCCACCCAGGGTCTCGACGTCACCTTCGACCAGTGGCAGTACGGCAGCACCACCCCGGCCACCCCCGCCGACGGCATCTCGTTCTTCCTGGTCGACGGCGACCGCGCGCTGACCCACCCCGGGGCCTTCGGCGGCAGTCTCGGCTACGCCCAGAAGCTCCCCGACGACGACCCCGCCGCCACCTTCCTGCCCGGCGTGGACGGTGGCTACCTCGGCGTCGGCCTCGACGTCCTCGGCAACTACTTCGGTGACTGGGAGCACCGCGGGAACGGCTGCGCCGACCGGTCCCCCGCCGGGACCCAGTTCCGCGTGCCGGCCCCCGGGGCCAACATGGTCACGCTGCGCGGCCCCGGCGACGGCACCGAGGGCTACTGCTTCCTGACCGCCACCACGAACAACTTCAGCACCACCGGGCCCTGGCCCTCGACCCTTCCCGGGCGGTTGCAAGGGCCCCTGACCGAGCTGCCGGCGGGCGCCACCCCGGTCCAGGCCGAGGCCGCGCTCGAACCGTCGCGCCGCCGGGTCCACGTGCAGATCACCCCGGCGCCCGACCCGGTGGTGAACGTCTCGGTGGACTTCAACGACGGCACCGGCCCCCACCAGGTGCTGAGCACTCCCGCACCGCAGCCGCTGCCCGCCACGTACAAGTTCGGGTTCGCGGCCTCCACCGGTCTGTTCACCGACGTCCACCTCATCCGGAACGTGGCCGTCAGCACCGATCAGCCGCTGCCCCGGCTCGACCTGGTCAAGCAGGTGCGGCAGCCGCTGCCCGGCGACCTGGTGGCCGGCACGCGGGTCCCCTACGACTTCGTGGTCACCAACTCCGGCGGGACGGACCTCACCGGCCTCAACGTCGACGACCCGAAGGTCGGCCCCGTGTCGTGCCCGACCACGACGCTCGCCCCCGGCGAGACGACGACCTGCACCGCGACGTACACGGTCACCGCCGCGGACGTGGCACACGGCTCCATCGAGAACACCGCCACCGCCAGCGGCACCTCCGACGACCAGACGGTCACGTCACCGCCGTCGTCGGAGCACGTGCCGATCGAACTGCCGCCCGGCATCGTGGTGGAGAAGAAGGCGCAGACCCCCGGACCGTACTCCGTCGGCCAGACGGTCGAGTTCTCCTACGCCGTACGCAACACCGGCGGCACGCGGCTGACCGGTGTCCACGTCGACGACGACCACATCACCGGCATCACCTGCGACGCCACCACGCTCGCCCCCGCGGGGAGCCCTGACGACAGCACCACCTGCCACGGCAGCTACACCATCACGGCGGCCGACGGAACGGCCGGCTTCGTCACCAACACCGCCACGGCGAGCGGCACTTCGGACGAACGCACGGTGACCTCCCCGCCGACCCGGCAGACGCTGCCGGTCGGGGCACCGCACCTCACCCTGAAGAAGCGCGTGGCGACCCCCGGCCCCTACGCCGCCGGCGACACCGTGCGCTACACCTACACCGTCACCAACACCGGCAGCACGGACCTCCACGACGTGCTGGTCAGCGACGACCGCGTCACCGGCATCACCTGCGACGCCACCACGCTGGCGCCCGGGGCGAGCACCACCTGCCAGGGCAGCTACACCATCACCAAGGCCGACGCCGAGGCATGCGGGAAGGCCGAGGGGACGACCAAGGGCAAGGGCGGGGACGACTGCGACTGCCCGGTCACCAACGTGGCCGTGGCCGCCGGGACCGATCCGCACGGCAACCAGGTCGCCAGCCGGCCCGCGAGCGTCACCATCACCGTCGGCAGCGCTCCGCACCCGCGGCCCCCGCACCACAAACCGCCGCACCAGAAGCCGTCGCACGGCAAGCCCATCCACCGGAAGCCCGCGCACCAGGACCAGCACGCATAAGGGGCGTGCCTGTCAGGGCGGAGTGTCGCGGCCGGCGTCCGCGGGGAGTCGCAAGGTCACGCTCAGGCCGCCCTCCGTGCGGGCCGTCGCCGTGGCGCTGCCGCTGTGGGCGCGGGCGACGGCCCGCACGATGGACAGGCCCAGGCCCGTGCCGTCCGGAAGGTCGCGCGGGCCGCTGCGGCGTCGGGTGCGGTCGCCGCGGTTGAACGGCTCGAACAGCTCCTCCACGTGGTCGGGTCGCAGGGCGGGCCCGTCGTTGACCACGGTGAGCCGCGCCGCGCCGTCGCCGGTCGGGGCGGCGGTGACCCGCAACAGGCCGCCGTCGCTGTTGTAACGGACCGCGTTCTCCAGCAGGTTGGAGACCGCGATGCCCAGCAGCGCGATGTTGGCGAGCAGCGGGGTGGAGACGAGGTCGGTCTCCAGGCACAGGCCCTGCGCCCGGACCCGGCCGGCCACCTGGTCGAGCGCTTCCGCCGCGACGTCGGCGAGGTCGTCCTCGACCAGGTCGGTGGCGCCGCGCTCGGAGCGGGCGAGTACCAGCAGCGCGGCGATCAGCCGCTGGGCGCTGCCGGTGGCGTCCGCGACGTCGGCCGCCATGGTGCGCCACTGCGCCTCGGTGACGACGGGTTTGGCGAGGGTGACCTCGACGGCCGCCCGGGTCAGCGCCAGCGGTGTGCGCAGTTCATGGCTGGCGTTGGCGACGAACCGGCGTTGGGCGCCGAAGGCGTGGTCGAGGCGTTCGAGCATCTCGTCGAACGTGTCGCCGAGTTCCCTGAGTTCGTCGGACGGCCCGGACAGGCGCAGCCGTACGTGCAGGGTCGCGTCGGTGGCCTTGCGCGCGGCGGCGGTGATCTCGGCGATCGGCCGCAGCAGCCGGCCCGCGACCCACCAGCCCACCAGGGTGGACAGCGCCACGACGACCGTCAGCAGCAGCAGCGCGATGACCAGAAGGCGCGACGCCGCCGCGTCACGGATCTGGTCGGACAGGCCCACGAAGTTGTCGTGGTCGGGGTCCAGGCTGCTGGGTAATTTGGAGGCGGGCAGCGGGCGGAAGATCTCGTGGTACAGCGCGGTGGTCATGGCCAGCACCAGGGCACTGCCGCCGACCGTGAACAAGGCGGCGTAGGTGAGGGTGAGGCGCGTGCGAATGGTCAGCGACGGCCGACGCAGCCGGCGCACCGTACGACGCAGCAGTCCGGCCGTGGGGCCGGGCGCGTTCACCGGGCGATCCGGTAGCCGGCGCCCACGAGGGTGTCGATCAGGTCGGGCGGGCCGAGCTTGCGCCGGAGCCGGTTGACGGTCACCCGCACGGTGTTGGTGAACGGGTCCGCGTTCTCGTCCCAGGCCCGCTCCAGGAGCTGTTCATGGCTGAGCACCGCCCCGTCCGCGGCCAGCAGCAGCCGCAGCACGGTGAACTCCTTGGCGGTGAGGGGCACCGGCCGGCCGCCGCGCACCACGGTCCGCCGCAACGTGTCCATGGTCAGGTCACCGCAGACCAGGGTCACTCCGTGCGATCCCTTGCGCCGGCCCAAGGCCCGTACGCGCAGGGTGAGTTCGGCGAAGGAGAAGGGCTTGCCCAGGTAGTCGTCGGCGCCGAGGGTCAGCCCGTCGACGCGGTCGTCGATGCCCGACAGGGCGGTGAGCATGAGGATCATCGGCGGTTCGGCCCGGCCCGCGAGTTCCGCGCAGACCTCGTCGCCGGACCGGCCGGGCAGGTCGCGGTCGAGGATGAGGACGTCGTAGCCGCCGTTGATCTCGACCTTGGTCAGCGCGTCGTCGCCGTCGTGGCTGACGTCCACCGCCATGCCCTGGTCCCGCAGCCCTTCGGCTATGACGGCGGCCAGCCGCTGCTCGTCCTCGACTATCAGGATACGCATGGCCTCATCCTGTCCTCTGGCCGCCTTCCCCGGCCGCCGGCTCCCCTTCCAGGCGGATCAGGCCGGCCAGCCCGGAGGTGGCGTGGATACGGCCCCGGGTGTCGACACTCAGCGCCTGGTACGGGGTGGCGGCGGCGAGACGGTCGAGCCAGGCGCGGGCGCGCGCCGTGGTCGGCTGCGCCATCGCGGCCGCGGCATGGAGGTCGGCCCGGGCCAGGTCGGGGCCGGTCACGGTGACCTGGGTGAGGTCGGTGGCACCTGGTCCGGTCGCGGGGGTGCGGACGTACGCGGCGCGCTCGGCGGCCTGGCAGGTGGCGACCGCTCCTTCGTGGATCTCCAGCGTGGCGAGCAGCCCGCCCGTCACGCGCGGGTGGGCCAGCCGCACCCGCCAGGCGGCGCCGGCATCGGATCGCAGCCGCAGGTCGCCGCCCGCGTTCAGGACGTGCCGGGTCAGTCCGCGGGCGGCCAGCAGCGCGCTCGCGCGTTCCGCCGCCCAGCACTTGACCGCTTCGCGCGGATCGAACCGCGGAGCTCCGCCGTCCTGTCCCGTGTGTACGGGCCCGCGTCCGTCCCGGCCGCGTCCGGCGCGGCCTCCGCCGTCCCAGGCGGCTGAAGCGCGCTCCCCGACGGCCCGCAGGGTCTCGCACAGCTCCCGCGCCTCGTGGCTCTCCTGGCCGCCGAGGTGGCCGTCGAGGTCGGCGGCGCCGAGCAGTCCCTCGCAGATCAGGCGGACCGAACTGCCCTGCCGGGGAGCGCAGATGGCCTCCTCGACGCGGTGCAGCAAGGCGAAGGCGGCCCCGGTCGCGCGGTGGAAGGTGCCGAAGTCGGCGGCGTCCGGGGCCGCGATCGAGATCCTGGCGCCCAGGACGCCGTCCCTCGCGGTGCGCACCGGTCAGCGCCCGGCCGCGGAGTCGGCCGCCCGCCGGGACCGCGCGCGGGCGGCCGACGCGTACGCCGTGCCGTACTCGGTGCTGTGCACGGCGCCGGGACGTAACGGTCCTCGCAGCGGCCGTCGCAGCGGCGGCAGGGCCCGGGCACGGTGCCGGCCGTCCGGACGGCTGAGCGCACCACTCGTCCTCGTCATGGCAGCTTCTTCCAGCAGGCGGGCTGCTTGCCCGTCCACTGTTCCCGCCGCGACCTAACGTCCGGGTAACACGTCCGCCGGCGGTCCTGCCCTCGGGTCAGGCGCGGCGGGCGGCCCATACGGCGCGTTCGGTGCGGACCGCGAGATCGTCGCGGCGCAGGATGCTGAAGGGGCCGCCGGTGTCGAGCAGTTGGTCGAGCGCGCGGAGGTCCTCGGCGGGAAGGGCGGAGGCGGCGCCGGCGCGCAGACGCTCGAGGCTGCTGAGCGCGTAGCGGCCGACGGCGTCGTCACGGGAGGCGTCGACGCGCACGCTGACCGTCCGCTCGCCCGCGGCGGCGAACCCGGCGGCGGCCAGCCTGGGGCCCCAGTCGGCGCCGCGGTGCGGCACGTGCTCGGTGTGGTGGCGGGCGAGGGCGGCGTGGCAGCGGTCCTCCAGGCCGGGCCGCTCCCGCGGCGCGTCGGCGGGCAGGAAGCGCGGGAAGCCGGCCAGTTCGACGACGGCGAACAGGCCACCGGGCGCGAGCAGTTCACGGACCGCGCGCAGCGTGCGGTCGGGGTCGGCCAGGTGGTGCAGCGACGCCGACGCCCACACCAGCTCGGGCCGGCCGAGGTCGGGCCACTCCCCGTCGAGGTCGGCCGCCACCGTGCGCACCCGGTCGGCGACCCCGAGCGCCTCGGCCTTCTCCCGCAACCGCTCCAGGTGGCCCGCGGAGGCGTCCACGGCGGTCAGTTCCGCCGCGGGGAAGCGCGCGAGCAGGGCGAAGGTGCCGGCCCCGGTGCCGCAGCCCAGGTCCACGATGTGGCGCGGCTCGACGTCGACCGGCAGCCACGCGGTGATGGCCGCGGTGTGCTCGGCGAGCACCTCCGCGTCCAGGTCGAGCAGCTCCGCCTGGCCCTCGGAGTCGGGGGTGTGCGGGGGAAGGGGGTGCGCGCCGTGGAGCGCCGGGTGCGCCGGGTCTGCTTGGCGAGCCTGGTGCGCCTGGTGCGCCTGGTGCGCCTGGTGCGCCTGGTGCGCCTGGTGCGGGGAAGCGTCGGTCATACGGCCACGCTAGGAGGACCGCGCCGACGCGGCACCACGGTTCCCGGGGTGCGCAAGACGATGGCCGGATGGGCTGCCGGACGCGCAAGAGGCCCGGGGTACCGGCTCAGGCGTCCTCGCCACGCTGATGGCCGCGGCGCGCGTCGCGGTCGAAGATGCCCAGGATCTCGCAGGGCCCGCCCTCGGCGCCGATCGCGTGCGGCAGCATCGTGGGGAACTCCGCGGACTGGTTCGCCTCCACGCGGATGCGCCGGTTGCCGAGCAGCAGGACCGCGGTGCCGGACAGGACCACGAGCCACTCGCGGCCCGGATGGGCGCGCATGCGGGCCGGGTTGTCGGGCGGCGGGTTCGTCATGCGCTGCCGCAGCACGCTCATGCCCGGGTACGCCTTCATCGGCCAGCGCATCAGCCCGTGGGCCGCGTCGATCGTCGGGCTGGTGATGACGTCGTCGGTGGCGGTCTCGACGAGCTGGTCCAGGGAGGTGTCCAGCGCCCGCGCGAGGGTGACGAGCTGGTCGAGCGCCAGCCGGCGCTGGCCGTTCTCGATCCGGCTGAGCGTGGACTGGCTGACCTTGGCCCGGCCGGCCAGTTCCTCCAGGGACCAGCCCTGCGCCACCCGCAGGGCCCTGATCCGTTTGCGTACCAGGCTTTCCAGCTCGCCATCGTCTTGCGCCATAGGCAAGATCCTATGCCCCTCTCGCAAGGCGTGCCTATCGTCGTGAGTACGCGTACGGCCCGGAACAGCCGCGGCCGGCCAGAGGGAAAGGGACGACGCCATGGCTGTGACCGCTTCCGGGTGGGAGACCGACCAGCTGCCGGGCGGGACGGTCGACGCCGTGGTGATCGGCGGCGGCGCCGCGGGGCTGAACGGCGCGCTGATGCTCGCCCGCTCCCGCCGCTCGGTCGTCGTGGTCGACAGCGGCACCCCGCGCAACGCACCCGCCGACGCCGTGCACGGCCTGCTCGGCCTGGAGGGCACCGCGCCGGCCGAACTGCTGCGAAGGGGGCGCGAGGAGGTACGCAGCTACGGCGGCCTGGTCGTGGCCGGTGAGGTGGCCTCGGCCGCACCCGCCTCCGCTTCGACCCCTTCAGCCTCCGCTTCCGCCGAGGGGAACGACCCTCGCTTCACCGTCACCCTCGCCGACGGCGGCGCCCTGACCGCGCGACGCCTGCTCGTCGCCACCGGGCTGCGCGATGTCCTGCCCGACGTGCGCGGGCTCGCCGAGCACTGGGGCCACGGCGTGGTGCACTGTCCGTACTGCCACGGCTGGGAGGTGCGCGACGAGTCCATCGGGGTGCTGGCCGTGGGCCCCGCCTCGGTCCACCACGCCCTGCTCTTCCGCCAGTTGACCGACGACCTCGTCTACTTCAGCCGCGGCACCGAACCCGACGGCGACACCCGAGCGCGCTTCGCCGCCCGCGGCATCCGGATCGTCGATGCCCCGCTGGAACGGGTCGTCACCGACCGGGAGGGCGGCATCGCGGGCGTGCGCCTGGCCGACGGGCAGCTCGTGGACCGCCGGGTCCTCGCGGTCGTGACCCGCATGCTCGCCCGCACCGACGGGCTGGAGGGGCTCGGCCTTCCGATGGAGGACTTCCCCGGCGGAATGGGCCGCCGCTTCTCCGCCGGCCCGGCCGGCGTCACCGACGTGCCCGGGGTGTGGGTGGCCGGCAACGCCACCGACCTCACCGCCCAGGTCGGCGCCTCGGCGGCGGCCGGTGCGCTGGCCGGCGCCCATATCAACGCCGACCTGGCCGCGGCCGACACCGAGGCGGCGCTCGCGGCGGTGCGGCGCGACGACAGCGCCGCCTGAAATCCGCCGACGCCCGCCTGACGCCGCCTGACGCCGGTGCACGCCCAGCGGCCGCGCAACTCCCCGATCCCGTAGGCCCGTAGACCCGTCACCCGCGGCGCGACGTAGCCGCGGGCCCGCACTCCCGCACGCGCGGGTATCCGCGGACGAACGTGCCCCGCGGGCCTGTTCACGACACCCGCCCTGGCGCCCGGCGACCGCCGCGCGCCGCTGTCCGCATGCCTCTTTCCGCTGTCCGCTGCCCGTTTCGCGCTGTCCGGAGGACCCCTTGAGTACGAACCCGCTCCCCCAGGTGGGCGCCGTTGATCCGGTCGGCGCGACCGGCGAGCGCGTGCCGGACGCCCGCCGGCGTCGCACGATCCTGGTGGCCGTCTGCGTCGCGTTGATGGCCGTGATCGCGTCGGTGTCCGGGCTCAACGTGGCCCAGCCGGACCTCGCGGTCGCGTTCGGCGCCTCGCAGAGCACCATCCTGTGGATCATCAACATCTACACGCTCACCCTGGCCGCGCTGCTCCTGCCGCTCGGCTCGCTCGGCGACCGGGTGGGCCGCAAACCGATGCTGCTGACCGGTCTGGCCGTCTTCGGTGCGGCCAGCGCGGCGGCCGGGCTCGCCCCGTCGACGGAGGTGATGCTCGCCGCGCGGGTGCTCAGCGGGGTGGGCGCGGCGATCATCATGCCCATCACGCTCGCCGTCATCACCTCCACCTTCCCGCCGGAGGAGCGCGGCCGGGCGATCGGCGTGTGGACCGGGGTCGCCGGAGGCGGCGGCATCGTCGGCATGTTCCTGTCCGCCGCCCTGGTGGACCTGGCGAGTTGGCGCTGGCTGTTCGTCCTGCCGGTCGTGCTCGTCGTCGTGGCGTTCGTGATGGCGCTGCGGTTCGTTCCCCACTCCCGTGAGCGGTCGGGGCACGGCTTCGACACCGTCGGCGCGCTGACCTCGATCGTCGCGGTGGTCGGCCTCATCTTCGTCCTGCAGGACGGTCCCGAACACGGCTGGACCGCTCCCGCGACGCTGCTCGCCCTCACCGTCGGGGTGGTCGCCGCCGCCGGGTTCGTGGCGTGGCAACTGCGCCTTCGCGACGCAGCGTTGCTGGACGTACGCCTCTTCCGCGCGCGCGGGCCGGCCGGCGGATCGATCACGCTGCTCGCGGTCTTCGGCGTGCAGGCGGGCATCTTCGTGGTCCTCTTCCCGTTCTTCCAGGCCGTGTTGGGCTGGTCCGGGCTGCTGTCCACGGTGGCGCTCATGCCCATGGCGGTGCTCATGATGCTCACGTCCGGCCTCGCGCCCAAACTCGCCGCGCGGATCGGCGGCCGGTCCACCATGGCGGCCGGCGTCTTCCTGGCCGGCGCCGGGCTGGCCCTGATGGCGGCGCTCGTCTCCGTCAGCGGCGGCTACCTGTCGGTGCTGCCCGGCATGCTCGCGATGGGGATCGGCATGGGACTGTCGATGACGCCCTCGACGGAGGCCATCACCAGCGCGCTTCCGCGGGAGCGCCAGGGCGTGGCCTCCGCGCTCAACGACGTCACCCGGGAGTTCGGCACCGCGCTCGGCGTCGCGCTCCTCGGCGCGCTGCTGTCCGCCGGCTACCGCCATGCCATCGACGGGCGGCTCGACGGCATACCCTCCGGCTCCGCCGCCACCGCGCGCGAAGGCGTCGCCAACGCGGTCGAGGCCGCGAACGGCGCCGGCCCCCACGCCCACGAACTGGTCGACGCGGCCCAGCAGTCCTTCGTCGACGGCTGGCAGCGGGCCATGTGGGCGGGCGTCGCCGTCATGGCCGCCCTCTTCCTCTACCTCCTCGCCCGCGGCCCCCTCCACCCCGCACCCACGTCGACGGAACGACCGATCACCACCGAACCCGTCTCCCCCGCCGCCATCCCCGTCTCCCCCGCCGGTCCCCTCCCGCCCCCGGGCGGCCCGGACCCGGCGTGACGACCGCGCCGGCAGGCATCTCGGCGACCCCTCGGGCACGACCTCTGGTGGAGAAGTGCGCCGGCGCGCGGGTCCAGCGGGTGCGCGTCGGGGGGACGGTCAGCGGGGGGCGTGGCGCAGGGCGGTGAGGAAGGCGGGGCCGTTCGGGGTGCCGACGCCTGTCATCGTGTCGTAGCCCTTGGCGGTGACCTGCTGGGTCTGGGCGGGGTCCTGGGCGTCGAAGACGTCGATGCCCGGGCTGGTCCCGGCGCCGTCGGCCGCGATCCAGGCGCTCCGGTCCTGCTGCGGCGCCGAGGGGCGGATCGGCAGGACGTCGTGGAGGGCGCGGCTGCCGGCCAGGCGGTAGAGCAGCGGGTTGATGAAGCCGAAGGGCTCGCGGCCCTGCTGCGCGTCGGCGACCAGCCCGGCGATCAGCGGGCACGCCAGGCTGGTGCCGGCGTTCGGCATCGTGTGGTACCGCCCCGGCTTGCCGTGGCTGACCGTGTCGATGTAGCCGGTCAGCATGCCGGTGTCGGGGTCGGCGTCGGCCGCGATGTCGGGCACCGCCCGGCCGGTGACCGTGTGCTTGCCGACGCGGACCCGCGCCATCGACGCGGGCACGACGCCCTTCTGGTAGCCGGGTTGCCGGTACACACCGCTGGTGCCTCCGCCGCCGCCGCTGATGCCGACGTCGTTCCACTTGCCGCCGTCCAGGTAGCCGTAGTCGTCGGACCAGCCGGTCTCGAACACCCGGTTCCCGGCCGGCCCGAGGCCGACGGTGGTGCCGCCGACCGCGACCGCGTACGGGTCGGAGTCGGTGACCGTCAGGCCGGTGGTGTCACCGGACGCGAAGTACATGCCGACCCCCTCGGCGGCGGCCCGTACGTCGATCGCGTGCACGGTCTTCGCCGGCACCTCTCCCAGCGGGATCTGCCACGAGTTGGACACGAGGGAGGCTTGCGGACGGTCGCCCTTCCCGTTCAGTACCGCGAGCGCGGCGTCGAGCAGCGCCTGGTCCTCGTCGCAGCCCTGGCCCACGACCATCAACTGGTCGGCGCCGGGCGCCATCGCGTAGACCGCCTCGGAGTCCATCTCCGCCTCGTCGTCGACGGCGGGCCCGTCCGCCGCGTCGCGCGCCCGGGTCGGCGACGCGCAGGCGCTGCCGGCGGTGACCTGCCTGAACTGGGAGCGCGTCGGCAGCGGCAGACGGTTGCTCTTCGCGTAGTCCGTCAGCGTCTGGAACATCGCGGTCGGCGGTGTCTCCTCGGTGAGGGCGACGGTCTGGCCCTTCCCGGTGGCCGTCCACGTCGCCCCGTAGGCCGCGCGCAACTGGGCGGCGGAGTAGCCGCAGATCGGGAGCGACGCCTTGGTCAGCCCCCGGTAGGCCGGGTGGAAGCTGTGCACGTGCTGCGCCCAGGAGCGGGAACACGTCGCCGGCTTCGAGGAGTTCGGGGAGTTCGATACCGTCGGAGCCGTCGGAACCGTCGGGGCCGACTGAGCGGTGCCGCGTCCTCCCGCGGAGCCGTCGCCGAGCCCGGTCACGCCCAGCACGTCGGGCGCGAGCGCGGCCGGCACCGACACCTCGCGGTCGTTGGACTGGAACTCCGTGCCACCGCCCGCCGCGTCCTTCGCCCGGTACCGGCCGATCCGCACCCGGAACGCCGACTGGACCGCGGACACCGGCCCGGTCGCCGAGACGTAGTCACGGCCGCCGTCGACGTGAACGGCCTTCAGCCCCTTGGCGGTCAGCCACGACGCGACCGCCTCGGCGCGTGCGGCCGAGGGGGCGAACCGCGCGGTGTAGGCGCTCGGCGCCAGGTAGTGCCGGTACTCGGCGTTGCCCGGCGTGGCGACCGCGTCCGCGAACGCCTCGGCGCCCGCCAGGTCAGGCGCCAGCCACACCTGGACGGTCATCGCCTGGGCGGCGGGCGCGGTCCCGACGAGAGTCGCGGCGGGCACCGCCGGGGAGACCGAGCCCGGCACCGTGGCGGTGGACGCCGCGCGTGCGGTGCCGGGCGCCCCCAGCACCGCGCCCGCGGCCATCACGGCAAGGCAGGCGGCCACGGCACGCGCCGCGCCACGACCACCGCTGCCGGTCGCGGCCGTTGCCGTTCCCCGCTCACGCCGGCGCACTCGTCCCATCGGTCTCCCACTCCTCCGCAACCACACCTGCCCCGGCGGCCTCCGCCCCCGCTCTGTGTACAACGCACCCCGGCCGCCCCCGGTTGCGGCAGGCCGGCGGTCGCGACCCGGTCGGCCGTACACGTCTCCCCGCCGGCGCGGCGGGAGGGGATCAGTGGCCGCCGGTGAGCGCGCCGCTGAGGTCGCCGTGCATCCGGGCGCTGTGCTCGTCGAGCCCGACGATCTCCACGGCCTTGCCGCGGCCCGCGTACCTGGTGGTGATCGCGTCCAGGGCCGCGACGGAGGAGGCGTCCCAGACGCGGGCACCGCTGAGGTCGATGACGACCCGGTCGGGGTCGCCGGCGTAGTCGAACCGGGCCACCAGGTCGTTGGCGGAGGCGAAGAAGAGCTGGCCGGTGACGGCGTAGACGACGCTCGCCCCGTCGGGGTCGACGACCGCGGTGACGTCGGTGAGTCGGGCGACCCGGCGGGCGAAGATCACCATGGCGAGGACCGTGCCGACCACGACACCGATCGACAGGTTGCCGGTGGCCACGACCACGGCGACGGTGACGACCATCACGGTGGTCTCGCCGATCGGCATCCGCTTCAGCGTGGCGGGCCTGACGGAGTGCCAGTCGAAGGTGCCGACCGACACCAGCACCATCACCGCGACCAGCGCGGCCATCGGGATGCGGGAGACCACCGGCCCGAGGACGATGCACAGGATCAGCAGGAAGAACCCCGCCAGGAACGTGGACAGCCGGGTCCGGGCGCCGTTCTTGACGTTGATCATGGTCTGGCCGATCATCGCGCAGCCGCCCATACCGCCGAAGAGCCCGGTGACGATGTTGGCGACGCCCTGCCCGATGGACTCGCGGGTCTTGTTGGAGGGGGTGTCGGTGATGTCGTCCACGAGCTTGGCGGTCATCAGCGTCTCCATCAGGCCGACCAGTGCCATCGCCAGCGCGTAGGGCGCGATCACGGTCAGCGTGTGCGGGTCGAACGGTACGTCCGGCAGCCCCGGCGCAGGCAGCGACGACGGCAGCCTGCCCTTGTCGCCGACCGTCGGCACCGAGATCCCCGCCGCCACCGTGACCACCGTCAGGATCACGATGGACACCAGCGGCGCGGGCACCGCCTTCGTCAGGCGCGGGAAGAACACCATCATCGCCAGCCCCGCGACGACCAGCGGATACACCGCCCAGGGCACGTCATGGAGGTTGGGGATCTGTGCGGTGAACAGCAGGATGCCCAGCGCGTTGACGAAGCCCACCATCACCGAACGCGGCACGAACCGCATCAGCTTGGCCACCCCGAGCGAGCCCAGCACGATCTGGAAGACGCCGGCCAGGATCACCGTCGCGATGAGGTAGCCGAGCCCGTGGTGGCGGACGACCGGTGCCACGACCAGCGCGACGGCGCCGGTGGAGGCGGAGATCATCGCCGGCCGCCCGCCGACGAACGCGATGACCATCGCCATCGTGCAGGCCGCGAAGAGCCCGACCTTGGGGTCCACACCGGCGATCACGGAGAACGAGATCGCCTCGGGGATCAGCGCCAGTCCGACCACCAGGCCGGCCAGCACCTCCACCCGGAAGACGTTCGGGGACAGCCAGGGCGGCCGGGGCAGGCCGCGCGGGCGCACGGGCACGTTCGAAGGCGAGGGCGGAGGCGGCGGGAGGGGCGACGGCGATGTCAGCAAGACCGGGTGCCTGTCGGGCTCGGGCGCGGCCGGTCGCGGCCGCGCGAGGAGGACGCGCGGGGCCGAGGCGGCGGTGCGCGGATCGCCCGTCGGGGCGGGCGGAGGTCGGGGAAGTGGCGTGCGGCCGGGGGGAGTTCGGCAGCGGGCCGGCATGCGGCGAGGGGGCCGCGGGGGACGAGGGGGTGCCCGGCGTCGGGCCGGGCGTACGGAGGCCGACCGGCTCAGCGCGCGGGCGGCCTCATGGCCTCACGGCGGACAGCAGGCGGCAGCGAGCGGCTGGGACATGCGCACGCCTCGTCTCTCCTGCTCGCGGGTTCGGCGGGGGCGTCGTCGGCCCCGACATGGCAGCGCGCGGGCACGGAAGCCCGCACACTGGTGGGGAGCGGCGCGGGCCGCCCTCACCGTCGGCAACTCTACCCTAACGTTAGGGTAGAGATGGCTGGCGATCGGCTCGCAAGACGTGACGTCGGCGTGACGTGCCAGGGAAGAGAACCCAAGGAAGAGAAGGGGCCGGGACCACGGTCGTGGACAGCAGGCACATGCAGATCGGCGAGGTGGCCGAACGGACCGAGCTGTCCCTGCGGACCATCCGGCACTACGAGGAGACCGGCCTGGTCACCCCCTCCGCCCGGTCCCAGGGCGGCTTCCGCCTCTACACCGAAGCCGACGTCGCCCGCCTGATGGTCATCCGCCGGATGAAGCCGCTCGGCTTCACCCTGGAGGAGATGCGCGACCTGCTGGCGGCCACCGACCGCCTGGACACCCCGGCCCCCTCCGCCGCCGAGCGCGAAGCCCTGCTCGAACGCGTCAGGGCGTACGAGCAGACCGCCGCGACGAAGATCCAGGACCTGCGGGTCCAGTTGGCCCGGGCCGAGGAGTTCGCCGCCACCCTCCGCACCCGGCTGGAGCAGGGCGCCCGCCCCTGAGCACCCGCCCCTGGATGCCCCGGCCCGCCGGATACGGCCGTCCGGCGCGTGGGGGGCGTGCGCGCGGTGTGCGCCGCGCCCATGACGTGCGGCCCCGCGGTCCTTATCCTGATCCTGCTCGGGCCGTATCGGACGGCGGGAAGCGGGTGTCGCGCATGCGGGCGTGGGAGGACACGGCTGTCGAGGTGGCGGGCGGGCGGCTGGCGGTACGGCGATGGCCGGGCCGGCCGGGCGCGGGCGTCGTGCTCGCCGCACACGGCATCTCCGGCAACGGGCTGTCCTGGGCGCTGGTCGCCGAGGCGCTCGGCGACGTGGAGGTGATCGCCCCCGACCTGCGCGGGCGCGGGCACAGCCGGGACGTGCCGGGCCCGTACGGCATGGCGCGGCACGCCGAGGACCTGGTGGCGGTGCTCGACCGCTTCGGGATCGGGCGGGCGGTGCTGGCCGGCCACTCGATGGGCGGGTTCGCCGCGTGCGCCGCGGCCCGCCGCGACCCGGGGCGCTACAGCGAACTGGTCCTCGTGGACGGCGGGTTGGGCGTCCCGGTGCCGGAGGGGGCGGACGTCGACGCGATGCTGCACGCGGTGCTCGGCCCGGCGATGGCCAGGCTGGACATGGAGTTCGCCGACCGGGCGGCCTACCACCGGTTCTGGGCCGGGCATCCGGCCTTCGACCGGCTCGGCGGGCCGCCGCTGGCCCGGTACCTGGAGCGCGACCTGACCGGCGAGGAGCCGCACCTGCGCTCGGCGTGCCGGGCGGCGGCGGTCCGGGAGGACGGCAGGGACCAACTACGCAACCCCGAGGTCTTCGCCGCGATCCACGAACTGACCCTCCCCGCCACCTTGTTGTGGGCCGAGCGCGGGTTGCGGGACGAGCCGGTGGGCCTGTACCCGCCGGAGGTGATCGCCTCCAGCGGGCTGGCCGGCGAGGGCGTGGACGTGTGTTTCGTGCCCGACGAGAACCACTACTCGCTGCTGCTGGGCGAGTCCGGGGCCCGGATCGTAGCCGGCCACCTCGCCGAGGCGGCCGGCCGCGCGGCGTAGCCGGCCCGCCGACGATCCGCGGTCGCCCCGCCGACGGTCCCTCCGGCCGTACCCCCGGGGCCGGTTCGGCCGGCCGCGGGCCGTCACACCGCGGGGATCGCCTCACCCGTGGAGACTGCCACGCCCGCAAGGATCTCGAACGAGTCCAGCGGGATCGGCTCGAACATCGCCGGCTGCTCCGGAAGCCGCCGGACCCCGCAGGTCCCCGCCCCCCACGGATTCCGGCTCAGGCCAGGCCGTACGGCAACTCCGGCTGGATGTCGGCGAGTTCGAGCAGCCGGTTGTACTTCGCCACCCGCTCACCCCTCGCCGGCGCACCCGACTTGAGCTGACCGGCACCCGTACCCACCACGAGATCGGCGATGAACGTGTCCTCCGTCTCCCCCGAGCGGTGCGAGACCATCCGGGTGTAGCCCGCGTCACGGCAGATCCGCATCGCCTCCAGGGTCTCGGTGACGGTGCCGATCTGGTTGACCTTGATCAGCGCGGAGTTGCCGACCTTCCGGTCGATCGCCTCGGTGATGATCGCCGGGTTGGTGACGAAGATGTCGTCGCCCATGATCTGGACCTTCTCGCCCAGCCGCGCCGTCAGCCGGACCCAGCCGTCCCAGTCCCCCTCGGCGAGCCCGTCCTCGATGCTCCGGACCGGGAACCGCCCGACGACCTCCTCGTACCGGTCGATCAACTCATCGGAGGAGAGCCGCTCTCCGGCCACCACATAGTGGTCCTCGTGCCAGAACTCGCTCGCCGCCGGGTCCAGGGCGATCGCCACACCCTCCCGGCCCGCCGTGTACCCGGCGTCCTCGATCGCCTCGACCAGCAGGCCCAGCACCTCCTCCGGGCTGTCGATGGCGGGCGCGAAACCGCCCTCGTCACCGAGCCCGGTCGCATGGCCGGCCGCGCCTTGAGCCGGCCATACACCTCGGCGCCGGCCCGTACCGCCTCGGCGAGGCTGGGCGCGCCGAGCGGGGCGAGCATGAACTCCTGGAAATCCAGGGCGTTCGCCGCATGGGCGCCGCCGTTGACGACGTTGAAGTGCGGCACCGGAAGCCGGGGCGGCGTGTGAGCCACCGCCGACAGCGACTCCCACAACTCCGCACCCCGCGCCGCGGCCTCCGCACGAGCCGCCGCCATCGAGACACCGATGATCGCGTTGGCACCCAACCGCGACTTGGTCGGCGTCCCGTCCAGGTCGATCAGCGCGGCGTCGACGTCGGCGGCCGCCCCGAAGTCCCGCCCGGCCAGCGCCTCCGCGATCTCACCGTTGACCTGCGCCACCGCCCTCGACACGCCCTGCCCACCGAACCGCGCCGGATCACCGTCACGCAACTCCACCGCCTCACGGCTGCCGGTGGAAGCACCCGAGGACACCCCCGCCCGCACCCGCGTCCCGTCCGCGGTGGCCAGGGTCACCGCGAGCGTCGGGCGAGCCCGCGAGTCCAGGATCTCGACCGCGTGCAACTCGGAGATGCGCAAAGTCATGGCTGGTCCGTTCTCGGGGCGCAGGGCGTCGTCGGGCCGATCGGTCCGCGGCGGTCAGGTCCGGGCCCGGGCGTGGGCGGCGCGCTCGCGGGACGCGTCGATCTCGGCGTACGCCGCGTCCTTGCCGTCCCAGTGCGAGCCCTCGACGGACTTGCCGGGTTCGAGGTCCTTGTAGACCTCGAAGAAGTGGGTGATCTCCAGCAGGTCGTACCGCGGTACGTCGCCGATGTCCTGCAGGTGCGCGTACCGCGGGTCGCGGGCGGGCACGCACAGCACCTTCTCGTCCGGGCCCCTCTCGTCGCTCATCCTGAACACGCAGACCGCACGGCAGTTGATGACGCACCCCGGATACGTGGGCTCGCCGACGATCACGAGCGCGTCCAGCGGGTCGCCGTCCCGGCCCAGCGTTCCGTCGATGTAGCCGTAGTCGGCCGGATAGCGGGTGGCGGTGAACAGCGTCCGGTCCAGCCGGATGCGGTGCTTCTCGTGGTCCATCTCGTACTTGTTCCGCGAACCCTGCGGGATCTCCACGGTCACATCGAATTCCACGACGTCCTCCTCGTCCGGTGGTCGGACCCCTCCGATGGTCAGGACCGGCGGTCTGGACCGCTCACGGGCGCGCGCCGCGGCCAGGTACGGGGGGCGACCGAGGGCGTACGGGCGGTGGCGTGCCCGCCCGGCCGGGGAAGGGCGCGGCTGCGGGACCGGAGCACGACGGGCGCTGCGGCGCGTCGCCATCGGCGGGGGAAGTACGGATACGGGCACGGCGCCTCCTGATCGATGCATCGACCAGGGACCGTCAGCGGCGGAGAGCCGCGGTTTTGGTGAGCCCCATCACCGGCACGCACCGCGGCACACCGTTGGCGTGCGCCTCGTCCGTGCGCTGATCCGAGTATCCCATGGATCATGCCGCCCGCCGAGTCGAGCGGCGCCGCCGGCCCGTACGCCCACGTCGGCGCCCACAGTGTCGAACACGCCCCGCGCACCCTCGCTCACCACTCGACAGCGGCCGATCGAGCCCCGACCCACCACCGCAGTTCACCCCCGTGCCCACGCGCCCTCGCTTCCCACACTCCGCGCCTCGGTCCCGCACGCGGTCGGCGTGGCCACCCGCCCCGCGCGGCGCCGCCGTGACGGCCGGTCAGGTGGACGGCGGCCACCCACCGACATCTCACCACGAACACGGACGTGTCGTGCTTTTCTCCCGCGAATCCGCCGGATACAAAGGGCGTTCTGACGTCGGTCGGTCCGGATCGCGTCCACACGTCCGGAGGCGCAGTGACCAGACCACGAGGCAGCGGGCACCGGACCCGGCGCGGTTCCTGGGCGGCACTGGCCATGGCGGCCGCGCTGCTCGCCTCCGCGACGACGGCGAGCACGGCCACGGCCACGGCCACGGTTACGGGCGAGGGCGCCGCCACGGCCGGTGCCGCGCCCCGGGTGAAGGAGCCCAACCCCGTGCTCACCGCAGCCTCGTTCGCGAACCCGCCGGCGGTGGACCGGCCGAAGTACCGCTGGTGGCTGCCGGTCGCCGACGAGTCGGACGCCGAACTGCGGTCCCAGCTCGGGCAGATCGCCGCGGCCGGCGCCGGCGGCGCGGAGGTGACGGCCTTCCCGGCCCCCAACGCCCCCGGAAGCACCCTGCACAGCAGCGAGCCGTACCTGTCGACGTACGGCTACGGCACCGCCCTGTGGTCGCACCGGGTGCAGGTGATGGAGACGGAGGCGGCGAAGGACGGGCTGATCCTGGACCTCGCCGCCGGCCCGAGGTGGCCGCCGACCGTGCCGAGCGTCGCCGGCCTCAACCAGCCGCAGGTGGCCCAGCAGGTCCTCTACGGGCGGGAGTTCGACGCGCCCGGCAGCACCCGGGCGGGCGCCCTGCCGGCCACGCTCGTGCCGCCGCCGTCGGTGATCAGGACGCTGTGCGGCCGGGTCGCCGCGGGCGCCGGCACGGTCCTGCTCGACTCGACGCGGAACCTCGCCGCCGGGGACCGGATCGCGCTCGGCCCGGCCGGCGCCACCGGGACGGCTACCGCCACCGGGACCGACGTGGTGACCGTGCGGAAGGTGGGCACCTCCTCCCCGTGCACCACCCTCGCCGGCGCCACCGGTGCGGGCGCGACCAGGGTGGTGACGGCGACCACCGACACCAATCTGGTCGCGGGCGTGACCGTGACGATCGGGTCGGGCGCCGACCAGGACACCGCGACGATCAGATCAGCGGGCGGCACGGCCGGCAGCACCACGCTGTCGGCCGCGACCACGGCCGGCGCGACCACGCTCGTGCTGTCCTCCGTCGCCGGGATCGAGGCCGGCGACACCCTCACCGTGGACCCGGGCGCCGCCGTCGAGTCCGCGCGGGTGTCGGCCGTCGATCCGGCCACCAGGCAGGTCACCGTCCGCACCGCGCTGGGCGCCGCGCACCCGCCCGGTGCCGCGGTGAGCGACGCCGGGCAGGACCTCACCTTCACCACCGCCCTGGCACACGCCCACGCGGCGGGCGAGCGGATCGTCGCACCCGGCACCGGCGTCACGGTCACCCCGGTGGGAGCCGCGCACGCCGTCGGCGAGCGGGCGGTGGACACCGCCGCGGAGGAACTCGTCGCGGTCGAGGTCGCGCAGTGTGCCACTGCCTGCGACGCCTCCACCGCGCCGGTCTCCCTGGACCGCTCCTCGGTGACCGACGTCACCGGGAAGCTCGACGCCCGGGGCGGGTTGAGCTACACGTTCCCGCAGGGCAACGGCCGTCCGTGGGTGGTGCTGGACTTCTACCAGACCGCCGACGGCCAGGCCGCGACCAACGTCTCGCCGACCGGTTCCGCGTACGTCCTGGACCACCTGTCGGCGGACGGCGCGACCGCCCTCACCGACTTCTGGGACCGGAACATCCTCGCCGACCCGGCGGTCAAGGACGCCATCGCGCGGACCGCCCGCACCGCCGGCACCCCGGCGATCTTCGAGGACTCGCTGGAGCTGTCCGACGAGCTCACCTGGACCTGGGACTTCCCCGACCGGTTCCGGCAGTCGCGCGGCTACTCCGTCGACCAGGCGCTGCCCGCGCTGGCCGGCTTCGACGCCCGCCGGGTGAGCGGCCACCCGGTCGCGTTCACCTACAGCGACGGCCAGAGCGCCCGCATGGTCAGGGACTACGAACAGACCTTCAGCGACCTGTACGGCAACCGCTACCTGACCGCGCTGGAGAGCTGGGCCGAGGCCAACGGCCTGACCGTCAGGGCGCAGGCGTACGGCGCCCCGATCGACGCCGCCGAGGCAGACACGCACGTCGGCATCCCCGAGGGCGAGGGCTTCGAGTTCAACGGCAAGAACCCCGACCAGGACTTCAAGGTCATCGCGGCGGGCGCCGACCGCACCGGCGCGACCATCGTGTCCGGCGAGTGCTGCGCGATCAAGACGCAGGTCTGGGCCACCACCGCCGCGCAGAACCTGACCAGCGAGGTCTACGTCGACATGGCCGGCGGCGACAACCAGATCGTCTGGCACGGCATGCCCTACCCGACCGCCCCGGCCGGCTCGGGCGCCGGGTCGGTCTGGCCCGGCTTCAGCTACGGCGGCAACACCAGCTTCTCCGAGGCGTGGGGCCCGCGGATGCCGCAGTGGCGCGACGCCCGGGCGCTCAACGACGACATCGCCCGCATGTCCCTGGTGCTGCGCCAGGGCAGGCCCAGTTACGACGTCGGCGTCTACTACCAGAACGTGGGCCTGGCGGGTCAGGCGTACGACGACCCGGCGAGCGTCGTCAAGAACACCTCGGCAATGGCGGCGGCCGGCTACACCTACGGCTACGCGGACTCCGCCTTCCTCACCGACGCGTCGAAGGACTACCGCGACGGCGTGCTCTTCCCCGGGGCGTCGGACTACCACGCCCTGGTCCTCGACGACCCCCGGTCGCTGAAGGCCGCCGACGCCACCCAGATCCTCGCGCTCGCCCGGGCGGGCCTGCCCGTGGTCGTCATCGGCCCGGCCGCGCCGGCGGCGATGGCCACCCCCGGATACGACGCCGGCCCGGCCGACCGGAGCGTCCAGGCGGACTGGAACGCCCTCTACGCCCTGGCCGGCGAGGACGGCGCGACCGCGAAGGCGGCCGGGCACCATGTGGTGCGGGTGGATGCGGAGGCGGCCGTGCCCGGCGCGCTGGCGCGCCTGGGCATCACCCCGGCCGCCGCGCACACCGGCGACCCCACCAGCGGCGCCCTCCTGGACGTCCGCCGCGACGACGGCGCCACGCAGTACTACTACCTGTACAACAACTCGGCCCGGGCGGTGGACCAGCGCCTCACCCTCACCGGCAAGGGGACGCCCTACGCGCTGAACACGTGGACCGGGGCCGTCACCCCGCTCGCGCAGTACGCCGCGTCCGGCGGCGCGGTCACGCTCGACGTGCGGCTCGGCGCCCACGACGCCACGGTGGTCGCCGTGAGCACCGACACCGGGAAGTTCGGCACCGGTCCCGGCCCGGTCGCCGCCACCGCCACGACCGCCGACCGGGCGGTCTTCGACGCCGGCGGAGGCCTGGCGATCGAGTCGAGCCGCCCGGGCACGTTCCGCACCACGCTGTCCGACGGCCGTACGGCCGGCACCGCCATCACCGACGTGCCGGCGGCCAGCACCCTCGCGAACTGGCAGCTGACCGTGGACAGTTGGACCCCGGGCCGGACCGGCGCGCCCGGCGACACCGCCCACACCACGATCGGCCCGATCGCCGTCAGCGCCGACCCGGGCACCGGCGCGCTGCCCGCCTGGACCGCCGTCACCAAGGCGGCCGGCCACCCCGTCGACCTCCAGGACGTCGCCGGCACCGCCGACTACACCACCCACCTGACCCTGCCGCCGGGTTGGACCGGCGGCCGGCACGCCTTCCTCGACCTCGGCCGCGTCACCGACACCGCCGAGGTCACCGTCAACGGCACGGCGCTGCCACCGGTGGACTTCGCCGACCCGTCCCGGATCGACCTCGGCAACGCGCTGAGGAGCGGGGACAACACCCTCACCGTGCATGTCGCCACCCCGCTGGTCAACGCCGTCCGGGTCGCCCCCGGCACCGGCGCGAGCGGCCGGACCCGCACCGGCAACGGCCTGCTCGGCCCCGTGGTCCTCACGCCGTACGGCCGGGCCGCCGTCACCACCGGATGACCCGACCGTCGGTCCGGGCGGTCCGGCGCCCGGACCGGCGCGGTCCCCGCGGGCTCACCGCCGGACGGCGTCCAGCACCCCCTGGAGGTAGCCGATCGCGTACGACCGGCCGCGGCTGATGTACGCGTCCGCGGAGGTGTCCGCCCAGGTGCCGGGGTCGCCGACCAGGGCGGGGACGTGGTCGTCGATCACGAACCCGTCGAAGCCGACCTCGTCCAGCAGGCCGAAGACCCCGGGCACGTCCAGATTGCCCTCGCCGAGGAAGCACTCGGCGAAGCGGGGGACGGTGCCCTGCACATCCCGGAAGTGGACGTAGAAGATCTTGCCGGCCGGGCCCATCGCGCGGATGATCTCCTCCGCGGCCGCCTGGCCGGCCATCTCCGAGACGGTGCCCAGACACAAGTCCAGCCCCCAGGCGGGGCTGCCGCCGCTGCGCCGCCACGCCTCGGCGAGCGCCGCGGGCGAGGTGAAGATGCGGGTCGCGCCGCCCAGCGGCTCGTCGACCGGCGGGTCGTCGGGGTGCAGGGCGAGCCGTACGCCCTCGGCCTCGGCGACCGGCAGGACCGCGTCCAGGAAGTACTGGTGGTGGGCCCAGGACTGCTCGGCGGTGATCGGCTCGGTGATCGGCTCCTCGGGGGTGAGCTTGTAGCCGGCCAGGGCGTTGCCGGCCGGGGCCAGGTCGAGGTCGAAGCCGGTCACGGCGGCGCCGCCGCGGCCGGGGGCGTCCATCGTGGTGCGCCACACGTAGGTCGGCAGCCAGTTGTAGCCGAGCAGGTCGTAGCCGGTCGCGGCCATGTTGCGCAGGGTCCGGCAGAAGCCCTCGATCTGCTCGTCCCGGCCCGGCAGCCCGCGCTGGATCTTGAAGAAGTGCGCGGCGGGCACGTTCTCCAGCCCCTCGATCCGCAGCCCCGCCTCCTCGCAGCGGCCGCGCAGGGCGGCGAGTTCGGCCGTGCTCCAATGTCCGTCGGTGCCGGGCAGGTCCTTCGGCGCGTGGAACTGGAGGCTGCCGAGGCCCAGTTGGCGCGCGAAGGTGCCGATCCGGTCGTCGTAGGCGTCTATGTGCCCGAGAGCGATACGCATCACCATGACGGTCAGCCTCCCATGGCGGGTCCGGCGGTGTCCCGCGGCAGGGCGACGGCGAGCTTGGCCAGCAGCCCGCCGTCCACGGGCACGTCCACGCCGGTGACGAACGCGGCGCGGGCGCCGGCCAGGAAGGCGATCACCTCGGCGACCTCCCGCGGCCGCGCGATCCGGCCGAGCGGATGGTCGCGGCCCCAGTCGTCGAGCAGCCGGGTCACCGCGCCCGCGCTGCCGTCGGTGAACAGTTCGGCCGAGCGCCGCAGCATCGGGGTGTCGACGGAGCCGGGGCAGACCGCGTTGACCCGTACCCCGTTCGGGGCCTCGTCCACGGCCATGGAGCGCACCAGCGCGTTGAGCGCGCCCTTGGCCGCCGCGTACGCGGCGACGTTGGACTGCGTGGCGCGTCCCTGCACCGAGGACACCACCACCACCGCGCCGCCCCCGGCGCTGCGCCGCAGGTGCGGCAGCGCGGCGCGCGCGGCCAGGAACACCCCTTTGACGTTGACCGCGAACACCTCGTCCCAGGTCTTGTCGTCGGTGTCGGCCACGGTGCCGTACCGCTGGATGCCCGCCGACGTCACCAGGACGTCCAGGCCGCCGAAGGCGTGCACGGTCCGCCGCACCGCCTCGGCGACCGCGGCGGGGTCGCAGACGTCGGCGACGAGCGGCACCGCCCGGCCGCCGGCCGCGGTGATCGCCTCGACGGTCTCGTGTGTGCCCGCCGCGTCCAGGGCACTGACCGCCACCGCGGCGCCGGACGTGGCCAGCAACTCCGCGGCGGCCCGGCCGATGCCGCTCGATCCCCCGGTCACCAGCGCGACACGACCGGCGTGTTCCTCACCCATGCGTTCCCTCTCCCAGTCAGATTCCCGGCCAAGTGCCCCTGATGACAACGTTGTTCGCCACCCGGACGGCCCGTACAGCCCCACGACCGATCCTTCTGCCCTCAACCGAGCGGCATGGTGCAGAAGTTGCCACCGACCCGGAAGTTGCGGGCCGCCGACGGATCGAGGTCCGCCGGGCCGAACGCTCCGGAGTCCAGGACGGCGGCCAGATGGTCCTCGGCGTCGTCCCGGGGGCGGTAGCCGATCGCCTCCCCTTCCGACAGGGACCACCACCGGCGGGTGTTGCGGGAGATGCCCCACAGCACCCGGTATCCGGCCGGCTCCGCCCGCAGGCAGGACTCGACCAGCCGGGCCGCGTCGTCCGGCGACAGCCACACCGCCAGGTCCTCCGGCGCGCGCGGCACCGGCCGGAACGCCCCGATCCGCAGGCAGGAGACGTCGACTCCGTACCTGCTGTGGTGCAGCGCGCCGAGCGCCTCCAGCGCGGCCTTCCCGACGCCGTAGTACGTGTCCGGGCGCGGCGTGATGTCCGCGGGCAGGTCGGCGCGGACCGCTTCGCGGCGTGCGGCGGCAGCGTGATCGCCCGCACCGAAGCCGACGGCATCACCCACGTCACCGGCACCGCCGGCATCGCCGCGCCGGGCCGGGTCGTCGCGGGTGCGGAACCCGACGGCATGGATGCTGGAGGCGAGCACCACCCGCGGCACGCCGTGGCGGCAGGCGGCTTCCAGCACCCGTTGCGTGCCGTCGATGTTGACCTCCCTGATCCGCTCCCAGGGTTCCTCCCCGGCGAGCCCGCCCAGGTGCACCACCGCGTCGACGGCCCGGCACGCGGCGTCGATCGCCTCGGGGTCGGTGAAGGAGGCCCGGACGACCTCCACGTCCTCGCCGGCTTCCGGCGGCGCGATCTCCGCGATGTCCAGCAGCCGCAGGACGCGGCCGGGCCGGGCCAGCCGCGGGCGCAGCGCCCGCCCGATCCGGCCGGCCGCGCCGGTGACCAGGACGCGCTGCCGGGTCACCACGCCTGCTCCACCGGGTCGGCGGCGTCCGGCAGCCGGGCCGGCGGCCGCTGCTCGTCGTACGGCGCCGGGGTCGCCGAGGCGGGCAGGTACGGCGGCCGGAGGTAGCTGTGGTGGCGCCGGAAGGCGAGCTCCACCGGCGGGTACCAGTGCCGCCAGCTGCCGGGATCGGTGTCCGTGGCGGGCGACATGGGGCCGAGGCCGTTGCCGTTCTCGGCCGCGACCGCGTACTCGTGGACCGGCGTGCCACCGGGTACGGCCTCGCCCGGGTCGCCGGTGGCCGGCACCGTCCCGGGCACCTGGTCGACGAACTCGAAGGCCAGGCCCGCGAAGATCTCCCGGAAGTCGGTGTCGCCCTTGCGGCGCCGGTAGAGCCGGTAGCGGGCCGCGCCGAGCACCTCGCCCCAGGTGGCGGTGACCGTGCCGGCGCCGAGCCGGAGCGTCAGGCCGTCCGGCGGGTCGGGGGCCCGGCTGGTGGCGTGCAGCGGGTAGTCGGCGCCCGGGGCGCCGCTGCGGTCGGCGTTCCGGGCGGTGACCCGGACGTGGTACTTGGTGCCGTCGGCCAGCCCGGCCAGCGCGCCCGGGCCGGTGACGGTGTGCCCGGCCGCCGTCCAGGTCGTGCCGCCGTCCTCGCTGACTTCGAGCAGATACGTGTCCGCGCCCGCGACCGGCGCGAAGTGCACCACCGCGCCGCCGGGGACGGTCGTGGTCCGCACGATCCGCGGCGGCATCGGCTCGGGCCGCCGGGCGGTCAGCTCCCACTGGTGCCGGCCGGCGGGCAGCGCGACCCGCAGGATGTCGTCGTGCGAGGACGCGAGCGGGGCCAGTTCCGCGCCGTCGACGTGGAACGCGGCCCCGGCGGGGCGCCCGCCGAGCAGGTGCAAGGTCACCGCGCTGTCGCCGGGCGCGTCGTAGCTGCCGCGGAGCTCGCGGGGGTCGCGGTAGCGCAGGCTGATGCCCAGGTCCGGGTCCTCGGTGGTCAGCAGCACGTCCGCGGTGCCGACGGCGCTGCCGTGGAAGAGCGCCAGTTCGCGACCGCCGTCGTCGAACAGCCGGATCACGCCGGCGGTGCCGGTGAAGCGCAGCCCCTCGCCGGCGAAGTCGACCGCCTTCGGTTCGTAGTGCGTCGCCGCCTGGTGGCGGAAGACGTGGTCGACGCTGTGCGGGGTACGGACCTTCGCGCCCCACGGGGTGCTGCTCGCGGGGGCCACGGTCAGGTCGTCGCGGTGGCTGACGACGGCGAGCGTGTTGCCGTTCGACCCGTCGGCCCTGCCCTCCAGTCGCACCCCGCGGGTGCCGTCCGTGGCGAACGTGCCGTCGAGCGCGCCGTCCTCGCGCACCCCGCGCACCACATGGATGAACGGCATCGCGTCGGCGAGGTGGCCGTAGCTGTTGGCGTCATGGCCGTTGGCCGCGGTCGGCACCGACCACGTCCACACCATCCGCTGGCCCGGCGCGAAGGCGTCGTAGGTGACCAGGTAGTCGCCGCCGACCAGCAGGACGCTGCGGCCGAGGTAGAGCTCGCCGATCGGGCTGCCGGGGTCGGAGGTGATCTCGGCGTACTGCGCGCCGCCGAGGTCGTACATCGGGCGGTCCAGCGTGTGGTTGCCGATCCCGCGGAAGGCGCCGTCCCTCCACACCGCGCAGGAGGTGGCGAAGGTCGCGTCGGGCACCCGGCGGTCGCCGGCGTCCTCGGGGCCGTGGCCGCTGTAGGAGCGGCCGGCGGCGTAGTAGTAGAGGTGGCCGTTGCCGTTGTCGTCGGCGATCCCCCAGCGGTAGTTGGGCCCGCGGTCGACCTGCTGGAGGAAGACCGCGACCTCGTCCGGGCGGTCCACGCCGGCGCGCAGCGTGACGCCGTACCCGGTGTACTTCGCGCTGCGCAGCCGCGGGTTGGTGCCGCGCTCGCCCGCCGAGCGGACCGTGACGTGCCACGGGTCGGGCGCGTCCGGCGGGCTGTCCAGCCGCCGGGCGGTGGGGTCGCTGCCCCACATCAGGTGCTCGGCGACCAGCGGGCGGTAGCGGTGCAGCGCCTCGCCGAGCAGCCGCATCTCGATGGGAGGGCGGCGCGGCCAGTACGCGTGCGCCCCCTGCGCGGGATGCAGCCGGCGAAGCTCGCCGGTCCCGGTGACGTCGATCGGCGCGCTGAGCGCGTGGACCAGCCAGTCGCCGAGGGCGGCGAACTCCGGGGTGGCCATCCGATTGCGCCCGTCGGCCTGCCGGCCCAGGAAGTTGCCCTGGGCGGCGGGCCGCAGGAAGGCCCAGACGTACGTGGACAGGCTCTCGGTCCAGCGGCCGGGGCGGGCGTGGCGGGAGGGCAGTGCCGGGCGGGTGTGGAAGACGCCGGACAGCTCGCAGAACTTCTCGAACTGGTCCAGCCACTCCCCCGCGGCCTCGTGCTCGGGGAAGAGCCACGCCAGACAGGCCAGCGCGGCCTTGCCGTCGGCGAGGAAGTTGGGGTGCCCGCCCATCATCCGCCGCAGCGGGCCGATCTCCTCGCCCGCCGAGACGTACCCGGTCAGCAGCAGCAGGGCGTCGACGCGTGCGCGCTGCCCGGCGTCGAGCCGGTCGGCGAACCGGTCGTAGCCGTCCAGCAGCCGGTCGTAGAGCGGGCGTTGGCCGATGTTGAGGTAGCCGGCGAGTTCGTTCACGCCGTTCGCGATCAGCCGTGGGCCCTCGCTGCCGTACAGCAGCGCGTCCACGAACTGCTCGGGGGTGTCGAACTCGCCTTCCGTGCAGAGGGGTTCGGGGCGCTTGCCGTGGTAGGTCAGGCGCCAGTCCTTGACCCGGTCGAGGCTGAGGGTGCCCTGCCAGTGGTGCAGGTGGCGCACGTAGGTGGACTGGTACGTCATCGCCCGCCGGCCGCGCAGCACTTCCAGGTCGCGTGCGTGGTGGTAGAAGGCGATGCCGGTGCTGCGCGTGCCGGTGCGCAGCGGCCAGGTCCAGTGCAGCACCCCGTCGTGGCGGAAGCGGATCTGGAGAGTGTCCGCGGAGGCCCAGCCGGCGTACTCGTGGTCCTCCCAACGGGCGTGGTCGCGGATGAACACGCCCATCGCGTCCCCGCCGACCCGGTCCCAGAACGTCGCGTGCGGCCGGACGCCCCAGGCGTAGCTCGGCGCGTAGGGGCCGACGGTGAAGGCCATCCGCTCCCGCGGCCGCTCCCGGCCGCCCGGTCCGGAGAACGACGGGTCCTCGCCGCTGTCGCCGACCACGATCGGCTCGTCGATGCCGAGCCAGTGGTAGACCTCCGGTGACGTGGGGTCGGCGTGGTCGCGCGGGTCCTGCGAGAACGGCCAGGCCGAGGAGAACCGGTGGGTGGGCGCGCATCCCTCCCAGTGCAGCTCCCACGCGGCGCCCTCCGTGTCGAACCCGGTGGCCTCCTCGGCGAGTTCGACGAAGTCGCAGCCGTGCAGGACGCGTACGGTCGCGGTGTACCGCGCGCCGCCGGTGAAGCGGTAGTCCAGCCGGTGGGTGGCGAACAGCGGGCCGTGCTCCACCTGGTGGACGTCGAGGTGTGCGAGGCGCTCGGCGCCGGGGTGCAGGACCGAGTCGCCCACCCAGCCCTGCCCGCGGTCGAGCCGGCGGATCGGGCCGGGCAGGTCCGGGCCGGCGTACCGGCCGGCGGAGGGCAGCAGGACCCGCAGGGGGCCGGCGTCCACCACGATTCCGTCACCGTCACCGTCCTCGGCCGGGGTGACGGTGACCGGCCGGTCGGGTCCGGCCGCCGTCGCCGTCGCGTCCGCGCGCAGGGTGAACACGTGGCGCGCGCCGGGCGCGAGGTCGGCGAAGAAGCAGACGGTGGCCGCCGCCAGGGGCGCGTCGGCGCCCCCGGCCGCGGGGCCCGCCCCGGTGACCTCCGCCAGCTGGAACGGGATCGGCGTGCCGCTCTCGTCGAGCAGCCGGAGCTCGTCGGCGCGCACCGCGGGCGCCACCCACCGCACCGGATAGTGCAGCAGGGTCCTCGGCCAGGCGAACTCCGGGTGGGCGAGCGGGTCCTGGAGCAGGAACCGCACTTCCGAGCCGCCGGCCGGCCAGTCGGTGACGGGGGCCGTCACGCGCCGCCTCCCATCTCGGCGCCCCCGGCGCCGGACGCGCCGGGCGCGACGCCCTGGGTGCCGAACGACGCACCGCCCGCGACGCCTTCGACGAGGTAACGCTGGAGCAGGATGAACAGCAGCATGATCGGCGCGGCCACGATGAACGTGCCGGCCGCGATGAGCGGCCAGTTCTGCGAGTACTCGCCGAAGAACGAGTAGAGCCCTCGGGTGACCGGCCACAGCGCGGAGTCGGAGAGCATCACCAGCGGCAGGATCAGGTTGTTCCAGGCGTGCACGAAGCCGAAGATCCCGAAGGTGGCCAGGGCCGGTTTCATCTGCGGCATGATGATCGTGAAGATGAACCGGATGTAGCCGCAGCCGTCCAGCGCCGCCGCCTCGTCGATCTCGCGCGGGATGCCCTTGATGTAGCCGACGAAGAAGAAGAACCCGGCGCCGGACAGGCTGGTCAGGATCAGGTAGCCGGCCATGCTGTTGTACAGGTGGAGCGTGCGGGCCTCGATGAACAGCGGGATCAGGCCGCCGGGCAGGAAGCCGGAGAAGATGAAGAACGTGTAGAGCCCGTTGGAGTACTTGAAGTAGCCGCGGGAGATGGGGAAGGCGAGGAAGACGCCGAGGACGAGCGTGATGGCGTCGGGGACGGCCGCGTAGACCAGGCTGTTGACCATCTCCCGGCCGAAGTGCCCCTGGTGCCAGGCCGCCGAGAAACTCTCGGTGGTCCACGGGTGGGGCGTGCCGGTGGGGTTCTGCAGGAATCCGGTGTACGTCTTGAACGCCTGGAGCAGGACGTACACCAGCGGCAGGGCGAACAGCCCGGCGGCGATGGCGAAGCAGAGCAGGTTCACCCCCGCCGACTTGGTCCGCTGCCGGGACAGCAGCCCGCGCAGCAACGGGGAGGGGGTGCGCGGAGCGTCGGGGGCCTCGGGTGCCTGGGACACCTGGAGCGTCGTCACAGCGCCACCTCCCGCCGGCGCAGCACGTACAGCAGGCCGCCGCCGATCACGATCGTCAGCACGAACTGGAGCATCGCCAGCATCGAGCCGTAGCCGAGCTGGCTGTCGCTGCCGAAGGCGGCTTGGAACATGTACAGCCCCAGGGTCTTGGTGCCGAAGTTGCCACCGGTCAGGACCAGCACCAGGGCGTACTCGCCCAGCGTGGCCATGGTGGTGAGGAAGACGTTGACGGTGGTGGCCGAGGCCAGCAGCGGCCACGTCACGTGCCGGAACACCCGGAAGCGCCCGGCGCCGTCCATGGCCGCGGCCTCGTACACCGAGCGCGGGATGTTCCGCAGCCCGGCGATGTAGATGAGCATCGAGTACCCGGAGAACATCCACACGTTCACCAGCATCACCAGCGGCAGCGCCAGCGAACTCGACCCGAGGAAGGCGGAGTTGATGCCGAACAGGCCGTGCACGATCTTCTCCGCCGGACCCGAGTAGGGGTCGAGCATGAGCGAGAAGACCGCACCGACCACCGTGACCGAGAAGATCTGCGGCATGAAGATCAGCGCACGGTAGAACGTGTACGAGCGACCGCCCCGGTTCAGCAGCATGGCAAGGCCGAGGCCGATCACGTTCTGCAGTACGGTCACGCCGACCACGTAGATCAGCGTGACCCGTACCGCGCTCCACAGCTGCGGCAGCAGCGAGGTGAAGGCCGTGTGGTAGTTGCACATCCCGCAGAAGTTGAGCGGCGTGCCGGGGAGTCCGGAGTACCGGGTGAACGAGTAGATGATGGTGGCCAGTGACGGGTAGAGCCCGAACAGCAGCCAACCGGCTCCCGGTATCGCGATGCTGGCCCAGGGGATGAACCGCCGCGTCCGTTGGGTTCCGAAGGGACAGCGTGCCACGCCGCGCCTCCTCTCTCAGTTGTGCTCAGGGTCGGTCGTCAGCCCTTGACCGACTTGCGGTACGCGTTGGCCGAGCGGTTGAGGATGGTGTCGACGCTGTCGCTGCCGATCGGCTTCAGCTTGTAGAAGTCCGGGCCGGCCGCGTCCAGGGGCGCGCCCGCGGGCACCCAGGGGTTGGCGAGCTGCTGGAACGCGCCGTCCATGTGGCTGTTGAGCCAGTCCGTCCAGTCCAGGCCGGTGTTCTTCACCGCCGGCTGGGTGGAGACCGAACCGGTCAGCTTCAGCCACTCCTGGTAGTTCTCCGGCTGGGAGAACATCGACAGCCACTCCATGGCCAGATCCTTGTGCTTCGCGCTGGTCGGGACCATCCAGGTGAGGTCCGGGCGCAGCGACACGCGGTTGGCCGAGGCGGTGTCGGTGCCCGGCATGGTGAAGAACCCGAGCTTGAGGTTGGGGTTGGCCTTCTGGATGACCGCCCCGTCCCAGGAACCGTCCAGCAGGAAGGGGTAGTCACTGGCGCGCGCCGCCCAGACGCCGGGCGCGGTCAGCTGGGCGACGCCCGACGCGTTCGGCTCGATGTACTTCATGACCTGCTCGTAGCGCGCGGAGGACTCCTTGTAGACCGGGTCGGTCCAGGACTGGGTGCCCTTCCAGAACGCGTCGGCGCGGTCGTTGGAGACCTTCACCGAGTCCGACGCGGGCTTGCCCTGCATGAGCATCTGGTTCTCGACGCCCTGCCACACGCCGCCCTGCATGCCGTCCTTGCCGGACACGAAGATCGGGGTGATGCCCTTCTTCTTGAGCTTCGCGCAGTCGTCGACGAACTCCTGGAACGTCGTCGGCACGGTCATGCCGTACTTCGCGAGCAGGTCCTTCTTGTACCAGATCGCCCCGGCCGCGGCGTACTGCGCGGCCATCACGCCGTAGACGCCGCCGTTGTGCCCGACGGCGGCGGCCTGGTCGGTGGCGCTGTAGTTCTTCATGAACGGCTGGTTCTTCAGGTCCACCAGTTGTCCGGCCTGGATGAGCGCGGCGGCCCCGGCGGGCTTGAGGCTGGTGTAGCTGGGGGCGAAGCCCGCCTGGGTCGGCGCGGCCAGGCCCAGCACGTCGACGGACTTGGACTGCAGCAGGCTGTTCCACAGCTGGCCCCAGGCGCCGTTGGCGGTCGGCGCCTGCTGGATCTTGACCTTCACCCCGGGGTGGGCCTTCTCGAACTTGGCGTTCAGCTCCTCGGTGAACTGGATGGCGCCGGGGTTGGTCCACTCGGCGACCGTCAGCGTGGTCTTCGCGCTCCCGCCGCCGGACGAGGAGGAACTGCAGCCGGTGAGGCCGATGGACAGGCACGCGGTCGCCGCGAGCAGGGTGACGGTGATGCGGGGTCTCATGAGGGTGGCTCCTTGGAAGAGGTACGGGGGTGACCGGCGGGGGTGACGGACGTCCGGGTCAGGGGCGCTGGAGGGCGCCGTCGGCCCGCCGCGGCGGCTTCCACGCCTGGCCGGGCAGCGCGGCGGGCCGCGGCGGGTACTTGGCGGCCAGTCGCTCGTCGAGGTCGACGCCGAGCCCCGGCCGGTCGCTCGGCCACAGGTGCCCGTCACGGATCTCGGGGCACCCGGGGAACACCTCCCGCGCGGCGGCGCCGAACAGGTGCTGCTCCTGGATGCCGAAGTTGGGCGCGGCCATGTCGAGCGCGAGGTTGGCGGCGTGCCCGATCGGCGAGACGTCGCCCGGCCCGTGCCAGGCGGTGCGCACGCCGAACAGCTCGCAGGCGTTCGCCAGCCGCCAGGCGGGGGTGATGCCGCCGATGGCCGAGACGTGCACGCGGATGAAGTCGCACAGCCGCTCCTGGACGACCGGGCGGTACTCCGCGGGGTTGGTGAACAGCTCGCCGATGGCGATCGGTGTCACCGACCGGCCGCGCAGTATCCGCAGCCACTCGATGTCCTCCGGCGCGACCGGGTCCTCCAGGTAGAACAGGTCGTACGGCTCCAGGTCCGCCGCGATCCGCACGGCGTCGGTGGGGTGCACCCGCTCGTGCACGTCGTGGATCAGCTCGACCTCGGGGCCGACGTGCTCGCGCAGGTGCGCGAACAGCCCGCGGACCGTGCGCCGGTAGGCCGCCGGGTCCCAGGCGTCGGCGGTGAGCGGGCGGTGGGCGCCGGCCGCCGCGGCGGCGGCCGGCGCCCCGTAGGTGCCCGCGCCCGGCACCGCGACCTGGCAGCGCACGTGCCGGTAGCCCTCCGCCATCAGCGCCAGCACCTCGTCGGTGACCTCCTGCGGGTCCCGCCCGGCGGCGTGCGCGTACAGCGGCACCGCGGTACGGCAGCGGCCGCCGAGCAGCTGCCACACCGGCAGTCCGGCCTGCTTGCCCTTGATGTCCCACAGCGCCATGTCCACCCCGGACAGCGCGTTGTTGAGCACCGGCCCCGACCGCCAGTAGCCGCTCACGTGCAGGGTCGACGCGATGTCGGTGATGTCGGCCGGGTCGCGGCCGATCAGCTGCGGGGCCAGGTACTCGTCGACGGCGGTGGCCACGGCCGCCGCGCGCTGGGTGAAGGTGGCGCAGCCGAGTCCGTACAGGCCGGGCTCGCTGGTGTCGACGCGCACCACGACGAGCGTGGTGCCGGCCGGCGCGGTCAGGATCGTCCGGACGCCGGTGATGCGGACGCCGGACGGCTGTGCCCACGGCGGCTCGACCGGCTCGGGCGCCGGCGGGAGTGCGCCGGCATCGGCTGCGTGGTCGCTCACGCGAATGCTCCTGGTTCTGGAGGTGCTGTCGGAAGGTGCCGGCCTGGGGAGGCGGCGGGGTGCGGTGTCACGTCGGGGGTGCGGCTCAGCGGCCGATGCCCCAGCGGGTGTCCACGCGCCCGCCGGCGAACTGGGCGCCGGTGCCCCAGAACGGCGCGAAGTTGTAGCAGCCCGAGGTCGGGGGCTCCGCGGTGGTGGTCGAGTAGGTGGCGCCGTGGCCGCCGGTGCCCGCGTCGGTCACCTGGACCGCGAACGTCGCCGGGGTGACGGTGCCGGGGCGCGCGGCCCTTACCGCGGCGGCCAGTTCGGGCAGCTGGCTCCAGGCGAGCGCGACCTCGTACCGGGTCTGCTTGCCCGTGTCGTCCCGGGAGACCAGCACCCGGCCCTCGGCGCCGCTGTCGGGCTTGGCGTCGAGCGGGCCCAGCGGGGTCGGGAGCACCGCGTTGGTCGGGTAGTAGGTCTGGTAGTTGGTGCCGGGCGCGAGCTGGCGGTGCAGTTCCGAGACGCCGCCGGTGGCCAGGGTCGCCACGTACAGGTGGGAGATCGACCGCAGGCACTTCTCGTAGTGCGCGTCGCCCGCGAGCAGGTCCTCGGTCTTGTCCGCCAGGGCGTCGAAGGCCAACTGGATGCTGTCCGCCTTGAACGGGAAGAGGTACTCGTTGGCCGGGAAGGGCGCGTTGGACAGCTGGACGTCGTCCTCGATCACGGCCCTGACGTACAGGAAGCTGTGGTCCCAGGCGGCCTGGAACGCGTAGTTCTTGGTGTCGCCGGCCGCGGTGGTGCTGGTCATCGTCACCGGCAGGACGCCGTTCCACTGGCTGGCGCTGCCCCCGACGGTGATCGACCGGAACGGCAGGTAGGCGACCTGGACGTCCTGGGTGCCGGTCTGGCGCAGGCCGGGCCGCTGCGGCACCGTCACCTCGTAGCCGACGGTGTACGCGTTCCGGCTGTCGACCTGGAACGCCGTGACGGGGAAGGACAGCGTCTTCGCCTGCCCGGGGGCGAGTTCGACCACCGGTGACACCGGTGCCGCCACCCGCCAGCCGGACGGCGGGGTGATCCGCACCCGCGCGCCGAGCTTCTGCGGCGAGACGTTCTCCACCCGCACCTCGACGGTGCTGGTGGCGTCCAGCGGCTTGGTGAAGGACAGCAGGCTGACCTTCACCGGGGTGCTGTAGTCGAAGCTCGCGCCGCGGGTCAGTACGGCCTTGAGCGCCGCGGGGCTCAGGTCGCTGTCGAAGTACAGGACCTCCCAGGGGTTCAGCGGGAGGGTGACGCGCGAGGAGTGGCCGTCGGCGAGCCGGCGGCCGAGGTAGTCGTAGACGCGGATGCCGCGCGCGCCGTCCAGGGTGAGCGTGCCGGTCCAGCCGGCGCTCTGGTGCTCCTCGGTGCCGTCGAAGAGCTGGTCGGAGTAGACGGCGGCCCGGCCCTTGCCGTCGGTGCCGCGGAACAGGAAACCCCAGGTGGACTTGGCGTCCGGGTAGAGCTCGCCCTCCATCCGGGCGTCCTCCAGCAGGCCCGTCATGGTGGCGTAGGCGACCACCGCGGGCTTGGGGGTCCTGGTCGCGATGTCGTAGATGTCGAAGTCGTCGCCGGAGTACGGCTTGTCGTAGGACAGCGAGAACCAGAAGGCCCGGACCGGCGAGCCCTCCTCGGCGCCGGCGAGCAAGTGCAGCAGGTACGTCGGCGCCACCGTACGGGCCACCCCGTAGGGCGCCTGGCCGGCCGGCACGTCGGTGAAGTTGAACTCGGCGTTGCCCAGTTCGGTCTGCCACTGCCCGCCGCGGCCCTTGGTGCGCGACCACAGCCGGTCCATCTTGATCTGGGTCTTGGTCATCGCGTACTGGGTCGGGTCGGGGTAGCCGTAGGCGTGGTTCACCGAGCCGTCGATGTAGCCGGTGTCCTTCGAGCCCTGCGCGTACACGATGTCGCGGTTGTACGTGACCGATCCGCCGCCGATCAGGTTGACCTGCGGGAAGTCCGGCTTGACCCGGTCCCAGATCAGCTTGCACATGTCGCGGTAGTCCTGGGCGTCGCCGGTCATCCAGGTCCAGCCGTGCACCCACGGCTCGTTCCACAGCTCCCAGTTCTGCACCAGGTCCTGCATCGGCGCGATGGAGTGGTAGACCATGTCGGCGTGCGCGGCCATGTCCTTGGGCCGGTTCTGGTAGAGCAGCACCGGCTTGCCGTCCGGGCCCGGCTCGACGTTCCACGACATGTTGTAGTTGATGCTGCCGAGGGCCTCGATGCCGTAGCGGTTCCACTCCTGGACCTCGGCGCGGGCGGCGTCGATCTCGGCCTGCCCCCAGAACACGCCCGGCGACGGCGAGACGGTGTCCGGTTGGACGGCGACGATGCCGCGCGTCCACTTCACGCCGATCCGCTGGGCGATCTGCTTGGTGACGACCGGCGAGGACTCCGACCGGATGCCCATCCCGAACGGCGAGTCGGGCCGGCGGTCCGCGACGGTCGGGCGGATCACGCCGAGGCCGAGGGTCTGGGCGAGCAACTGGTTCGACGCCGAGTCGGTGACGGTGACGGTGACCGCGTAGAAGTCGGGGTCCAGGGCGCCCAGCGCGACGCTGGTGGTGGTCTCGGTGCCGGCCGGCGCGGTGAACGCGGTGGTCCCGCTGCGCAGCGCGGCCCCGGTACGGGCGGACACCGACCAGGCCACCGAACCGCTGAGCGCCGCCGTCGGGTTGAACACGACCTGGAGGGCGGGACGGGCCGGGGTGTCGCCCTGCACCGGGTAGAGGCCGGTCGGGTCGGAGAACGCGGCGGCGACCACCGGCACCGCGGCGGCGGGCGTGGCCGCGCCCTCGGGCGTGGCGGCGCCGGCGGCCGGCGCGAGGCCCCAGTCCAGGGCATTGGCGGCCGCGGCGCCCGCCACGGTGGCGGCGCCGTAGCCCATGACCTTGCGTCGGGAGATCTCTGCGGGGGCCGGCGCTGCCGGGGTGCTGCGGTCGGATCTGGCGTGGCTGTCGGTCACGGTCGGTCCTCTTCCGTCTTCGTCTTCGGTTCTTCAGCGCGGGGATGGGTCAGGTGAGTGCGATGACTGGGGTGACTGCGGTGGCTCCGGCGTGACGACGCACAGGCCGGAGGGGGGAACGGCGATCCGGGTGAGCCCGGGGCCGAGCGTGCGCGGGCCCGAACCGGCGGGCCTGCCGCAGGCGTCGAAGGTGTCGAGCCGGACCCGGACGCCCGGGCCCTCGACGTCCAGGGCCACATGGGCGGTAGCGGTGGAGTTGACCAGGGCCACCTCGCTGCGGCCGGCCAGGCGGACCGGGGCGACGCGGTGCTCGGCGTAGAAGGCGATGACGGCGCGCCGGCCCAGGCTCGCGGTGACCGTCTGGTGGAGCAGGTCGGGGCGTCCGGTCCGGATCTCGCCCCGGGTGAGGACGTCGCGGTGGGTCCGCCAGAACCCGAGCCAGAACACGGTCATCGCATGGTGCTCCGTGGACAGTCCGGCCAGCTCGACGGAGATCTGCGGGGTGGCGAACAGCGCGGAGTGCAGTTGCCTGGCCGCCGCCCGCGCCGTGGCGCCGGGGTCCCACATGAGCATGTCGGAGTGGACGGCGGCGGTCCCGGCGAGCACCCCGACGTCCAGGGTGCGGACGCGGTTGGCGGTGGCGTCGGCCGGGCAGTCGGCGGCCCGCAGCAGGTTGCCGAAGCCGTGCATGCCGGGTCCGGTGTACGGCTGCCGGAGTTCGACGAGCAGGTCGTCGCCGCGCAGCTCGCGCAGCCGGTCCCGCAGTTCGGTGAGCAACTGCCGCATGGCCAGGCCGACATCGGTGCCGGGTTCGGCGCTGGTGCCGGCTTCGGCATCGGGATCGGTGGCGGTGCCGGTGGCGACGTCGGGTTCCGTGCCGGGATCGGTGCCGGCATCGGTGGCGACGCCGGTGCCGGCGTCCGTGGAGGCACCACCGCCGGCACCGGCGCCGTCATCGCGGCCGGCCCTCTCACCGTCCCGGCCCGCGTAGGCCGTCGCGAAGTCCAGGAAGTCGATCTTGAGTCCGTCGAGCCCGTAGCGGCGGACCAGCTCGACGCAGGAGTCGACGGCGAACCGCCGCGCCGCCGGCCGGCGCGGGTCCAGCACCCGGCAGCCGAGCCGCTCGATCGCGTGCGGCGCGACCTCGGCCATCTCCCGGTGGGCGGCGGTGCGTTCGCCGATGAGCAGCGGGGCGATCCACGCCACGTAGCGCAGCCCCATGCCCTGCACGGTCTTCACGTGCGCGGCGAAGTCCGGGAACTTCGCCGGGTCCGGGTGCCAGTCACCGCTGCCGGAGTAGCCGGCGCCCTCCGCGTGGAGCTGCCAGCCGTCGTCCAGCAGCAGCACCCCGCAGCCGGCCGCCGCGGCCCGCTCGGCCTCGGCCTCGACCCCCGCGGCGGTCACCTGGCGGTGCATCGCGTACCAGGTGGAGTACGCGGGGGTGCGGGCCGCGTCGGGGGTGGGCAGCGCGCCGACGTCGGGCAGGGCGCGGGTCAGGGCCCGTACGGACTCCGCCCAGGGGCGGCCCGGCGCCTGGAGGCGTATCCGGCAGGACTCGCCCGCCCGCAGGTCCATCGCGAGCCAGACGCCGAAGCGGCCCGCCTCCTCGCCGACGCCGAACCGGAGCCGGGTGGTGGCCGCGAGCCGGTCGGAGCCGAAGGCCAGCAGCGTGCGGCCGGCCGCGTCGTAAAGGCAGCCCAGCGGCGCGGAGTCGACGAGGCCGACGGTGCGCCACGGGTTGGCCCAGTCCGCCACCAGGTGGCGGTCCCAGCCGGCCCCGGGGTGCCAGTAGCCCGAGGCGTCCCCGAGCGGAACGTCCAGGCGCAGCACGGTCGTTGCGGCCGTCTCGGCGCGGAGGTGCAGCACCGTCGCGCTCTCGGCGCCCTGTGTCCCGGCCTCCTGCGCCCCGGCGTCCTCGATGCCCAGCCGCGCGCCGTCCGTCAGCAGGCTGACCACGGCGCCCCGCACGCGCAGCGCGTCGCCGTCGACCCACAGTCGCGCCGGATCGGCGAACTCGGCCATCACCACTCCCCTCCACGGTCGGGTCGCACCCGACCAACTGAGACAACGTTGGCTGAGATCCCGGACAGCGGGGATCACAGGGGACACTTCAGGGATCGCAACGGGCACACGTCACGGCACGAGCCGTGCGCTCACCAGTAGTTGAGGTCTTCGTGCCTGGTCAGATGAGTCATGACACCTGTCGAATCGTCAACCACCGCACGGAGGAAGGAGGTTCGGGGCTGATGTCCCGTCCCGGTCGTCCCTCGCGTTCGGTCGTGCTGAACCATAGCCATCCGAGACAACGTTGCCTAGGGTTTTCACCCGAGTTACCGAGAAATCTCTTCGCCCCCACCGGAGGACACCCGTGTCACCAGCCTCTTTTCTGCCCGCCCCGGAGATCTTCGTGCGCGGCCACGCCGTCGTCGGCGAGGGTCCGGTGATCGACCCGCGGACCAACGAACTGCTCTGGGTGGACATTCCGGCCGGGGTGCTGTCGCGGACCCCGCTCGCCACCGGGGGTTCCGCGTCCGGGTCGGCGGACAGGTCAGCGCCGGGCTCCGCGTCCGTGGTGGCCCGGGTCGGCATGAGCCTGGGAGCGGTCGCGGTACGGGACCGCGGCGGGTATGTCGCCGCGGTGGGCGCGGGGTTGGGGGTGATCGGCGCGGCAGGCGACGGCCCCGCCCTGACCGTCGTCCACCCGCTGCTGCCCGAGCCGGACCGGCGGATGAACGACGCCAAGTGCGACCCGGCCGGCCGCTTCTGGGCCGGCAGCACCACGCTCGGATTCCCCGCCGGCGGCGGCGCGTTGCACTGCTGGGACCCCGACGGCGGGGTGCGCACCGCGCTGCGCGGCCTCGACCTGCCCAACGGCCTGGGCTGGAGCCCGGACGGCAGCCGGTTCTACCTGGCCGACAGCGTGCGCCGCGTGGTGCTCACCGCGCCGTACGACCCGGCCGCCGGCCGGCTCGGGCCGGTCCGCGAACTGCTGCGCCACGACCGCCGCGACGGCATGCCGGACGGCCTGTGCGTCGACGAGGACGGCTGCCTGTGGATCGCGGCCTGGGGCGCGGGCGAGGTACGCCGCCACGACCCGCGCGGCCGCCTCCTGGCGGTCCTGCGGCTGCCCGTCTCTCAGCCGTCGTCCTGCGCGTTCGGGCCGGACGGCACGCTCTACGTCACCTCGGCGTCCGACGGGCTGCGACCTGGGGCGGAACCGCTCGCGGGGTCGGTGTTCGCGCTGCCGGGAACGGCCTTCCGCGGGGTCGCGGTGGGCACGTTCGCGGGGTGAGCGACCCGGCCGGACGGCAGATCCCGGGGTGAAGGGCCGTACTGCGCGGCGAGTTCGGCCGGGGTGCGGTCGTCGACGATCCGGCCGCCGGACAGCACCAGCACGCGGTCGGCGATCCGGATCGTCGACATCCGGTGGGCGATGACGAGCGCTGTCCGCCCCTGGAACACCGTGCGCATGGCGGTGTGCACCGCGCGTTCGCTCGGGATGTCGATGACCGAAGTGGCCTCGTCCAGCACGATGACGGACGGGTCCACCAGCAGCACCCTTGCCAGGGAGATCAGTTGCCGCTCACCGGACGACAAGCGGCCGCCGCGCCCGCCGACTTCGGTCCGATATCCGTCGTGCAGCGCCGCGATGAACGGATGGGCGCCGATCGCTTCGGCGGCGTGCCGGATCTCGTCGAAGGTGGCCTCGGGGCGCGCGAAGGCGATGTTCTCGGCGATGGTGCCGGAGAAGAGGAAACCCTCCTGGGGGACCATGACCACGCCGTTGCGCAGGTCGCCCGCCGCGAGGGAGCGCAGATCGATCCCGTCGAGGAGCACCCGGCCACCGGTCGGATCGTGCACCCGCGCCAGCAACCCGGCCAGCGTGGACTTCCCGCCGCCGGAGGGGCCGATCAGGGCGACCGTCTGGCCTGCGGGGATGTCGAGAGCGAAGCCGCGCAGCACGTCGGGCCCGTCGCGGTAGGCGAAGGTGACATCCTCGTACCTCACCCGCCGTCCGCCGGGATGGCGGGCGGGCGCGGGCAGAAGAGCGGGGCGAGCGGGCTCGACGACCGTCGGTTCGGTCGCCAGCAGCACCGCGATCTTGCCCAGCGAAGCCGTGGCCGACTGATAGGCGTCCAGGACGCCGCCCAGCCGGAGCGGCTTGTCGTAGAGGTCCCGCAGGTACAGCACGACACCGGCGTAGCTGCCGAGTTCCATCGCGCCGGACGCGACACGGTATCCGCCCCACAGCACCAGACCGGCAACGGCGGTGTTGGCGACCAGGCGCGAGGAGGTCACATAGCGCGCCATCTCCCGTTCGGCCTGCCGGTTCTCGTTCCGGTGCCGCTGGTTGAGGCGCGCGAACCGGCGCTCGTTGGCGCGTTCGAGACGGAACGCCTGCACCGTGCGGATGCCGGCGAAGGACTCGCTCATGTCGGCGGACGCCGCAGCGGCCGCGCCCGAACGGCGCTGGTACACCTGGAGCGAGCGCCGCCGGAAGGACCGCATGGTCCAGTGGATCGGGGCCATCGCGGCCACCGCGGCGCAGCCGAGCCGCCAGTCGAGCACCAGCAGGATCGAGGAGATGTAGACCAGGGACACCGCCGCGGTGACGATCTGGTCGATCCCGCTGTCGAAGAGCGAGCGGACGGCCTCGACGTCGCCCGACGCGCGGGAGGCCAGCGTGCCGGACGCGTGCGTGTCGTGGAACTCCACGCTCTGCGCCTGGAGATGGGCGAACAGCCGTAGCCGGAGTTCGGCGACCGCGTGCTGCCCCACCTGGACGGAGAGCCGGATGAACGTGCGCTGGAGCAGACCCGCCGCCAGGACGCAGCCCGCGTAGCCGGCGGCCACGGCGACCAGGGGCCGTGCGTCGCCGGCCCGCAGCGCGGGGATCGCCCGGTCGATCGTGACGGCGACGGCCACCGGCCCGGACAGCGCGGCCGCCTGCTGGAGCAGGACGACCAGTGCGGCGAGCCACAGCCGCCGGGCGCCGGGTCCCAGCACCGAGCGCAGCAGCCGCCGGGCCGCGCCCCTCGGCGGGGCCGCCTCCAGCGGGTCCGCCCGCTGACGGTCGGCGTGGGCGGCAGCCGCGCACGGCCGCGGCGCCCCGGTTTCATCGACTTCCCCGGTCGGAGCGTCGGGCCGGGCCGCCGGCAGCACGGGCGTCGAGGTACGGGCCGACCGGCGCATCAGGCTCCCCCCTGCCCGTGAGCGGCGACATCGATCGGGGTCATCAGTGCCGCGTACGCCGGGCTGTCGGCCAACAGTTCTTCGTGCGTGCCGGCAGCGGTGACCCGCCCGCCTTCCAGCAGAGCGACCCGGTCGGCCATCAGCACGGTGGAGAGCCGGTGCGCGATCACCACCGCGGTCGTCGAGGCCAGCACCTCGCGCAGGGCCTCCTGGACCCGGGCCTCGGTGTGCAGGTCCAGCGCGGAGAGCGGATCGTCGAGCACCGCGAGCCGGGGCCGGCGGACCATGATCCGCGCGAGGGCGATCCGTTGCCGCTGTCCACCCGACAGTGACATGCCGCCCTCCCCGACGCGCGTGCGGGCGCCGTCGGCGAGGCGGTGCGCGAACTCGTCGACACCCGCGGCCCGTAGAGCCTCGTCGATCTCGTCGGCGCCGGCTTCCGCGCCCATGAGGACGTTGTCCATGACGGTCCCGGTGAACAGCACCGGCTCGTCGAAGGCGACGGCGACCGCGGATCGCAGTTCGGCGCGGGGAATACGGGTGAGGTCGACGCCGTCCAGGGTGATCCGGCCCGCCACCGGGTCGTACAGGCGTGCGGCCAAGGCGGCGAGCGTCGACGTGCCGCTTCCGGTGGCCCCGACCACGGCCAGCGTCTCACCGGGTGCGACGCGCAACGTGACCTCCCGCAGCGCGGGCGGATCGCCGGCGGGGGCGTCGGGGTAGCGGAAGTGCACCCGGGCGAAGGCGAGTTCGGCGGGGCGCCGTGCCCCCGGTGACCGGGGCGTCGCGTCGGGGCCGGGGTCGGAGCCGGCCACGGTGGTGCTGGAGGTCCAGGTGGTCCGGTCGCCGCGGGCCCCGCCTTCTGCCGCCACCGGGCCCGATTCGCCGGCCACCACGTCCGGTTCACCGGCCCCCGGGTCCGGCTCATCCGTCATCGGCCGGGCGAGCACCTCGAAGTACCGGTCGGCCGCTGCCGCCGCGTCATGGCACCCGGCCAGCAGTCCGCCCGCCCCCTCGACGGCCGGCCGCAGCGCGGCCACCGTTCCCAGGAAGGCCAGCAGCGATCCGATCGACAGCTGCCCGTCCGCCGCCTGGACCGCACCCGTCGCCAGGGCGGCCACGGTCGCCAGTCCCGGCAGCACGGTGGTGACCGCCGACAGCCCGCCCAGCAGCCGCGCCTTGTCCAGCTCGGCTTCCCGCACCTGCCGGACCTGCTCGCGGAATCGGGCGATCCGGTCCTCGCCGCGGCGGAAGCCCTTGATCACGCGGATGCCGGTCACCGACTCCAGTACCGCGGTCGTCAGATCGCCCGACAGGTCCAGGGCCCGGCGGGTGACGTCCGCGTACCTGGACTCGAACCGGTAGGACTCGATGACCAGCAGGGGAACGGGCGCCAGCACGATGAGCGCGAGCAGCCACTGCTGGGAGACCAGGATCGCGGCCCCGACGGCGAGCGTGGCGGCGTGCACGGGCAGGAACGTCAGCGGCCCGGCGACGAACATGTGGATGACCTGGGGGTCCGAGGTCCCCCGCGACAGCAACTGCCCGCTGCTCCAACCGTCGTGGACGGCGAGCGGCAGCCGCTGCGCGTGCCGGTGCAGGTCGGCCCGCATCCGCGCCTCGATGTCGGCGAGCGGGGTGGCCGCCAGCCGGCGCCGGACGCCGAAGAGCGAAGCCTCGGCAGCGCCCAGGAGCAGCAGGGCCAGCCCCCCGAGCGCCACTCCGCGCGGATCGCGCCGCGCCACGGGCCCGTCGACGATCCACTTGAGGACCTGCGGCATCGCGAGCGCCAGCAGGGACGCCAGCGCGGCCAGGGCGGATACGGTGCACAGCTTCCAGCGGCGCGGCCACAGGTACGGCCGCAGCTTCTTCAAGGACCGCGCGGTCGAACTCCCGGCCGCGGGAACGGAGATGACAGGTGTGTGCTCGTGCACAGGGGTCTCCTGACAGGAGAGCCCACCGGCGCGCCACCAGGCGGATCAACCGGTGAGCGGGGTGACTTGGACGGCGTGTTCCACGCCCGCGTGCATGCGGGACCCGGAGACGGTGGCCATCGACAACACCCCCTTCACTCCTGTGCGGCGATCACTCAGCGGCGGTCAGCGCCGATCACTCGGCGGCGCCGAGCACCATACCGCAGCCCTCGGACCGACCGGGATCGTTCTCGCGAACAGCTCGGTGGACCAGGTGGACCGGGTGAGCCGGCTGGACCGGACCGAGGGGTTGGCACCGATCCTGTCCGGTGGGCTACGGTGTGCGGCGATGACTACCGGGACGGCCTCGCGCCACACACGGATTGATGCCCCGGCGCTCCTCTGAGCGCCGTCCGGGCCGCTGCCGGCCCGCCGCGGGAAAGAGAACGCGGCGCCGCCGCGCGGGCTCCGCCTCCTGTCGTGTTGACCACCGCTCGACACGTCCACCACGACAGGAGAAGTCATGCCCACCCAACCGGTACAGACCAGGACCGTGCAGGTTCCCACCCCGGACGGCCGGGCCGACGCTTTCGCCGCCTTCCCCGAGGGCGGCGACCGGCACCCCGGGGTGCTGATGTACGCCGACGGCTTCGGCATCCGGCCCGTGCTGCGGGAGATGGCCCGCGAACTGGCCGGGCACGGGTACTACGTACTCGTCCCCAACTCCTTCTACCGGCACGGTCCGGCACCGGTGATCGAACTGCCCGAGTACATCGGGGAAGAGGCCCGACCCGCGGTCTTCGCGCAGGTGATGCCCTTGATCCAGGCGCACACCACCGAGCGTGTGCTGAGCGACGCCGACGCCTACCTCGGGTTCCTCGCCGCCCAGCCCGAGGTCGGCGCCGGACCGGTCGCCGTGACCGGCTACTGCATCGGCGGTCTGCTGGCGATGCGCACCGCCGCGGCCCACCCCGGCCAGGTGGCCGCCGTCGCCGTGTTCCACGGCCCCGTGAGCGCCGACGGGCTCGCCGGGCTCACCGCCCAGGTCCACCTCGGCCACGCCGAGGGCGACTTGACGCCCGAGGCCCTCGGCGAGCTGAACCAGGCCCTGGACGCCGCGGGTGTCGCCTACACCTCGGAGATCTACCCCGGCACCGTCCACGGCTTCACCATGTCCGACACCGACTCCTTCGACCCGGCGGCGCTGCAACGGCATTGGGACCGGCTGCTGCCCCTCCTCGACCGGGCCCTGGCCGGCAGCCGAGGCCCCGGCCGGGAAGCCACCGGCTGACGGTGGCCGGATGGGGGGGTGCGCTTCCCCGGTCGGGCCGTCGGGCCCGGCCGGGGGTCACTCCCCCGCCGGGGTGCCGGGCGCGCGGCGGTGCGCCCCGCCGTGCTCCACCAGGGTGGTGGGGACGACCACGGTCCTGGGCCGCGACGTGTCGCCCGCGATCCGCTGGAAGAGCAGTTCCGCGCCGATCCGGCCCATGGCGCGGGCGTCGTAGGACACCACGGTCAGCGGGTGGGCCATCAGTCCCGCGGTCTCGAAGTCGTCGAAGCCGACCACGGCGGCCTCCCGCCCGAGCCGGTTCAGCGCGCCCAGCACGCCCAGCGTCAGGCGGTTGTTGAGCGCGAACAGGGCGGTCGGCGGCTGCGGCCCGGTGAGCATCTCCTCGACCGCGGCCTCGGTGTCCGGCACGGTGTGCAGGCCGAACCGGATCAGGTCGGGCCGGTACGGCGCGCCGGCCCGCTCGAGCGCGGCCTCGGCGGCCGACAGCCGCGCGGACATCGGATGGATGCTCAGCCAGTCCGACACGACGCCGATCCGCTCGTGCCCCTGGGCGGTCAGGTACTCGATCGCGGAGCGCGCGCCCGCCGCGTTGTCGATCAGCACCGTGTCCGCGCGCACGTTGGTGGGCGGCCGGTCCAGGAACACCGCGGGCGTGCCCATCTCGATCTCGGAGCGCAGGTAGACGTGGTCGGCGGTGCTGCCGGCGGGTACCACCAGCAACCCGTCGACGCGCCGCTCGCACATCTGCAGCAGGAGCCTGCGCTCCCGGTCGGCGTCCTCCTCCGAACTCGCGGTGATCAGCAGGGTGTCGTTCTCCAGGGCGCACTGCGCCGCGGCGGCGGCGATGCCCGCGTAGAACGGGTTGGCCAGGTCCTCGATGAGCAGGCCGACGGTGGCGGAGGTGCTGCGGGTGCGCAGGTCCCGGGCCATGCCGTTGCGCCGGAAGCCGAGCCGCGCCACCGCCGCCCGGACCCGTGCGGCCATCTCCGGATCGACGGTGGACACGCCGTTGACCACGCGGGAGACGGTCTTGAGACTGACGTCGGCCTCCCGGGCGACATCGGTCATCGTCGGTCGCCGCGGGGCGGCCGCACTCGGGCTCGGGCTCGGTGTACTCACGTGATGTTCCCCTCGGCGACGTGGCGCCGAGAGATGGGCCAACGTTGTCTCGCCGCCCGATCATACATCCGTCCACATCGCGGGTGTCACCCTACGCCATCGCCCGCCTCCGTCCCGACCGGTCCGAATCCGAGCCTGAAACGGGCCGGGAGCGCGGCCAGTTCGTGCCGCGGCTGGAGCGCGGGACCGCACGAAGCGCTGCCGAGTCCGTGGTGTTCGAGGTCCAGGTTGAGGTGCGTCCGGCCGTCGGGCCGCAGCTCCGAGGTGTGCGCGGCGGCCGCCAGCTCCGCGGTGGACCAGGGCTTCGCGGTCAGGTCGAACCAGGGGCTGCCGGTGATCTCCAGCCCCGGCACGGCCGGTTGACCCGCGCCCGCGGTGAGCCGGGCCCGTCGCACATGGCGCCGGTTGCCGTTCTCCTGCGGGTACAGGTACGGCGTCTGCAACCCGGCGACGGAGCTCGCGTACCGCCCCACCCGGACGGCCTCCTCGCTGTCCCGGTAGGACTCGCCGGGTCCGAGGCCGAACCAGTCCACCCGGTCGAGCGCGCCCGGCAGGCTCAACGCGACGCCGAGCCGGGGCAGCGGGACCGGCCAGGGCGCGGTCGGCGCGGTGTCGACGGTGAGCACGAGCCGGTTCCCGGGGGCGGTGCTCCAGTGGTAGTCGGCGAGCAGCGCCATGTCCAGGCCGGCCGGGACGATCGTGGTGCGCACCGTCAGGGTCGCGTCGCCGGCCTCGATGCCCAGGACCTTGTGCCGCAGCCGGTGCAGCCCGGCGCGCTGCCATGCCGCCAGCAGCGGCGAGCGGCGGTCGTTGTCGATCGGGGCCCGCCACAGGTCGACGCGGGGCCCGTCGAGTTCCAGGTCGCCGAGGCGGATCAGGGTGCCGGTGACGGCGTCGAACTCGCCGGCGCCCAGGGTGACGGTGGCGCCCCGGCGCCGTACCACCGGCGTCGTCGTCGCGGTGTCCGCCGTGTCCGCGGTGTCCGCGTGCGCCGCGGGGAGGTGCGGCGCCGCGGGCCGCGGCGACCAGGTGCGCGGGGCGCGTTCGCCGGGCTCCCCGGTGTGCGGGGCCGCACCGGCGGCCGGGGAGCCGCCGGCGACCGGAGAGCCGGCCGGGGCGAGCTGCGCCCAGGCGACGGTGTGCCCGGCCGCGGCCCACCGCTCGTCCGCGTCGAGTTGGGCGCTCACGGTCAGCCAGCGCTCGCCCGGTCCTGCCGCGTCGAGCGCCTTGACCAGGTCCTCCGGCCAGTCCGCCCGGCCGCTCTCGCCGGGGCCGGTCACGGCCACCTCCCACTCCCCCTCCCCGGCCTGCTCGCCGTCCACTTCGAGCAGCCAGGTCCACCGCAGGTAGCCGGTGTCGCGCGTGTGGTGCAGGTTGCGTACGTCGATGCCGCCGCCGTCCGCGCGGGCGGTGATCCGGACCGGCTCGATCACCTTGGCGTACTCCAGCAGGCCGGGCGAGGGCGTGCGGTCGGGGAAGAGCAGGCCGTCGGCGACGAAGTTGCCGTCGTGCACCGGCTCGCCGAAGTCCCCGCCGTAGGCGTGGTACAGGGTGCCCTCGGGGCTGCGCTGGGCGACGCCGTGGTCGATCCACTCCCACACGAAGCCGCCGGCCAGCCGCGGGTGCAGCTCGAACAGCTCCTGGTACTGGCGCAGTCCGCCGGGGCCGTTGCCCATCGCGTGGGCGTACTCGCACAGCAGGAACGGCATCGCGCGCCGCCGGGCGTCGTTGGCCGGGTCGCCGGTGCGCGGCTCCTGCCCCGCCCCGATCGCCGCCACCACCGGGTAGTCGGCGTACATCGCCGAGTACAGGTCGGTGAAGGCGCAGTCGTCCCAGTCGCCCTCGTAGTGGATGAGCCGGTCCGGGTCGCGGTCCCTGATCCACTCGGACATCGCCACGAGGTTCGCGCCGACGCCCGACTCGTTGCCGAGCGACCAGATCACCACGCTGGGGTGGTTCTTGTCCCGCTCGACCATCCGCTCGGCGCGGTCGAGCAGCGCGGGGCGCCAGGCCGGGTCGTCGCTGGGGTTGCGCCGCCAGCCGTTCTCGGAGAAGCCGTGGGTCTCCAGGTCGCACTCGTCGACCACCCACAGGCCGTACTCGTCGCAGAGGTCGAGGAAGGCCGACTCCGGCGGATAGTGGCTGGTCCGTACGGCGTTGATGTTGTGCCGCTTCATCAGCAGCACGTCGGCGACCATCGTCTCGCGGGTCAGGGTGCGGCCGGTGACCGGGTCCCACTCGTGCCGGTTGACCCCGCTGAGCAGCAGCGGGGTGCCGTTGGCCGTCAGCACGCCGTCCTCCACCGCGATCCGGCGGAACCCGATGCGCAGCGGCACCCGTTCGGTCGCCGTCGCCAACTCGCCTTCGTACAGGCGCGGTTGCTCGGCGCTCCAGGGCTCAACGGCCGGCAGGGTGTACGGCCCGGCGGGGTCGGCGCCGGCGATGCCGAGTTCGGGCACGCTCAGGCGGGCGCCGCCCGCGACGTCGATCCGCAGGGTGCCGGCGCCGTTGCGGTGGTCGTAGTCGGCGTGCACGAAGAAGTCGGTGATGCCGCCGGCCGGCCGGGCCAGCAGCCGTACCGAGCGGAAGATCCCCGACAGCCACCACATGTCCTGGTCCTCCAGGTAGGTGGCGGAGGACCACTGGTGGACCCGGAGGGCCAGGACGTTGCGGCCGGGGCGCAGCACCTCGGTGACGTCGAACTCGGTCGGCAGCCGGCTGCCCTTGCCGTCGCCGAGCGGCTGCCCGTTGAGCCAGACCGCGAAGCAGGAGTCCACGCCCTCGAAGCGCAGGACCACCGCTCCTCCGCCGACGAAGCCCTCCGCGACCTCGAACTCCCTGCGGTACTCGCCGGTCGGGTTCTCGTCGGGCACCCGCGGCGGGTCGACCGGGATCGGGAAGGTGACGTTGGTGTAGGCGGGGGTGCCGAAGCGGCCGGGGCCGGGGACGCCGTCCATCTGCCAGCACGAGGGCACCGATATGCCGGTCCAGCCGCCGGCGTCGGGCTCGGACACGGCGCCGGACGGGTCGGACACAGCGTCGGGCTCGGGCGCGAAGGACGGGTCCTCGAACCCGGGCGTGAGGTCGTGGAGTCCGGCGGCGAGCCGGAAACTCCACCGGCCGTCCAGGTCGATCGCGGGCGCGTCGGAGTCGAACGAGGCGCGGGGCCGCAGCCGGCCGTTGCCGGGCGAGACGTCCTCGACGTAGGCGCAGTCGTCCGGGTGGTGGGTCCGGCTCTGGGCGTGGTCCATCGGTACGACGGTCCTTTCCGGGGGATGAGCGGTTCGGGTCGCGTCAGGTCGGATCTGGTCAGGCCGCGTCACGTCGGAGCGGATCTGCTCGGTTCGCGTCAGGTCGGAACGGATCGGGTCGGGTCGGTCCCGTCAGGTCCGACGGGGGGTCATCCTGCGGCCGGTGGCGCCGTGGACGCGCGGACCTTGAGGGTGCTGGGCATGACGTTCTCGCGCTGCGCCGGGGGCCGTCCGTCGAGCAGGTCGAGCAGGATCTGCGCGGCGCGCCGGCCCACGTCCACGCTGTGCAGGCTGACGCTGGTCAGCGAGGGGTCGACGAGGTCCGCGGCCTCCGTGTCGTCGAACCCGGCCACCGACACGTCGCCGGGCAGGGCGTGCCCGCCCTCGCGCAGCCGGCGCAGCGCGCCCAGCGCCATGCCGTCGTTGAAGGCGAAGATCGCGGTGGGCGGGTCGGCCCGGGCCAGCAGCCGTTCCGCCGCGGCGTAGCCGGAGCCGGCGGTGAAGTCGCCCTGCTCCATGAGGTCTTCGGGGACGGGGCGGTGCGCGTCGGCGAACGCGCGGTGCAGCCCGCGCAGCCGCGCGGCCATCGCGAGCCCGTTCTCCCGCGGGCCGTCGACCACCGCGATCCGGCGGTGGCCGAGGGCCAGCAGGTGCTGGGTCACCGCGTAGGCGCCGCCTTCGTCGTCGGGGTGGACGCAGGTGAGGTCCTCGGCGGTGTAGCCGATCACCACCGTCGGATACCCGGCGGAGCGCAGGGCGTTGAGCGACTCGCCGCCGGCCCCGGCCTCCACCAGCAGCCCGTCGACCTGGCGGCGCTGCACGAAGCGCCGGTAGGCCGACGCCGGGTCGTCGGGCACCTCGCGGGTGGACAGCAGCAACCCGTAGCCACGCGTGGTGAGTTCCTGGTCCGCGCCCTGGACCAGGCGGATGAGGTGGTCGTTGGAGAAGGCGAAGCCGGGGTTGTGCGGGAGGACCACGCCGACGACCTCGGTACGTCCGCTCGCGAGGGCGCGTGCCCCGGCGCTGGGCCGGTAGTCGAGCACGCGCATCGCGGAGTGCACCCGGTCGCGGATCGTCTCGGTGACCGTGGGGTCGCCGTTGATCACCCGGGACACCGTCTGGTGGGAGACGCCCGCCTCCGCCGCGACGGTCCGCAGGGTCGGCCGGTCGGACACGCGGGACCTCGTTTCTCAGTGACCGTTCACTTGACAATGTGACGCATCCTAAGCGCGCACGCGTCTCAGCGGAAGAGGTCCGGGCCATTGACGCGGGGTGCGGGGGGACCTAGCTTGGCGTCCCGTCAAGTGAACGGTCACTCGATCGACTCCCGGCCGGCCCCACAGTGCCGCCCCCACGACGAAGGACCCCTTTTCATGAGCGAGCAGGAACCCGCACAGACTCCACCCGCGCCTCGCACCGGTGCCGTCAGCCGCCGTCAACTGCTGACCTACGGACGGAACGCCGCGATCGTCGCGGGCACGGCCCTGGCGATCCCGGCCGCCGCCGGCGGCTCGGCCTCCGCCGCCACGGCCACCACCGCCAAAGGCAGCCTGGCCAAGGCACGGCCGGCCGCGTCCCTGGACACCACCCTCACCAACGTCGTCACCTCCTGGACCGGGAACACCTTCTCCGGCGCCACCGAGTGGGTGCAGGACTTCGTCTTCAACATCGCCGTCACCGCCGACGGCGCCGTCTACACCGTCAGTTTCTGGGACGAGGGCGGCGACTACGCCGGCATCTACAAGGACGGCCGTCTCATCGGCAACTGCCACGGCGCGAACGGCGACGCGGTGGCGGTCAACAGCTCCTACGCGTACCTCAGCGTGGGCAACGGCCTGACCCGGTTCGGCCTGGACGGCACCGTCACCTCGCAGACGTACGCCGTCGGCAGCCCGCCGGCTGCGGCGGCGGCCTCCGACACCCAGGTGGTGGCCACCGACCGCACCAACAACAAGGTCCTGGTCTTCGACGCCGCCACCGGCGCGGTGCAGCACTCCTGGAGCGTCAACCAGCCCGGCTCGGTGACGATCGCCGCCAACGGGGACATCTGGGTGGTCGCGAACATCACCCGCGACACCAACGACGGCCACTTCTGGCACGTCGACTCCACGAAGCCGGCGCAGATCCTGCACTTCTCCAACGCCGGTGCCGCGCTGGGCGGGACGATCAGCGGACCGTCCGCCGACTGGATACCGACCTCGCTGGCAGTGGACGTCAACGGGGACCTGCTGGTCGGCGACAACGGCCCGCTGCGCCAGGTGCACACGTACACCAACCTGTCCGGGACGCCGTCACTGGCCCGCAGCCTCGGGCAGGCCGGCGGCATCGGCGCGGGCACGCCCGGCCGGGTCACGCCGGACAAGCTCTTCGGGATCGTCGGCGTCGGCGGCGACTCGGCCGGCAACGTCTACGTGGCGATGTTCGAATTCGGCGTCTGGCTGCGGAAGTTCTCGCCCACCGGTGCGGTGGTCTGGCAGTTGCAGGGCAGCGCGTTCGTGGACGCCGCCGACTTCGACCCGGCCTCCGACGGCGTGGAGATCTACACCAAGCAGTGCCACTACAGCGTCGACTACGGCAAGGCGCCCGGCGGCGACTCGACCTGGCGCAGCTACACCCTGGACTCCGTCAAGTACCCCCAGGACCCACGGCTGTTCCTGACCGGCCACACCCACTCCGCCACCTCGCCGTTCCTCAAGCGCCTGAACGGCTCCTTGTACATGTACGTCACCGGCATGTACTGCGGGCATCTGCTCATCTACCGCATGGACGGGGAGATCGCCAAGCCGTCCAGCGCCATCTTCAAGGCGCGCTGGAACGGCGACGACCCGACCTGGCCGCCGAACCAGCCGGCGACCGGCCAGTGGATCTGGCGCGACCTGAGCGGCAACGGGGCCTTCGAGGCAGGGGAGTTCCTCCAGCCGGGCGACGGCACCAGCTCCCCCAGCAACTGCTGGGTGTGGTACGTCGACGACCGCGGCGACATCTGGGAGGGCGGCGACCGCAACCTGCGCCGCTACCCCTTGCAGGGCTTCGACGCCCAGAAGAACCCGATCTACACCTACGAGAGCATGGAGACGATCGCGCTCCCGGCTCCGTTCAGCGTCGTCCGGCGGCTGCACTACGACGTGGCCACCGACGTGATGTACATGGTCGGGTACACCCCTGACCAGCCGTTCGACAACGCGCACTGGAAGGAGTGCGGCAAGGTCCTGGTGCGCTACGACAAGTGGAGCACCGGCAACACCACGCCGACCTGGACCCTGCTGCTGCCCTGGGACACCGACGCGACCATCGTGGTGACGATGGTGAGCCTGGCCTTCGCGGGCGACTACATCTTCGCGGCCGGCATCGAGACCCGCGGCCAGGTGTGGGTGTGGAAGGCGTCCGACGCCAGCCCGGTGGGGACCTGGCAGGCCGGCTCCATCATCGGCACGCCCGACCGGTCGGGGTGGGTGGACGTGCCGTACGGCATCTCCGCGACCAAGCGCTCCGACGGCGACTACCTGGTCCAGGTCGAGGACGACCTCTACAACAAGGTGCTGCTCTACCGCTGGACGCCGTAGCCTGCGGGCCGCGAGCCCGTGTCCCGGAAGCCCGCCCGCACTGGCGCCGCTTCCGGGGCGCGGGGCTCGCCGAGGTGGGGACGTGCCCGACGCCTTACGGTCTCGGCGCGATGAGGTCGTACGGCGCGGCGCGCGCACCGCAGACAAGCAACCGAGCCCAGGAGGCGGGGAGTTCCGTGACGGACGACGTGGAGCGGGTGCGGGTGGTCGCACCGGACGGGATCGAGCTGGACACCGCCGTGCACCGCCCCACGTCCGACGGGTCCGACGCGCCCGACGGGTCCGGCCGGTCCGGTGCCCGGGGCACGGTGCTGCTGGTGCACGGCATCTCCGCGGACCTGGACGAGGGCGGGGCCTTCGTCCGGCTGGCGGAGCGGCTGGCCGACGAGGGCCTGACCGCCGTACGGTTCAGCTTCCGCGGGCACGGCGCCAGCGGCGGCAGCCCCCAAGGGGTCACGATCGCCGGGGAGATGCTCGACCTGGAGGCGGTCGCGGCGTACGCGGCACGGGAGTTCGGGGGTCCGACTGCCGTGGTGGCGGCGAGCTTCGGTGCCGTCGCCACCGGGCTGTCGATGCCGTGGCTGGGCCCGCGACTGGCCCGGCTGGTGCTGTGGAACCCGGTCCTCGATCTGCGGCGGACCTTCCTCGCACCCGAACTGGCGTGGGGCCTGGCGAACTTCGGTCCCGGGCCGATGAAGAGCCTCGCCGAGACCGGGGAGTTGCCGCTGGGCGGCCGCTTCCCGCTGGGCCGGGTGCTGTTCGCGGAGATGGCGTGCCACCGCCCGATCGAGTCGTACGCCGCAAGTGGCCCGCCCGCGCTGGTGGTCCACGGCGACCGGGACAGCTACGTCTCCTACGACATCGCCCGGCAGGTCGCCGGGACGCTCCCCGGCTGGCAGTTCCACGCCCTGCCGGGCGCGGACCACGGCTTCCACGCCCCCGCGCACGAGTCGGCGGCGATCGAGGTGACCGCGCGGTGGCTGACCACGGGGTGCGCGGAGCACGCGGACCGGGCAACCGACGACACGTCCCTGCGCCGCTAGATCGCCGCGGGTGCGGCCGGTGCGGCGAGCGGCGGCGTGTCCGGTTGCCGCGCGGGGCGCAGCAGGAGCGCCGTCACCAGGCAGCAGGCCAGCGCGGCGACCGCGCAGACCTCGAAGCCGAGGGCGTAGGCGTGCCCGAGTGCCTTGAAGGCGAGGCCGGACGCCGGCGGGTCGGCGTGCAGCACGGCGACCGGGCCGCCCGAGGAGAGGATGCCGTGGGCCTTGGCCTGGTCGGCGGCGCCGAGCGTGGAGGCGGCCAGCGAGCCGCTGAAGTGGTGGACGGCGTTCGCGGTCGCCACCGCGCCGATCACCGCGGGGCCGAGGGTGAAGCCGAAGTCGCGCAGCATGCTGGTGGTGGCACTGGCCATGCCGGCCAGGCGGTGCGGCACGGTCTCGACGGCGGTCGCGGTCACCGCGGACACCGCGAAGCTGAAGCCGACGCCGACCAGGCCCATCGGCACGATCAGGGAGGGCAGCGCGCTGTCGGTGATCGGCATCCGTCCGGCGAGGAAGTCGCCCACCGCCATGAGCAGGAAGCCCAGGCCCAGCACCCAGCGCGGCACCAGTACGGCCATCAACCGGTGGGTGAGCGGCAGCAGGAAGATGGTCAGCCCGCTCAGCAGCAGGAAGGCCACCGCGGTGCGCATCGAGCTCTGGCCCTGGATCGGGCCCATCCGCAGGCTGATGGAGTAGGCGGTGCCGAGGAAGGCGAACATGCCGACCACGGTGACGGCGGAGGCGAGCGCGAAGGTGCGGGAGCGGAACAGGTCGAGGCGCAGCAGCGGGTCGCGCACCCGCAGTTCGACGACGACGAACGCCGCGAGGCACACGGCGGACAGCGCGAACGCGCCGACCACCGTGCCGCTGCCCCAGCCGTCCGAGGCGCCCTGGATGACGCCGAACAGCAGCGCGCACAGGCCGAGTCCGACCGTGGTCTGGCCGAGCGGGTCGAGTGAACGGCCCGCGGGCGAGCGGGAGTCCTGCGCGGCGAGGTAGGTGATCACCGCGTCGCCGAGGGCGAGCACCACGACGACGAGGAACGCCCAGCGCCATTGCAGGTAGGTGGCGGTGATGCCGCCGAGCAGCGGGGCCAGGAAGTTGCCGGTGGACAGGATCGCGGCCCACAGCGCGATCATCCTCGCCCGCTGGGCGGGGGTGCGTTCGCCGGCCACGAGCATGGCGAGGGTGGTGGGGAACAGGGCCGCGCAGCCGATGCCCGCGATGATCTGGCCGGTCCACATCACGCCGATGCCGTGGGCGGCGGCCGATATCGCCTCGCCCAGCGCGAGCATCGCGGCGCCGCCCAGCAGCAGCCGCTTGCGGCCGAAGAGGTCGCCCAGCACCCCGCAGGTCAGTTCGAGGACCGTGATCGGCAGCAGGGAGCAGTCGGAGATCCAGGTCAGTTGGGAGCTGCTCGGCTCGAAGACCTCCTGGAAGGTGCCGTTGAGGGTGGCCGGCATGGCCAGGCCGATCTGGGCGAGGCACACGGCGAAGAGCGCCGCGACGATCGTTCCCGTTCTCAGTGCGCTGCCCGTGCCGGCACCGCCGCCCTCACCGTCGCCGTCGCCGTCGCCGTCAGCGTCACCGGAGGCGTGCTGCCCTGTCGCTGTGGTCATCGCGTCCTTCACTCACTCCTGTGGGGGCGGACCGCGCGTTCGCCGCGTCAACGGACCGTAAACTCGCGCTGATTTTGGCGCAAGAGTTGCGACTGAGATTGTTGACGATTTTGTGGGGCGCCCATAGGGTCACGCCGAACCCGCCCTGCACGGCAGCGATTTCCCGGCCCCTGGCAACGATCCTCCGGCCGCGGCGACGATCCAAGAGGGGAGAAGGCAGCTGTGCACGACCTGTGTGCGCCGGCCCCGAGGGGTGCGCACCGCACGCAAGCTCGTCGGCGGCACGGCTTTCCCCCGCGCCGCCGCCTGAACGCCTCCGCGTCCGCGAAGCCCCTAACTCCCTTGCGACGTAACGGACTTCGCTGCCAGGACCCCGTCCCACCCCCGAACAAAGGACCCCGACCGTGGCCCCCGCACACGAGATCGCCCACCTCGCCCACGTCGAACTGCTCACCCCCCGGCCCGAGGAGAGCCTCGACTTCTTCATCCGGGTGATGGGGCTGACCGAGAACGGCACCGAGGGCGACTCGGTCTACCTGCGCACCTGGGACGACTACGAGCACCACTCGCTGAAGCTCACCGCCCACCACACCTCCGGCATCCGCCGTACCGGGCTGCGCGCCGCGGGACCGGAAGCCCTCGACCGCCGGGTGAAGGCGATCGAGGCGGCCGGTCTCGGCATCGGCTGGCGCGACGGCGACCCCGGGCTCGGACCGACGTACGTCTTCCGGGACCCGGACGGCCACGAACTGGAGGTGTACTGGGAGAGCGAGTGGTACCAGGCTCCCCCGGAGTCGGCGCCCGCGCTGAAGAACCAGGCCCAGGCGTACCCCGCCCGCGGGGTGTCGGTGCGGCGGCTGGACCACGTCAACTTCCTCGCCGCCGAGGTCGAAGGGGCCACGGAGTTCGTGCAGGACGTGCTCGGCGCCCACGCCACCGAGCAGATCCGCCTCGACAGCGGGGTCATCGCCGGACGCTGGCTGACCTTCACCAACAAGTCCTACGACGTCGTCTACACCCGCGACCGGACCGGCAGCCGCGGCCGGCTGCACCACATCGCCTTCGCCACCGACACCCGCGAGGACATCCTGCGCGCGGCGGACATCTTCCTGGACAACGGCGTCTTCATCGAGACCGGCCCGCACAAGCACGCCATCCAGCAGACGTTCTTCCTCTACGTCTACGAACCCGGCGGCAACCGGGTGGAGTTGTGCAACCCGGTCGCCCGCCTGGTGCTGGCGCCGGACTGGAGGACCGTCACCTGGACCGAGGCGGAGCGGGCCAAGGGCCAGGCGTGGGGGCTGAAGACCATCGAGTCCTTCCACACCCACGGCACCCCGCCGGTGGAGCCGTAGCAACCGCGGGCGCCCGACCGCCGGCGGCACCCGGGCCCGGACCCGGACCCGGACCCGGACCCGGACCCGGACCCGGACCCGCTACGATGCGGGAAACAATATTGTCACCAATGTGAGGAACGGGGTACCGGTCATGGCTGTGACCGCGCGGACGGCCGCAGCGGCGGACCCGGCCGGGTCGAAGGTCGCCGACGCGATCCGCGAGGCCGTCACCGCCGGGGACTTCGCCCCCAACCAGCGCCTCGTGGAGGCCGAGCTGTCCGAGCAGTTCGGCGCCAGCCGGGCGAGCGTGCGCAACGCGCTCGCCCAACTGGCCACCGAGGGGCTGGTCGAGCGCATCCAGAACCGCGGTGCCCGGGTCCGCGCCGTGTCGCTCGACGAGGCCGTCGAGATCACCGAGGTGCGGATGGCCCTGGAGGGCCTGTGCGCGGCCAAGGCCGCGGAGCGCGTCACCGACGACGACCGCGAGGCGCTGCGCGACCTCGGCGCCCGGATGCAGGCGGCGGTGGCCTCCGGTGACGTGCTCGGCTACTCCGACCTCAACCGCCGGCTGCACGCCCGCGTGCTGGCCATGAGCGGCCAGCACACCGCCTGCGCGGTGCTGGAGCGCCTGCACGGGCAGAACGTGCGCCGCCAGTTCCGGCTGGCCATGCACCCGGGCCGCCCGCAGGTGTCGCTGCCCCAGCACCTCGCCGTCATCGACGCGGTGTGCGCGGCCGACCCGGACGCCGCCGAGGCGGCGATGCGCGCCCATCTGCGTTCCGTCGTCGAAGCGCTGCCCGCGCTGGAGAAGCCCCGCTGACCCCGCACGCGTTTCGGCATCCGCACCCGGAAGAGCGGACGGGCGGACGGGCGTCACGCACGCCGCCGGCCCCGCCGGACGCACGAAGATCGCCGCCGGCCCGAACCGCGGCACACCCTCCCTGCGTCCGAGCAAGTGATCGACCACCAGGGAGTGTGCAGCTTTGCGGATCTACATCAGTGCCGACATGGAAGGCGTCACCGGGCTCGTCGACGCCGACGACGTACAGCCCGGCGGCCGGGACTACGAACGCGGCCGGGTGATGATGACCGAGGACGTCAACGCGGCCGTCCGCGGCGCCCTGTCGGCCGGCGCCACCGCGGTCACGGTCAACGACGCGCACGGGCCGATGCGCAATCTGCTCCCCGAACTGCTGCACCCGGCCGCGCGCCTGGTCCGCGGCCGGCCCAAGGCCATGGGCATGCTCGAAGGGCTCGACGCGGGCCATGACGCGGCGCTCTGCGTCGGTTACCACTCCCGCGCCGGCGCGCTGGGCGTGATGAGCCACAGCTTCATGGGCCACGAGATCGAGGACATGTGGCTCGACGACCGGCCGGTCGGCGAGATCGGGCTGGCGCACGCCACCGCGGCGGCACTCGGCGTCCCGGTGGTGATGCTCTCCGGCGACGACACGGCCTGCGCCGAGACGGCCGGGTGGGACCCCGCGGTCACCTGTGTCGCCGTCAAGCAAGCGGCCGGACGGTTCGCCGCCGAGCTGTCCCCGGTCGCCGAGGCCCGCCTGGCCATCGAGACCGCGGTCGCCACCACCCTCACCGCCCGGCGCGCCGCCGCCACCGAACCCGCCCCCGAACCCGCCGAACCCGCCGCCGGCCACGCCCCGGCCACCCTCACCGTCCGCTGGCAGTCCGCGTCGGTCGCCGCCACGCTGCTCGGTATCCCGGGTGTCACCTCCGCCGACGACCGGACGGTCCGCGTCTCCGGACCGCTCCCCCAGCTCTACCGGCTCTTCGGGGTGTGGACGCGCGTGGCGACCGCCCTCACCAACCAGGCGCCTTACTGCTGACCCCGCCGGCGGACCGCCAGTGCCCGCACCGGAACGGTCCGCCTGGTGCGCGGCGCCCGATGCTCCCCCGGGCCGTCGGCGTGGGGGTCCCGGTGAGCGGGACGGTCGGTCCGCTCCCAGCCGCCACGCCAGGGAGAGGTCACCCTCGTACGGGGCGCCCGGGCACCCCGCGCCGTCAAACCGTTCCGAACCTCACAGCGACGGAACCGCCCGGCATTTCCCCAGTCTCCGCGGCCCCGCCGGTCCCCCGCCGCGCGGGCGTCACTCGCCCGGCCCGGCGAAACCGCACGTCGGGCCGGGCGGCCAGGCCCGTGCGAGTGGGCGATGTCACGCTACGAGGCGGTAGCTGTTCAACTCGCGAGGCAGACATCGGGCCGGTGGCTTCCCTAGCATCGGTGCCATGACAGTTCTGCCGGACGACGGGGTCTCAGAACCCGACGTGTTTCCGCACGCCACGCGCGAACAGTGGCAAGCGCTCGTGGCAGGTGTGCTGCGCAAGTCGGGTCGCGAGGTCTCCGGCGAGGAGGCCGAGCAGGCGCTGTCGACCGAGCTGGCCGGCGGTCTCACCGTGCACCCGCTCTACACCGCCGACGACACCTCGCCCGATCCCGGCCTGCCGGGCTTCGCACCGTATGTGCGCGGCAGCCGGCCGCTCGGCGGCTGGGACGTACGCCAGCGGCACCGGTCGCCGCAGGCCGCCGCGGCCAACGAGGCGGTGCTGGCCGACCTGGAGAACGGCGTCACCTCGGTGTGGCTGGCGGTCGGCGGCGCGGGCCTGCCGGTGGCAGATCTCGGGCAGGCACTGGCGGGCGTCTACCTCGACCTGGCCCCGATCGTGCTGGAGGCCGGCGCCGAAACCGGCGCCGCCGCCGAGGAGTTGCTGAACCTCTTCGAGCGGGAGGGCGTCGACGCCGGCCAGGCCCGCGGCAACCTCGGCGCGGACCCGCTCGGCCTGGCCGCCCGGACCGGCGCGGCCCCCGGATACGACGACGCGGTGGCGCTGGCCGCGCGGACCGCCGAGCGGTATCCGCACCTGCGGGCCCTGACCGTGGACGCGCTGCCGTACCACGAGGCCGGGGCGTCGGCCGCGCAGGAACTGGGCGCCTCGCTCGCCACCGGCGTGGCCTACCTGCGTACGCTCATCGCCGCCGGGCTGGACGCCGACACCGCCTGCGGGCAGCTGGAGTTCCGGTACGCGGCCACCGCCGACCAGTTCCTCACCATCGCCAAGCTGCGCGCGGCCCGCCGGACCTGGGCCAGGGTCACGGAGGTGGCCGGCGCGCCGGCGGCGGGCGGCCAGCGGCAGCACGCCGTCACCTCGACGGTGATGATGACCCGGCGCGACCCGTACGTGAACATGCTGCGCACCACCCTCGCCTGCCTGGGCGCCGGGGTGGGCGGCGCCGACGCGGTGACCGTGCTCCCCTTCGACGAAGCGCTCGGCCTGCCCGACGCGTTCGCCCGCAGGATCGCCCGCAACACCTCCACGATCCTGCTGGAGGAGTCCCACCTGGGCCGGGTCGCCGACCCCGCCGGCGGGTCCTGGTACGTGGAGCGGCTGACCGACGAACTCGCCCACAGCGCCTGGGAGTTCTTCCAGGAGCTGGAGGCGGCCGGCGGCCAGGAGAAGGCGCTGTCCTCAGGGCTCGCCGGCGAGCGCATCGCGGCCACCTGGCAGGCCCGCAAGCGCGCGCTGGCCACCCGCCGCGAACCGGTGACCGGCGTCAGCGAGTTCCCGCACCTGGCCGAGCGGCCCGTGGTGCGCGAGCCCGACCCGGCCCAGGCCGCACCCGGCACGGCGGACACGCCGTCGCGGGACCTGCCGCAGGGCCTTGCCCGCGCCCTTCCGCAGGTCCGCCGCGACGAGGCGTACGAACAACTGCGCGCCCGCTCCGACGCCCACCTGGCGAGCACCGGGAAGCGACCGAGGGTCTTCCTGGCCGCGCTCGGACCGCCGTCGGTGCACACCGGGCGGGTCTCCTTCGCGGCGAACCTGTTCCAGGCCGGCGGTGTCGAGCCGGTGCACGACCCGGTGACCGTCGACGCCGACAGCGTCGCCGCGGCGTTCGCCGCCAGCGGTGCGGAACTCGCCTGCCTGTGCTCCAGCGACGCGCTCTACGCCGAGCAGGCCGAGCCGGTGCTGGCGGCGCTCCGCTCGGCCGGGGCGCGCTGGATCGGCCTGGCGGGGAAGCCCGCCGCCGGCCCGGGCGCCGACGCCCACCTCTTCCTGGGCTGCGACGCCGTCGCCGTCCTGACCTCCGTCCTCGACCGTGCGGGAGTGGCGGCGTGATGCAGACCCCGGACTTCTCGCAGACGCCGGACTTCTCACAGATCCCGGACTTCTCACAGATCCCGGACTTCTCACAGATCCCGCTCGGGCCGGGCGCCCCCGCGCAGACCACCGAGGAGCAGTGGCGCGCGGCGGTGAAGGAGGCCGCCGGCGGCGGCGACTCCGACCTGGTGTGGGAGACCCCGGAGGGCATCGGGGTCAAGCCGCTCTACACCGGCGCCGACCTGGAGGGCCTGACCTCGCTGGGCACCTACCCGGGCATCGCGCCCTACCTGCGCGGCCCGTACCCGACGATGTACGTCAACCAGCCCTGGACGATCCGGCAGTACGCCGGCTTCTCCACCGCCGAGGAGTCCAACGCCTTCTACCGGCGCAACCTCGCGGCCGGCCAGAAGGGCCTGTCGGTCGCCTTCGACCTGCCCACGCACCGCGGCTACGACAGCGACCACCCGCGGGTCACCGGCGACGTCGGCATGGCGGGCGTGGCGATCGACTCGATCTACGACATGCGGCAGCTCTTCGACGGCATCCCGCTGGACCGGATGACCGTGTCGATGACGATGAACGGCGCGGTGCTGCCCGTGCTCGCCCTCTACATCGTGGCCGCCGAGGAGCAGGGGGTGCCGCCGGAGAAGCTGGCCGGCACCATCCAGAACGACATCCTCAAGGAGTTCATGGTCCGCAACACCTACATCTACCCGCCGCGGCCGTCGATGCGGATCATCTCCGACATCTTCGCGTACACCTCGCGGAAGATGCCGCGCTACAACTCGATCTCCATCTCCGGCTACCACATCCAGGAGGCCGGGGCGACGGCCGACCTGGAGCTGGCCTACACGCTGGCCGACGGCGTGGAGTACCTGCGGGCGGGTCAGGCCGCGGGGCTCGACGTGGACGCCTTCGCGCCGCGGCTGTCGTTCTTCTGGGCCATCGGCATGAACTTCTTCATGGAGATCGCGAAGTTGCGCGCGGCCCGGCTGCTGTGGGCCCGGCTGGTCCGGCAGTTCGACCCGAAGAACCCCAAGTCGCTGTCGCTGCGCACCCATTCGCAGACCTCCGGCTGGTCTCTGACCGCGCAGGACGTCTTCAACAACGTCACCCGCACCTGCGTGGAGGCGATGGCCGCCACCCAGGGCCACACCCAGTCCCTGCACACCAACGCGCTCGACGAGGCGCTCGCCCTGCCGACGGACTTCTCCGCGCGGATCGCCCGCAACACCCAACTGCTGCTCCAGCAGGAGTCGGGCACCTGCCGGGTGATCGACCCGTGGGGCGGCAGCGCGTACGTCGAGCGGCTCACGCACGACCTGGCCGGACGAGCCTGGCAGCACATCCAGGAGGTCGAGGCGGCCGGCGGCATGGCCCAGGCCATCGACGCGGGCATCCCGAAGCTGCGGGTGGAGGAGGCCGCGGCCCGCACGCAGGCGCGGATCGACTCCGGCCGACAGCCGGTCATCGGCGTCAACAAGTACCGGGTGGAGACCGACGAGCAGATCGACGTCCGGTCGGTCGACAACTCCTCGGTGCGCGCCCAGCAGGTCGCCAAGCTGCGGCGGCTGCGCGAGGAGCGCGACGAGGCCGCCTGCCAGGACGCGCTGCGGGCGCTGACCGCGGCGGCCGGGCGCGCGCCGGGCGCCGACCTCGACGGCAACCTGCTGGCGCTCGCGGTGGACGCGGCCCGTGCCAAGGCGACGGTCGGCGAGATCTCCGACGCCCTGGAGCAGGTCTACGGGCGGCACGCGGGCCAGATCCGTACGATCACGGGTGTGTACCGCAACGAGGCCGGCCAGTCCCCCACCGTGCAGGGCACCCGGGACCTGGTCGAGCGGTTCGAGAAGGCGGAGGGGCGCCGCCCGCGCATCCTCGTCGCCAAGATGGGGCAGGACGGGCACGACCGCGGCCAGAAGGTGATCGCCACCGCCTTCGCCGACCTCGGCTTCGACGTGGACGTCGGCCCGCTGTTCCAGACCCCCGCCGAGGTGGCGCGGCAGGCGGTGGAGGCCGACGTGCACATCGTCGGCGTGTCCTCGCTGGCCGCCGGGCACCTCACCCTGGTGCCGGCGCTGCGGGAGGAACTGGCCGCCGAGGGGCGGGAGGACATCATGATCGTGGTGGGCGGTGTCATCCCGCCGCAGGACATCGCCGCGCTCCACGAGGCGGGTGCCACGGCGGTCTTCCCGCCGGGCACGGTGATCCCCGACGCGGCGCGCGATCTGGTGGCCCGCCTCGGCGCGGCCCTGGGACACGGGGAGTTGTAGCCGCGGCATGCTCAGGGATGTCGAGGGTTACGCGAAGGGCGTGCTGGACGGCCGGCGGGCGTTCGTCGCACGGGCGATCACGCTGGTGGAGTCCACCCGCGCCGAGCACCGGGTGCTGGCGCAGCGGCTGCTGACGGAACTGCTGCCGTACAGCGGCGGGGCCCGGCGGATCGGCGTCAGCGGGGTGCCGGGCGTGGGCAAGTCCACCTTCATCGACGCGTTCGGGACGATGCTCACCTCGCTCGGGCACCGGGTCGCGGTGCTGGCGGTGGACCCCTCCTCGACCCGGACCGGCGGCTCCATCCTCGGCGACAAGACCCGGATGGAGCGGCTGGCGGTGGACCCGGCGGCGTTCGTGCGGCCGTCGCCGAGCGCGGGCACGCTGGGCGGCGTCGCGAAGGCCACCCGGGAGTCCATGGTGGTGATGGAGGCCGCCGGATACGACGTGGTGCTGGTGGAGACCGTCGGCGTCGGCCAGTCGGAGACGGCCGTGGCCAGGATGGTGGACTCCTTCCTGCTGCTCACGCTCGCCCGCACCGGCGACCAGCTCCAGGGCATCAAGAAGGGCGTGCTGGAGCTGGCCGACGTGATCGCGGTCAACAAGGCCGACGGGCCGCACGAGCGCGACGCGCGCGGCGCCGCCCGCGAACTGGCCGGCGCGCTGCGCCTGATGCACCCCGCGGACGCCAACTGGACGCCGCCGGTGCTCAGTTGCAGCGCCCGCGAGTCCACCGGGCTCGACACCGTGTGGGAGCGGCTGGAGCAGCACCGCGCACTGCTGGAGGCCGGCGGCCGGCTGGCGGCCAAGCGCCGCGACCAGCAGGTGGACTGGGCGTGGGCCATGGCCGACGACGAGCTGCTCGGCCGGCTGCACGGCCACCCGGGCGTCCAGGCGCTGGCCCCCGGCCTCGAGGAGCAGGTCCGGGCCGGCACGATGACGGCCGCGGCCGCCGCCGAGCGCCTGCTGAACGTCTTCGACGGCCACACCCCGGCCCCGCCGCCCACCCCTGATCGCTGACCCACCCGACCCGGCGCTCCCAGGCTGAGCACAGCAGCGGGGGGGTCAACGGGCTTACGGCGAGGGGTGGTTCGGCTCGGAACGGTATGGCGGCGGCCGGGACCTCCCGCCGGTCCGGGCCGCCCGCACGGGCCGCGCTCAGCCCGCGTCGGCCACCAGCCCGGCCGTCTGCACGCCGAAGACCGCGACGGCCTCGTCGTTCTCCGGCCGCTCGCCGCTGACGCCCACCGAGCCGAGCAGCGCGCCGTCCTCGTCCCGGATCAGCACCCCGCCCCGGGAGGAGGCGATGCGGCCCTCGGAGATCGCCGCGAGCGCGGCGAAGAACGCGGGGTCGCGCGTCGCGTGCCGCGCTCCCGTGGCACCGCCCGAGCCGGTGCCGAGGCAGCCCCACGCCTTGGCGTGCGCGATCTGCGGGCGCAGGATGCCCGCGCCGTCCTCCCGCTTGACCACCTGCGGGTGACCGCCCGGGTCGAGCACGGTGATGGTCAGCGGCCGCAGCCCCAGCTCGCGTGCGTGGCCGAGTGCGGCATCCACGATCTCGGATGCCTGGGCCAGGGTCAGGTATGCCATGTCGGTGACTCCTTGTACGGGTTCGTCGGGTTCGGGTTCGTCGCGTCGATCGCGACCGGTGCGGTCGTACGGTCGGGTGCGGTCGTACGGTCGGGGGCGGTGTGCGCCGCGGGGCGGGTGGCGGGGGCCCTCAGCCGTCGGCGACGACCGCGGTCTCGATGACGCCGAGCCCCTCGATCTCGCCGCGGACCACGTCGCCGGGCTTGACGAGGGGGTGGCCCAGGGGTGTTCCGGTCGAGAGCAGGTCACCGGGCACGAGGGTGAGGGCCTCGGTGAGCCGGGCCAGCTGGTCGGGAACGGAGTGGAGCATCTCGGCCGTGCTGCCGTCCTGCCGCGGCTCGCCGTTGACCCAGGAGCGGATGCTCAGCCGGTGCGGGTCGGGGATCTCGTCCGCGGTGACGAACCAGGGGCCGGCGATCCCGAACGTGTCGAAGCCCTTGCCGCGGTCCATCCGGTTGCCGTCCCGCTCGGAGACGTCCCGCGAGCCGACGTCGCAGAAGCCGACGTAGCCGGCCACCGCCCGCATCGCGTTCTCGGGGGTGAGGTGGCGCGCGCGGGAACCGATGACGACGCCCAGCTCCATCTCCGGGTCGACCTTCGCGCAGATCGCCGGGTACCGCAGGTCGTCGTGCGGCCCGGCCAGCGCGCCGACGGCCTTCAGGCAACCCTGCGGGCTCCGTCGGGCCGGCGCGGGTGCCGTACCGGACGGTGCCGGTCCGGCGGCGCCGGGCCGCTCTCGGGGGTAGTTGGCGAGCATGCACCAGATGGTCGCGGCCGGCCGATCGGCGGTCCGAGCCGGGCGGATTCGTCGGACCACAGGCAGTCCTCGTCCAGGTCGCCGCCGCCGGCATGGCCGACCGCCCACTCGAACACCTCGCGGACGGAGGTGAGTTGAGGGTCCGCCCGCAGCAGCGCGAGCAGGTCGCCGGCGACGGCGAGGCGGGCCCGGGCCAGGGCGTCGTCCCGATGCACACCACCGGCCTCCAGCCGACGGACGAACACGGCCTGGAAATCGACAAGTTGACCCGGAACGACGTCGGGGAAGCAGAGCCGGTCGCCGAGGGGCGTCCGCCGGGAGGCTATTTTCACGGGGATCTGGGGTGCTTTCCGTGGGTGCGGATGAGGGGGCGTGCGGGAGGAACGGGAGCGGTGCGACCGGGCGTTCGGGCGGGCTGGCGGAGGGGCGACCGGGCGGGGCGCGGCCCGGGTCCGCCCGCGCGCCCCGAGCCGCCGACCGCCAACCGCCAACCGCCCGCCGACCGCCAATCGCCCAGCTGCCGGAGCCGGAGTCGCCGGCGCACCCGGCCGCGAACGCGCCGGGCTCAACCGGCGTCGGCGTCCCGGGAGTTCTCGAACCTGATCCCGCCGTCGGTCGTGACGAGGTCGAACTGGTCGGAGGGCACGGCCGGCACGTGGATCGGCGGCAGGCCCACCGTGAAGAGCAGCAGCTCCGAGGTCGCGACGTAGCGCGCCTTCTCCCCCGAGTCGGCCTCGACCGCGCCGAGCCGGCCGATCTCGGTGTCCTCGACGGTGCCCGCGCCGGAGAGCACCACGGTCAGCCGGCGCGCCTCCTCGCGCGCGCAGATCCACTCGGCGCCGGCCTCGATCTTGAGGAACTCGATCCAGAAACGCCGCTCGGTGTACGTGCCGATGTGCTTGCGCTCGACCCCGGTCGCCCCGGCCACCGGCACCCAGTTGAAGTGCGCGGGGTTGCTGATCACCACGCCGTTGTAGCGCGGCCGCGGGAACTTCGTCGGCCGGCGCTCGCGCCGCTCGGCCCGCGCCTCCTTGTTGTCCGGGCCGCGGCCGCGGCCGGCCCCCATGCCGAGCGCGGAGGCGCCGCCGAACTGGAGCACCAGCTGGAGCTGCTTCGGGTCGCCGAGCGGGTCGTCCTGCGGCCCGTAGGTCTGCCCCTCGGGGAAGTAGCCGACCTCGCCCTCGCGCAGAATCCCCTGCTCGCCCAGGTTCATGTCGCCGACGATCGGCAGGCGGATCTGCTCGAAGGTGTGGCAGTGCCGGGGCATGCGGAAGTCGGCTTCCTGCCGGCCGAGGATGTAGCGGTAGTTCTCCAGCGGCTTGCCGCGGTCCCCCATCAGCAGGTAGTTGAACGAGACCGTCCCTCTGGGGTGGTCCATCTTGTACGCGTTCTCGTCGTACGGCGCGATCTTCATCGCTGTCCTCCGGTGTCCGGTGTGAGCCCGTGTGCGGCCGGGGTGGGGTGGCCGGCTCGTGCGGCCGGCGTGGACGCACGAACCGGCGGTCCCGTGAACGGCACGTCCCGCCGAGGGCGTCCTGGCGTCGCGATCCACACAACCTTCTTAGTAGCTTGGTGTCAAGGTAGGCGACGTCTTTCGCCGCATCCTGTGCGGAGCGGCGCGCCGGCCCACCGCGCCCCGGGACGCAAAGAAGCCGCCGTACCCGCCGGGACAGGCGGGTACGGCGGCACGGCGGTAACGGCGGGCAGCCGTCAGCGGGCGACCGGCGACGCGCCGCGGCCGGCGGCGGGTTGGGACGAGAGCGGAGCGGGGCGAAGGCGGGTCGGAACGAAAGCCGCGTGCAGCCGCCGGGTCAGCCGATCGGCAACCCCGCGTAGTTCTCGGCGAGTTCGGCGGCCGCGTGCGGGGACGCCGCGATCCGGTCGAGCTGGGAGATCTGGAGCCGGGTCTCGAACGGACCCTGCGCCGGGTCGGTGTGCAGCGTGCCGGTCATGAAGGAGGAGAAGTGCTCGGCCCGCCAGACCCGCCGCAGGCAGGTCGCCGAGTACGCCTCCAGCCCCGCGGTGGAGCCGGCCTCCTTCAGCTCGGCGAACGCCCTGGCCAGCACGATCACGTCGGCCGCCGCGAGGTTGAGCCCCTTGGCGCCGGTGGGCGGCACGATGTGCGCGGCGTCGCCGGCCAGGAAGACCCGGCCGTGGCTCATCGGCTCCGAGACGAAGCTGCGCATCGGCAGCACCCCCTTGGAGGTGATGGGCCCGCGCTTCAGCGTCCAGCCGCCGTCCACCGCGAAGCGCGCGTCCAGCTCGTCCCAGATCCGCTCGTCGGTCCAGCCGGCGGGATCGGTGCCGTTGGGGACCTGGAGGTAGAGCCGGCTGACGGTCGGCGAGCGCATGCTCAGCAGCGCGAAGCCACGCGGCGAGTGGGCGTAGACCAGTTCGTCGCTGGACGGCGGCACGTCGGCGAGGACCCCGAACCAGGAGTAGGGGTAGACGCGTTCGTAGGTGCGCCGGACGCGCTCCGGCACCGCGTCGCGGGTGACGCCGTGGAAGCCGTCGCAACCCACCACGTAGTCGCAGGTGAGGGTCCTGTCCTGGCCCTCGTGCGTGTAGTGGACCACCGGCCGGTCGGTGTCGGCGCCCTCGACCGCCCGCACGTGGGCCTCGAAGAGCAGCGGGGCGCCGTCCTCCAGTTGGAGGGCGATCAGGTCCTTGCAGACCTCGGTCTGGGCGTAGACCCAGACCCGGCGGCCGCCGGTGAGGGACGGGAAGTCGATGCGGTGCGACCTGCGGTCCCAGCGCAGCTCGATGCCGTCGTGGACGAGGGCCTCGCGGTCGAGCCGCTCGCCGGCGCCGGAGGACCGCAGCACGTCCACCGTGGACTGTTCGAGGATGCCGGCGCGTTGGCGCTGCTCGACATAGTCGCGGTCGCGGCTCTCCAGGACCACGCACTCGACGCCGGAACGGTGCAGCAGCCGGGCGAGGAGCAGCCCCGCCGGGCCGCCGCCGATGATGCCGACGGTGGTGTGGTTGGGGGTGTGCATGAGGATCAGTGCCCCTCTTCTTCTTCGGCCCGGTCCTCTTCGAGGACCCGGTTGGCGATGGCGAAGGCGGAGTTGGCCGCGGGCACCCCGCAGTACACGGCCGACTGGAGCAGGACTTCCTGGATCTCGTCGGGGGTCAGGCCGTTGCGGAGGGCCGCGCGCACGTGCATGGCCAGTTCGTCGTGGTGGCCGCGCGCGACCAGCGCGGTGAGGGTGACGCAACTGCGGGTCTTGCGGCTCAGGCCCGGGCGGGTCCAGATCTCGCCCCACGCGTAGCGGGTGATGAGGTCCTGGAACGGCGCGGTGAAGTCGGTGCTGCGGGTCGCCGCCCGGTCGACGTGCGCGTCGCCCAGCACGGCCCGGCGCACCGCCATCCCCGCCGCGTGCCGGGAGGTGTCGTCGGAGGGGCCGTCGGAGAGCCCACCGGAGGCACCGCCGTCCGGCCCGTCCGCCAAGTGCGCGGTCAGCGCGGCCAGTACGGGCCCGGGCCGTTCGACGTTCGCCAGGTGGGCCGCGTGACCGACCTCGGTCAGGCTCGCCCCGGCGATCCCGTCGGCCAGCTCGCGCGCGTGCGCGGGTGGCGTCGCCGGGTCGTCCCGGCCGGCGATCACGCAGGTCGGTACGGTGATGCCCGCCAGCTCCGCGCGCAGGTCGAAGGCGGCCAGCGCGTCGCAGCAGGCCGCGTACGCCTCCGGGTCCGCGGCCCGCGCGTCGGCCACCAGCGCCGCCGCGGCCGGCGCGCCGGCGAACGCCGGGGTGAACCACCGGTGCACGGCGGTGTCGGCGACCGGCCCGGTGCCCTCCGCCCGTACCAGCGCAGCGCGCTCCCGCCAGCCGGACGGCTCGCCGAACCGCGCCGACGTGCACACCAGCGCGAGGCTGCGGACCCGCTCGGCGTGGTGCACCGCGAGCCACGTGCCGACCGCGCCCCCGAGCGACACCCCGCCGTACGCGAAGCCCTCCACCCCGAGGCTGTCGGCGAGTTCCAACACCATGCGCCCGAGGTCGGCGACAGTGGCGCCGCTCGCGGGCAGCCGCGCCGGCGAACGGCCGTGCCCGGGCAGGTCGTAGCGGATCACCCGATGCGTACGCGCCAGCGCCGGGACCTGGGCGTCCCACACCGCGAGCGACGTGCCGAGGGACGGGCCGAGGAGGAGCGGCGGCGCGCCGCCGGCGCCGTCCACCCGGTGGTGCAACAGGTTCGTCATACGTTCTCCTCAGGCCGCTCGGTGACGCCGCCGACGGGCCGGCGGCGCCTGCTTCTTCGTAGGGTCGGGCGCGAGCGCGGCCGGCGGTACGCTCCCTCCGACCCGCGCCGCCCGTCGTTCGGGCCATTCCCCCGGTCGGCCGGACCGGCAGCAGCCGGCCGACCCCCACCGCGCGCCGGTCTCCGCGCGCGCAACGCCTCGGGGTCGCCGGTCGGCAGGTCGTAGGCCACTTCGAGCGGCCCGAAACACTCCAGGCAGGCGAAGGCCGGGCTCAGCGGGTAGCGGGTGCCGCACTCCCGGCAGGACAGCGCGGCGGCCGGTCCCAACGGTGCGGGTACTCCGGCGTCCTGGGCGCCCTGGCCGCGGACCCTCACCACGCCCACCAGGCCCACCCCTCCGACCAGCAGAGCCACACCCCCGACCAACCGGACAACACCACCCCCCAACCGACCCCCACGGGGAACCTGCCGGCCCGCTCCAGCGGTGGATCGCACTGGTGACGTGGCCGGAAAGGCCGGCCTGGTTCGCGGTGTCCGGTGCTCCACCACGGCCTTCGGCCTGGGGGCACCCCCGCATCGCAAGGCGGTGGGGGCGCCTCCCGGACGCCAGGCCAGGGAGAGATCGCCCTCGTACCGGGCGTGCTCGGGCGCCTCCGACAACGCCGGGGCCGCTCCCCCTGGCTTCGCCGGAGGTGCCCCCACCCGCCGAAGGCAGGGGGAGAGTGCGCGTGCCAGGCGCCGCGGACCCGGGGGCGCCTCACGGCCGTCAGGCCAGGGGGAGGGACTTCCCCCACCCGGCCCGGCCCCACGCCCGGCCGGTCGGCACTGCGTCCGCCGCGCGCGCCTGCTCACGGTCGGGTGGGGCGCAGCGCGCGGTCGACCAGGGCGGGGGCGGAGCCCAGGTAGGTGACGGGGTCGAGGAGGTGACGCAGGCGCTGGGGGGTCAGCGCGGCAGCGAGGGCCGGGTCCGCGCGCAGGGCGTCCTCGAGTTCGACGTCCTCCTCGACCGCGCGGCGGACGGCGCGGTCGAGGAGGGATCGCGCCTCACCGCGGCCGATCAGGGCAGTGAGTGCGGCGGCAAGGTGCTCGGTGGCGATGAGGCCGTCCGTCGCGTCGAGGTTCGCGCGCATCCGGTGCGGGTGGACCCGCAGGTCCTCGACGAGTTCGACGGCGTCGCGGGCGGCGCCGCCGACGAGGCGCAGCGCCTCGCGCAGCGGCTGCCACTCGGCGTGCCAGGCGCCGGCGGGGCGTTCGTCCTCGCCGGCGAGCGAGCCGAACAGGACGGCGGCGAGCGCGGGGACCTGGCGGGCGGCGGCCGCGATGAGGGTGGCGCGTACGGGGTTGGCCTTGTGCGGCATGGCGGAGGAGCCCCCGCCGCTGCCTTCGGACAGCTCGCCGATCTCGGTCCTGGACAGCACCAGCACGTCGGCCGCGACCTTGCCGAGGGCGCCGGCCGCGAAGGCCAGCGCACCGGCGAGGTCCGCGACGGGGGTGCGGAGTGTGTGCCAGGGCAGCGCGGGCTCGGCGAGGCCGGTCTCGGCGGCATACCCGGCGAGCAGCCGCAGGCCGATGTCGCCGTCGCGCGCGCTGTCACTGTCGTGCGCGCCGGCCCCGTCCCGCGCGCTGCCGTCGTCGGCCCCGGCGAACGCCGCGAAGGCGGCCAACGTCCCTGCCGCACCGCCGAGTTGAGCGGGCAGCGAGTTCTGTACGGCCGCGAGCCGGTCGCGTCCGGCAAGCAGCAGAGACCGCCAGCCGGCCGCCTTCAGCCCGAACGTGGTGGGGACGGCGTGCTGGGTCAGGGTGCGGCCGGGCAGTGGCGTGTCGCGGTGCTCGGCGGCGAGCCGGGCCAGCGCGCCGGCCGCGCGGCCCAGGTCGGCCAGCACCGTCGCCAGCGTGCGGGAGGCGACCAGCATCGTGGCCGTGTCCAGGATGTCCTGGCTGGTCGCGCCGCGGTGGACGAACTCGCCTGCGGCCGGGTCGAGTTCGGCGGTGGCGGCCGTCAGGTTCGCGACCAGCGGGATGACCGGGTTGCCGCCGGCGCGGGAACGCAGCGCCAGGTCGCGTACGTCGTAGCGGCCGGTCACCGCGGCGGCCGCCGTGACCGCGGCCGCCGCCGACGCCGGGGCCAGCCCCAGCGCGGCCTGGGCGCGGGTGAGCGCGGCCTCGGCGTCGAGCATGGCGCGCACGTACGCGGCGTCGCCCGTGGCGGCCTCGGCCGCGGACCCGGCCCGCCCTGGGGCGAGCAGGCCGAAGTCCTCGGCGGCGTCGGCGGGTTCGCGCCAAGGCTCGGGTCCAGTGGGATCGGTGGGATCAGTGGGAGGAGTGGGATCAGTCGAAGGCAAGGAAGACCGTCTCCTCGTGCACGCCGTCGGACTGCAGACGGATGTCGAACCGCAGGACGCCCGGCGCCGCGCCCTCGTCGGGGGTGGCCAGCAGCGTGGCGCGGCGGGCCGGGCTCAGCGCGGCGAGCAGCGGGTCGGCCTCCACGTCGGTGCGCCCGGGCAGGTAGACCCGCGTGTGCAGGTGGTGCAGCAGGCCGCGGGCGAAGACGATGAGCGCCAGGTACGGCACCCCGCCCGGCGGCAGCGTACGGATCGCGTAGCGGCCGTCGGCGTCGGTGGTGACCCGGCCGAAGCCGGTGAAGACCACGCCGTCGCGGCCGATCACCCGGCCGTCGACGGGGTCCCGGCGCAGCGAGCCGGGCGCGCCGGTGCGGGAGCCGTCGGGGGCGGGCTGCCAGATCTCCAGGAGGGCGTCGGGCACGGGCTGTCCGGCGCCGTCGTGGACCCGGCCGTGGACGGTGAGGGTGTCGGGGTGGCCGGTGGGCGCGATGTCGCCGCCCTTGGCGAAGGGCAGGGCGTAGCCGTAGAACGGCCCGACGGTCTGCGAGGGGGTGGGGGCGAGGGACATCAGCGGCCCTCCTCGATCCAGGTGGCGGCCGGACCGTCGAGGACGATGTCCCAACGGTAGCCGAGCGACCATTCGGGGGTGGACAGGTCGTGGTCGTAGGCGGCGACCAGCCGGGCCCGCGCGGACTCGTCGGTGACGGACTGCAGGATCGGGTCGTAGTCGAAGAGCGGGTCGCCGGGGAAGTACATCTGGGTGACCAGGCGTTGGGTGAACGCGGTGCCGAACAGCGAGAAGTGGATGTGCGCCGGGCGCCAGGCGCCACGGTGGTTGCGCCAGGGGTAGGCGCCGGGTTTGACGGTGACGAACGTGTAGCCGCCGTCGTCGCCGGTCAGGGTGCGGCCGACGCCGGTGAAGTGGGGGTCGAGCGGGGCGGGGTGGTCGTCGCGCTGGTGGGCGTAGCGGCCGGAGGCGTTGGCCTGCCAGATCTCGACGAGCTGGCCGCGGACCGGGCGTCCTTCGCGGTCGAGGACCCGACCGGTGACCGTGATGCGCTCGCCGAGCGGCTCGCCGTGGTGCTGCCGGGTGAGGTCGTGGTCGAGGGCGGTGAGGTCGGTGGCGCCGAAGACGGGGCCGGTCAGCTCGACGGCCTCGGGGTCGCCGCCCACGGAGACGAGCGGCTGCCGGGGGTGGCGCAGGGCGCTGCTGCGGTAGGGGGCGTAGCCGCGGTCGGGGTGGTGCTCGGCGGGGGCGCCGGCCGCGCGGCGGGTCGCGTACGCCTGCTGCTCGGCGGCTATTTCGGCGCTGATGTCGTGCTGCGTGAGGGGGTTGGGCGGGGTCGGCGGGGTCGGCGGGGCGGACCCGGGGGGAACCGCGCCGGGCGCGGGCGGGGCGGACGGACCGGACGGGGTGAGGGAGGTGGGCGGGGTGGGCATGCGGGACGCTCCTACCTTTCCAGGACGAGGGCGAGGCCCTGGCCGACGCCGATACAGAGGGCGGCCACGCCGGTGCCGGAGCCCGCCGCCTTCAACTGGTGGGCGACGGACCCGGCGAGCCGGGCGCCCGAGGCGCCCAGCGGGTGGCCGATCGCGAGGGCGCCACCGCGCGGGTTGAGGATCGCCGGGTCCAACGCGGGCCATTCGGCGACGCAGCCGAGCACCTGGGCGGCGAAGGCTTCGTTGAGCTCCAGCGTGGTGAGGTCGTCGAAGGTCCGGCCGGCGCGGGCCAGCGCGCGGTTGACCGCTTCGACGGGGGCGAGGCCGAAGTAGTGCGGCGCCACGGCGGAGACGCCGGTGGCGCGGATACGGGCGAGCGGCTCGCGGCCGGTGGCCTTGAGCCCGTCCTCGGCGACGAGGAGCAGGGCGGCGGCGCCGTCGTCGAGCGGGGAGGCGTTGCCGGCGGTGACGGTGCCGTCCTCGGCGCGGAAGGACGGCGTGAGCGCGGCCATCGCCTCCGCCGAGGCGTCCGCCCGCACGGACTCGTCGCGGTCGACGACGACCGGTGCGCCCTTGCGCCGCGGTACGGGCACCGGGACCGTCTCGTCGTCGAACAGGCCCTGCTGCCCGGCCCGGGTGGCCTTGCGGTGGGAGGCGAGGGCGAACGCGTCCTGCTCCTCGCGGCTGATCTCGTGCTTGTCGGCGATCAGTTCGGCGCTCTCGCCGAGCGGCACCGTCCACTGCGGGTCCATCCGCGGGTTGACCATGCGCCAGCCGAGGGTGGTGGAGTACAGCTCGGTGTGGGCCGCGGGGAAGGGCCGGTCGCTCTTCGGCAGGACGTAGGGCGCGCGGCTCATCGACTCCACGCCGCCGGCCACCGCGATGGACAGGGCGCCGAGCGCGACGGCGCGGGCGGCCTGGACGACGGCTTCGAGGCCGGAGGCGCACAGCCGGTTGACGGTGACGCCGGGGACGGTGACCGGGAGCCCGGCCAGCAGCCCGGCCATCCGGCCGACGTTGCGGTTCTCCTCGCCCGCGCCGTTGGCGTTGCCGAGGTAGACGTCGCCGATCAGGGCCGGGTCGAGTGCGGGGGTGCGCGCCAGCAGTTCGCGGATGGCGTGCGCGGCCAGGTCGTCGGGGCGGACCGCCGCCAGCGCGCCGCCGTACCGGCCGACGGGGGTGCGGACGGCGTCCACGACGTAGACGTCACGCGGGAGGGTGCTCATCGGGTGATCCCTTCGGCGATCCGGATCGCGGCGGCCGTCTTCCGCTCGATCTCCTCGACGGTGGCGCCGGGCGCGGTCTCGACCAGCAGCAGGCCGTCGTCGGTGACGTCCAGGACGCCCAGGTCGGTGATGATCCGGTCGACGCAGGCCCGGCCGGTGAGCGGCAGTGCGCAGCGGTCCAGGATCTTGGGGCTGCCGTCCCTGGCGGTGTGGGTCATGGTGACGATGACCCGGCGGGCGCCGTGCACCAGGTCCATGGCGCCGCCGATGCCGGTGACCAGCTTGCCGGGGATGGCCCAGTTGGCGAGGTCGCCGGTCACGGAGACCTGCATGGCACCGAGCACCGCGGCGTCGATGTGGCCGCCGCGGATCATGCCGAAGGACAGCGCCGAGTCGAAGAAGGAGGCGCCGGGCAGCACCGTCACCGTCTCCTTGCCGGCGTTGATCAGGTCGGGGTCCAGCTCGTCCTCGTACGGGAACGGCCCGGTGCCGAGGATGCCGTTCTCCGACTCCAGCACCACGTGGACGCCGTCGGGGAGGTGGTTGGGGATCAGGGTGGGCAGGCCGATGCCGAGGTTGACGTACTCGCCGTCGCGCAGCTCCCGGGCGGCCCGGGCGGCCATCTCGTCTCGCGTCCACGGCATCAGACCCGCACCTGCCCGGGCGTGACGGTGACCTTCTCGATCTTCTTGTCGGCGGCCTGCGCGCGGGTGAGCGCCACCACGCGCTGGACGAAGATGCCGGGCAGATGGACGTGGTCCGGGTCGATCTCGCCGGGTTCGACCAGCTCCTCGACCTCGGCGACGGTGATCCGGCCGGCCATGGCGGCGAGCGGGTTGAAGTTGCGGCTGGACTTGTTGAAGACCAGGTTGCCGTGCCGGTCGCCCTTGGCGGCCCGGACGAGGGCGAAGTCGGTGATGATGGCGCGCTCCAGGACGTAGGCGGTGCCGTCGAACTCGCGCACCTCCTTGGGCGGGGAGGCCAGCGCGACGCCGCCGTGGCCGTCGTAGCGCCAGGGCAGGCCGCCGTCGGCGACCTGGGTGCCGACGCCGGCCGGGGTGAAGAAGGCGGGTATGCCGCAGCCGCCGGCGCGCAGCCGCTCGGCGAGCGTGCCCTGCGGGATCAGCTCCAACTCCAGCTCGCCGCCGAGGTACTGGCGGGCGAACTCCTTGTTGCCGCCGATGTAGCTGGCGGTGACGGCGGTGATCCGGCCGGCGGCGAGCAGTACGGCGAGGCCGGAGTCCATGGCGCCGCAGTTGTTGGACACCACGCTCAGGCCGCCGACGCCCTTGGCGTGCACGGCCGCGATCAGCGTGTTCGGGACGCCGCTGAGACCGAAGCCGCCGACCGCGAGCGACGCTCCGTCCTCGACGTCGGACACGGCCTCGTCGGCCGAGGCGACCACCTTGTCCATCCGCGCGCTCCCCAGTAGCCTGTTCGCCAGGTGAACTTAAGTTCATCCAATTTGACGCCCGAGTGTGATCCGAAGGGTCCGCCCTGTCAACGGCTTGGCGCGGCTTGGTGCGGTCCGGTCCGGCTTGGTGCGGCTTTGTGCGGCCTCGTGCCAGGAGACCCGCGCCGCGAACTCCCCCCGGCACCCGTCCCGCCCGTACCGTCCCGACCCCCGTCCCGACCTCCCCGTGGAGCCTGCAGATGCCCCGTCCCACCGCCACCGCCGAGCCGGCTCCGCCACCCGCGGAGGCCGTCGGCCCGCTGATCCGCGGGCTCGCGGTGCTCCGCGTGCTCGGCGCGGCCGACGGTCGGCGCTCGGTGGGCGACCTGGTCCGGGACACCGGCCTGGCCCGCTCCACCGTCGACCGGGTGGTCAGCACCCTCGCCAGGACCGGATACCTGCGTGTCGAGGGCCGGGACGCGGTCCTCGTCCCGCGCCTGATGGAACTGGGCAACGCCTACCTGTCGGCCTGCGGGCTGCCGGACCGGCTCGGCCCGCTCGCCGACGCCCTCGCCGACCGGCTCGACGAGTCGGTGTCCCTCGCCGTCCCCGACCGGGACGGGGTGCGCTTCGTCGCCCAGGCCACCCGGCGCCGGGCCATGTCGCTGGTCTTCCGGATCGGCGACCTGCTCCCCGCGGAGTGCGGCGCGCCGGGCGCGCTGTTCGCCGCCGAGTGGACCGGCGCGGACTGGGAGCGGTGGCGCCGGGGCCGCGCCGCCGACCCGGCCGGCAGCCGCTTCCCCGCGGTGCCGCCGTACCCCGGCGCCGACGCGGCCGGTTCCTTCGACCGGCGCGCCGCCGACGCTTTCCGGCAGGGCTGGTCGGTGGACGACCAGCTGATCGAGCCCGGCCTGGTCGCGATCGCGATGCCGGTACGGGACGGGAGCGGCCGCGCGGTGTGCGCCGTGAGCGTGGTCAGCCACACCAGCCGGCACAGCGCGCGGTCGCTGGGCGAGGCGGTGCTGCCCCGGTTGCGTACGACGGTCGCCGCGATGGAGGCCGCGCTGTCCGGTACGGCCGAGGCCGGCGAAGGTGCCGAGGCGGGTGGGCCCGCCGAACCGGCCGAACAGGCCGTTCGCGGCGGACCTGCCGCGCCCGCCGCTCCCCCGCCGGACGGCCCGGCCCCCTACAGCCCGGCCCCGGCCGCCTGGACCCGCGCCTCCAAGCAGGAACTGGGCCCGGAGTTCGTGGAGTCCCTGGCGCGCGGGCTCACCGTACTGACCGCCTTCGACCGCGGCCCCCGCGCCGCGCTGCCGCTGACCGCCGTCGCCGAGGCCACCGGCCTGGCCCGGGCCACCGCCCGGCGCTCACTGATCACCCTGGAGCACCTCGGCTACGTCGCCCACGACGGACGGCTCTTCCGGCCGACCCCGCGCGTCCTGGAACTGGGCTTCGCGCACCTGTCCCACCTCGCCCTCCCCCAGATCGCCCAGCCGCACCTGGTCGCGCTCGTCGAGCAGGTCCGCGAGTCCGCGTCGATGGCCGTCCTGTCCGGCGACGACATCCAGTACGTCGCCCGCGTCCCCACGGTGCGGATCATGAGCGTCAACATCACGGTCGGCACCCGCTTCCCCGCGTACGACACCTCGATGGGCCGGGTGCTGCTGTCCGGGCTGCCCGCGGCCGAGCGGGCGCGGCGGCTGGCGGGCGCGGACCTCAAGCCGCTCACCCGGCACACCGTCACCTCGGCGGACCGGCTCGCGACCGTCCTCGACCTGGTCGCACGGGACCGGTACGCGCTCGTGGACGAGGAGTTGGAGGAGGGCCTGCGGTCGATCGCGGTACCCGTGCACGACCGCGCCGGGCGCGTCGTGGCCGCGGTGAACGTCTCCATGCACGCCGCCGGCGGCAGCGCCGAGCAGGCCAGGACCGACCTGCTGCCGCCGCTGCGGCAGGCGGCGGAGCGGATCACGGCAGACCTGCGCGTCGCCGGGCGCTACGGGCGGCTCGCCCGGGAGTGAGGGCTCACGCGCGGGAACGAGGGCTCACGCGCGGGAACGAGGGCTCACGCCCGAGGCAGCGGTCCGCCCCCGATCCGCCCGCGGGTCACCTCTCCTCCGGCTCCCCGCCGAGCGCCGCGCCGCTGGTCAGCAAGGACGCCATCAGCTGGGAGAACCGCGGGTCGGAGGAGGTCATCTCGTCGCCGCGCCGGGACTTCTGGATACGGTCCACCACCCGCTGGTGGTACTCCTCCACCAGCTCCGCCGCGGCGTCCGCGTCGCGCCGCTCCACCGCCTCCACGATGTCCATCCTGGCCCGGTGCAGCGTGCCCGCGATCCGTTCGAGCTTCCCGCCCGACATCTCGACGGCCAGCCCGATCTGCACCTCGGTGATGAAGCGGCACAGCGAGATCAGCAGCGGGTGGTGGGAGAGTTCGGCCAGCGCGTGGAAGTAGTTCTTGAGCTTGGCCGCCGCCTCCTCGACGCTGTCGGCGTCCAGGTCCGCCGCGCGCTCGGCGGCTTCCCGCAGCCGGGCGACCTCCTCGTCGGTGGCGCGCTCGGCCGCGAGCCGGACCGCGTAGGTGTTGAGCACGGCGAGCAGCCCGAAGACGTCGCGGGCGTTCATGTTGCCGAACTGCACGACCGCCGCGATGGACACGGCGATGAGCGTGTCGCTCTGCGCCGTCACGGTGCTGCCGCTGCCGTTCCTGGACGAGACCAGGCCCATCGCCGTGAGCACCCGGATCGCCTCGCGGATGGTCGGGCCGCTGACGCCGTACTGCGCGGCGAGGTCGCGCTCGGACGGGAGTTTCGCGCCGTGCGGCAGCGCCCCGCTGAGGATCTGCCCGCGGAGGTCTTCCAGGATCTGGTCGGCGACCCGCTTCCGGTAGATCTTGCCGGGCTGGTTCATGGTCATCCTTGGCCTCTCCGCGGCGCCAATCATCCTGTGAGCTTGATGTCAAGGCTAACAGGGCACATCGCCCCGCGGGTGGCCCGGCGGTCAAGTCCCGCTCCCGCCGGGCCCTTTCGGCGGCCGGCTCAGAAGGGGTACCGCGCCGCGTCGCCCCGCAGCGTGATCCACCGCGTCTCGGTGAACGCGTCGATGTTGGCCGCGCCCCCGAACCGGGCGCCGGTGCCGGAGCCCGCGACGCCGCCGAAGGGCGCGACCGCCTCGTCGTTGACGGTCTGGTCGTTGATGTGGACCAGGCCGGTGGGGATGCGCTCGGCCAGGGCCAGGCCGCGCATCACGTCGCGGGTGAGGATGCCCAGCGACAACCCGTAGGGGCCGTCCGTCGCCAGGGACACCGCCTCGTCCACGTCCCCGAAGACGCGGATGGGCGCGACCGGGCCGAAGACCTCCTCGGCGTAGGCGGGCGAGGAGTCCGTGACGCCGGTCAGGACCGTCGGGCGGTAGAAGAGGTCCTCGTAGGTGCCGCCGGCCGCCACCGCGGCTCCGCCCTCGACGCTCGCCCGCACCATCCGGTGGATCTTGTCGCGCTGGCCCGCGTCGATCACCGGGCCCAGCGCGACCGGGTCCTTGGCCGGGTCCCCGACCGGCAGTTGCTCGGCCTTCGCCACCAGCCGCTCGGTGCGGCAGCACGATCGCGACGAGCGCCAGGCCCAGCAGCGCCATCCCGCCGAGGTCGACCCGGCCGTGGCCCGCGCCCTTGTGCGGGGTCTGCGGCAGCCGCCGGTAGCCGAGGACGAGGGCGACCAGGCTGATCGGCATGCCCAGCAGGAAGACGTAGCGCCATCCGTCGTGGTGGCCGAAGCCGTCGACGGTCTGCCCCGCGATCAGCGGACCCCACGCGGTGGACATGGCCACGATCGCGGCGTACACGCCGAACGCCTTGCTGCGGCCCTTGCCGCTGAACATCTGCTGCATCAGCCCGATGACCTGCGGGATCACGATGCTGCCGGCCACCCCCATGGCGAAGCGGGAACCGACCAGCCAACTGCCGTTCGGTGCCAGCGCGCAGGACAGCGAGGCCAGCAGGAAGAGCACCATGCCGATGACGAACATCCGCCGCCGGCCGAAGTCGTCGCCCAGCCGCCCGGCGGGCACCAGGGTCACCGCGCCGGCCAGCGAGAATCCGGCGGTCGCCCAGGTCACCTGGGTCGGCGACATGTGCAGGGCGGTCTGCATGGTCGGGAGGATCGCGTTCATCATGCTCGTGTCGAACATGACCATGAACGCGCCGACGAGACCTATCGACAGGACCCGCCACCGTCCGGGGTCGGGTTGCCCTGTCGCGGTCATCGCTGATGCCGTCGTTGCCATCGGCTCTTGTCCTTTCGGTTCGTTCCTTGGCTCGACGCGTACGGCCGCCGGTCGGCATTCGGCTGTCAGCCAGGCGCGGGCACCGCGTTCCGAGGGTTTTCACGCATCGCCGTGAGTGAAGGGAGATGACATGGAGGTGAGTTGACGTGAACTGGCGTGGACGGACGTGAACTGGCGCGCCGCCTGTCCGCGTGCGGCGACGCCCTGACGCTGAACAGTCCTCTGCATCCCGTCGTGGACCCGGCCGAGCGACCCGGGCCATGGCCAAGGAAGCTAGCTTCTAGGTAGGTAGGCGTCAAGGATTCCTGCACGCTTCCGCGCACTTCTCATCTCCGGCACAGATCCCGCCGCGTCACGCCGGGCTGCGGCGCCCTCCCGCGCCTCGTGCCGCGGCCGGGAGGGGTCCCGAAGGGCATCTGCTCTGCTCGGGTCATCCGAGAAGAGCGCCATGCCGGCCACCGTCCACGTCTCGCGCTCCAAGCGCGGCGCCTACCGATCGATCGGCGCCGCGCTCGAAGGGGCCCGCAATCGCCCGCTGTCGGTGCTGATCGAGACCGGGACGTACCAGGAGGCGCTGACCGTCGCCGGGGACGTCGAGTTCGAGGCGGTCGGCGGACCGGTCAGCATCGTGGCGGCGGAGGGCACCACCGCCACCTGCTCCGGCACGGTGGTCTTCCGCGGCCTGTCGCTGACCAACTACGCCGGCACCGTGCTGCACTGCCACGGCGGCAGCCTGACCGTCGAGAACTGCGAACTGCGCGGGCTGGGGAAGACCGGCGCGAGCCTGCGGGCCGAGCACGGCACCGGCGTGACGATGCGCGCGTCGACGGCGCGTTCCGGACCGGTGTACCTCACGGGGGTGTCGGGGGTACTGAAGGACTGCGAGCTGCTGGCCTCCCGGACGAACGGCGTGTGGGTCAAGGAGGGCGGCTCGCTGCGGATCTCCGGCGGGGCGATCACCGACCCCTCGGGCCACGGCGTCCGCGCGGACAGCGCCACCGTGCGGATCAGCGGCTGCACCCTGACCGGCACCGGCAGCGCGGCGGTGGCCGTGTCCGACGACTCCCGGCTCACCATGACCGACACCGTCGTACGCGACGCCCACAAGTCCGGGGTGGACGTGATGCAGCAGTCGCGGGCCGAGATCGGCGGCTGCACGATCGAACGGTGCGAGCGCGGGGTGTGGGCGACCGACGGCAGCACCGTGGAACTCTCCCGCGTGACGGTGGCCGACGCCCGGGTCAGCGCCCTGACCGTGAACACCCGCAGCAGGGTCGAGGCGACGGACTGCGAGAGCCGCGGCGCGGTCCGCTACGGCCTGTACCTCGGCGGTGGAGGCGTCCTGACGGCACGTCACCTGCTGATCCAGGGAGGCGAGATCGGCCTGTGGCTGGAGGAGGGGCGCGGCGAGGTCACCGGCCTGCGGCTGTCCGGCGCCGACGTGGGCGTACGGGTCGGGCAGGCGATGTCCGCGCGGATCACCGACGGCCTGCTGACCGGCTGCGGGCAGGGCGTGGACGCGCCGAAGGGCCGGGCGCTGCTGGAGCTCACCGGCACCACCGTCGAAGGACCGCGCCGCGAGGGCGTCGCGCTGGCGGGCGACGCGCGGCTGACCGCCCGGAACTGCGAGGTCACGGGCGCCGGCGGCACCGGTGTCCTGCTGTCCGGGTCGGCCCGTCTCGACGCGGCGGAACTGACGGTGCGCGACGGCGCCGCGGCGGGCGTGCGGGGCACCGGGACGGCCCGGCTGACGCTGCGCGACAGCGTCCTGACCGGCAACGCGGGCGGGGACCTGGCCGTCGAGGACGACTGCGTGCAGGAGGTCATCGGCTCCACCGCGGGCGGGCGCCCTCTGCTGCCGGGGGCGGCGGGGGCTGTGGGGGCCGCGGGCAGGCCCGCGGCCGCAGCCGGCTCCGGCGACACCGGCGAGCCGGGCGGCCCCGCCCGTACCGCCGGCCCCGGCGACCCCGGCGACCCGATGGCCGAGCTCGCCGAACTCATCGGCCTCGCACCGGTGAAGCGCCAGGTGCGCACCCAGGTGAACATCATCCGGCTGGCCGAGCGGCGGCGCGCCGTCGGCCTGCCGACCCCGCCGCTCAGCCGCCACCTCGTCTTCTCCGGGCCGCCCGGCACCGGCAAGACCACGGTCGCCCGCCTCTACGGCCGCGTCCTCGCCTCGCTCGGCGTGCTCGCCGACGGCGCCGTCCACGAGGTGGTCCGCAGCGACCTCGTCGGCAAGTACCTCGGGCACACCGGGCCGAAGACCCGCGAGGCGTTCCTGGCGGCCCGCGGCCGCGTGCTGTTCATCGACGAGGCGTACGCCCTGGCGCGCACCTTCGGCGCCAACTCCGACTTCGGGCAGGAGGCCATCGACGAGCTGGTCAAGCTGATGGAGGACCACCGAGACGACGTGGTGGTGATCGTCGCCGGCTACACCGCGGAGATGGGGCAGTTCCTGGCCGCCAACCCCGGGCTGAGCTCGCGCTTCTCGCGCACCATCGAGTTCCCGCCCTACTCCCCGGCCGAGCTGCTGCGCATCGTCGAACTCACCGCCTCCCGGGCCCGGTACGTCCTCGACGACGCCGTGCGACGGCACCTGCTCGCGTACTTCGAGCGGCAGGCCGGCGGGGACGCCCCCGGTAACGCCCGCGACGCGCGCAACCTGTTCGAGTCGATGATGGAGAACCAGGCCGAGCGCCTGTCCGCAGTGGGCGCCCCGACCCTCGACGAGCTGACCCACCTGGACCCCGCCGACCTGCCCTGGCCGCCGCCGTCACGGCAACAGGAGCAGGAGGAGCAGCGGGAGAGCGAGCCCGGCTAGTAGGGGCGGCGGTCCTCCGGCTCATCCCTCGGGCCGCCCGCGCCACTCGGGCCACTCGCGCCCGGGCCGCCCGGGACCGCCGGGCCGAGCACGTCGACGACGAGCTTCGTGTGCTGCTGGTCGAGCCCTTCCACCATCACCACCGCGCACGCCTTCACCCGGGCCCGGTAGACGCGCGTGACCGGGAGGTCCGCGCGGGGTTCGAGCGGGTAGTCGTTCGGGGCGAAGCTGTTGCCGCCGTTGTCCCCGCGGTGGACGTGCATGTGGTTCATGTACCGGATGCCGGTCGTGACGTCGAGGATCACCGGGTGCCGGAAGGGCTGGTCCCACGCCGGGTACCACCTGTTGCGCTTCTTCTCCGGCCGCGTGTCGGCGAACTCGGTCACCTCGATCTCGTGTCCGGCCGGTATCGGGGCCGGGTAGTTGAGGATCAGCGTCGCTTCCATGCCGGGCAGCGTAATGCCGCCGGGGGACGGAAGGGGGCCCGCACGCGCGCACGCCGTCCCCGTACCGTGCCGCCCGCCCGTACCGTGGCGCCCGTGGCGTGCCCGCAGTCGATAGTGTGCGCGCGTGAACAATGCCTCTGCCATGCCACCCGTCCCGTCCTCCTTCCGGCTGATCGTCACCGGAGGCGGCACCGGTGGACACACGTATCCCGCGCTCACCGCGATCCGTACCCTCCAGGCCCGGCTGGCGGCCGGCGGCGGATCGCTCGACGTCCTGTGGATCGGCACCGAGGAGGGGCTGGAGGCGCGGGTCGCCCCGGCCGAGGGCATCGCGTTCAACACGGTCGTCACCGGCAAGATCCGCCGCTCCAGCAACCCGCTGAAGATGGCGTCGCCGGCCAACATGCGGGACATGGCCCGGGTGCCGCTCGGTGTCGCGCAGGCCCGGAAGATCGTCTCCGGGTTCCGGCCGGACGTGGTGCTCGCCACCGGCGGCTACGTCGCGGTGCCCGCGGGCCTGGCCACGCGCATGTGCAAGCGCCCGCTGGTGCTGCACGAGCAGACGGTGCGGCTGGGCCTGGCCAACCGCAAACTGGCCGGCTCCGCCGCCCGGATCGCGCTGTCCTCCGACTCCTCGCTCGCCCTGCTGCCCGAGCAGTTGCGCCCCCTCGCGGTGGTGACCGGCAACCCGATCCGCCCCGAGGTGCTCTCCGGCCACCCGGACAAGGCGATCGACGCGCTGAACCTGTACGGCTTCGACCGGCGCCTGCCCACGGTGTACGTCACCGGCGGCGCGCAGGGCTCGCAGCAGATCAACGACGTGGTGCGCGACGCGCTGCCCTGGCTGCTGGAGCGGGCGAACGTCATCCACCAGTGCGGCCCGGCCAACGTGGACGACCTGCGCCGCCATGTGGCCTCGCTGCACCCGCAGTTGACGGCCCGCTACCACCTGACGGGTTTCGTCGGCCCCGAACTCCCCGACGTCCTCGCGCTCGCCGACCTCGTGGTCTCCCGCAGCGGCGCCGGCACCCTCGCGGAGCTGACCGCCCTCGGCAAGCCGGCCGTCTTCATCCCGCTCGCCACCTCCGCGGGCAATGAACAGGCGCACAACGCACGGCACTTGGAGGAGTCCGGCGCCGCCGTCGCGCTCATCGGCGAGGTCACCGCCGACCGCCTGCTGGGCGCGGCCGGCCCGCTGCTGACCGACCCCGCGCGCCGCGCCGCGATGGCCGAACGCGCCCGCGCCCACGGCCGTCCCGACGCGGCGGACCGCCTCGTGGACGTGCTGCTCTCCGTCGCGGCGGCGTCCTCGTGACGGCACGCAGGTAAGGCATATGACCTAAGGCAGACAGCGTAAGGCGTACGACGTACGGGCCCGGGTGCTCCCCGGGCCCTTACGTTTTTCCGGCCCGCGCGCCACCCGCGCCGCGCCGGAGCCGCGTTGATTGCCCGCTGCACGGCTCTTGTCAAAGCCGCGTCACGGCTCCTACGGTGTGGCCGCGAAAGAAAATGCTCGACTCTGTTTCATTACGTTGAATTGTCTGCGCAACAGCCGTCGTCAGCCGGACGATCGGCACAATTGCGCACGCTCAAAGGGCCGACCGGGTCGGTCCTGTTCAGTTCGGTTCATCGACACCGCGAGCAGAGGAACTTCTATGCCAAGATCCGTCCGCAGGCTGATCGCCTGTGCGACCGCCGGCGCGCTGTGGGCAGGCGGCCTCGGTGCCGTGGCCGTGACCGCGGAAGTGGCCGTCGCCGCGGCGCCCGCCTCCGCACTCGACAACGGCCTCGCGCTGACGCCGCCGATGGGCTTCAACGACTGGAACGCCTTCGGCTGCAACGTCAGCGAGCAGCTCATCGAGCAGACCGCCGACTACCTGGTCAGCTCCGGGCTGAAGGACGACGGCTACACCTACGTCAACATCGACGACTGCTGGCAGACGCACACCCGCGACGCCGACGGACGGCTCGTCCCGGACCCGGCGAAGTTCCCCGACGGGATCAAGGGCACCGCCGACTACGTGCACTCCAAGGGCCTCAAGCTCGGCATCTACGAGGACGCCGGCACCGCCACCTGCGCCGGATACCCGGGCAGCCTCGGCCACGAGACCACCGACGCGCAGTCGTTCGCGGACTGGGGCGTGGACTACCTCAAGTACGACAACTGCAACAACCAGAGCGACGGCACCCGCGCCGACTACGTCAAGCGCTACACCGCGATGCGCGACGCGCTCAAGGCGACCGGCCGCCCGATCGTCTACTCGCTGTGCGAGTGGGGCGACCAGAACCCGTGGGAGTGGGCCGGCGACGTCGGCAACTCCTGGCGCACCACGGGCGACATCAACGACTCCTGGTCGAGCATGCTCAACATCGCCAAGGCGAACATGCCGCTGGGCGCCGACTCGGGACCGGGTCACTGGAACGACCCGGACATGCTGGAGGTCGGCAACGGCGGGATGACCGACACGGAGTACCGCAGCCACTTCTCGCTGTGGTCGGTCATGGACTCGCCGCTGCTCATCGGCACCGACCTGCGCAAGGCCACCCCGGAGACGCTGGCGATCCTCGGCAACAAGGACGTCATCGCGCTCAACCAGGACCCGTTGGGCTCGGCGGCCACCGTGGTCTCCTCCAGCGGCGGCGCGTACGTCCTGAGCAAGAAGCTGGCGAACGGCGACCGGGCCGTGGCCCTGTTCAACTCCTCCGACGCCGCCCAGCACATCTCCACCACCGCCAAGGCCGCCGGCCTGCCGCAGCGCGGCAGTTACGCCGTGCGCGACCTGTGGAGCCACACCGACTACGACAGCGCCGGCACCCTGGCCGCGACCGTGCCCGCGCACGGCACCGTGCTGCTGCGGGTGAGCGGCAGCGCCACCGCCGGCGCGGCCGCCCTGCTCGACCCGGCGCTGCTCGACACCGGCGTCTCCCACGCGCCCGACCACATCGAGCCCGGCAAGAGCGCGACGGTCGACAGCTACGCCACCAACCTCGGCGCGCTGCCCGCCACCGGGGTCGGCGTCACCCTCAACGGCCCGGCCGGCTGGACGGTGAAGGCCGCCGGCGCCACCCGCGGCCTGCTGCTGCCCAAGGGCCGTACGTTCAGCACGCCGTGGAAGGTCACCGTGCCGGCCGGGACCAAGCCGGGCTCCTACACCCTGTCCGGCACGGTCAGTTACGACCAGCCGCTCGGCCGCAAGCAGGTCACCGTGCCCCTGGCGGGCAGCGTCACCGTCGAGGTGCCGCCGCCATCCGGCACCAGCTACCTCAGCGACCTGGACTGGGTCACCGCCACCAACGGGTGGGGGCCGGTCGAGAAGGACGAGAGCAACGGTGAGACCGCGGCCGGCGACGGCAACCCGATCACCATCGGCGGCACCGTCTTCGCCAAGGGACTGGGCACCAACGCGCCGAGCACCGTCACCTACTACCTCGGCGGCGGCTGCTCCAAGGTCACCGCGACCGTCGGCGTCGACGACGAGAAGAACGGCAAGGGCACCGTCGAGTTCGAGGTGAACGCCGACGGCAAGCAGGTCGCCGACAGCGGAGTGCTGAAGAACTCCGACGGACCCAAGCCGCTCAGCGCCGACGTCACCGGCGCCCAGCAGGTCCAGCTGATCGTCACCGACGGCGGCGACGGCAACGACAGCGACCACGCGGACTGGGCCGACGCCCAGGTCACCTGCTCCTGACCGGCCCTCAGCACGCCTGTGGCGGCGACGCGTTCACGCGTCGCCGCCACAGGGCTTTTCCGGAACCGCTCGGCTACGAGACGAAGCCGCGGGTGATGTGCGTGCCGGAGCCGTCGTCGGCGGCCTGGTAGCCGGACTCCCCGACGCAGTCGCTGTACTCGTAGTCGGCCCTGGACGTGCCGCCCAGACCGCCCGCGTCGGTGGTGGTCGGACCACCGAACACGGCGTCGGTCCTGGGCATCTGCGCGCAGCTGGGAATGCCGGCGTAGTACTCGACGAACCCGCCCTGGGAGCCCTGCAGGTTCCCGCTGCCGGCCGGCAGGGTGTACGAGCCGATGTGCGTGGACACGCCGGTGACCGTGTCGGTGGCGGTCCCGGTCCAGGTGTCGGAGCCGGACTTGACCACCTTGAGCGCGTACTCGTGGCCGTACACCCCGTCGAACTCGACGGCGCAGCTGACACCCGCGCCGCCGTCGGCTCCGTCGCTGCAGTTCGGGTCCGACGTGGTGGTGCCGGCGTTGAAGCTGGAGAAGACGCCGTGCAGCCGCTCGTGGCCGCCGCTGTCGGCACGCGGCTGCAGGCCGGTGTAGCCGACGTCGGGGGCGTTGGTGAAGCCGAACTGCTGCGCGAAGTAGGTGCCTGACTGGTGGGCGGTCGCGGGGTTGACCGTGAACGGGAAGGTGATGTTGGTCAGCCCGGACGCGGGGGTGCCCGGGATCGACCAGCTCACCGCCACGTTGCCGCCGCCGACCGAGGCCGACGCCATCTGCGGTACCGCCATCACCATCGCTGCCGCGGCGCCCACTAAGGCGCACCGGCGAAGAGTCGTCGCTGTCGATGCCATGTCTGTTCCCCTTGTCTGGGTGGGGGGTGGGGTGGGTGTGCTGATGTGCTACCGGCGGGCCGCGGTCAGCGTGAGGGTCTGCTCCGCGGCACTCCGGTTGCCGCCGACGGCGCTACCGGTGTGGTCGGTCCAACTGCGGGCCGGGGTGGTCTCGGTGCCGCGCCGGGGGTCGGCGGACAGTCCGAGTACCAGGCCGCTGTACCGGTTGACCAGCCGGAAGGTGCCGGTCTTCGCCCCGTGGGCGGACGTGCCGGGGATGACGAACCACTGCTGCCCGACGGTGGGTCCGCCGGCGCCGAGCGGGGTGACGGTCGGCTTGGTCCCCCAGGCGCGGGTGGCCGTGGAGGTGGTGGAGACGCCGAGCGCCTGGCCGGTGGCGGCGTTGGTGATCCGGTAGGAGCCGTCGCCGTTCGCGGTGAACTTCCATGCCTGCGCGGCCGATCGGGCCGCGGCGGGCCGAGCGGTGGCGGCGTGCGCGCCGCGGGACTGGGTGAGCACCCGTCCGGCGCCGCTCGCGATCGTGTAGGCCCGGTTCGAGACGACCGGGGCCGCGGCGGACTTGGCCGCGTCGATCGTCACATCGGCGTACTGCCCGTCGGAGCCGTCCGCGCAGGCGATGGAGCAGTACGCGCGGAAGGTCTTGCCGACGATGGTGGAGCTGGTCTTGTTGGCGCTGTCCAGCATCCAGCGGTACCACGACGCGGTGGTGTACCCGCCGGTGTCGCCGAGCAGGGTCCACTTCTGCGTGGCCAGGTCGGCGGTGGCGTAGAACTGCTGGGGCGCGTTCCCGCTCTGGTCGACCGCCTGCGGCTCGCCGATGTAGAGGCCGAGGTAGGCGTCGTAGGAGACGTCCATCACGAACAGCGGTGAGGTGGGCGGCGCGGTGCCGGCCGCGACCTGCTGCTCGACGGTGCCGGGGGTGGCCGGGTCGTACTCCGCCGACGGGGCCGTGTAGCCGGTGTCACCGGGCGAGCTGACCGGCACGATGTTGCTCTCCTTGCCGCCCGTGCCGGGCTGCGACCAGGAGCCGTCGTACCACTTCTGCCAGGAGTCGGGCGCCATCTTCGCCGAGATCGGGGCGCGGGCCACGTGCTCGTAGAACGCCTTCCAGCCGCCGTTCTTGTCCACCGCGCGGGAGCCGTAGTAGACGTAGAAGTACCCCGAGGCGGTGTCGACGAACAGCCGCTGGTCACCGTCGCCGTAGTAGTAGCTCTGCTGCGGGAACGCCGTGGTGTCGCCGCGGGTGGTGCTGTACGGCGAGGTCAGCGCGTGGCCCTTGATGGTCCACGTCCTGCCCTGGTCGGTGGACTCCGCGTAGTCGATCGCGTCGTAGTGGATGCCGTCGCCGAAGGGCTGCGGGGTGAACTCGTTGTGCACCAGCCCGTACCAGTTGCCGGTGTCCGGGTCGACCCATGTGCCCACCAGGTCGCAGAAGTTGCGCTGGGTGTAGCCGGAGCCGGCCGGGGCGTTGGTGGCCGTCTTGCCGGTGGGGCTGTTGTCGCAGCGCCAGGTGGTGTCGTTGTTGCGGTCCTGCGGGTTGGCCGGGTTCACCGCGTCGCTGATCGCGCTGGAGCGGGTCGCGGTCTCCAGATCGGTGCCGGTGAAGAAGTCCCAGTACCGCGGCCCGGTCGGGCCGTACTCGCCGTCGGACTGCTGGAAGTAGTAGGTGCCGTCCTTGTCGATGTACGAACTGGCCGGGGTGTCGGTGGGGTAGGCGAAGGTGCCCTTCGACCCGACGGAGACCGTGTAGCCGGTGGTGGCCGCCGGAGCCGCCGTCGCCGTCGAGGCGGCTGACGCGCCGGCGCCGACCACGGCCATGGCCGCGGCCAGCAGCGCCACGGCCAGTCTTTTTCGGGGGTGTGCCATGCCAGTCCTTCGTCTCGGGGGGTGGGCCGTCGGGCGGGCCTGGACGGCCGCGCGCGGACGGCGGGCGTGCGCGAAGTTGCCCGGAACCCTAGTCCGTTGGCATCGATAACACTAGAGCTGCCGCCCCACGAGTACACAGAAGTTACGGCCCCGCGGCCTGCGCTCCCCCGCGATCGGCTTGCCGCTCAAGGGACTTGACGACGTTCCCCCACGTTCGCCGCCGGTCGGCGGGCGCGCGCGATGGCGCGGCCCCGGCGCCCGCGCCCGGCCGACGACCGCGCCCGGCAACGTGATTGGCATCGATAACACCCGAGCGTGCGACCACGGGCACGGCCGGTGGCCCGGCGCGCTGGTGTGCGCGCCGGGCCACCGAGGCCGCCGGGGCGGCCGGTACTCCACTCGATCCGGTCAGCCGGAACCGGGCTCCCCAGGCTCCTCGGACTCCTCGGGTTCCTCCGGCCGCGTGCGTGCGGCGCCGGGGTCCGCGGGCAGACCCACCTCCCGCCGGTCCTCCTCGGTCTGCTCCTGGAGTTCCGCCTCGTCGGGCCGTTCGGGCATGCCGCGCCCGTGGCCGGTCTCCGGGTTCCCCTCGACGGCCTTGTTCGACTTGTGGTGATGCGCCATGGTGGCCTCGCCCCGCTCTCAGGATGCGTTGTCGTCCGCGGTGCCGTCGCCGGCGTCGGCCGGCTTCGGGCGGACCGTGCAGTGCAGTGAGTTGTCCTCGACGTCGGCGACGATGGTGTCGCCCGGGTCCGCCTCGCCGCCGAGCAGCAGGGACGCGATCCGGTTGTCGAGTTCCGCCTGGATCGTGCGCCGCAGCGGGCGGGCGCCGAACTCCGACTGGTGCCCGTGCGCGACCAGGGCGGTCGTGCCGACGTCGGGCTCGCTGATCAGGACGGGGTTGTTCTTGGAGCGCCGGGAGAGGATCTCCACGGTCTGCTCGATCTCCTCGGCCCGGCCCACCACCGGGTCGAGCTTGCCCGCCTTGGCCTCATGGGTCAGGTCCCGCCCGTACTCGTCGAGCGTCGTGGCCGGCTTCCCGCCGCCGGCGGGCGGCTGCGCGCTGCCCGCCGCCCGGTCCGAGGCGGTGCGCAGCCGGTCCACGTCGAACGCGAGCGAGCGCAGCAGCCGCACCGCGTCGGAGTCGGCGTCGTCCAGCAGCGCGCCGAGGATGTGCTCGGGGCCGATGCAGGACACCCCGGCCGCCTGCGCGTGCGCGTAGGCGGCGCTGAGGATGCGCTTGGCAGCCGGGGTGAGTCCGGGTTCGGCGGCCGGCTCGCCGGTGCCGCGGGGCAGCGCCTCGGCGATCTTGCGGGCGAGCGTGTCGGGGTCCGTCCCCGCCTGGGCGACCAGGCTCCGCGCCGGATCGACCTTGGTGGCCGCCCGCAGCAGGTGCTCGGTGTCGAGGTCCGCGGCGTCGTCCTCCTCGGCCCTGCGCGCGGCCGAGTTGATCAGTTCGCGGGCGGACTCGCTCGGCAGCCTCCCGATCGGGACCCGCTGCACCGCCGGCGGCGACGAGCCGGGCGACATCCCGAAGAAGCGGTTCAGCAGATCGCTGAAGGGATCGGACGAGCCGAATCCCGGACCGAACGACATCGACATGGCTACTCCTCCAATGGAGGGACACTCCTCACTGAAACGCGATACCCGGCCGCCCGCAAGCCGGGCGGAACACGGGAGCCACCCCCCTGCCGTACGGCGTAGGGAAAATGCCTGACGCCGAGGGGAATTGCGCCGTGCCCACTCCATTCGGCGTAAGTAAGGAATCCGGGTACACCCGATCGGCGCCGCCCGCAAACGCGGGACGCGGATACGCTCCGCACTCGCGTGGCGGGTCACCTGGCGTGGACGGCCGGCCGCGCATAACTTCGTGCAATGCGCCGGGAACCGGCCGCGCCCGGCACGACTCCGTGCCGCGCCCGGCGAGGATCTGCGACGCCCGCGACGGCGGAAGGATGCCAGCCATGAGCCCCGTGAGCCCCTCCAACGACGCCGGCGCGGGCGGCGAGGACCCACAGCCGGAACCCCGGGTGGGGGCCGCGCCCAAGGACCCGCCGACGTTCCGCCCCTACCACCACCCGGCCGCCGGCTGGGGCGCGGCCCGCAGCGTCAGCCGCGTCCTGATGCGCGATCGGGAACTGGTGGACGGCCCGCGCGCGATCATGCGGATGAACCACGAGAACGGCGGCTTCGACTGTCCCGGCTGTGCCTGGCCCGACGACGTCAAGGGCCTGCACCTGGACATCTGCGAGAACGGCATCAAGCACGTCACCTGGGAGATGACCCGCAAGCGGGTGGGCCGCGAGTTCTTCGCCGCGCACTCGGTGACGGAGCTGTCGCGGTGGAGCGACTTCGCGCTGGAGGACCAGGGCCGGCTGACCGAGCCGATGGTCTACGACCCCGCGTCGGACCACTACGTCCCGATCCACTGGAAGGACGCCTTCGAGCTGTTCGGCCGCACCGTGCGGGAGTTGGACGACCCGAACCAGGCCGCGTACTACACCTCGGGCCGGCTCGGCAACGAAGCCACCTTCCTCTACCAGTTGATGGCCCGCGAGCTGGGCACCAACAACCTGCCGGACTGCTCCAACATGTGCCACGAGGCCAGCGGCCGCGCGCTGCAGGCCGCGCTGGGCACCAGCAAGGGAACCGCGGACCTGAAGGACTGGGAGGCCGCGGACGCGCTGTTCATCATGGGCGTCAACGCCGCCTCCAACGCGCCCCGGATGCTCACCGCCCTCGCCGACGCCTACCGCCGCGGCGCGCAGGTCGTGCACATCAACCCCCTGGTGGAGGGGGCCGCCACTCGCACCATCGTGCCGCACGAGTTCACGGACATGGCCCTGATGAAGTCCACCCGGACCAGCACCCTGAACCTCCAGCCGCGCATCGGCGGCGACATGGCGCTGCTGCGCGGCATGGCCAAGGCGGTGTTCGCCCAGTCCGGGTCCGATCCCAAGGCGCTGGACTCGGAGTTCATCGACCGCCACACCACCGGCTTCGAGGAGTACCGGGCGCTGTGCGAGGCGACCCCCTGGGACCAGATCGAGGAGCAGTGCGGCCTGTCGCGCGCCGACATCCTCAAGGCGGCCCAGGTCTACCGCGACGCCGACCGCAGCATCTTCAGCTGGTGCCTCGGCGTCACCCAGCACGAACACGGCGTAGACACCGTCCGGGAGATCGTCAACCTCCTCCTGCTGCGCGGGAACCTGGGGCGGGAGGGCGCCGGGCCCTCGCCGGTGCGCGGGCACAGCAACGTGCAGGGCAACCGGACCTGCGGCATCGACCACCGCCCCACCGACGAGTTCCTGGACCGCCTCGCCGCGGCCTGCGGCATCCAGCCGCCCCGCGCACACGGCCTGGACACCGTCCGCACCATCGAGGCGATGCACCGCGGCGACGTCAAGGTCTTCGTCGGCATGGGCGGCAACTTCGCCCTGGCCGCGCCCGACACCCCGTACACCTTCGCGGGGTTGCGCGGCTGCGACCTCACCGTCCAGGTCAGCACCAAGCTGAACCGCAGCCACCTGGTGCACGGCCGCCAGGCACTGATCCTGCCGTGCCTGGGCCGTACCGAGAAGGACCACCAGGCCGGCGGCGTGCAGAGCACGTCGGTCGAGGACTCGATGAGCATGGTGCACCTGTCGGTCGGCATGAAGCGCCCCGCGTCGCCGCACCTGCTCTCCGAGTCCGCCATCGTCGCCGGCCTGGCCCGCGCCGCTCTGCCGGACAGCGCCACCGCGTGGGAGTGGTACGTCGAGGACTACGACCGGGTGCGCGACACCATGGCCCAAGTCCTCGACGGCTTCGAGGACTTCAACCGCCGGGTGCGGCTGCCGCTGGGCTTCCGGATCAAGCAGCCCGCCCGGGAGCTGGTCTTCCTCACCGAGTCGGGGCGCGCGGAGTTCTCGGCCGCACCGCTGCCCGACGTCCGGCCCGCGCCCGGCACCCTGGCGCTGGGCACCCTGCGCTCCCACGACCAGTGGAACACCACGATCTACTCCGACGACGACCGCTACCGGGGTATCAGGAACCTGCGCACGCTGGTCTTCATGAACCGGGACGACATGCGCGAGCGCGGCCTCGCCGAGTTCGACCCGGTCGACATCGTCAGCACCGCCAAGGACGGCTCCACCCGCCGTCTCGACGGCTACCTGGCCATCCCGTACGACATCCCGCGCGGCTGCGCGGCGGGCTACATGCCCGAGATGAACGTGCTGTGCGCGATCGGTGACCACAGCACCCAGAGCGACCAGCCGATCATGAAGCACCTCAAGGTCACCATCGACCGCCACGCGCGAACGGAGCCCGTACGATGACCGATCCGGTCTGGAAGAACGACCCGGAGGAGCACGACTTCCCGGCGGCCGTCGACTTCCTCGAACTGCTCGTCACGCCCGCGCAGGCCCAGGAGGCCGTGCGGCGGCTCCAAGCGGCCACCACCACCTCCAAGAAGGCGAAGGACATCCTGCGCGCCTCGGGCCTGGAGCTGCTGCCGGCGGTGAACCCGCATGTCGCGCACGACATGAAGAAGGCGGTCACCGGCGAGAAGCTGTCACCGGTACTGCTGATCCGCGGGCAGCCGCTGGTGATCGCCGACGGCTACCATCGGGTCTGCGCCATCCACTACCTCTCGGAGGACCTGGAAGTCCCCTGCCGCCTGGTCTGAGCGCCCGGACAACGGGACTTCGCGGGTGCGGATGCCCGGCCCGGAGTCCTGGCGCGCGCGTTGCCGGGGGGACCGCGAGGAAGGCAGCGCACGTTTCATGACCTCGTCGTGGGGGGACCGGCCCGGCCTGGACGCCGAGCCGGCGGAAGTCGCCGAAGTCGCCGAAGTTGCGGAAGTCGCCGAACCGGGCCGGTGGGCGGCTCTGTGGGAACGGGCGACCCTGTCGGGGCGGACCGGTCTGGACGTCCGCAGCCGGCGGGAGGCGCTGGGCCGGGTGCTGGGCGAGCTGCGGGAGGACAACCTCGGCGACCGCGCCGCCGCGATGACCTACTACGCGGTGCTGTCCCTCGTGCCGGCGCTGCTGGTGTTCATCGCCGTGCTCGGCGAGATCGGCCCCTCCGCGACGAACCTCCTCATCCGCGACGTCCGCCACCTCGCCCCCGGCCCCGCCCGCGACCTGCTCACCCACGCGCTCACCCACCTCCAGCAGCAGCACGTCGCCGCGGGCACCGTAGGACTGCTCACCATGCTGTGGTCGGCGTCCGGCTACACCGCCGCGTTCATCCGCGCGATGAACGCCGTCTACGACGTCCCCGAGGGCCGCCCGCTGACGTTCCTCCTCCCGCTGCGGCTCGGCCTCACCGTGCTGGTGCTGGTGCTGATGGCGGTGTTCGCCGCGCTGGCCGTCCTCAGCGGCAGGCTGGCCGGCCGCGTCGGCACCGACCTCGGCGCGGGCCACACCACCACGGCGGTGTGGCAGTGGGGCAGGTGGCCCCTGGCGCTGGCCCTGCTCAGCCTGCTCTTCGCGCTGCTGTACTGGGCGGCCCCCAACGCCCGGCAGCGCTTCCGCTGGGGCACCCTGGGCGGCCTCGTCGCGGTCGTGGTGTGGGTGGTCGCCTCGGTCGGCTTCGAGCTGTACGCCGCCCACTTCGCCTCCTACGACCGCGTCTACGGCAGCCTGGGGGCCGTCATCACCTTCCTGGTCTGGCTGTGGCTGTCCAACCTCGCGATCCTGCTGGGCGCCGAGATCAACGCCGAACTCGACCGGCAGCGCGCCATCGCGGACGGCCACCCCGCCGGCCAGGAGCCGTACATGCCGCTGCGCAGCGCCCACAAGCTCCACAGCGACGCGCTCTGACGGCGCCGCGGCGCGCGGTTCCGGACCGGGTCCGCGACATGGCAACGGCTGCCCCGCGCGGCAGGGCCGACGGCATCCGGCACCGCCTGCGACCGTAGGCGTCGAAGCCGCGCCCGGACCGTGTGAGGAGGGGGCCCGGCCCCGGCCCGAGCCGGCGGGGACGTGGTGCGCGTCCGATCCGCGGGGGTCCGTCAGCGTCGCGTCAGGGGCGCGGCCCGCGGCGTCAAGTCCGCGTCAGCGGGCGGGGTTCCGCCGGGCCGGCGGGCATAGCGTCGACGAGGCGTCCACGGCACGTCGCCCGGACGCGATCGACGCACTGCACCTGGAGGCAACTGTGGCCGCGACCTTGCACCCGGATGACCCCGAGCCCTGCGAACCCTTCCCGGCCGGACCTCTCTTCGTCCCCGTCCGGCCGGGACCCGGAGGCTGCACCGCGCGGTTCTTCCGGACCCCGCTGGGCACCCGCACCTCGGTCGGCTTCACCTCCCCGGAGCGGCTGTCGGCCGCGCTGGGCGCCGGGCAGAGCTGGATCAGGCTCTCCGCGCCGGCGCTGCGGGCGCTCGCCGAACCGCTGGGCGTCGCGGCCCTGACCGTCGACCCGCGGTTCTCGGCACCGGCCCCGGCGGCCCATGCCCCGGCCGCGACACCCACGCCCACGCCCACACTTGCTCCCACGCTCGCGCCCGCTCCCGCGCCCTCGGCGCGCGACTGGGACCCGCGGCACCTCGGTGCCCTGCGGGCGATCGGCTGAGGGGGCACCGCATGCACGCCTCTCCCCCGGCCACCCTGTCCGCGGCGCCCGCCGGCGCCCCCGCGCCCGCGGTGTGGCCCGCCTCCACCCGCCTGTCCGCCACCAGCGGCGAAGGCACCGGCGACGAAGGCAGCGGCGATCGTGACATCACGGTCGGCGGGGTCTCCCTCGTCGAGGCCGCCGACCGGTTCGGCACCCCGCTCTACGTCCTCGACGAGGCCGAGGTCCGCGACCGCTGCCGCGCCTACCGCGCGGCCTTCCCCGACGCCGACATCCTCTACGCGGCGAAGGCGTTCCTGTGCCGCGCCGTCGCCCGGTGGGTGACGGAGGAGGGCCTGGGACTCGACGTGTGCTCGGCCGGCGAACTCGGCCTGGCCTTCGCCGCGGGCGTCCCCGCCGAGCGGATCGTGCTGCACGGCAACGCCAAGAGCCCGGAGGACCTGCACACCGCCGTCCGCCTCGGCGTCGGGCTGATCGTCCTCGACGGCATGTCCGAGATCGCCCGGCTGGCCGCCATCGTGCCGCCCACCGACCGGCAGCAGGTCATGGTGCGGGTCGCGCCGGGCGTCCAGGCCGGCGGCCACCCCGCGGTCCGCACCGGCACGGACGACCAGAAGTTCGGCCTGTCGATCACGGACGGCTCCGCGCAGCACGCCGTCGAACGGATCGTCGGCCGGCCGCGCCTCGAACTCGTCGGCCTGCACTGCCACATCGGCTCGCAGATCCCCGCGGCCGGCCCGTACGTCGCCGCGGTCCGCCGGATGGTCGGGCTGATGGCGCGGATACACCGGCGGCACGGCCTGGAACTGGGCCGGCTGGACATCGGCGGCGGCCACGCCATCGCCTACCGCCCCGGCGAGCAGCCGCTCGACCCACGCGCCCTGGCCGACCGGGTCCGTACCGAACTCGCGGCCGGCTGCGCGCGGGCGGGGCTGCCCGTCCCCCGCCTCACCCTGGAACCCGGGCGCGCCATCGTCGGCCCGGCCGGGGTGGCCGTCTACCGGGTGCTGTCGGTCAAACGGACCCCGGGCCGCACCTTCGTGGCCGTCGACGGCGGCATGGGCGACAACCCCCGGCCGGCGCTGTACGGGGTGCGGTACGCGCCCCGGCTCGTCGGGCGCCGCGCCACCGCGGCGCCGGCCCCGGCCACGGTGGTGGGCCGGCACTGCGAGGCGGGCGACATCCTCGCCGATCGGGTGCCGCTGCCCGGCGACGTCCGCCCGGGCGACCTCGTCGCGGTGCCCGCCGCCGGCGCCTACCACCTCTCCATGGCCTCGGACTACAACCTGGTCGGCCGCCCGCCGGTGATCGCGGTCAGGGACGGCGCGGCGCGGGTGCTCGTACGCCGGGAGTCGCTGGCCGACATGAGCCTGCGGGACGTCGGGCTGTGACACGGGGGCGCGGGGGCCGTGACGTCTTTGACCCGGCCCCCGCGCCCGACCACAGTGGTGGGCATGCGCGACACGGATCACCGGACCTGGCGGGCGGCGGGCGTGCTCGCCGCGGTCGCCGCGCTCCTCGCGGGGTGCGGCGACGGAAGCGGCGGCACCCCGCGGGCGGCACACGCGGCCCCCTCGGGCGCCGCGACCTCCTCCGCGGGCGACGCGCAGGAGGCCGGAGCGCGCCGGTCGTTCGCGGAGCTGGAGCGCCGCTTCCACGCCCACCTCGGCCTGTACGCGCTCGACACCGGGTCGGGCCGCAGCGTCGCGTACCAGGCGGACCGGCGGTTCGCGCACTGCTCGACGATCAAGGTGCTCGCCGCCGGGACACTGCTGAAGCGGGCCGGCGACGCCGAACTCGACCGCGTGGTCACGTACCCGTCGTCGGCCCTGGTGCCGTACTCGCCGATCACGTCGAAGCACGCCGGGCAGGGCAGGGGCATGACGCTGCGGGCGATCATGGCGGCCGCGCTGCGGTACAGCGACAACACCGCGGAGAACCTGATGCTCGACCGGCTCGGCGGCCCCGCCGGGCTGCAGGAGGCGGTACGCGCCATGGGGGACGCGGTCACCCATGTCGACCGGCCCGAGCCGGCGCTCAACGACGCCGTGCCCGGGGACACCCGCGACACCAGCACCGCCCGTGCGCTCGGCACGGATCTGCGGTCCCTGCTGCTCGGCGGCGCGCTGCCGACCGGCCGCCGCGCGCTGCTCACCGACCTGATGGTGCGCAACACCACCGGCGGCCCGTACGTGCGGGCCGGGGCGCCCTCGGGGTGGAAGGTCGCCGACAAGACGGGCAGCGGGGACTACGGCACCCGCAACGACATCGCGGTCCTCTGGCCCCCGCACGGCGCGCCCGTCGTCATCAGCGTGCTGACCGACCGCGGCACCCCCGACGCCGAGTCCGCCGACCCGCTGATCGCGAACGCCACCACCGCCGCCCTCACCGCGCTGGGGCGCTAGACCACGTCCGGCTCCCCCGCGCCCTCACCGCCCCGGGGCGCCAGGGGTCAGTCGAGGGCCGTCAGGGCCGGCGCCAGCTCCTCCAGTGCCGCGACGCCGTCCGTGAACTCCCCGCCGGGCTGGAGCATGAGCACCACGTGGTCCGCGCCGGCGGCGAGGTGGCGGCGGGCGGTGGCCGCGATCGCGTCGGGGTCGCCGTGGCCGACGAGCGCGTCGACCAGTTCGTCGTCCGGCTCCCGGTCGCCGGGTCCCGCGAGGCCGATCTGGGCGGCGATCGCCGCGAAGGAGGGCCGGGCGAGCAGGGCCGCCGCCATCTCCCGGGCCCCCGTCCGCGCCCGCTCCCGGTCCTGGTCCGGCACCACGGTCATCCCGACGACCAGCAGCTTGTCCGGGCCGAGCAGCTGCCGGGTGTACGCCGTGTACTGCGGCGGCACCCCGACCGGCAACGCCCCGTCGGACGCCTCACCGGCCAGGGCCAGCATCTTCGGCCCGTTCGCGCCGACGATCCGGAGGTAGTCCGCGGCGGGCGCGGGCGGCTGGGTCGGGCCGTCCATCCGGTCGAGGTAGTCACGCATCGTGGCCAGCGGGCTGCCGAAGGCGCGGCCGGCGGCCTCCGCCTGCTGCGGGTAGCCGCCCCCGACGCCGAGCACGAACCGCCCGGGGTACGCCTCGGCCAGTTGGGACGCGGCCGCGTGCAGGGTCTGCGGCGACCGGGCCCAGATGTTCGCGATGCTCGTGCCGAGCACCAGCTCCCGGGTGGCGGCGAGCAGCATCGACGCCTGGACCAGGGCGTCCTTGCCGCCGACCACCTCGTTGGTCCACGCGGTGCGGTATCCGGCCTGCTCCAGCCGCCCGGCGCCCGCGCGCTGGACGTCGATGGGCGGCAGGCCGGTGAACGACACCGGGAGCACCGCGCCGACCGGTCCGAGCGCCGCGCGCACCGCGGCGACCAGGCCGGCGCGCCCGCCCGCCCCCGCGGTCTCCCCCTCGGTCCCGGCGCGCTCCGTGCTCTCGGTGCTCTCGTCGCCCATGGCGATCCTTCCTCACAGTCCCGGCGGCGGCCTCGCCGGCCGACGCTTCCCACCCTGGAGAGAGCACACGCCCCGTGTCCAATGATCGTTTCGCAACGCGTCTCGCGGTCCGCGCAACGCCCCAGGCCACCGCGCCCGGCGTCGGCGAAACCGGAAGAACGGCCCTCTTCGGCCGGGGAGCAGGGGAGCCGGGGAGCCGGCCGGCGCGCCCTCGCCACCGCCGTGAGCCCGGCCTCCGAGGCCGCCGCGCACCCGCCCGGTGAAGGTGGCGCTTCGGGGGCCGAGCCCCTGTTACGGCGGCGCGGAACGCCGTTTCTCCGGGTAATGGGCGACCGCCGGAAAAGGGGCCGGAATTCTTCACCGTGCGCGCATATCCGGGTACCTCCCGTGATTGCTGGGTGCCTCCTGTGTGATCCCCTCGGCATGGCCCAGGTCACAAACTAAGCGCGGTAGTACCCGACCCGGCCACGCGACGGCGGCGTCATGCGGATACGCGCGATCGCCTTTCCCGCACCGAACCCAACTACGGAATTGTCCGTAGATGGGGCCTTTGACCGTTGAATCCGGGACCTCTAACAATTCACTGGTCCCCAACGGAAGAGGTAAACCCGCAATGCAGTTCTCCACGGTCACCAAGAAGCTCCCCGGCGTCTCCTCGTTCAACCGGCTGTCGAAGCAGCACAAGATCACTGCTGCCGGCACCACTGCCGCAGCCGCGGTCCTGCTCGCAGTCGTGGGCGTGGAAGCGACCGCCGGGGCTGGAGCGGCGACCGCGGCGAGCGACGCCACCACCGGGTTCAGCGTCTCCGCCGGTCAGCCGGTGAAGCAGATCAGTGCCCTGTCCAGCCTCGCCCCGCAGAAGGCCGTGCCGGCCGCCGCGCAGCAGAAGGTCAACCTGGTCCCGGTCGCCGACAAGAGCGCGACCGACACCGCGCAGAAGGCAGCGGCCGCCAAGGCCGCAGCCGTGAAGAAGGCAGCCGCCGAGAAGGCGACCGCGCAGAAGGCCGCAGCGAAGAAGGCCGCAGCGAAGAAGGCCGCCGCGAAGAAGGCCGCCGCCGCGAAGGCGAAGCCTGCCGCGAAGACCTACGCCAACAACCTGGACGGCTGGATTCGCCAGTCGCTGGACATCATGCACAAGAAGGGCATCCCCGGCACGTACGAGGGCATCCACCGCAACGTCATACGCGAGTCGAGCGGTAACCCGAAGGCGATCAACCTGTGGGACATCAACGCCCGCAACGGCATCCCCTCGAAGGGCCTGCTGCAGGTGATCAACCCGACCTTCAACGCCTACCACGTGTCCGGCACGTCCTGGAACATCTACAACCCGGTCGCCAACATCACCGCGGCCTGCAACTACGCGGCCGACAAGTACGGCTCCATGGACAACGTGAACTCCGCGTACTGACGATGACGCAGTACCGACGATGACGCGCCGACGCCGACAGGCACGCGCATCACGCTCGCTCCACGCACGCACGCTCCGAAGGGCGGCGGACCCCACCGGGTCCGCCGCCCTTCGAGCTGCCCGCGCGCCGGGCGCCGGGCCGCCCGTGGGAGCGCGGGCCGCGGTCACAGCTCTCGCTTGAACCCGTGGTGGCTGCGGACGAACCCGAGCGACTCGTAGAAGCGGTGGGCGTCGGCGCGCCGCGCGTGGCTGGTCAGCTGGACGAGGCCGCAGCCGCGGGCGCGCGCCCGCTCGATCGCCCAGGTCAGCAGTTCACGGCCGAGCCCGGCGCCCCGCAGGTCGGCGCGGATGCGTACCGCCTCGATCAGCGCGCGCTCCTGGCCGCCCCGGGTCAGTCCGGGGACGTAGGTGAGCTGGAGGCAGCCGAGCACCGCCCCGTCGTCCCCTTCGAGCACCGCGATCTCGTTGCGGTCGTCGGTCTCGATCGCCGCGAAGGCCCGCTCGTGGGCGTCGGAGACCTCGACGCCGCCCGGGTCCACAACGCCCTCCTCCCCTATCAGAAGAGCCAGCAGGTCAGGGAGGTCGCGCGCGATCGCGGTACGGAAGGCCATGGCCCTGAGCATGCCAGCCGCGTACCCGATCCGAGCAGCGATTTTCCGCACCGCTCCCCGCCTCCGGCTCCGGCTCCGGCTCCGGCTCCGGCTCCGGCTCCGGCGTGCGTCCCGTGCGGCATACGTACACACGTACACACGCCCGCGCCCCCGCTCCCTGGCGTGGGGGCGGGGGCGCCGCGGCGGGACGGGCAGGCTCAGTCCTTGCCGATGTGCTTCACCGCGTCCTTGAGCTTCTCGCCCGCCTGTCGCACGTCTCCCTTGGCCTGGTCGCCCCGGCCCTGGGCTTCGAGTTCCTCGTCGCCGACCGCCTGCCCGACGGATTCCTTCACCTTGCCCTTGACCTGGTCGGACTTCGCCTTGGCCTTGTCGCTGTCACTCATGGATCACTCCTTCGTCGTCGCAGGTCGCGTGCCCGGGTTGCGTGCCGGTATGCGCGGCGGCGACGCGAACGACGCGTTACCGGGGACCCGTCACCGGTTGGCAGAGACGGCCACCCGCACCGAGTGGTGCCTCTAGGCTTCCGGCATGGCCGAGTATCCCGACGACGGCGTTGTCGTCTACCACCAGCCCACCTGCGTCTTCTGCCTCAAGCTGCTGACGCAACTGCGCTTCACCCGGCTGCGGTACCGGACGGTGAACATCTGGCGCGACCCGGACGCGGCCGCGTTCGTACGACTGGTCGCCGACGGTAACGAGACGGTGCCGACGGTGACGGTCGCCGGGCACGCGATGGTCAACCCATCACGCAAGCAGGTGCTCGCGGCCGTCGCCGAGCACGCGCCGCATCTGCTGGCCGAAGGGCGCTGACCCCCGCCGCGGCCCCCGCCGTCCTTCCCGGTCCCGCGCTCACTCGTGCGGGACCACCGCGACCGGGACCACGGCGTGGTGCAGCACCGAGTGGGACGTCGAGCCGAGGTGGGCCGACAGCCGGGTGCCGCGCGGGCGGCGGCCGATGACCAGCAGGGCGGCGTCCGCCGAGGCGCCGAGCAGGTGGCGGTCGGCGGCGCCGACGATGGTCTCGCCGATGACGTGGACGCGCGGGTACTTCTCGCGCCACGGCGCCAGCGCGTCGGCGAGCGCCCCGGTCTCGTGGGCCTGGAGGGCGGCGCGGGCGTCGGGGTCGGAGTTCGCCGCGCCGAGGCCGTACGGCAGGGGCGCGTTCCAGCCGTGCACGACGCGGAGGGTGGCGGAGCGGCGCGCGGCGGCGTCGAAGGCGAACCCCAGGACGTGGTCGCTGGGCCGGGCCAGGTCCAGGCCGAGCACGACGTCGCCGCCGCCGTCGCCCGACCCGGAAACCTCGGACTCCTCGCCTGCTCCGGATGCCCCGCCCGTCCCCTCTGCCCTGACCAGCACCACCGGCACCGGCGCCTGCCCGACGACGGTGAGCGGGACCGAGCCGAGCAGGAACCCGGCGGTGGCGCTCACCGCGCGCGAGCCCAGCACCAGCAGTGCCGCCTCGTCGGCGGCGGCGAACAGCACCGGCAGCGCCTGCCCGACCACCTGCTCGACGGTGATCTCGGCTGCGGGATGGGCGCGCCGCAGGTCGGCGGCGGCGGTGTAGGGCGACCAGTCCTCGTTCACCGGAGCCGGGTGCGGGTCGGCGGGGGCGGCCAGGCCGGGCGGCGGGGCTGCGGCGTTCACCAGCCGCAGCGGCACCCGCCGCCGTACGGCCTCGCGGGCCGCCCAGTGCGCGGCGGCCAGACTCTCGGGGGAGCCGTCGACTCCGACGGCGACCGTACGGCGCATCGTGTCCGCCTCCTTCAGCGCGACCTTCTCTCCCCTCGCCTACCCGGCGCGGCAGGGGACATGGGTGCGCGGCGGCTCGGGCGCGCCGGAGGACGGCGGGTCACAGCGTGCCGATCCGCCGTCCGCTGACGTGGTCCGGGCGTATCCGCACCCACAGCGGCAGGTGGTCGCCGGCCCACGACTCCGCGGGGTGGCGCTCGTCGAGGCGGTGCGCCACGACCGGGTCGTCGATGTGCTCGGCGATGCCGGTGACCAGGACGCTCCAGCCCTGGCTGACGTGGTCGTCCACCCGGTCCACCTCGAAGGAGACGGCGGCGCCCGCGGCGGGGGCGGCGGCGCTGCCGGGCTCCGTGCGGTAGACGATCGACCGGGTGTCGGCCGGCTGCGCGTCGATCGCGTAGTTGACCGGGAAGACGCCCGGGCTCGGCTCGACCGGCAGCGCGATCCGGCCCACACCACGGCTGCCGAGCCGGTCCCAGCACTCGAGCTCGGTGAGGTGGAGCAGGGCCGGGTGCGCGGCCGGTTCGCCCTGCCCGGGCGGCCCGCCGGTGCGCCCTTCGAGCAGGTCGTCGTAGGACAGGTGGAGCGCGCCCGCGATCCGGACGAAGCCGCCCGGATCGAAGTCCACCCCGGCGCTCAGCAGGTGCTGGAGGTAGCGCGGCGCCATGCCCGCCTGCGTCGCCAGGGCGCCCTCGCTCAGCCCCAACTGGAGCCGGCGCTCGGCCACACGGCGGGCGAGGACCCGCGGATCGGGCTGTGTCACGGGATCGGCGTTGTCATACATGCCAGGTCCTCCCTCCGGCCGGGACGGGCGCGCGGCAGGAGGGAGGACCGCACCCGCGGCTCTTGCCCGGACCTGCCACGCCGGCGCCAGGGCTCACTACCAGCCTGGACCACTTGCCCGGCTTGCGCCATACGGGGGAATCCGCGCGGCTTGACCTTGACGTGCGGGTCAGGGGTTAGCGTTCCGGCGCGCTCGTTGGATTCGTGCGATCACCACGACGCAGGCGGCGTACCGGCGCAGCGACGCACGGCGGCCCCCAGGCGGCCCCACCGGGCGCGACGACGGACCGGCAAGCACGACAAAGCACGGACGAAGCACGACGGAGAGGATCAGGCGATGGCAACGGCAGCAGGCGGCGGTGCGCGCGAGGTGCGGTTGGCGGAGGTGCCGAAGGGGCTGCCCGAGGCGCGGCACTTCACGGTGGCGGAGGGGCCGGTGCCGCGGCCGGGGCCGGGCGAGGTGCTGGTGCGCAACCGCCACTTCGTGGTCTTCGCCGCGCTGCGCACCCTGATGGGCGGCGCGGTCCAGGACACGCCGATGCCGCCGCTACGGGCCGGGGACACGCTCTTCGGCCCGGCGGTCGCGGAGGTGGTGACGGCGCCGGACGGCAGCGCGCTGCGGCCGGGCACCCCGGTGCTGCACATGCTCGGCTGGCGCGAGTACGCTGTGCTGCCCGCGGACCAGTGCGTACGGCTGGACCAGGACGGCGCGCTGCCCGAGCCGGTCCAGTACCTCAACCAGGGCTCCACCGCCTACGGGGCGCTGACCCGGCTCGGCGAGGTGCGCGCCGGCGACACCGTGCTGGTCACCGGGGCGGCGGGGGCGGTGGGCACGCTGGCCGGGCAGATCGCGCGGCAGCTGGGCGCCGGGCGGGTGATCGGCACCACCGGCTCGGCGGAGAAGGCCGAGCGGCTGGTCGCCGAGCTGGGCTACGACGCGGCGGTGCTGCGCGGCGCCGGCCCCGGGTCCTTCGCGCAGCGGCTGGCGGAGGCGGCGCCGGACGGGGTGGACGTCCTGCTCGACAACGTGGGCGGGGAGCAGCTCACGGCGGCCGTGGACGTCGCCCGCAAGGGGGCGCGGTTCGCGCTGGTCGGGGCCCTGTCGGGGCAGCTGGACGCGGACGGCGACGGCGGTGCCGCGCCCACCGTCATCGACAGCTACCGGCTGATCCTGCGAGGCGTGTCGGTGCGCGGCTACGCCGGCATGGAGCACCTGGACGTGGCCCCGGAGTGGACCGCCCGCTTCGGCGCGTGGCTGCGCTCGGGCGGCATCGACTTCCCGCACACCCGGGTCGCGGGCATCGAACGGGCGCCCCAGGCGTTGGAGGACTTGGTACGCGGCCGCCATTTCGGCACGGTGGTCGTGGACGTCTGAGGCAGGGCTGGGGCAGGTCGGGGGCGGGCCGCGGTGGGCGGCTCCCCGGCGGACAGGAGGTCACGCATGCGCACCGGGCGGATTCCCGCGCTCTCGTACGCGGGCGGCGCGGAAACGACGGTCGAGCCGCGGTCCGGGGCCGCCGGGCGGACCGGCGGCTCCGCGCCGCCGCCCGGGCTCGCGGACCCGCGCCGCCGCGCCCGGACCGGAAGCGCGGTCGCCGTCGAGGCCGCCGCGCACCCGGTCCCCGCCCAGGGCGGCCCGGCCGGCGTCGACGGCCGGCGGCCTGGCGAGCCCGCCCTGCTGCGGATCGGGGACGCGGCGGCCGCGGCCGGCACCACACCGCGGGCGCTGCGCTTCTACGAGCAGCGCGGCCTGCTGCCGGCGCCGGGCCGTACGGCGTCGGGGCAGCGGCAGTACGGGCCCGGCGACGTCGCCCGGGTGCGGCTGATCCGCGACCTGCTGGCGGCGGGCTTCACGGTGGCGGACCTGCGCGGGCTGGCGCCCCGGCTGCACCAGCTGGTGGACCGGCCCGCGCCGCGCTGCGTCCCGGAGCCGGGCGGCGTGGTCGCCCGCAGGCTCGCGGCGCTCGACGCGGAGATCGACCGCCTCACGCAGTTGCGCGAACGGCTGACCCTGCGGCTCGCCGGGGAGCCCTCGGACGCCGACGCCTGACGGCCCTCCGTCCGAGCCGGGCGGCTCCCTCCGAGGCCGCGCCCCGCCCCTGAGCCGGGCGGCTCCCGCACCCGAGCCGCGCCGCGCCGCGCCCGCAGAGCGCCGTACGGACCCGCCGTCGCGCGAGCCGCACACCTTCCGCGCCCGCCCGCGCCCGCCTTTGCCCGTACGGCCCCGCCCCTGAGCCGGGCGGCTCCCGCACCCGAACCGCGCCACGCCACGCCCGCAGAGCGCCGTACGGACCCGGCACCACGCGCGAGCCGCACACCTTCCGCGCCCGCCCGCGCCCGTACGGCCCCCGCGCCTCGTACCCGCCCGCCCGCCCGCACGCGCCGCGTCCCGTACGCCTTCCGCGGCCGGCCGGCGACCCCAACTCCTCGGCCGGCCACGGCCGTACACCCTCATGCCCGCCAAGTGGTCCTGTTCGCGGGTCCGCTTTCGTGTGACAGCGCGGCGGCGGCGGACGGGCGCCGCGTGCGGTCGGGCGGAGGATCTCGGGTGAGCGGGTGACGCGTCCGGCACGCCGTGCCGGGTCGCGCTCCGAGGAGGACCGGTGCGCACCCTGCCACCGGCCGCCGACGGCTTTCCGGGGCGCCACCGTAATGGCTGCGCCTGATCGCCCGTGGCCCTCCGGCACACCGCAGGGTGGTGTCTGACATGCGATGTTCCGTCCGTACCTCCCGCAGGAGGAAATCCCATGAGCGCACCGTCGCCGGCCCCGGCCGGCACCTCGCAGGACAGTGACCCGGCCGGCGACGAGTCACCGATCCACATCCTCTGGATCAACGCGGGGCTCAGTTGCGACGGCGACTCGGTCTCGCTGACCGCCGCCACCCAGCCGAGCATCGAGGAGATCGCCCTCAGCGTGCTGCCGGGCCTGCCCAAGATCCAGGTGCACTGGCCGCTGATCGACTTCGAGTGCGGCCCGGTCGGCGGCGCCGACACCTTCATCGAGTGGTTCTTCAAGGGCGAGCGCGGCGAGATCGACCCGTTCGTGCTGGTCGTCGAGGGCTCGATCCCGAACGAGTCGATCAAGGCCGAGGGCTACTGGAGCGGCTTCGGCGACGACCCGGAGACCGGCCAGCCGATCACCACCAGCGAGTGGATCGACCGGCTCGCCCCGAAGGCCCTGGCCGTGGTGGCGATCGGCACCTGCGCCACCTACGGCGGCATCCACGCCATGGCCGGCAACCCGACCGGCGCGATGGGCGTGCCGGACTACCTGGGCTGGGACTGGAAGTCGCACGCGGGCATCCCGATCGTGTGCGTGCCCGGCTGCCCGATCCAGCCGGACAACTTCTCCGAGACGCTGGTGTACCTGCTGCACCAGGCGGCCGGCTCGGCCCCGATGATCCCGCTGGACGACCAGCTGCGGCCCGCCTGGCTCTTCGGCGCGACCGTGCACGAGGGCTGCGACCGGGCCGGCTACTACGAGCAGGGGCAGTTCGCCGCGACGTACGACTCCCCCAAGTGCCTGGTGAAGCTGGGCTGCTGGGGTCCGGTGGTGAAGTGCAACGTGCCCAAGCGCGGCTGGATCAACGGCGTCGGCGGCTGCCCGAACGTCGGCGGCATCTGCATCGCCTGCACGATGCCCGGCTTCCCGGACAAGTTCATGCCCTTCATGGACGAGCCGCCCGGCGGCAAGGTCTCCAGCACGCTCAGCGGCGTGTACGGCTCGGTGATCCGCAGGCTGCGCTCGGTGACCCTGCACACCGTGGACCAGGAGCCCAAGTGGCGGCACCCCGAGGCGGAGTTGACCACGGGCTACCGCCCGCCGTGGTGACCGGCGCCCGGCCCGCGGCGGCCGGTGGCCGGCCGCCGCGCACCCCCGGCTCCGGCTCCGGCTCCCGCAGCTCACCCAGCTCCCCCAGTTCCCCCGACTCCCCTGAACGACTCGCACGACGAAGGGCACGGCAGAGACGATGAGTTCACCGACGACGAAGGCGGCCGGCGACGGCAGCGGTCTGGTGGAGATGGCCTGGGACCCGATCACCCGGATCGTGGGCAGCCTGGGCATCCACACGAAGATCGACTTCAAGCAGAAGAAGGTCGCCGAGTGCTACAGCACCTCGTCGGTCTTCCGCGGCTACAGCGTCTTCATGCGCGGCAAGGACCCGCGCGACGCGCACTTCATCACCAGCCGGATCTGCGGGATCTGCGGCGACAACCACGCGACCTGCTCGGTGTACGCGCAGAACATGGCGTACGGCGTGAAGCCCCCGCACCTGGCCGAGTGGATCATCAACCTCGGCGAGTCCGCGGAGTACATGTTCGACCACAACATCTTCCAGGAGAACCTGGTCGGGGTCGACTACTGCGAGCGGATGGTCCGCGAGACCAACCCGGGCGTGCTGGAGCTGGCCGAGCGCACCGAGGCGCCGCACGCCGGCGAGCACGGCTACAAGACGATCGCGGACATCATGCGCTCGCTCAACCCGATCGAGGGCGAGTTCTACCGCGAGGCGCTCCAGGTCAGCCGCTACACGCGGGAGATGTTCTGCCTGATGGAGGGGCGCCATGTGCACCCCTCCACGCTCTACCCGGGCGGTGTCGGCACCGTCGCGTCGGTGCAGCTGTTCACCGACTACCTCAGCCGCCTGATGCGCTACGTCGAGTTCATGAAGCGCGTGGTGCCGCTCCACGACGACCTGTTCGACTTCTTCTACGAGGCGCTGCCCGGCTACGAGGAGGTCGGCCGGCGCCGGGTGCTGCTCGGCTGCTGGGGCGCGCTCAACGACCCCGAGTACTGCGACTTCACCTACCGCAACATGACCGACTGGGGCCGGCGGATGTTCGTCACCCCGGGCGTGATCGTGGACGGCAAGCTCGTCACCAACGACCTCACCGAGATCAACCTCGGCATCCGCATCCTGCTGGGCAGTTCGTACTACGAGGACTGGGCGGGCAAGGAGCAGTTCGTCACGCACGACCCGCTCGGCAACCCCGTCGACCCGCGGCACCCGTGGAACCAGCACACCATCCCGCAGCCGCAGAAGCGCAACTTCGACGACAAGTACAGCTGGGTGATGTCGCCGCGCTGGTTCGACGGCAAGGAACACCTGGCGCTGGACACCGGCGGCGGCCCGATCGCCCGGCTGTGGTCCACGGCGCTGTCCGGCCTGGTCGACATCGGCTACGTGCAGGCGACCGGCCACAGCGTGAAGATCAACCTGCCGCGGACCATGACGAAGCCGGAGACGAGCTTCGAGTGGAAGATCCCGAAGTGGTCCAACGCGCTGGAGCGCAACCGCGCCCGCACCTACTTCCAGGCGTACGCCGCCGCGGTCGCGCTGCACTTCGCGGAGAAGGGCCTGGCCGAGGTGCGGGCCGGGCGCAGCCAGACCTGGGAGAAGTTCGAGGTGCCGGACGAGGGTCTGGGCTGCGGCTTCACCGAGGCGGTGCGCGGTGTGCTGTCGCACCACATGGTGATCCGCGACGGCAAGATCGCCAACTACCACCCGTACCCGCCGACCCCGTGGAACGCCAGCACCCGTGACACGTACGGCACGCCGGGCCCGTACGAGGACGCGGTGCAGAACACGCCGATCTTCGAGGAGAACTCTCCGGAGAACTTCAAGGGCATCGACATCATGCGGGCGGTGCGCAGCTTCGACCCGTGCCTGCCGTGCGGGGTGCACATGTACGTCGGCGGCGGCAAGACCGTCGAGCAGATGCACGTGCCGACCGGGCTGAGCGGGATGGGCGGATGACCGCGGCGGTGGCGCCGCCCGACGCCGAACTGGCCGGGCGGCGGGTCGAGGAGGTGCTCGACAAGCTGGCCGCGTCCGGCGACCGGGCGGCGTGCGCGGCGGCCGAGGAGCTTGTGCGGGCGCTGATGGACTTCTACGGCGCCGGGCTCGCCCGGGTGCTGGCGCTGCTCGGGCAGACCGAGCCGAAGGCGCTGGAGCGGCTGCTGCGCGACGAGCCGGTGTCGGCGATGCTCGTGCTGCACGACCTGCACCCGGAGCCGCTGGAGGAGCGGATCGCCCGCGCGCTGGCGGGGGTGCCGGGCAAGCCGGTGGAGCTGATCGGCTTCGACGCGGCGACCGGGGTGCTGCGGGTGCGGGCCGCCGAGTCCGGCGGCTGCGGGTGTGGCGGTGGCGACGACGGCGACGCGCTGCGTACGTCGGTCGAGGACGCGCTGGCGTGCTTCACGAGCGAGGTCCGCGCGGTGGAGGTCGAGTCGCCCGGCGGCGCGGCCGAGCCGGTGCTGCTCCAGATCACCCGGCGGCCGCAAGCGGCGGGGGCGTCGTGAGCGCACCGACCGGCCAGGGCCCGGGCACGGTTCCCGGCCTCGGCTCCGGCACCGGCTCCGGCCCCCTGCTGACCGGGCTGCGGCGGTTCGCCGCGGCCGCCCGGGCCGAGCGGGAGCGGCCGGAGCGGTGCGAGCTGTGCGGGGTGGACGTGGCGCCGGGCGCCCACCGGCACCTGGTCGACACCGAGAAGCGGGCGCTGGCCTGCGCGTGCGTGGCGTGCGCGCTGCTCTTCGACAGCCGGGGCGCGGCCGGCGGCCGGTTCCGGGCCGTACCCGACCGGTACCTCGCCGACCCCGGGCACGTGTGGGACGACGGCGTCTGGGAGCGGCTGCAGATCCCGGTCGGGGTGGCGTTCTTCTTCCGGAACGCCGCGCTGGACCGGCTGGTGGCGCAGTACCCGAGCCCGGCCGGCGCGACCGAGAGCGAGCTGGACCCGGACACCTGGCAGGACGTGCTGGCCGGCAGCCGGCTGGCGCAGGTGCTCGAACCCGACGTGGAGGCGCTGCTGGTGCGCCGGGCCGAGGGCCGGTACGCGTGCTTCCTGGTGCCGATCGACATCTGCTACGAGCTGGTCGGGCGGATGCGGCTGCGCTGGCAGGGCTTCGACGGGGGCGCGGAGGCGCGCGCGGACCTGGAGCGGTTCTTCGCCGAGGTCGCCCGCCGGGCCAGGCCGGTGCCCGCGGAGGGACGGCCCGAACCGGAGGACGCGCCGGGAACGGGGACCGTACCGGGGTCCGGGGCGGCGGCCGGGGGCGTGCGGCCGTGACGGAGTTCTCGTTCTCGTGCGAGGCGGTGCGCGCCGACCCGTACGCCGCCGGGCCCACCCTGGTCTACCGGCTGCGGCTGACCGCGACGCCTGGCGTGCGGGTGCACGCGATGGCGTTGCGCTGCCAGATCCGGATCGAACCCGCCCGCCGCGGCTACGCGGACGCGGAGGCGGAGGGCCTGGCCGACCTGTTCGGCGAGCGGTCCCGGTGGGGCGGCAGCATGCTGCCGGTGCAGTTCGCGCAGGTCTCGCTGATGGTGCCCGGCTTCACCGGCGAGACGGAGGTCGACCTGCCGGTGCCGTGCACGTACGACCTGGACATCGCGGCGACGCGGTACTTCCACGCCCTTCAGGAGGGCGAGGTGCCGCTGCTGATGCTCTTCTCCGGCACCGCGTTCACCGGGCCCGGCGGCTACCAGGTGGAGCCGGTGCCGTGGGACCGCGAGGCGCCTTTCCGGATGCCGGTCGCGGTGTGGCGGGCGATGGTCGAGCAGCACTTCCCCGGCTGCGGCTGGCTGAGGCTGCCCCGCGACACGATGGACGCCCTGCTCGCCTACCGCTCCGAGCGGGCACTGCCGTCCTGGGACGCGACGGTACGGGCGCTGCTCGCCGCCGACCGGCCCGCCGAGGGGGCCCGCCCGGACCTGCCCCGCCCCTCCGCGTTCGCCCCGTTCACCCCGGCCGAGCCGGCCCCGCCCTCCCCCGACAGGACCGCCACGTGACCGTCTCCGCTCCCCCGGCCGACTTCGACAGCCGCTTCGCCGCGGCCCGCAAGGTCGCCGACGCCGTGCTCTTCGAGGGCTACGTCCTGTACCCGTACCGCGCCTCGGCGGCGAAGAACCGGCTGCGCTGGCAGTTCGGCGTCCTGGTGCCGCCCGCCTGGGGAGCCGACAGCGGCGAGCACGCCTTCCAGCGCACCCAGTGCCTGATGGAACCCCGGGCGGAGGCGGCGCTGCTGGTGGAACTGCGGTTCCTGCACGCGCAGCGCCGGGTGGTCCAGGAACTCCGCGTCGACGGGTCCTATGCGACGGTCCCCCGACTCGATCTGCCCGACCGGGTGTTGACGCCCTGGGACGAAGGCGTGGAGGAGCGCGTCCAGTTCAGCGTGCCGGTGAGCGAACTCGGCGGCGAGGAAAGGGAGTTCGCCTTCTCCCGTCCGGCGCGCGAGGAGACCGAGGACGTCCGCGACCAGGCCGGGCGGCATGTCGGGCTGCTGCTGCGCCGCCGCGAAGAGGTGCGCGGGGTGGTCCGGTTGGCCGCGGAGGACCTGCCCGGGCCGTACGCGGTCCGGCGGCTGACCGCGGTGGTGGAGAACACCGGCGGCTGGGCGCCCGGGCCGCAGGGCGCGGACCGGGCGGAGGCGCTGCCGCACGCGCTGGTCTCCGCGCACCTGGTGCTCGGCCTGAGCGCGGGGTCGTTCCTGTCGATGGCCGACCCGCCGGAGTGGGCGAAGGAGGCCACCGCGCGGTGCGCGAACCTGCGCACCTGGCCGGTGCTGGCCGGCGCCGACGGGGGCCGGGACGTGGTGCTGTCCGCCCCGATCATCCTGGAGGACCACCCGGCCATCGCCCCCGAGAGCCCCGGCGCGCTCTACGACGCGCTGGAGATCGACGAGATCCTGGCGTTGCGCACCTCCGCCCTGACCGAGCAGGAGAAGCGGGAGGCGCGCGGCACGGACGCACGCGCCGCCGAGGTGATCGACCTCGCCGACACGATGCCGCCGGAGGTGCTGGAGCGGCTGCACGGCGCGGTGCGGTCGCTGCGCGAGATCACCGGCCCGCCCGCCCCCTCCCGGCCCGCCACGCCGTCCGGCACGCCCTCCGACCTGGCCTCCGACCTGGACATCTCGCCGGACTCGCTGGACGCCCTGATGGACCCGGGCAAGCCCTGGTGGGACCCGGAGAGCGACCGCACCGTGGACCCGGCCACCGACCGCGTGGTGATCGACGGCAAGGACGTGGGCGCGGGCAGCCGGGTGCGGCTGCGCCCGGGGCTTCGCCGCTCCGATGCCCAGGACCTCTTCCTGCTCGGCTGCGACGCCCACGTGGAGGCGGTGCTGCACGACGTCGACGGCGGCGTGCACCTGGCCGTCACCGTCGAGGGCGACCCGGGCGCCGACATCCGGCGCGAGCAGGGCCGGTTCCTGTACTTCCAGCCCGACGAGGTCACCCCGCTGGAGGACGCGTGAGCACCGCCCGCACGTCCCGCACCCTGGTCGCCGGGGTCGGGAACATCTTCCTCGGCGACGACGGCTTCGGCGTGGAGACCGTACGCCGGCTGACCGCCGAGGGGCCGCTGCCCGACCACGTGGAGGCCGTCGACGTCGGCGTGCGCGGGGTCCACCTGGCGTACCAACTCCTCGACGGATACGACACGTTCGTGCTCGTGGACGCCACCGCCCGGGGCGGGGTGCCCGGCACCGTCTACCTGATCGAGGCGGGCCTTCCCGGCGGCGGCCCGGGCGCCGCCGGGACGGAGGCGGTGCCGGTGCCCCTCGACGGGCACCGCATGTCCCCGGACGCGGTGCTCGCCCTGCTGGGCACCCTGTGCGCGGGCACCGGCGGCACCCCGCCCCGCCGCATCCTCGTCGTCGGCTGCGAGCCCGCGGACGTCGAGGAGGGCATCGGGCTCAGCCCTCCCGTCGAGGCGGCCGTACCCGAGGCCGTACGCCTGGTGCGCCGGCTGCTCGACGAGAGCGGCGCCGCACCGGGGCACGACGCGGCGCACCGGCCGCACACCGCACCGCATGACCCACCGAGGGACCCATCGCTTGACCAGGGGGCCATCCAGGAGAGGAAGACATCACCATGTTGATGAAGATCACCCTTGCCGGCACCGCGGCCGCCTTCGGCGCGCTGCTCGCGGTGAACCTGCCCGACATCCGCCGCTACCTGCGGATGCGCGCGATGTGAACCGCAGTTGACGGCGCTCTGGACCGAACGAGTCCTTGCGCGGCGGCCCGGCGGCGCGCCGATACCGCGCCGCCGGGCCGCCGCCGTGTAATGAAGCCGGCGGCGCACCCCACGACGTGCACCGCGCACCGTCATTCGTGAACCGCGACCGTGAACCGTGAACCGCCGGACGGGAAGAGGACGATGCACGAGATGTCCATCGCGCTGGCGGTCGTCGGCCAGGTGGAGGACGCCGCGCTCGCCGCCGGCGCCACCGCCGTCAGGACCGTACGGCTGCGGGTGGGCGAACTCGCGGGCGTCGTACCGGACTCGCTCCAGTTCTGCTTCGAACTCGCCTGTTCCGGCACGGTCCTGGAGGGCGCGCGGCTGGAGACCGAATCGGTGGCCGGCCGGGCCCGCTGCGCGCCGTGCGGGGACCAGTGGCCGGTCGGGATGCCGCCGGACCTGTGCTGCCCGGCCTGTGGCACGCCGGCCGCCGAACTGCTGGCCGGGCGCGAACTGCTGATCGCCGGGGTGCGGTGGGACGACCCGCCGGCACCCGCCGCCGCGGGCCGCGTACACCGGCCCCACCTTGAGGAGCGCTGAACCATGTGCCGTGCGATCGACCTCCAGCAGGCGGTACTCGCCAAGAACGACGGCTGCGCGCAGCGGTTGCGGGCCGATCTCGCGGTCCGCGGCACCACCGTGGTCAACCTGCTGTCCAGCCCCGGCAGCGGCAAGACCGCGCTGCTGGAGGCGGAGTTGGCGCTGGCCCGGGAGCGCGCGGTGCCGGTCGCCGCGCTCACCGCGGATCTCGCGACGGAGAACGACGCGCTGCGGCTGGCCCGTTCGGGCGCCCCGGTCAAGCAGGTGCTCACCGACGGGCTGTGCCACCTGGAGGCGCGGATGCTCGGCGGCCATCTCGACGGCTGGCTGCCCGACGGCACCCGGCTGCTGTTCGTGGAGAACGTCGGCAACCTCGTCTGCCCGGCGTCCTACGACCTCGGGGAGACGCTGCGGGTGGTGCTCGCGTCCGTCACCGAGGGCGAGGACAAGCCGCTGAAGTACCCGACGGCGTTCGGGCTCGCGCATCTGGTGATCGTCACCAAGACCGACATCGCCGACGCGGTCGGCTTCGACGAGGCCGCGTTCCGGGCGAACGTCCAGCAGGTCAACCCGGGGGTCGAGGTGGTGCTGACCGCCGCCCGCACCGGCAGCGGCGTCGGCGCCCTGCTGGACCGCGCGCTGGCGGCGGCCGGCGGCGCCCCCGTGCACGCGCCGGTCATGGCGTCCCAGCCGCTGCCGGGCCACCACCACGGCGACGACGAGGCGGCGCAGCCGCACGAACACGGCGACCCCCACGAACACGGCGACCCGCTCGGCTCGCTCGCGCCCGCCGCCGGCCGGCCGCAGCCCGCGGGCGGGCCCCGGTCATGACCGCCCCCACGGCCGACGGCACCGTGGCGGCGGCCGATCCGGTGGTCCGCCGCCGGGTCACGGTCCGCGGGGTCGTGCAGGGCGTCGGCTTCCGCCCCTTCGTCTACGCGCTGGCGGGCCGGCTGGGGCTGGCCGGCCACGTCACGAACACCGGCGAGGGCGTCGTCGCGGAGGTGGAGGGCCCGGCCGCGGACGTCGCGGCGTTCTGCGCGCGGGTCGCGGCCGAGGCGCCGCCGCTGGCCGCGGTGGAGTCCGTCGAGCAGTGCGCGCTGGCGGTGACCGGCCGGCCCGGGTTCGCGATCACCGCGTCCCGGGACGGCGGCGCGGCCCGCACCCTGGTCTCCCCGGACATCGCGACCTGCGCGGAGTGCCTGGCCGAACTGGCCGACCCCGCCGACCGCAGATACCGCCACCCGTTCATCGTCTGCACCAACTGCGGGCCGCGCTTCACCGTGGTCACCGGCCTGCCGTACGACCGCGCGCACACCACGATGGCGGGTTTCCCGATGTGCGGGGCGTGCCGGGCGCAGTACACCGACCCGGCCGACCGGCGCTTCCACGCCCAGCCGGTGGCCTGCCACGACTGCGGGCCGCGGCTGCGGCTGATCCGCCGGACGGGCCGGTCGGGCGGGGCGGACCCGGTGGCCGAGGCCCGTGCGCTGCTGGCCGCCGGGGCGATCCTGGCCGTGAAGGGGCTGGGCGGCTACCACCTGGCGTGCGACGCGGCGAACCCGGGCGCGGTGGCGCTGCTGCGGTCCCGCAAGGCGCGCGGCCGCAAGCCGTTCGCGGTGATGGCCCGGGACCTGGCCGGCGTCGAACCGCTGGCGCACGTAGGGGCGTTGGAGGCCGAACTGCTCACCGGGCCGCTGCGGCCCGTGGTGTTGCTGCGGCGGCGGCCGGGCGTGCCGGTCTGCGACGACGTGGCGCCCGGAAGCCCCGACCTGGGCGTGATGCTCCCGTACACGCCGCTGCACCATCTGCTGCTGGGGCTGCCGGGTGATCCGCCGGGCCCCCGGCTGCTGGTGATGACCAGCGGCAACGTGTCCGGGGAGCCGATCGTCACCGGCGACGCCGAGGCGCGGGAGCGGCTGGCGGCGCTGGCCGACGCGTGGTTGACCCACGACCGGCCGATCCAGGTGCCGTGCGACGACTCGGTGGTGCGGGTGTGCGACGGGGAACCGGTGGTGCTGCGGCGATCGCGCGGGTACGCCCCGCTGCCGGTCGCGCTGCCGGTGCCGGTGCGGCCCGCGCTGGCCGTCGGCGGGGATCTGAAGAACGCGTTCTGCCTCGGCGAGGGCCGCAAGGCGTGGCTGTCGGCGCACATCGGCGACATGGACGACCTCGCCACGCAGCGCGCCTTCGTCCGGGCGCAGGGACAGTTGGAGTCGATCACGTCGGTGCGGCCCGAACTGCTGGCCGCCGACCGGCATCCGCGCTACCGCTCCGGGCAGTGGGCCGAACGTGCCGCCGGAGCAAGGCCGTTGGTACGTGTGCAGCACCACCACGCGCATGTCGCGGCCGCGATGGCCGAGCACCGCTTGGACGGCACCCGGCCGGTGATCGGGGTGGCCTTCGACGGGACCGGGTACGGCGACGACGGCGCGGTGTGGGGCGGGGAGGTGCTGCTCGCCGACTACGACGGCCACCGCCGCTTCGGGCGGCTCGGCTACGTCCCGCTGCCGGGCGGCGACGCGACGGTCCGGCGCCCGTACCGGATGGCGCTGGCCCACCTGCGGGCCGCCGGGCTGCCCTGGGACGACGACCTGCCGTGCACGGCGGCCTGCCCGATTGACGAACTGCGGCTGCTGGAACGGCAGTTGGAGTTGGGGTTGAACTGCGTGCCGACGTCCAGCATGGGCCGGCTCTTCGACGCGGTGGCCTCGCTGGCCGGGGTGTGCCATCTGGCCGGCTACGAGGCGCAGGCCGCCGTCGAGTTGGAGGGCGCGGCCACGGGCGCGCCCCTGGCCGACGACGGGCCCGGGTACGCGTTCGCGCTGCGGCCGGAGAGCGATCCGGGTGCGGGCGCCGAACTGGTCGCGGACCCGGGGCCGTTGCTCGCCGCGGTCGCCGCCGACGTGCGCGCCGGCAGCCCGGCGGCGTTCGTCGCGGCCCGCTTCCACCGGGCGGTGGCCGGCCTGGTGGCCGCCTGGTGCGCGGCCGCCCGCGAGCGGCACGGCCTGACGACGGTCGCGCTGACCGGCGGGGTGTTCGCGAACGTGCTGCTGTCGTCGGCGTGTGCCGCGGCGCTGCGCGCGGACGGCTTCACCGTGCTGAGACACCATCAGGTACCGCCCAACGACGGTGGGTTGGCGCTCGGCCAGCTGATGGTGGCCGCGCGGGTGGCGGCCTCCCCGTGACGGCCGCGGGCCGAACACGCCGTACGGCACCGCGGCCCCGGACCGGTCGAAGCACCAATCCCACCGAACTCACCGCATTCCCCTGACTCACCGAACTCCCCACCGACCGAACCCCCTTGAGCGAGGAGAAGCCCCATGTGCCTGGCGGTACCCGGCAGAGTGCTGGAGATCGAGGACCGGGACGGCACCCGGATGGCCAGTGTCGACTTCGGCGGCGTGGTCAAGGAGGTGTGCTTGGAGTACCTGCCGGACCTCCAGGTCGGCGAGTACGCCATCGTGCACGTCGGTTTCGCGCTGCAACGCCTGGACGAGGAGTCCGCGAAGCAGACGCTGGAGCTGTTCGCCACGCTCGGGCTGCTCCAGGAGGAGTTCGGCGACCCGTGGGAGGCGGCCGCGGGCGGCGGCGCCCCGCCGTGGGCCGACGAGGACGCCGAACCGGGCGTGGCCAGCTCTTCCGGCGTATCCGGCACATCCAGCACGCCCAGCGCACACGCGGCACCCGCACCGAGCGGCGTGCCCGTACCGACCGGCTCGCACCAGCAAGGCAGCGGCCATGACACCGCCGGCCACGCCGACGGGCGGCCGGCACCGCGGGAGGCGCGGCAGCAGTGAAGTACATCGAGGAGTTCCAGGACCCCGAGCTGGCCCGCCGCCTGCTCGACGACATCGCGGCCACCGTGACCAGGCCGTGGGCGCTGATGGAGGTCTGCGGCGGCCAGACGCACACCATCATCCGGCACGGCATCGACCAGCTGCTGCCCAGCGAGATCGAGTTGATCCATGGACCGGGCTGCCCGGTGTGTGTCACCCCGCTGGAGGTGATCGACAAGGCACTGGAGATCGCGGCACGCCCCGGGGTGATCTTCTGCTCGTTCGGCGACATGCTGCGGGTGCCCGGCACCGACCGGGACCTGTTCCGGGTGCGCAGCGAGGGCGGCGACGTGCGGGTGGTGTACTCGCCGCTCGACGCGCTGAAGATCGCCCGGCAGAACCCGCGGCAGGAGGTGGTGTTCTTCGGCATCGGCTTCGAGACGACCGCGCCGCCGAACGCGATGACGGTGTACCAGGCCCGCAAGCTCGGCATCCGCAACTTCAGCATGCTGGTGTCGCATGTGCGGGTGCCCCCCGCGATCGAGGCGATCATGCGCTCGCCCGACTGCCGGGTGCAGGGCTTCCTCGCCGCCGGGCACGTGTGCAGCGTGATGGGCACCGCGGAGTACCCGGAGCTCGCCGAGCGGCACCACGTGCCCATCGTGGTCACCGGGTTCGAGCCGCTGGACATCCTGGAGGGCGTCCGCCGCACCGTGGCGCAGCTCGAACGCGGCGAGCACCGGGTGGAGAACGCCTACCCGCGCGCCGTGCGCGACGAGGGCAACCCGGCCGCGCAGGCGATGCTCGCGGACGTCTTCGAGGTCGGCGACCGGGCGTGGCGCGGGATCGGGGTGATCCCGGACAGCGGGTGGCGCCTGTCGCCGCGCTACCGGGAGTTCGACGCCGAGCACCGCTTCGCCGTGAGCGGCATCCGCACCGTGGAGCCGGCCGCCTGCCGGGCCGGCGAGGTGTTGCAGGGCCTGATCAAGCCGCACGAGTGCGAGGCGTTCGGCACCACCTGCACCCCGCGCAATCCGCTGGGCGCCACGATGGTCTCCAGCGAGGGCGCGTGTGCGGCGTACTACCTCTACCGGCGGCTCGACACCGCCCCGGCACGCATGGAGGCGAGCCCCGTTGCCTGAGACCACCCGAGAGCGGGCCACCCCGTCCGTGCCGGAGCCGACCGCACCGGACAGCGGCGCGACCGCGGGAACCACCACGGCCGCCGTACACACGACCACCGCCGGCAGCGCGACCGGCGAACCCCCCGTTCTCGACCTGCTGTCGTGGACCTGTCCGGCGCAGCTGCGCGACCAGCCGCGGGTGGTGATGGGGCACGGCGGGGGCGGCGCGATGTCGGCGGAACTCGTCGAGCACGTCTTCGCGCCCGCGTTCGGCGGCCCGGTGCTGGCGCAGCTCGGCGACGCGGCGGCGGTGTCGCTCGGCGGTGCCCGGCTGGCGTTCTCCACCGACTCGTTCGTGGTGCGGCCGCTGTTCTTCCCCGGCGGCTGCATCGGCGACCTCGCGGTCAACGGCACCGTCAACGACCTGGCGATGAGCGGCGCGCGGGCGGCGTACCTGTCCTGCGGGTTCATCCTGGAGGAGGGCGTCGAGATGCCCGTCCTCGCGCGGATCGCGCAGGCGATGGGCGCGGCGGCGCGGGCGGCGGGCGTGGAGGTCGCCACCGGGGACACCAAGGTGGTGGAGGCCGGGCACGGCGACGGCGTCTACATCAACACCGCGGGGATCGGGCTCATCCCGGCCGGGGTGGACCTGCGGCCGGACCGGGTGGTGCCCGGCGACGTGGTGATCGTCAGCGGCCCGGTCGGCGTGCACGGCGTGGCGATCATGAGCGTGCGGGAGGGCCTGGAGTTCGGCGTGTCGATCGAGAGCGACTGCGCGCCGCTCGGCGGGCTGGTCGACGCCATGCTCGCGGTCACCCCTGATCTGCATGTGCTGCGCGACCCCACCAGGGGCGGGCTGGCCGCCTCCCTCAACGAGATCGCGGCGGCGAGCGGCACCGGTGTGGTGGTCCAGGAGCGGGCGGTTCCGGTGCCCGCGGAGGTCGCCAACGCGTGCGCGATTCTGGGCCTCGACCCCTGGTACGTGGCCAACGAGGGCAAGTTGGTCGCTTTCGTGCCGCGCGAGCACGCCGAGGCGGTCCTCGCGGCGATGCGGGCGCATCCGCTGGGCGCCGGGGCGTGCGTGATCGGCGAGGCGGTGGCCGACCACCCCGGGATGGTGGTGGCGCGGACCGGCCTCGGCGGCACCCGGGTCGTCGACCTGCCGATCGGCGAGCAACTGCCGCGGATCTGCTGACGGTACGCCTCGACGCCGGGCCGGCGCGGTCCCTCGCCCGCGGGAGCGGATGAGGGACCGCGCCGGTCTGCCGGGCGGTCAGTCGTTCTGGGGGAAGCCCAGGTTGATGCCGCCGTGGCTCGGGTCCAGCCAGCGGGAGGTGATGACCTTGCCGCGTGTGAAGAAGTGCACGCCCTCGGTGCCGTGGGCGTGTGTGTCGCCGAAGAGGCTGTTCTTCCAGCCCCCGAAGGAGAAGTACGACACCGGGACGGGGATCGGCACGTTGACGCCGACCATGCCGACCTCCACCTCGTACTGGAAGCGCCGGGCGGCGCCGCCGTCGTTGGTGAAGATCGAGGTGCCGTTGCCGTAGGGGTTGGCGTTGATCAGGCGCAGGCCCTCGTCGTAGGAGGCGACGCGGACCACGGACAGCACCGGGCCGAAGATCTCGTCGTCGTAGACGGGCATGCCCGGGCGGACGTGGTCGAAGAGGGTCGGTGCCAGGAAGAAGCCGTCGCCGTCGGCGTCGAACTCACCCGTGCTGCCGTCCACGACGAGCTTCGCGCCGGCCTCGACTCCCGCGGTGACGTAGGAGGCGACCTTGTCGCGGTGCTGCCGGGTGACCAGGGGACCCATGTCGCAGCCCCGGGTGCCGTCGCCCGTGCGCAGCCCGCCCATCCGTTCGGTGATCTTGGCCACCAGCTCGTCGGCGACCGGTTCGACGGCGACCAGCGCGGAGACGGCCATGCAGCGCTCGCCGGCGGAGCCGAACCCGGCGTTGACGGCGGCGTCCGCGGCCAGGTCGAGGTCGGCGTCGGGGAGGACCAGCATGTGGTTCTTCGCCCCGCCGAGCGCCTGGACGCGCTTGCCGTGGGCGGTGCCCGTCTCGTAGACGTACCGCGCGACGGGCGTCGAGCCGACGAAGGAGACCGCCGCGACGTCCTCGTGGGTGAGCAGCGCGTCCACGGCCTCCTTGTCGCCGCAGACGACCTGGAGCACGCCGTCGGGCAGGCCGGCCTCCTGCCACAGCGCCGCCATCGCGAGCGTCGCGCTCGGGTCCTTCTCGCTCGGCTTGAGCACCACCGCGTTGCCGCAGGCGATCGCGAGGGGCACGAACCACATCGGCACCATCACGGGGAAGTTGAACGGCGAGATCACCGCGACGACGCCGAGCGGCTGCCGGACGGAGTGCACGTCGACCGCGGTGGAGGCGTTCTCGGTGAAGCCGCCCTTGAGCAGGTGCGGTATGCCGCAGGCGAACTCGGCCACCTCCAGGCCGCGGGTGACCTCCCCGACCGCGTCGGCCAGGACCTTGCCGTGCTCGGCGGTCACCAGCGCGGCGATCTCCTCCTTGCGCTCGTGCAGGAGCTGGCGGAAGGCGAAGAGCACCTGGGTCCGCTTGGCCAGGGACGTCGAACGCCACTGCTGCCAGGCGGTCTTGGCGGAGGTGACGGCGGCGCCGACGAGTTCGGCCGAGGCCAGGTCGACGGTGCCGGACTGCTCGCCGGTGGCCGGGTTGAAGACCGGGCCGGTCCGTTCGGCGGTGCCCTGCCACGGGCGTCCGTCGATGAGGTGGGTGATGCGCCGCGGGTCGCTCACGGCTGGCTCCTTCCGGGGGGTGCGGGGTGCGGGCGGGACGTCGCGGCCGGTCGGTTCCCGGCGGCGTCTCCTTCGTGGGGGTCGTCGCGGTGGCTGCCGGCGTCGGCGGCCGGGGTGGCGTCGCCCGGGGCGAGGAGCGTGCGTTGGTCCTCCTTGTGGCGGACGTACGCGCGGTGCGCCTGCTGGGTGGAGTCGAGGGTCGAGACCTCGCTGACCGGCACGTCCCACCAGCTCGCGCTGTCGGGCGCCGGCACCAGCGGGTCGGTCTCGACGTGGATGACGACGGGACCGCCGTCGGCCGGCCATGCCTTGGCCGCCGCGATGGCGGCCTCCAGCCCGGCCTCGGAGTGCACCTCGATGACGTGGGCGCCGAGGCTGCGGGCGTTGGCGGCGAGGTCGGTCGGCAGGTGGGCGCCGTCGAGGCCGCCTCCGGCGCCGCGGTAGCGGTACTGGGTGCCGAACCGCTGCGAGCCGAGCGACTCCGACAGCGAACCGATGGAGTGGAAGCCGTTGTTCTGCACGAGGACCACGATGATCTTGACGCGTTCCTGGACGGCGGTGGCCAGTTCGGTCGGCATCATCAGGTAGCCGCCGTCGCCGACCATCGCGAAGACGTCCCGGGTGCTGTCGGCCAGCCGCACCCCGATCGCACCGGGGATCTCGTAGCCCATGCAGGAGTAGCCGTACTCGACGTGGTAGCCCTTGCGGTCCCGGACCCGCCACAGCTTGTGCAGGTCGCCGGGCATGGAGCCGGCCGCGCACAGCACCACGTCGCGCGGGTCGGACAGTTCGTTGACGCGGCCCAGCACGGTGCTCTGGGTGAGGACGCCCTCGGCGAGGCGGTCGGTCACGGCCGGGTCCGGGTGGTAGGCGGCCTCGACCTCCGCGTCCCACGCCGCCCACAAGGCGGCCTGCTCCTGCTCGTAGGAGTCCGGGACGCGGTGGCCGGCGAGGGCTTCGGTCAGCGCGGTCAGCGCCTCGCGCGCGTCGGCCGTGACGGCCAGGCCCGCGTGCTTGACCGCGTCGGGTCGGGCCACGTTGATGTTCACGAACCGCACGCCGGCCTGCTGGAAGGCGGTGCGGGAGGCGGTGGTGAAGTCGCTCCAGCGGGTGCCGACCCCGATCACCAGGTCGGCGCCGGCGGCCAGCGCGTTCGCGGCCGTGGTGCCGGTCGAGCCGACCGCGCCCATCAGCCGCGGGTGGCCGTGCGGCAGGGAGCCCTTGCCGGCCTGCGTCTCGCCGACGGGGATGCCGGTCGCCTCGGTGAAGGCGGCCAGCGCCTCCTCCGCGCCGGAGTAGTGGACGCCGCCGCCGGCCACGACCATCGGCCGCCGGGCGCCGCGCACCAGGTCGGCCGCCGCCGCGACCAGCGCGGCCTCGGCCGGCGGGCGTGCGATGTGCCAGGTGCGCGGGGCGAACAGCTCCAACGGCCAGTCGTACGCCTCGGCCTGGACGTCCTGCGGCAGGGAGATCGTCGCGGCGCCGGTGTCGGCGGGGTCGGTGAGCACCCGCATCGCGCCGAGCAGCGCGGCCGGCAGTTGCTCGGGCCGGCTCACCCGGTCGAAGAACCGGGACAGCGGGCGGAAGGCGTCGTTGACGCTGACGTCGGCCGCGTACGGCTGCTCCAGCTCCTGGAGGACGGGCGCGCTGACCCGGGTGGCGAAGGTGTCGGAGGGCAGCAGCAGCACCGGGACGCGGTTGATCGTCGCCAGGGCCGCGCCGGTCAGCATGTTGGTGGAGCCGGGGCCGATCGAGGCGGTGCAGGCCCAGCTCTGCAGGCGGTCCTTGTGCCGCGCGTAGCCGACCGAGGTGTGCACCATCGCCTGCTCGTTGCGGGCGAGGACGTAGGGCAGCGGCGAGTGGCCGCCGGACTCCCGCTCCATCTGGAGCAGCGCCTGCCCGAGGCCGGCGACGTTGCCGTGGCCGAAGATCCCGAAGACGCCGGCGAAGAACCGGCGCCGCACGCCGTCCCGCTCCGTCCACTGGGCGGCGAGGAACCGGGTCGTCGCCTGGGCGACCGTCAGCCGCACCGTCGTCGCTTCCTGCTCCGTACTCATCGCGCCTTCCCTGCTGCTGGAGGTGTCGGCGGCTCCGTCGCCGGGAGAGCCAGCGGGAGCCGCGGGTCGAACGGCTGGTCCGCCCAGGTCTCGCGTACCCGCGCGTGGGCCGGGTCGTCGCAGATCAGCCAGGCCCGCTCGGGACCGGGGCCCGCCATGACGTTCAGGTAGTACAGGTGGGCGTCGGGCGCCGCCGCCGACGGGCCGTGCCAGCCGTAGGGCACCAGGACGACGTCACCGGTGCGCACTTCGGCCAGCACGTCGATCGGCCGGTCGGCCGCCGAGGCGTGCACCCGCTGGTAGCCGACCGGGTCGGTGCAGCGGTCGTCGACGGACCGGGTCTCGAAGTAGTAGATCTCCTCCAGGGCGGTCTCCTCGCCCGGGCGTTCGGCGTCGTGCTTGTGCGGCGGCCACGAACTCCAGTTGCCCGCCGGGGTGACGACCTCGCAGGCGATGATCGCCTCGGCCTCCAGCACCGCGGGGGTGCCGAAGTTGCGGACCTCCCGCGAGGCGCTGCCGGCGCCGCGCCGCTCGACAGGTACGTCGGCGGCGGGGATACGGCGGAAGGCGCGCGACCCGCCGCCGGGCGCGAGGGCGCCGGCGACGGCGACGCGGGCCGCGCCACCGCCGCCCGCCCGGACCGTGATCCGGCTGCCCGCGGGCACGTAGGCGACGTCGGTGGGACCGGCGAAGACGTCCGCTCGGCCGTCGAGTTCGGCCTCGTGCACCTGGCCGTCCGGAGCGTGCGCGGTGACGTGGACGCCGCCGGACAGCGGTACGACGATGTGCTCCCAGGGGCCGGCCTCGACCGTACGGCTGTCCGTCCCGGTCAGGTCGGCCACCCGCAGGGCGGTGTGCTGCCAGCCCGGGTGGGCGGCGGTGACGGCCAGTTCCCAGCCGTCGGCGCCGGCCGTGCCGCGGGGCAGCACCCAGCGGTTCTCGTCGGTCATCGGCCACTCCCGTGGGTGAGTTCGGCCGCGATGTCCACGGCGGCGGCCACGTCGCCGTCCGGCGGGTAGAGCAGGGCGCGCCCGACGACGAGGCCGCGGACCTGCGGCAGGCGCAGGGCGTCCTGCCAGGAGGCGTAGGTGTCCTGCGGGTCGCCCACCGGGTCGCCGCCGAGCAGGAGGGTCGGCAGCGTGGTCGCGTCCAGGACCCGTTCGAGTTCGTCGACGACCGGCAGCTTCAGCCAGGTGCGGGCGCTGGTCGCGCCGAGCCCACTGGCTATGTGGATGGAGCGCATGACGCTGTCGGGGTCGAGCAGGTTGCGGGTGCGGCTTCCCTCACGGACCGACAGGAACGGTTCGACCATGGCCATCAGGCCGAGGGACGCCAGTTCGGTGACGGCGGCCGCGGTCGCCTCCAGCGTGGCCACGGTGGCGGGCTCGCCGAGGCAGATCCGGGTGAGGGTCTTGCCACCGTCCAGGCCCTGTTCGGCGATGGCCCGCGGGGTGTAGGCGGTGAAGCGGTCGTCGAACTCGAAGGCGGCGCCTTGCAGGCCGCCGCGGTTCATCGAGCCGATGACGACCTTGTCCTCCAGGGCGCCCATGAGCAGCAGGTCGTCGAGCAGGTCGGGGGTGCTGAGGACGCCGTCCACGCCGGGGCGGGACAGCGCGGTGGTGAGGCGGTCCAGCATGTCGCTGCGGCTGGCCATGGCCAGGCCGTCGTCGCGCACGCCCAAGGCGCCGCGGGCACTGTGGTCGGCGGCCACGATGAGCAGCCGGCCGTCCGTGCCGAGCAGGGGGCGCCGGGAGCGCTTCTGCCACGCGTGCCCGATGCGTTCGGGCTCGCGGGCCCGGATCTCGGTCAGCTGTGCGGCGTGCATCAAGGCGTCCTTTCGGAAGGGCGCGCCCGGGAGGCGAGGGCGTCCTCCACCTCGGCGGTCGTGGGCATGGCGGTGGAGCATTCGAGGCGGGCGGCGACCAGTGCGCCGGCCACGTTCGCGAACTCGATGGTGCGGCGCAGTTCCCAGCCGCTGAGCAGGCCGTGCACGAGGGCGCCGCCGAAGGCGTCGCCGGCGCCGAGGCCGTTGACGACCTGCACGGGGAAGGGCGCCACCTCGACGCGCTCGTCCCGGGTCGCGGCGAGCACGCCCTTGGGGCCCTGCTTGACGATGGCCAGTTCCAGGCCGCGGTCGAGCAGCGCGTCGGCGGCGCGACCGGGGTCGGTCTCACCGACGGCGACCTCGCACTCCTCGCGGTTGCCGACGGCGACGGTGACGTGTTCCAGGGCCCGGCTCACCTGGGCGCGGGCCTGTTCGGCGCTCGCCCAGAACATCGGGCGGTAGTCGAGGTCGAGGACGGTGCCGGCGCGCCGGCCGCGCGCCTGCCAGGCGGCGAAGTGGGCGGCGCGGCTGGGCTCGGCGGACAGGCCGGTGACGGTCGCCCACAGCACAGCGGTGTCGCGGACGGCGTCCAGCGGCAGTTCACCGGGCTCGATCATCAGGTCGGGCGCGGTGCCGTACCGGTAGAAGTACAGCGGGAAGTCGTCCGGGGGGAAGACCTCGCAGAACGTGACGGGGGTGGGCGGTCCGTCCGGGTCGGTGATCGCGGTGATGTAGGAGGGGTCGACGCCGAGCCGGGCGGCCTCGGCGCGCACGTAGCGGCCGAACGGGTCGTCGCCCACGCGGGTGATCAGGGCGGCGTCGCGGCCGTGCCGGGCCGCGGCGACGGCGACGTTGGTGGCACTGCCGCCCAGGAACTTCCGGAAGGTGTCCACCTCTTCCAGCCCGACGCCGTGGTCGAGCGGGTAGATGTCGACGCCGGTCCGGCCGATGGTGATGAGGTCGTGGGCCGCTGCCCTCGTCGCTGCCACCGCGGTCACTCCCCCGCCGGTCCGGTCGGGTCCGCCGTGGCCCCGGCGAGCGACAGCAGGTAGGCGACGCAGGCGCGGACGTCGTCGGCGGGGTCGGCGCCGCCGCTCTCGCCGGGGGCCGCCCGCAGCACGGTGTCCTGCTCCAGTACGTACCAGCCGCTGTAGCCGGCGCCCTCCAGGATGCGGACGATGGCCGCGATGTCCACGTCACCGGTGCCGAGGGGGACGTACATGCCGTCGGCGACGGCCGCGGTGTAGGTGGCGGCGCCGGCCTGGACCTGCCGGGCCAGCGCCAGCCGGACGTCCTTGAGGTGGACGTGGGCGATACGGCCGGGCCAGCGCGACGCGACGGCGACGGGGTCGCCGCCGCCGATGAGCAGGTGGCCGGTGTCGAGGCACAGCCCGATGCCGCTGCCGCGCAGGACGCGTTCGGTCTCCTCGCCGCTCTCGACCATCGTGCCGACGTGCGGGTGGAGGGTCGCGGTGAGGCCGGCGCGGGCGGCGGCCCGCGAGATCCGGTCGAGGTTGGCGAGCAGCAGCGCCCAGCCGGCGTCGTCGAGCACCGGGCGGGCGTCGTACCCGTCGGTCCCGGTCGCGGCGGCGATGACGACGGTGCCGGCGTCGGCGGCCACGAGGCCGGCGATCGCGGTCTCGACCTCGGGCAGCGGGTCGTGGCCGGGGTCGTGCAGGACGACGGGCACGAACTGGCCGACGGCGCGCAGGCCGTAGGAGGCGAGCACGGCGGCCTTCTCCGCGGGGGCCGCGGGCAGGAAGCCGTCGGGGCCGAACTCGGTGGCGCTCAGACCCAGTTCCCGCATCTGCGGCAGGACCGCCTGCGGGGGGAGCTGGTGGCCCCAGCCGGGGACCTCGCACACGCCCCAGGAGATCGGTGCGCCGGCGATACGCGCGGCGAGCGGGGCGGTCACCGGCGGACTCCCTTCGCCCGGCGGGTCTTCAGCCCGTCGGTGGCGCTGTCGCTGGCGGCCCTGGTGCTCCGCATGGCGTGCCCTTCTTCCCGGTCGGTGTTCGTGTGACTGCTGCTGGTCGGTGCCGTGTGACGCGGGTCCGCGGCCAACGGCGGCGCGGGGCCCGGGCGTCTGCCCTGAGCCTGCCTTCCCGCTCGACATCATGTCAATAGTTTGTCCTGACATTATGACTGATGTGAGAGGAGTCGCCGTGCCGCCCGCGGGTCAGTGCGCGGCGACCGTCATCTCGAAGGCGTACCGCGAGGCCCGGTAGACGTGCGAGCCGTACTCGACCGGCCGTCCCGACGCGTCCTGCGCGGTGCGGACCATCGTGAGCAGGGTGGCGCCGCGGGTCTCGTCGAGCAGCCTGGCCTCGGCCGCGGTGGCCCGGCGGGCGCCGATGGACTGCTCGGCCACGCCGAGGACCACGCCCGCGCGGCGCAGCACCTGGTACAGGCCGGCTCCGGCCAGCGCCTCGGCGGTGAGCTCGACCAGGCCGGCCGGCAGGTGGTTGTGCATCAGGGCGATCGGCTCCCCGTCGGCGAGCCGCAGCCGCTGCACCGCCACCACCTCGGCGCCCTCGTCCAGATGGAGCGCGGCGGCGACCGCGGGGTCGGCGGGGACGGTTCCCACCGAGAGCACCTCGGTGGCCGGGCGCCGCCGCTCGCGCTCCAGGTCCTCGTAGAGGCTGGTGAACTGCAGCTGGCGACGTATCCGGTTGGCCACCACCTGGGTGCCGACGCCGCGCTTGCGGGCGAGCAGGCCCTTGTCCACCAGGTGCTGCATGGCCTGACGCATCGTCGGGCGGGACAGCCCGAACTGGTCGGCCATCGCGACCTCGTTGCTCAGCCGGGTGCCGGGCGGCAGCACCCCGGACTCGATGAGTTCCTGCAGCTGCTGGGCGAACTGGAAGTACAGCGGGACCGGGCTGCCCCGGTCGATGGTGATCTGCTGTGCGAGCGAATCCACTTCCACCCCTCCAGAAACTTCTGCCGACGCAGGCCAGTATGACGCATGATGCAGTGTAAGCTCTGTACGTCCATATGTCATAACAAACTCTTGCCTTGTCATTCGCCACAGAGTAGAAAGCTGAATGCCGCTCCCGGCATCCCGCACGAAAGGCACCCGCACATGCGCATCGGACTCATAGGCACGGGCCGTATCGGCGCGTTCCACGCCGCCACCCTCGCCGGCCTGCCCGCCGTGAGTGGCATCGTGCTGCACGACGCCGACGAACACTCCGCCCGCGCCGTGGCCGAAACCGTCGGCGCGCGGTTCGCGGGCGACATCGACGGTCTGCTCGGCGCCGGCCTCGACGGCGTGGTCATCGCCGCCCCGACGGCCTTCCACGCCGACCTCATCCTCGCCGCCCAGCGGGCGGGGCTGCCCACCTTCTGCGAGAAGCCGGTGGCGGGCACCCTGGAGGAGACCGACGCGGTGCTCGCCGCGGCCGCCGACGCCCCCGTCCCGCTCCAGATCGGCTTCCAACGCCGCTTCGACGCCGGTTATCTGGCCCTGCGCGAGGCGATCACCGCCGGCCGGCTCGGCTGGACCCACACCCTGCGCGCCTGCACCTCCGACCCGACGCCCCCGCACGCCGGCTACATCCCCGGCTCCGGCGGCATCTTCCGCGACTGCTCCGTGCACGACTACGACATCGTCCGCTGGGTCACCGGCCGCGAGGTCACCGAGGTCTACGCCACCGGCGCCAACCGCGGCGAGGACTTCTTCGCCGCGGCCGGCGACGTCGACACCGCCGTCACCCTGCTCACCCTGGACGACGGCACCCTCGCCACCTGCACCGCCACCCGCTACAACGGCGCCGGATACGACGTCCGGCTGGAAGTCTGCGGCTCCAAGGGCACGCTGGCCGCGGGCCTGACCGACCGGACGCCGGTGGTCTCGGCCGAGGGCGCCGACTGGCCCGCGGGCACGCCCTACGGCGGCTTCATGGAACGCTTCCAGGACGCCTACCGGGACGAACTCGCCGCGTTCACCGAGGTCGTGGCCGGCACCCGGCCGAGCCCGTGCACCGGGGACGACGCGCGCGCGGCGCTCGCCGTCGCCGAGGCCGCCACCCGCTCGCGCGAGCTGGGCCGCCCGGTCCTGATGGGCGCGGCCGGCTGAGCGGCTGACCGCACGCACCGCGACCGGACGGCGGCCGGGCCCGATCAGGGGCCCGGCCGCCGTCCGGTGTTCGGGCCCGCCTCCCGTGCCGTGCGCGATCACCGGCCGGCCGCGCACGGCACGGGAGGCGACGCCGTGCCGTGCGCGGGGGCGGACCGGGCGGCGGCGGGTGCCGACCACCCGTCAGACCGCCCGCAGCCGCAGCCTGAGGGTGCGGGCCTCCGGGCGCAGCGCGAACTCCGGCGCCACGTCGGGACCGCAGGCCCGCGAGCCGAGACCGTGCTGGGCGGCGTCCACGATCAGGTGGCTCGCCGTGCCGGCGGGCAGCTCGAAGGGGTGCCCGGCGCGGGCGATCTGCTGCGGGGTGTGCCGGCTCAGGCTGAAGCCGGGACGGCGTCCGCGCGTGTCGGGCAGCGCCGTGACGACCAGCACGCCGGTGCCGCCGCTGGTCAGCGTCAACTCCCGCAGGGCCGAGCGGTGTCCGCTCTCCTGGGGACGCGCGTACGGCACCCCCCACTCCGCGACACCCGCGGCGAACCGGCCGGTGCGGGCGGCACGCATGCTGTCCGGGTAGGACTCCAGCGGGCCGGTGCCGAACCACTCGGCGCCGTCCACCGGGTGCTCCCCGTCGGGCAGTTCGAGGTGGATGCCGATCCGCGGCCAGACCGTGGACCAGCCGCGCGACGGTGTCGCCTCCACCCGCAGTTCGAGCGCGTCGCCGTCCAGCGACCAGACGGACTCGACCGTCACCCACCGCCCCGAGTTCGCCGCCGAGACCCGGTCGACCGTGCGCAGCGCGCCGTCGGCGCACTCCACGGACATCCGCCGCGTGGTCAGCCGGTCGAGGCCGTCGCGGCGCCACAGCGCGGCGTGGGAGGCCCCGGCGACGTTCGCGTCGGCGTCCGGGTCGACCTCGGCGCCCTCGTCGTTGTCGGTGGGCGCCCGGAACAGCTCCAGCCGCGGGCCCGTGACGGGCCGGCCGGCCAGGCGCACCAGGGAGCCGCCGGCGAACTCGGCGACGCCGAGCGCCAGGGTGCCTTCGGCGGGCCGCCAGTCGCCGCGGGCCCGCGCGGCGGGCACGGGTCGGGGTGCGGAGCGGTCCAGTTGGGCGCTCGCGACCACATGGCCCGCATCGGCCCAGGCGGTCGCGGACGCAAGCACCGCGTCGACGGTGAACCAGGTCTCGGCGTCCGCCGCGACGGGTATCGGCGGCAGCGGCACCACGGCCGTGCCGCCCGCCGCCACCACCGGCGCCTCCAGCACGCCTTCGGCCGCCACCGCCCCGTCGTGCTCGACCCGCCAGCAAAGGCGCAGGTCGGAAGTGTCGGCCGAGTGGCGCTGGTTGGCGATCTCCACCACGCCGTCGGCGAAGGTGAACCGCACCGGCTGCACGACGGCCTTGAACTCGTGCAGGCTAGGCGTCGGCACGTCGTCGCTGAGCAGCATGCCGTCCATCACGAAGTTGCCGTCGTGCACGACCTCGCCGAAGTCGCCGCCGTAGGCGAAGAAGGGCGTGCCGTCGGGGGCGGTGGCGGCGATGCCGTGGTCGCGCCACTCCCACACGAAGCCGCCGTGCAGCCGCGGGTGGGTGCGCGTCAGCTCCTCGTACGCGTCGAGCCCGCCGGGTCCGTTGCCCATCGCGTGGGCGTACTCGCACAGCACGAACGGCTTGGTGCGCTGCCGGGCGCCCTGCGCGGGGGTGCAGCCGAGCAGGGGCGCGCGCGAGCCGTCGGTACCGATCTGCTCGCTCTCGCGCACCGAGGCGTACATCCGCGAGTAGACGTCGGTGTAGGCGCCGGTGTAGTCGCCCTCGTAGTGCACCGGCCGGCCGCTGTCGCGGGCGTGCACCCACGCGGACATGGCGGCGAGGTTGTCGCCGGTGCCCGCCTCGTTGCCGAGGGACCACATGACGATGCTGGGGTGGTTCTTGTCGCGCTCGACGGTGCGCTCGACGCGGTCGAGGTACGCCTCGCGCCAGGCCGGGTCATCACTGGGGTTTCCGGTCCAGCCCACCGCGTCGAAGCCGTGGGTCTCCAGGTCGCATTCGAGCACGACCCAGAAGCCGAGTTCGTCGGCGAGGTCGAGCAGCCGGGGGTGCGGCGGGTAGTGGCTGGTGCGGATCGCGTTCACGTTGAACCGCTTCATCCGGGCCAGGTCGGCACGGGCGTGCTCCTCGTCGAAGACCCGGCCGCGCTCGGGGTGGGCCTCGTGGCGGTTCATGCCGTGGAAGACCACCCGGCGGCCGTTGACGAGGAAGCGGTCGCCGCGGATCTCGACCGTGCGGAAGCCCAGCCGCACGGTGACCGTCTCGGCGGCGCTGGTCACCGTCGCCTCGTACAGCCGCGGTTGCTCGGCCGTCCAGGGCTGCACCGCACCCGCGTCCAGCGGCGCGACGTCGGCCGGGGTGGCCCAGACCTCCTCGATGCCGATTTCGGGCACCCGCAGGGTGATCGGGAAGGCTGCCGGGTCCGCGGTGATCTCGGGGTCGATGGCGCCCCGGCCGGCCGCGAAGCCGGTCCGCAGCCAGACGTCCTCGATGCCGCCGGCCGGGCGGGCGTGCAGGGTGACGTCGCGGAAGATGCCCGGCAGCCACCACTGGTCCTGGTCCTCGACGTAGCTGGCCGCCGACCACTGGTGCACCCGCACCGCCACGACGTTGTCGCCCGGCCGCACGGCCGCGGTCACGTCGAACTCGTGGGCCAGCCGGCTGCCGCTCGCGGCGCCGATCTCCTCGCCGTTCACCCAGACCCGGAACAGCGACTCGACCCCGTCGAACCGCAGCACCACCCGCTCGGCGCCGGCCCACTCGGCCGGCACCGTGAAGCGGCGGCGGTAGTCGCCGGTCGGGTTCTCGTCCGGCACGTGGGGCGGGTCGATCGGGAACGGGAACTGCACGTTGGTGTAGTGCGGCCGCCCGTAGGCCCCGTCGCCCTGGAGCACCCAGTGGGAGGGCACCGGGATGGTGTCCCAGCCGCCGTCGTCGAAGGCGCCGGCCGCGAAGTCCGCCGCGACCCGCGCGGTCGGCGACAGCCGGAACCGCCACGGCCCGTTCAGGCTCAGGGCCGGGGCGTCGGAGTGCAGCCAGGAGCGCGCGGGGCGCAGGGCACCGTGCCCCGGCGCGGGGTCGGCCACGTACGCGGTGTCTTCGGGGGCGGTGCGAGAGGAGGACACGGGTCACGACTCTTTCTCGTAAAGGGCTGTGCGGGGGGCTCCTTGCCGCTGCTTATCGCAGGACGACCGTGCGGATCTCCCAGCCGCCCAGGGTCAGGTCGAGGGCGCCGTCGGCCGGCTGGGCGGACAGCGGCCGGCCGAGCAGGTCGACGGTGACCGCCTCGGTGAACGCGCCCGTCACGCGGGCCCGGGCCCCGGTGTCGCTCATGGCGGTCAGCCGGACCTCGGTGCCGGTCCCGCCGTCCGCGGTGCCGACCCGGCGGACCGCCGAGACGAGCACGTCGGGGCCGTCGACCCGGATGCCCTCGGTGTCCGGGGGCAGGGCGCCGCCCGCGGGCGCGGTGCCGCGGGCCACCAGCACGTCGTTGCGGAAGAGTTCGGCCGCGCCGACCGCGCCGGCCGCCTGCCACCCGCCGGCCGAGGGCAGCACCGCGAGCCGGTGCGCGATCCGCAGCCCGAGGTCCTGCGCGCCCGGCGCGGGGATCTCGCTCGCCGCGGGCTCGTCGCGGTAGGGGTGGATGTTGACGCTGATCGAGCCGACCGCCCGCAGCAGGGTGACGGCGAGTTCCGTGCCGTCGCCGACGACCTCGTACTCCGCGGAGTGGTCGACCAGCACGGTGACCGGGCCGGCGGTGACGAACTGGCCGGCCGGGTAGGTCGGCAGCGGGTGCTCGCCCCAGCCGCCCTCGGCGGTGAGCCCGCGCGGGGTGACGGCGAACTGCCCGGCGGACGCGGAGCCGGTGACGGGCTCGGGCAGGGGTGCGTGGAAGCGCAGCCGGTGGTCGGCGGAGCGGTTGAGGAAGGACAGCGAGATCCGTACGAACGGCTCCCCGGCCCGCAGCTCCACCACGGTCTCGACCGGGGTCGCCACGGTCTGCGCGCTGCGCACGTCGCGGTCCTCGGTGAGGGCGGCGGGCCAGTGGTAGACCCGGGTGATCCTGGTGCGCGCCCGCAGCGGGCCGTCCTCCAGGACCTCCACGGCGACCTCGGCGGGCTCCTCGACCAGCACGTCGCCGGCCGGGGGCCCGTAGTTGTAGCTGTCGCCGCGGTCACCGCCGTCGACCAGCCGGCCCAGGCCGCGCAGCACGGTGCCGTCGGCGCCGGTGACGTCCACCGTGCCGTCGGCGCGGACCTCGACGTCGACCAGGCCGTTCGCCAGGGCGCGGCCGGCGGCGGTGGCCGGGGTGAAGCCGGCGCCGGGGGCGTACTCGGGGGCGTGCTCGGCGGGGGTGACGCGCACGCTCGCGAGGCCCGAGGCGGGCACGTGCACCGGCACCAGGGCGGTGGCGCGGGCCTCCTCCAGGGTCAGCACCTGCCACTCCCCCGGGTGCGCGGCCGCGGCCTCGGCGACCTGGCGGCGCAGGATCAGCAGGTCGAACGGGCCGGACGTCGGCACCTCGGCGAGGTGGAAGACGAGCCTGCCGGGGGTGAGTTCGTAAGCGTCGATCTGCCGGCCGAACAGCTCGCGGCGGTGGATACGGCGCAGCACCCGCTCGACCTGGGAGGCGTCCATCACCTCGTCGCTGAGCACGGTCGGCGCCTGGGAGATCAGTTGCACGGGGTGCAGCGAGCCGTCGGCGGCGGTCGCGGCCAGTGCGCCGCCCTCGGCGGGCGCCGCCACGTCCACCTCGATGTGGGCGGTACGCGCGAACGGCAGCGTGTTGCCGACCAGGTGGGCGTCGCTGGGCACCGCGGCGGCGGGCTCGGCCAGGGCCGCGTCCCGTACCGCGCGGGCGGCCTGCGCCGCCTCGGCGAGCCGGGCGTCGACCTGGTCGCAGGTCTCGTCGGTGCCGGAGCCGACGACCGAGTCGTGCGCGGTGGACTCGATGATCTTGTGCCAGGCCAGCTCCAGGAACGGCGCGTCGTCACGCCCGGACCACAGCGCGCCGGCCCGTTCGGCGTGGTCGACGGTGCGCTCGGCGGCGGCCATCCGCTGCTTGAGACCGAGCCGGACCGAGAGCACGCCCGGCAGGATGTTGCCGCGCACATGGCTGCGCAGCTCGCCGGTGACGACGGCGGTCGGCTCGTCGCGGACATGGCCGCGCAGGTACTCGTCGAGCGTGGCCAGGGTGATCGGGCGCTCGTCGCTGGAGGCGCGCCGCAGCCACTCGGTGAGCCGCGGGTCGGGCGCGCTGTGGTCGGTGCCGGCCATGGCGAGCAGCGGGTCGCCGCCCCAGCGGCCGGCGGTCATCTCGGCGTAGTCGGCGAGCGCGCGGCGGATGTCCTCGGGCACCAGCAGCACGTCGAGGCCGTTGTCGTAGCCGTCGAAGAGGAACTCGGTCCTGACCTCGGAGCCGTCGGGGGCCTGCCAGCGGAAGGCGTGGCCGTCGACGGTCCCGGGCACGCCCCGCCACAGCGCGGCGTGCGCGAACCCGGCGCGGGCCAGGATCTGCGGCATCTGCGCCACGTGGCCGAACATGTCCGGCAGGTACCCGATCGGCATGGCGCCGCCGAGCCGCTCCGCCGCGGCCCAGCCCATCCGCAGGTTGCGCACGATGGTCTCGCCCGAGCACAGGAATTCGTCGAGCAGGATCAGCCACGGGCCGACGGCGAGCCGGCCCTCGGCGACGAGGGCGGCGAGGCGGTCGCGGTTCTCCGGCCGCATCTCCAGGTAGTCCTCGACCGCGGCCATCTGCCCGTCGACGGTGAACCGGAACTCCGGGTGCGCGTCGGCGGTGTCCAGCACGGTGTCGAGTGCGGTCACCAGGCGGTGCCGGAAGACCTGGAACGGCTCGTACCACTCCCGGTCCCAGTGGAAGTGCGGGACGAAGACGGCGGATTGGGGCATGGGTCGGCGACCTTCTGGGGGCGGGCCCGGGCGAGGCGGGCGGACACGGGAGGGGTGGTGGTGCCCGCGGGCGGGCGCGGTGGGCGAACGATGGTGCTGCGGTGCCGCGGCAGTGGTGGTGCTACCGCGGTGCTGCGTGAGGTGGTGCTGCGGGCGGACCGGTCGGGATCGGTGAACCGGCCCGCCCGCAGGTCATTTCAGCGATCCGGCGGCGAGCCCGGTGCGCCAGAACCGCTGGAGCAGGATGAAGACGATGATCACGGGCACGATCGACACCAGCGAGCCGGTGATCACCGACTCCTGGAGCAGGGGCGCCCGGGCGGTCTGCCCGTTCCACTCGAACAGGCCGAGCGTGACCGGGAAGAGCGACTCCTTCTGGAGCATCACCATCGGCAGGAAGAAGTTGTTCCAGATGGCGACGAACTGGAAGAGGAAGATCGTCACCAGCGAGGGCGCCATCAGCCGGGAGGCCACCGAGAAGAAGGTGCGGAACTCGCCCGCGCCGTCCAGCCGGGCCGACTCCAGCAGTTCCTCCGGCACCGCCGCGGAGGCGAAGATCCGGGCCAGGTAGACACCGAAGGGGCTGACGATGCTCGGCAGGAACACCGCCCAGTAGGTGTTGACCATCCCCGTCGAGGAGAAGAGCAGGAACAGCGGCAGGGCGAGCGCGGTGGTGGGCACCAGGACCCCGCCGAGCACGACGGAGAAGAGGAACTCCTTGCCGCGGAACTGGAACTTCGCGAGCGCGTAGCCGCACAGCGCGGAGATCAGGGTGCCGACGCCCGCGCCGACCACCGCGTAGATCACGCTGTTGAGCGCCCACTTCAGGAAGATGCCGTCGCTGCGACTGAACAGCGTGTGCAGGTTGCTGAAGAGGTTGAAGTGCGAGAACGCCAGGCCGTTGGTGGAGGCGAGGTCGCCCTGGGGCTTGGTGGCCGCGACGATCAGGAAGTAGACCGGCAGCAGGAAGTAGATCGTCAGCAGGAGCATCAGCGCCATGACCGCCGTGCGGCTGGCGAGGCTCTCTCGGGAGGCGGCGGACCGGCGGCCCTGGTGAAGATTGCTCACAGTCCGGCCTTCTTCGAGGTCAGTCGCATGAACCCGAAGCTCAACACGAAGGTGATGACGGCGATGACCACGGAGATCGCCGCTGCCTGCTGGTAGTTGTTCCCGGAGGCCACCGCGTAGGCGAGCATGTTCGGGGTGAACGTGCTGGAGATGTTCGAGGAGATCTGCCGCAGCACGGCCGGCTCCGCGTAGAGCTGGAGCGTGCCGATGATCGAGAACACCGTGGTCAGCACGATCGAGGGCGCGATGATCGGGACCTTGATCCGCCAGGCGATGGTCCAGTTGTTCGCGCCGTCGAGCTTCGCGGCCTCGTAGGTCTCCTGCGGGATGGCCTGGAGCGCGGAGAACATGATCAGCATGTTGTAGCCGGTCCACAGCCAGGTGGAGACGTTCGCCGTGGACCACAGCACCGCGCCCGGCCCGAGGAAGTCCGGGTGCAGCCCGAGGTGGCCGAGCAGGTCGACCACCGGGCTGAGCTGCGGCGAGTACAGGTACGACCACATGATCGCGGCGATCACGCCGGGCACGGCGTAGGGCATGAACGCCGAGATCCGGAAGAACGCCTTGACCTTCAGCAGCGGGGTGTCCAGCAGCAGCGCCATGATCAGCGCGACGAACAGCATGACCGGCACCTGCACGATGCCGAAGAGCCCTATGCGCCCGATGCTGGACCAGAACTCGGTGTTGTGCAGCACCTGCGCGTACTGGTGGAAGCCGCCGAAGGTGGTGTACGACGTGCCGTACTGGCCGCCGGTCCGGCGCACCACCCGGAAGCTCTGCCAGAGGGCGTAGCCCACCGGCACCAGGTAGAAGAGCACGAACGGGAGGAAGAACGGCGTCAGGAAGGCGGCGATGGTGCCCGCCCGCGGGCCGCCGCCGGAGCGGCGGCGGCGGGGGGCATCGGGCGCCGCTACCACGCGCCGTGCGCGGGTTTCGGTGTCAGTCATGCTGGGGTCACTTGCCGGACTCGGCCGGGATGGCCAGGTCCTTCATCGAGCTGAGCGCCTTGGCCTGGGCGGTGGACAGCGCGCCGCTGAGGGTGCCCTTGCCGGCGGCGGCCTTGGCCATCGCGTCCTGCAGGCTCAGGTTCACGGTCTTCTGCGTCGGGCCCCACGAGAAGTCGGTGTCGATGTTCTTGGACGACTCGGCGAAGACGTCGAAGATCTTCTCGTTGTTGTAGTAGGGCACGCCCTGGGACAGCGACGGCATCTTCAGGCCGGCGGTGGCCGCCGGGTAGAGGCCGCCGAGCTTGTTCTCCAGCGCCAGCGCCTGCGGGTCGGTGTTGAGCCAGGTGTTGAACTTCACCGACTCGTACAGGTGCGTGCTGCCCTTCATGAACGCGACGGTGGAGCCGCCCCAGTCGCCGGACGAGGCGTTGGTGCTCCACGTCGGCATCGGGACGATCGACCACTTGCCGGCCTGCTTGGGCAGGTTGTCGCGGAACATGCTGTAGCCCCAGGCCGCGCCGACGTAGCTGGCGATCTGGTCCTTCTGGTAGGCCGCGTACATCTGGGTCGAGCCGTTGGCGAGGTCGGTGCGGACCTCCTTGGCGTCGATCAGCTTCTGCCAGTAGTCGGCGACCTGCTTGCTCTTCGCCGAGTCGACGCTGACCTGCCACTTGTTGTCGCTGTAGGAGTACATCTTGGCGCTGTTCTGCCACAGCAGGCCGTTGAACCACTCGGCGTTGTTGGGGTCGAAGAACGTCATGCTGATGTTCTTGTCGGCGGCGTGCAGCTTCTGCGCGTCGGCCGCGTACTCGTCCCAGGTGGTGGGGACCGGCAGGTGGTACTTGGTGAAGAGGTCGGTGCGCACGTACAGCGCCATCGGGCCGGTGTCCTGCGGGAGGGCGAAGACGCCGGTGCCCCCGAAGCTGGTCTGCGACCAGGTCCACGGCACGAACTTCGACTTGTCGGCGGTGGCGGTGCCGCACTTGGAGGCGTCGACGAAGGCGTTCTGGGTGCGCAGGTTCGGCAGCTCGTCATAGCCGACCTGGGCGAGGTCGGGGGCGTTGCCCGCCTTCAGGGAGTTGCTGATCGTGCCGTACTGGTCGTTCGAGATGTCCTTCGTCTGGACCTGGATGTCCGGGTTCTGCTTGTTCCACAGAGCGACGACCTTGTCCATGCCCGGAACGGTGTTCCAGTACTGGAGGGTGACCTTGCCCTTCGCGGGCGCGCAGGCGGAGGCGGCCGACGAGCCGCCCGAGTGGCTGGACGACGAGCAGCCGGCGAGCGCGGCGATGCTTGCCACCGCGGTGACGGCGGCGGCGGCAAGGCGGACGCGCGAGGCGGTGTTTCTCATGGTTTCCTTCCAGGGTGTCCAGCTCCAGTGCTGGACAGGTCGACGTTGACACCTCAAGGCAGGCTTGCCTTCTGGTTGGAATGCTCAGGTCGGCGGGGCCGGGGCGGCGGCTTCGCCGAGCGATCGGACGGGCTGTTCCGTGAACGTTCCCGGGAGCGTTCACGGGACTGGTGAATTGCCGGAAGTCTGCGCTTCGTTCATGTCGAATGTCAAGACATACGGGTCAATCCCAAGTCGCTCAGGTTACGCGGAGCCACTCAGCCGCAGCTCGGCCCGGACCACCAGGTCCTCGGGCGGCAGTGGATCTGCGCCGGTCAGACGCCTTCTGACCTGCTCGACGGCGAGTGCTCCCAGCCGGCGCGTGTCGAGCGCCACGCTGGACAGCGGGGGCTCCATCAGCGCGCCGAACTGCAGCCCGTCGAAGCCGATCACGGCCAGTTCACCCGGCACGTCGAGGCCGAGCCGGCGCGCCTCGCGCAGCGCCCCGACGGCGACGATGTCGTTGAACGTGAAGACCGCGGTGATCTCCGGATGGGTGGCGAGCAGGTCCCGCAGGCCCGCCCCGCCGCCGTCGGCCGACTGGGCGGCGCCGGCCACCCGGCCCGGGTCGACGCCGTGCGCCAGCGCGGCGGCGGTGAACCAGGCACGGCGCAGGCTCGGTTCGGCGCGGCCGATGTGGTCGAGCATGCCGATCCGGGTGTGGCCCTGGGCGACCAGGTGCGCGATCGCGGCGTGCACGCCCTGCTCGCCGTCGATCCGGATGCAGCTGAACCGCTCGGTCGGGCGGTCGCGGTCGATCAGCACCATGGGCATGCCGCGGGTGTACCGGTCGAGCTCGTCCTCGGTGCAGCTGAAGTAGCCGACCACCCCGTCCACCTGCGAGCCGATCACCTGGAGGGTGCCGATCTCCTCCTCGCGGCGGTCGGCGGTGTCGTATACGACCACGTGCCAGCCGCAGGCGCGGGCGGCCTCCAGCGCGGAGGCGGCGACCTCGGTGAAGAACGGGTTGCGCAGGTCCGGGATGACCAGCCCGATCGTGGTGGTGTCCTGCCGCACCAGGCCCCGGGCGAACCGGCTCGGCCGGTAGCCGAGCTCGCGGGCGGCGTCGAGCACCCGCTGCTTGGTGGAGCGGTCGATCTCGTCCTTGCCGTTCAGTGCGCGTGACACCGTCTGCCGGGAAACCCCTGCTGATCGGGCCACGTCATGGATCGTGACCCTCCGCGCCGGCTCCTGCCCCGACGACGACACCATCGCGCACCTCCGCTGCTCACGGGCCCGACGGGCCCGCACACCGAGTATGCCTTGCCGCGTTCCCACCGGAGGCCGAGCAGGTGCCCCGCGGGGCCTGGGCTCACGGGCCCAGCGCGCCCCGTCCTCGGCCGGCCGCGCGGTTCCCCGCACCCCCAAAGGGCGCCCTCCTGCCGGCTCCGGGGGCCGGGGCGGGCGGGCAGGGTGCCGTCTCACGGGGTGCGACGTGAGCCTTGACACAGTGGGCGCCCATGGTGCTATCTGTTGCTGAACGTTTGATCGTGTGCGCTCAAACCCGGCCAGTACGGGGATCGTTGAGCGTTTGTGGTGCGATCGGGCGTCGTACGGCGACGGGTGGCCGAGTGTGCTCGGGCTGGTCCGCCGGCCCTTCTCCGGGACGGGGAGAAGAGCGCGGTGCGCCGTGTCACACGCCCCCGCAGCCTTCTCCGTACCCGGACCCTGCCCGACCCATGGCGCCGGCCGCTCCCAGGCCGACGGCCCGAGGTCGCGTGGACAGGGCCCCGGGCCATCACCCACCCCTCTCGCGCTGTCAGGGCGCTGCGACGGAGGAAGTCCCCCATGAGGAAACCGATCAGAGGCGCGCTGGCCGCGTTCGCCGGAGCGCTGCTGCTCGCCGCCGGCACCACCGCGGCCGGCGGACCGGCCGCGCAGGCCGCGAGCCCGGGCTCGGCCCCGGCCACGGCTCCCGCCGCGGGCGGCACCGCGGCGGCGAAACCCGTACTCGGCTGGAGCAGTTGGAGCTTCGTACGGAAGAACCCGACCGCGAGCACCATCGAGGCACAGGCCAGGGCGCTCAAGGACACCGGCCTGGCGAAGGACGGCTACGTCTACGTCAACGTGGACGACTTCTGGCAGCAGTGCCCGGGCAGCCAGGGCCCCGACGTCGACGGGTACGGCCGATGGGTCACCGACCCGGCGAAGTTCCCGCCGCGCGGCGGCGAGAACGGCATCCAGGTCGTCGCCGACTACGTCCACTCGCTCGGCCTGAAGTTCGGGCTCTACGTCACCCCGGGCATCTCGAAGCAGGCCGTCGCGCGGAACACCGCGATCGAGGGCACCGGCTACCACGCGGACGACATCGCCACCACCGCCGCCGAGAACAACTACAACTGCGGCGGCATGGTCGGCATCGACTACACCAAGCCGGGCGCGCAGGCGTTCACCGACTCCTGGGCCGACCAGTTCGCCGGGTGGGGCATCGACTACCTGAAGATCGACGGGGTCGGCACCCCCGACATCGCGGACGTCCGCGCCTGGTCGCAGGCGCTGAAGCAGACCGGGCGGCCCATCCACCTGGAGCTGTCCAACAGCCTGGACATCACCAACACGGCCGCCTGGCAGCAGTTGTCGGACGGCTGGCGGACCGGCGGCGACATCGAGTGCTACTGCGGCCCCAACGGCAGCAGCTATCCGCTGACCACCTGGCCCTCGCTCGCCTCCCGCTTCGACCAGGTCGCGGACTGGGCACCGTACGGCGGCCCGGGCGGCTACAACGACTACGACTCGCTGGAGATCGGCAACGGCGCGAACGACGGGCTGACCCCGGACGAGCGGCGCACCCAGATGAGCCTGTGGTCGCTGGCCGCCTCACCGCTGATGCTCGGCAGCGACCTGACCCACCTCGACCCGACCGACCTGGCCATGCTGAAGAACACCGACGTCCTCGCGGTCGACCAGGACGGCATCGACGCGCGGCGGATCTCGGACGGCGCCGACAGCCAGGTGTTCGCCAAGAACGAGCCGAACGGCGACGCGATCGTCGGCCTGTTCAACACCGGCTCCACACCGCGCGAGGTCGCGACCACCGCGAAGGCGCTCGGGCTGCCCGGCGCCCGCGACTACGCCCTCACCGACCTGTGGGGCCACCGCACCACCGAGTCGGCCGGCCGGATCGCGGCGGACGTGCCGCCGCACGGCGTGCAACTGTTCCGGGTCCACCCGACCCGGCACGTCCTGGGGACCGCCGCCCCGTCGGTGACGCTGGCGCTGGACTGGGCGCCGGCCGCGAGCGACAGCACCACCCGTACGGTCACCGCGGCCCTGTCCGACAACGGCTCGCACCCCGTCACGGACGCCGCGCTCGAGCTGACCGGGCCGGACGGCGCGACGATCACCACGCACTCGCCCACCAAGGCCCGGGTCCTCGACGCCGGGCACGCGCTGCGGGCCACGTACACCGTCACGCTCAAGCCGTCGGACGAGTTGTTCGCGGCGAGCGCGTTCCAGGCGACGGCCTCCTACCGCGACCGTTCCGGCACCGCGCACCCGGCGGTCGGGGACACCGTGACCGTCAACCACCCGGTGGCCGCGCCCTACCGGACCTTCGCCTCCACCACGGCGTCCTTCAGCCAGTCCGGCAGCCGGCTCGGCATCAGCGCGCAGGGCGCCGACCTGTACAACGGCACCAACGAGTACGGCACGATCTACCTGCCGGGCGCCGAGCACGACGGCTCCACGACCACGGTGAAGATCGACGCCCAGGCGGACACCGACGTGTGGGCCAAGGCCGGGATCATGGTGCGCAACGACATCACGCGGTCCGACACCTCACCGGGCTACGTGGCGCTGGTCGCCACCCCGGGCAACGGCTACCTGCTCGACTGGGACTCCGACGGCGACGGCAAGCTCGACTCCCAGGATTCGGTGGGCACCGCGGTCCACCCCTCGTGGCTGAAGCTCGTCCGCGACGGCACCACCTACAGCGGCTACTACTCCACCGACGGCATCACCTGGCACCTGGTCGGCACCATCGGCGTGCCGACCGCCGCCGCGACCCAGGACGTCGGCCTGACCGCGACCTCGCACGCCGCGGGCACGACGGGCGAGGTCGACTTCGACGACTTCACCACCACGCCCTGACCCGCCCCTGACCCTCCGGGTCCCCTCTCCAGGTCTCCATCCGGCGGCCGGCAGCCTCCGCCCAGGCTGCCGGCCGCCGGCCGTCTGCGACCCCCGCCCCGCCACCCTCGACGATCACCGCTGTCGATCTTTGCGCGCGGACAACATTTGCTATTTGACAACCATGTCTTGCGAGAACACCCTGGCGTGGTGCGGCGCGCACCGCCGTTCGGCTCGGCGCGCGCTCGTACAGGCGTGGCATCTTTCGGTATCCGGGTAGACGACGCTATGCAGCACGGAAGGCAGGTGACAAGTGGCACTTCGACCCGCGGCCCGACCGGCCGCCCCGACGCGGGCGGAGCGCGCTCGCCGCCGCCTGCGACTCGGCCTACGCGGACTCGACGGACCCGGTCTCCGGAGGGGTGTCCTCGCGCGGGGCGAGGTCGGCCATCGCGGAACGGAATCCGCTCAGGCCCTCCACCAGCGCGACCCGTTCGGCCGGCGGCATGGCGGAGATGATGTGCAGCAAGGACGTCTCGCGGCGGGCCCTGAGCTCGGCGAGGTAGCTCTCCCCGCGCACCGACAGGCGCAGTTCGAGCTCGCGGCGGCTGGCGGAGCTGAGCGAGCGCTCGATGAAGCCCAGCGCGTGCAGCCGGTCGCACATCCGGCTGACCGACGACGGCGCGGAGCCCAGCAGCTCGCCGAGGGTGCGCAGATTGATCCCCCGGTCGCGGTCCAGCACATAGAGCACCTTGAGCTGCGACCAGGAGACCGGTGCGGTCGAGGTCATGTCCCGGTCCTGGGTCCAGAGCACCTCGAGTAGCTCGATCACCTCGCGGGCGGCTTGAGCGGCGGCGTCCCGGTCCCGACTGGAGGAGATCCCGGAGCGCATGCCCTCAACTGTGGCACTTCCCAACTGCCTTGTCAGTCGCCGAGGCATAAAGCGTCTTTCCCCTCCTTTTGACTTCCATACTCTCGAACAGGCGGTAACCGACCGGTGGACAGATTCACGGCTGCGGAACGCGAGCTGCGCGGCGCCGCACCCCACGCTCTCCTCGCGGCGGCCAGGGGCGCGCTCATCACGCACTACGCGGCCGTCGACGTCGACCTGCTCATGGCCGACTACGCTCTGACCATACTGCAACCCGTGGGCGGGACCCCTGATACGGCGGAGCCCGCGCCGATCCACTCCAGCGCCGCCGGACGGGCCTTCGGCGCCCAGCGCGTGCACACCCAGACCGATCCGCGCACCGGCGAATTCACCGCCCACCTGCCGATCAGCGTGCGCGGCGACCGGATCGGGGTGCTGTCGGTACGGTTCGCCGAGGGCGGGTACGACCCGGCCGCCGAACCGGAACTCGCCGAGCTGGCCGAGGTGTTGGGGCACGAGATCGTGGTCGCCGAGCGGGACACCGACCTCTACCTGCAAGCCCGCCGCGCCGACCGCCTCACCCTCGCCGCCGAGATGCAGTGGGAACTGCTGCCGGCCCGCTCCTGCTCCCGCCCGGAGTACGACATCGGCGGCGGCCTGGAGCCCGCGTACGCCATCCACGGCGACAACTTCGACTGGTCCGCGTCCGCCGGGCACCTGACCCTCACGGTCACCAACGGCATGGGCGAGGGTGTGGAGGCGGCGCTGCTCACCAGCCTCGCGGTGCACGCGCTGCGCAACGGCCGGCGCGCCGACCTGTCACTGGCCGACCAGGCGTTCCTCGGGGACCAGGCGGTCTACGGGCACTACCGCGGCCGGGTGCACCTCGCGGCGCTCCTGATGCGGTTCGAACTGGCCACCGGCGACGTCGAGGTCATCGACGCCGGCTCGCCCAAGGTGTGGCGGCTGCGCGGCGGCAAGGTCGAGCCGGTCGAACTCGAACCGCAGCTGCCGCTGGGCATGTTCGAGGACACCCTCTACACCACCCAGCACCTCCACCTGGAGAGCGGGGACCGGCTGCTGTTCGTCAGCGACGGCGTGTACGACGCGGTGTCCCCCGGCGGCGAGCGCTACAGCGAGCGCGCGCTGGCCCGGGCGATCACCAGCACCCGTCTCCTCCCCCCGGCCCAGGTGCCCCGCGCGGTGCTGCGCGAACTCACCACCCACCGCGGCTCCCCCGAGCCCGACGACGACGCGATGGTCGTCTGCCTCGACTGGCACGGCCGCGCCACCTCCCCGGGTCCGGACCCGGCCCCGGACCCCGACCAGCTCTGACGGTGCCCGGCCGGGCGTCGTACGGCCCGGGACCGTACGACGGCCGGCCCGCGCCGGCTATCCGCCCGGCCCCCGCTTCGTGCGCGGATGCCGTATCCGCAGGCTCGCGTACAGCGTCTGCGCGACCTCGACGACGGTGACGGCGCACCCCAGCGCACCGAGCCCGTACAGCACCGCCGAGGCGGTCCCGGCGCGGTCCGCCGCCAGCACGAAGGCACCGGCGATCCCCGCGAACCGCAGCGCCAGCACCACGCGGAAGACCCATGCCAGCGACATCACGACGAACTCGGTGCCCGACACCCCGCGCCGGGCCAGCCGGCCGAGGTACAGGAAGAGGCTCCGGCTCGCGGCATCGGTGAGCAGTGCGGCCGACCCGAGGAGCCAACAGAAGAGCTGCATGTGATCCCCCAACCCTCGCCTGGCTGAAGCCCATCGTCCGCCGCCGGCCGGGCGCGGACCTGAGTACGCGTGCTCAACCCGATACGGGGACGGGCGCGCCGGGCTGAGTCGTCGGGAGGCGCGCGGGGCGCGCCGGGTGGTCGTCGTCCAGCACGGAGTGCGGGGGCCAGGCGCGGAGGTTCCGCGTTCTCCGGGTCCTCACGGGTGCGGCATCGGCGCGGGCGGTGTCGGCAGCAGGCGAACGAGGTGCTGTGCCACGTCCAGCGGCAGCGGTGGAATGTGGACGTAATCGGCGCCCCGTTCATCGCTGCGGGGGACGACCCGTCGGAGCAGAGCTTCGTCTGCGCCCAGTTCCCGTAGCAGCCGGCGCAGGGCGAGGGATGCGTGTTGGGTCTCGCTGAGGTTGTTCCTCAGCGCGTCGGGCATCGGCATGGCGGTTCCCCGTTCGGCGATCGGATACTCACTGACCGTAGGAAGCGCGGGCGTGCTGCGGCCATGGCACTTTGACGGTCCGTCAGCTCGAAGTGCCACCTCTACAGCGGCACACCGACCGCGTCCGCGAGGACACGCATGCGTGGTGTCAGGGTCCGCCGCCGGGCGATGACCTGACCGAGGATGTCGCGGGCATACCGCTGGTGCGGGAGCCACTGCGGTGCGGCCTGCCAGATGGTCTCCAGGGTGTCCACCGCCTCTGCGTACTGCCGCAGCCGCACCCGCGCGGACGCCTGGTCCAGCCGGTTCCGGTTGAGGTTGTTCGAGGTCGGGCGCATACCCTCCCAGGAGATCTCGGCGGAAAGTCGCAGCACCCGGTCGGGTCGATCCGAGACCATGGCGTGCTCGGCGTCCTTGAGCTGGACCGTCCGCGCGTCGAACGCCCGCAGGAAGCCCCCCGGCACCTGCCGCGGGCCCAGCGCCGCGGCGGCCGAACCGGCAAGGAGCAGCAGCCGCTCGGCGTCGTCCGGCCGGGCATCCCGGTCCGCCGCCGCGGCGGCGCGCAGCAGCAGCCATCCCCACGCGCCCAGCTCCGCGGGCGTGGCACGGGACATACGGGGCTCGATCCGCTCGGCCCACTCCTCGGCGAGCCGCCCGGCCTCGGCGATCCGGCCGCGACGCAGCAGCAGCCAACACCGCGTGCTGATCGCGGCCGCCGCGTCGAGATCGTCGGGAGCACCGTCCAGGGCACGGCCGAGTGCGTCCTCGGCGGCATCGAACTGCCTTGTCTGGGTGAGCATCCAGCCGACCAGCCGCATCAGCCCGGCGTTCACCGCGCGCCCCGCCGGGGCGTCGGCCACGGCCGCGGAGTCGCGCAGCAGCACGGGCAGCACCTCGGCCAACTCGTCAAGACGGTCACCGGCCGCAAGGGGCATGGCGGCGGCGACGGCCGCGCGGACTCCGGCGACCGTCGGGGCGTCGTCGGCGGGCCCGGGCGGTGGAGCGGCCAGCGCGGCGCGGACAGGCGTCCACAGGTCCACAACGCTCGGAGAGGCGCCCTGCGTCTCGTGCACGCCTCCCAGCAACCGGCTGGTGGGCACCCGCAGGGCCACGGCGAGCGCGAGGGCCGTCTCCACCCGCGTATCGTCCCGCTCGCCCTGCTCCAGCTTCCTGACCAGCGACAGGGACACGCCGGATGCGGACGCTAGCTGGTGCTGGGTCAGCCCTCGCCGCTTGCGGATCTCGCGCAGCCGCTCGCCGATGGGGCCGCTGCTGCCGATGGGTTGAGGCATTCCGACCCCGGACCTACTCGTTTCGACCTCGACACCCGAAACGGTACAGCGGGTCCCGCCTCGCGCGGGGACGCCTTTCTCCGGCCGGCAGCGGATGCGGGCGCGGGCGCGGGCGCGGGTACGGACGTAGGTGACGGTCAGTCGGGTGTGTGACGGCGCCTCCCTCATGCGTGTGATTCAGGCCACAGCTCATTGACGATCAGCGAAACACCCGCGCAACATAGCGGAAACCACTTCCTCGGAAGCAGCCTGCCAGGTGCGAACTGTAAACGTTTACAGTTCGGTTGCGGTTCAGCTTCGGATGCATCTCCGGACTCGGCCGGACCCGGCTCCGGACCCAGCCTCAGAGCTTCAGCTTCAGCGAAAGGACGATCATGACGACTTCGGCCGGACCGCCGACCGTCGAGACCATCGCCGCGAAGGCGGGTGTCTCGATCGCGTCGGTGTCGAGGGTGCTGAACGGGCACGGCGCCCGCCCCAACACGGTCCGGCGGGTCGAACAGGCCGCCGCGGAACTGGGCTACGTGCCCAACGGCGTGGCCAGGTCGCTGAAGGGCGGCCGCACCCAGCAGCTCACCTTCGCGATGCCCGACGTCGGCAACCCGGTCTACGTCTCGATGGTCCGCCAGATACAGGCGACCGCGAAGCCGCTGGGCTACCGGCTGCTGCTGCACTCCACCGACGCCGTGGCCGAGGACGAGCTGGACGTGGTGCGCAGCCTGGCCGACCGGACCAGCGACGGCCTGATCCTGGTCCCGATCCGGGTCACCGACGAGCATCTGAAGGTGCTGTCCGGGGCGGCGCGGCCGGTGGTCGTGATCGGGTCGCTGCCCGACCACGCGCCGGTGGACAGCGTGCGGGCCGACTCGGTCTCCGGGGCCGTGCTCGCGATGCGCCACCTGCTGGCGAGCGGGCGGCGGCGGATCGCGTTCATCAACGGCCCCGCGGACACCGTCCCGGGTCGTAACCGCAGCCTCGGCTACCGCACCGCGCTGGAGGAGGCCGGGCTGGACCACGACCCGGAGCTCACCGTCACCACCGAGTTCGGCATCGCGGCCGGCGCGGCGGCGATGCACCGGCTGCTGGACGCCGACCCCGGTATCGACAGCGTCTTCTGCGCCAACGACCAGCTCGCGCTGGGCGCGGTGCACGCCGCCCACGACCGGGGCCTGCGGATACCCGAGCAGCTGGCCGTGGCCGGCATGGACAACAGCGAACTGGCCCGCGCCGGCCACCCCGCGCTGACCAGCGTGGACCTCGGCTCGGCCGAACGTGGCCGAATAGCCGCCGAGATGCTGCTGGCCCGGCTGGACGGCGAGGGTCACGAGGTGCGGTGCGAGACCGTCGCGCCCCGGCTGGTCGTACGCGGCTCCACCGCGCACGTCCGGCCCGGGCGCGACGACGGTTCCGGCCCCGATGCCGACGTCGGCGTGGACCGAGACCAGGACCGGGACCCGGGCACGAGCCCGGCCGCGAACCCGGGCACGGCCACGGCCACGAACCAGATCCCGGGCACGGGCATCGCATCCGGCAACACCCCGGTGAGCGCGTCATGAGCGCCGGAGCGGTCCTGCGGCCGCGGCGCCGTACCGGACAGGGGGCCGGCACTCCCCCGCCGCGCTCCACCGCCGCGCGCCGCCGGGTGCTCGGCCTGGACAAGGACGCCTGGTTCCTGCTGCTGCCGGCGCTGATCCCGGTGCTGGTGCTGAGCGTGGGCCCGCTGCTCTACGGGATCTCGCTCGCCTTCACCGACGCCCAGTCCGGCGTCACCAACTCCACCTCCTTCACCGGCATCGCCAACTTCAAGGACCTGCGGCTCGACTCGCTCTTCTGGCAGTCGTTCCGGATCGGCCTGCTGTGGGCGGTGTGCGTCACCGTGCTGCAGTTCCTGATGTCGCTGGGCCTGGCGCTGCTGCTCAACCAGAACCTGCGGCTGCGCTGGCTGGCCCGCACCCTCGCGCTGGTGCCGTGGGCGATGCCCGAGGTCGTCGTCGGCATCATGTGGCGGCTGGTCTACAACCCGGACGCGGGCATCCTCAACAACACCCTGCACCACCTGCATCTGACCGACGGCACCACGGACTGGCTGTCCAGCCTGTCGCTGGCGCTGCCCGCGGTGATCGTGGTGGGCGTGTGGGCGGGCATGCCGCAGACCACCGTGGTGCTGCTGGCCGGCCTGCAGAACGTCCCGCTGGAACTGCACGAGGCCGCGAGCCTGGACGGCGCCGGGATGTGGCGCCGGTTCACCACGGTGACCTGGCCCACCCTCAAGCCGGTGGTGCTCTCCATCACCGCGCTGAACTTCATCTGGAACTTCAACTCCTTCGGCCTGGTCTACGTGCTGACCAGCGGCGGACCCGGCGGCAAGACCGAGCTGCCGATGCTCTTCGCCTACGACGAGGCGTTCCGCTACGGCCAGTTCGGCTACGCGGCCGCCATGGGCCTGGTGATGGTCGCGGTGATCGCCGTGCTGCTGGCCGTGTTCCTGCGCAACCGCCTGAAGGAGGACGAGTCATGAGCGCGACCGACGCGGCCGGCGCGGCCGCCGTACCCGCTCCCCCCGCCACCCCCGCGCCCAGCGCCTCCACGGGCGCCGGGCGGCGCAAGGCCCGCCGCCGGATGGGCCGCGCCGGGCAGTACGTCGCGCTGCTCTGCTACGTGGTGTTCCTCGCCTTCCCGCTGCTGTGGCTGGTCTCGACCGCCTTCAAGTCGCCGCAGGAACTGGGCTCGATCCACCCGACGTGGCTGCCGAAGCACCCCACGCTGGACAACTTCCGGTCCGCCTTCGACGAGCAGCCGCTGCTGCACTCCGCGCTGAACAGCCTGATGGTGGCCGGGATCTCCGCGGTCGTCTCGGTGGCCATCGCGGTGCCCGCGGCCTACGTGATGGTGCGGTTCCGCTCGATGGTCAGCCGGGCCGGCACCGCCTGGATTCTGGTCAGCCAGATGTTCCCGCTGGTGCTGATCATCATCCCGCTGTTCATGGTGCTGAAGAACATGCACCTGGTCGACTCCCGGCTCGGCCTGGGCCTGGTCTACGTGGTGTGGACGCTGCCGTTCGCGCTGTGGATGCTCCAGGGCTACGTCAAGGCGGTGCCGGTCTCGCTGGAGGAGGCCGCCGCGATCGACGGGTGCAGCCGGGCCCGCGCGCTGCGCAGCGTGGTGCTGCCGCTGCTGATGCCGGGCCTGGTGGCCACGCTGATGTTCTCCTTCGTCACCGCGTGGAACGAGTTCTTCTTTGGCCTGGTCCTGCTCAAGTCCCCGGAGAAGCAGACGATGTCCGTGATCCTGACCCACTTCCTGGGCGCCGAGGGCGCCGCGGACCTCGGCCCGCTCGCCGCCGCGTCGGTGCTCGCCACCCTGCCCAGCCTGCTGTTCTTCGCGCTGCTGCAGAAGCGGCTGGTCGGCGGCATGATGACCGGGGCGGTGAAGGGCTGATGCGCCGCCGTACCTTCCTGACCGGCACCGCCGCTACCGCCGCGGTGGCCGGCTCCGGGTCGCTGCTGTCGGCCTGCGGCTCCTCCAGCGGCTCGGGCGTACCGCGGCTGGACTTCCTGTCGCTCGCCTGGCAGACGGAGTCGGTCAAGGCGAACAAGGCGCTGGTCGCGCAGTGGAACAAGCAGCACCCCGAGGTGCAGGTCCGCTATGTGCAGGGCAGTTGGGACGACGTCCACGACCAGTTGCTGACCTCCTTCGAGGGCGGCGCCGCGCCGGACATCATCCATGACGAGGGCATCGACCTGACCGACTTCGGCTCCGGCGGCTACCTCGCGGACCTGACCGGCCTGCTGTCCTCGGGCCTGAAGAGCCGTATCCCGCAGAGCACCTGGGACACCGCGCGGTTCGACGGCGCGGTGTACGGGGTGCCGTTCCTGCAGGAACCGCGGGTGCTCATCGCCAACCGCACCCTGCTGGTGAAGGCGGGCGTCCGGCTGCCGGACGTCGCGCACCCGTGGACCTGGCAGGAGTTCGAGGACATCTGCCGGGAGCTGTCCCACCACGGCAGCGGCGCCGAGCGGTACGGCACGGCCTGGCCGATGAGTTCGCCGGTGAGCGTGACGCTGAACCTGGCGCTGACCAACGGCGGCCGGGTCCTGTACAAGGACGAGGGCAGCGGCCGTACCGAGGTGCGGTTCGGCAGCGCCGACTCGGCCTTCGCCGAGCTGGTCCGGCGGCAGGTGAAGACCGACAGGTCCGCGCCCTCCAGCGGGCTGGCGCTCGGCGGCGGCGACGTGCTGCCCGGGTTCTTCGCCGGGCGATACGCCATGCTGCCGCTGGACTTCTCCTACCGGCAGCAGATCGAGCAGCAGGCGCCCAAGCACTTCGACTGGGTCGTCCTGCCGCTGCCGGTCGGCAGCAAGGCGCCCGACGGCGGGCGCTCCCAGGGGGTCAGCCCGCAGACCCTGTCGGTGGCGAAGTCCTGCAAGCACCAGCAGGCGGCCGTGGAGTTCATCGACTTCATGACGCAGACCCCGCACCTGGTGCAGCTCGCACAGGGCGACTGGATGCCGCCGACCGGCACCGCGGCGCTGCGCGACCCGTCGCTGACCACCACGAAGCTCGGGTGGAGCACCGGGATGGCGATGGCGAAGTACCTGAGCGCGTCCCCCGCGCTGGGCATGCGCGGCTACCCCGAGTGGTCCGACAAGATCGCCACGCCGGCACTCCAGCAGTACTACAGCGGCGCGATCAGCCTGGACTCGCTGCGCGGAAAACTCGTCCGCGACGGCAACCGCGTCTTCGAGCGGTACCGGGACTGAGGGAGTGCGGCGCGCCCCTCCCCAGGGCGCGCCGCACTGCCGAGCGGACCGAGCGATCGGCCACCCGATCCCCTGACCTCGACCGTCGCCCGTATCCGTATCCGTCCCCGTCCCCGTCCCCGACACCCGCACCGGAAGGAGCCCGCACCGTGTCCCGCACCGAGCACCACCGCCGTCCCCGGTCGCACGGCCACCGACCGCCGGCGGGTCCGGCCCGCCCGCCACCGCCGCCGGGCACCCGCAGGGCACAGCCACGCACCACACAGCAGTACTCACCAGGAAACGGCACGGCATGAGCACAACTCCCGCCTCACCCAGCGCCTCTGACGCATCAGGTCCCCCACCCCTCAGCACGTCCGGCACGGCACTGGCCCCGCCGCCGGGTGGCATCCGCCGCCCCCGCCCCGTACCCGGCAGCCCCCGTGACCACGCGCGCGGCGCGCTCACCGGGCTGGCCGTCGGTGACGCCCTCGGGGCGCCGGCCGAGAACATGAAGCCGTCGCAGATCCGCCAGCGCTGGGGCCGTATCGAGGACTTCGTCACCGAGGACCCGGCGGGCACCGACGACACGGAGTACGCCATCCTGTCCGGCCTGCTGCTGGCCCGGTACGGCGCCGCGCTCACCACCGGCGACGTGGAGGCGGCCTGGCACGTGTGGATCGCCGACCGCGACGAAGGGGCCTTCCGCGGCGCCGGGTTCAGCGAGCGCGGCACCCTGGAGAACCTGCGCCGGGGGCTGGCCTCGCCGATCACCGCGCAGCACCGGCACGCCTGGAGCGACGGCCTGGCGATGCGCGCGGCACCGTTCGGCGTCTACGCGGCGGGGCGGCCCGCCGAGGCCGCGCGGCTGGTGGCGATCGACGGGACCGTCAGCCACGAGGGCGAGGGGATCTACGGCGGCCAGGCGGTCGCCGCCGGGGTGGCCGCGGCCATGACCGGCGGGGACTGCTCCGCGGTGATCACCGCCGCCCTGTCGGTGGTGCCCGAGGACTCCTGGACCGCGCGGTCGCTGCGGCGCGCGGTGACCGTGGCGCGCCGGGTCCGGCTCGACCCGACGCTCACCGTGCTCGACCGCGAGCGCGCGCTGCGCTCGGCCGTCGTCATCGGCGGGTACCCCTGGACCGACCTCGCACCCGAGGCGGTCGGCCTCGCGTTCGGCGCGTTCGCGCTGGCCGGGGGCGACTTCAGCCGCTCGGTGCTCACCGCGGTCAACATGGGCCGCGACGCCGACACCACCGCGGCGGTCGCCGGCGCGCTCGCCGGCACCCTCGGCGGGTTCGGCGCGATTCCCGAGCACTGGTCGGAAGCGATCAAGCCGGTCACCGGCAGTTGCCTGCCGGCCATGGCGGGCTACCACGTCCGCGACATCGCCGACCTGCTCGCCCCCGGGGAACCCCTGCCCGGTCCGGCGGAACGGGTGGCGTCATGAGCACCACCGCACACGGCTTCTCGCGCGGGCCCGCTTCCGCAGCGAGGGCGACGGCCGACGGCGGGCCCGGCCGCCCCGACAGCGAGCCCGGCCGCCCCGACGGCCACTCGGCCCCGGAGGCCGGCGCGCCCCGCGAAACCGCACCACGCCCGCGCACGGCGGCCGATGCCGCCACCGGCACCGGCAACTCCCGGCCGCTCAGGACCGGTTCGGGCACCTCGGCACTTCCGGCTGCCACGGCACACCGGACCTCCGGCGGTGCCGCCACCACGACGCCCCGTCCGGCCACCGGACGCGGCGACTCCCCACACCCGGAGCACATCCCCGTGAACCGCACCGGCACGCCCGGCATCCCCGCGCCCGCTTCGGACACCGCCCAGAGTGCGGCGGCGCCGGGTGACCGGGTGACCCGGGACCGGGTGGAGGGGCTGCTGCTCGGGCTCGCCGCGGGCGACGCCGCGGGATGGCCGGCCGCACGCCATCGGGCCGCGCGGATGCCGGAGTGGACACGGCGGCTGACCCGCGAGCTGGACACGTTCGCCGAGCAGAACGCGACCACGACCCTGCCGGTGCCGATCGCGCTCAACCAGCCGCCCGAGCCGCTGCGGCTGGGGCCGTCGGACGACGCGGAGTGGGCGGCCTTCACCGCCGAGTCGGTGCTGTCGGCGCGCGGCGCGCTGCTGAGCGACCTCAGCCGCGACCGCCGGGTGCGGGCCGCGGTGGACCTCGCCTGGATGTCGCTCGCCGCCGAGATCTCCTCGGCCGCGGCCCGCGCCTCGGAGGTGGAGTCCGCGGTGATCCCGCTGCGCGCCCGTATCTCGGTACGGGCCGGGCTCGGCAACCTCGCCACGGGGCTGCGGCCGCCCGCCACCGGCCACGACAACCCGCACTTCTTCGACGACGCGGCCTGCGGGCGCGCGTGCGTGCTGGCCGTGGTGCACCCGGGCGACCCGGCCGCCGCCGCCGACCTGGCGGAGTACGACGCCCACTACACGCAGGACGGCGACGGGGTGCACGGCGCCCGGGCGATGGCCGCGGCGGTCTCGCTGGCGCTGGCCGGCGCGTCCGCCGACGACTGCGTACGGGCCGCGCTGCGCGAACTGCCGGCCGGCTCGGAGATCTCCCGCAACGCCGAGCACGCGGTCGCCCTCGCCCGGGCCGCGCGCGCCGCCGAACCCGACGGCCACGGCCAGGCGTTCGGCCTGGTCCCGCTGCTGGAACACCAGATCGTGGACCACGTCTACAGCTACGGCATCGCCGCCGCGGAGACCGTGCCGGTGGCGCTCGCCCTGGTGCTGGCCGCCGACGGCGCGGTGGACCAGGCGGTGCCGGCCGCGGCCTGCCTGTCGCGGGTGGCGGACTCCGCGCCCGCGCTGGCCGGCGCCCTGGCCGGTGCGCTCGGCGGCGCCGCCGCGCTGCCGGTCTCCTGGCGGGAGGCGTGCCGGACGCTGCCCGGCTGCGCGCTGCCCCGGCTGGTGGGCACCGACCTGGTGGACCTGGCCGGGCGGCTGGCCGGCGTCGAGCCCGAGGCCGACCCGTACGCCGTACCGGACACCTCGCCACCGCCCGCCGAGCCGTTCGCCTCGCCCGGCGCTCCCGCACACCCCGCACAACCGCTCGCCACCGACCCCCATGCCCCTGTCACGGAAGGACCCGGAAGCAATGAAACTCACGCTTGAGGACCGCATCACCGGCTGCCTCGTCGGCGCCGCTGTCGGCGACGCCCTCGGCGGCCCGGTCGAGGGCTGGACGCCCGAGCAGATCACGGAGCGACACGGCGGCCGGGTACGGGGCATCGTCGGCCCGTTCTACGAGGAGTGGCGCACCGCGCGCCCGATCGCGCCGTACCACAAGGGCGACGGGCACGTCACGGACGACACCCTCATGACGCACGCCCTGGTGCGGGTCTACGCCAAGGTCCGCGACCACCTCGACGCGTACAGCGTGGCCGACCACCTCGTGCCCGACCTGATCGGCACGCCCCGGTGGATTCCCGAGCTGGAGGCGGAGGCGCTGCCGCTCCAGCGGATCTTCCTCGCCGAGAAGTGGATCGTGGCGCGGCTGCACTACGGCCACGTCGACCCGCGCGAGGCGGGCGTCGGCAACATCGTCAACTGCGGTGCCGCGATGTACATGGCGCCGGTCGGCGCGGTCAACGCCGGCAACCCCGCGGCCGCGTACGCCGAGGCGCTGGAGGTGGCCGCGCCGCACCAGTCGTCGTACGGGCGGGAGGCCGCCGGGGTGTTCGCCGCCGCGGTCGCCGCGGCGTTCGCGCCGGACGCCACCGCCGCCTCCGTGGTCGAGGCGGCGCTCGCCCTCGCCAAGGACGGCACCCGCGCCGCGATAGAGGCGGTGTGCGAGCGCGCCACCGGCTTCGACGACTGGGAGGAGGCGCTGGCGCCGCTGCGCGAGGCGGTCGCGCCGTTCGACACGGTCGGCCCGCGCTACCGCGAGCCCTCGCTCGGCGCCCGCCGACCCTCCCGGCTGCACGCGATCGAGGAACTGCCGGTCGCGCTCGGCATGTTGCTGATCGCGGGCGGGGCGTACGAACCGGCCGTGCTCGGCTCGGTCAACTACGGCCGCGACTGCGACTCCATCGCGACGATGAGCGGCGCGATCGCCGGGGCGCTCGGCGGCACCGGTGCGGTGCCCGCCGGGTGGAGCGACGAGGTGGCCCGCGCCAGCCGGCTCGACCTGCACACCCCCGCGGCCGACCTGTCCGCCGTCGCCCGCGAGGTCTTCGCCCGCGACACCGACCGCCGCCGCGCCCACGAAGCCGCGTTCACGGCGCTGGCGGAGGTCCGATGAGCCCGCACCCCGCGGAGTACCCGCCCCCGTCGCCGACCGGGCCGGGCACGGCCGACGGTGACGGCGGGCGCGGGGCCGGGTCCGATCCGGCGCTCGGGGAGCCGTTGCGGCTGACCTGGGTGCAGCCGGAGGACCTGGTGGGGCACGAACTGCGGCAGGCCGAGCAGGACGGGCGCGACACGGCCGCGGTGCGCGGGCGCTGGCTGGCCGCCGGCGGTCACCTGGCGCCGGAGCGGGCCGGGGCTTCCCCCGGTCCCGTGCGCCCGGAGGTGCGGGCGCTCGCGCACGAGCTGCTGGACGAACTGGCCGGGCAGCGCTCGCCGTTGGCCGAGCAGGAGCCGACGGATCTGGCCGGGATTCACGCGGCCGCGGGCGCGCCGCCCGCCGTGGCGCGGGTCGAGCGGCCGCAGGAGCTGGCCGAGCGGCTGGAGGCGGGCTGGCTGGGCCGGGCCGCGGGGTGCGTGCTCGGCAAGCCCGTGGAGAAGCTGCCGCTCGACGGCATCCGGGCGATCGCCCGCTCGACCGGCAACTGGCCGGTGCGCGGCTACTTCACCGAGGTGGGCCTGGACCCGCAGGTCGCCGCCCGCTTCCCGTGGAACCGCCGCAGCCGCCCCACCTCGCTGGCCGAGAACATCGACGGGATGCCCGAGGACGACGACCTCAACTACCCGCTGCTGGCACTGATGTTGCTGGAGGCCCGCGGTCACGGCTTCCGCACCCGGGACGTGGCGCAGCTGTGGCTGGACGAGCTGCCCGCGGGCCGTACCTTCACCGCCGAGCGGGTCGCGTACCGGAACCTGCTGGCCGGGCTGGAGCCGCCGGAGACCGCCACCTGGCGCAATCCGTTCCGGGAGTGGATCGGCGCCCTGATCCGCGCGGACGTCTTCGGCTGGACCCGCCCGGGCGACCCGGCCGCGGCGGCGGACGAGGCGTGGCGCGACGCCGTGCTCAGCCACACCGCGAACGGCGTGTACGGGGCGATGTTCGCCGCCGCGGTGGTGGCGCGGGCGGCCGGTGGCGGCGCCGACGTGCACGCGTGCCTGGCGGCCGGGCTCCAGGTGGTGCCGCGCGGGTCGCGGCTGGCCGGCGCGGTCCGGCTCGGCATCGACCTCGCCGGCGCCGAACCGTCGGGCAGCGCGGACGGCTTCGCCGTCGTCGTGGACGAGCTGCACCGGCGGTTCCACGACCACCACTGGGTGCATGTCCTGCCCAACGCGGCGCTGCTCGCGGCGGCCCTCACCCACGCCGACGGGGACTTCGCCGGGTCCATCTGCCGTGTGGTGTCGGGCGGTTGGGACACCGACTCGAACGGTGCGACGGCCGGGTCCGTCACCGGGCTGCTGGCCGGTTCGGCGGCCGCGCTGCCCGGCGAGTGGACCGGCCCGCTGAAGAACCGGCTGGCCAGCACGGTCGGCGGGTTCGACGGCATCGGCTTCGACGCCCTCGCCCGTCGTACCGCCGCGCTGGCCGTGCTGCCGTCCGGCCCGAACCCGCGGGAGCACGAAGCGCCCGCGCGCCGCGCCCCCGCACAGGGCACCCCCGAGGAAGGCACCCGATGAGCACCGATCCGACCGTTCCCCCGGCACCCTCCGCTCCCCCGGGGCGCCGCGGCGCCCCGCCGTCCGGGCGGGCCCGCATCGTGGTGCTGGGCAGCGCCAACATGGATCTGGCGGCGTACACCCGGGTGGCGCCGGCGCGCGGCGAGACCGTCACCGGCGAGGCGTTCCGCACCGTGGCCGGGGGCAAGGGCGCCAACCAGGCGATCGCGGCCGCGCGGGCCGGTGGCGAGGTGACGTTCGTCGGCGCGGTCGGCGACGACGAATTCGGACCGCGGCTGCGCGCCGCCCTCGACGGCGCGGGGGTCGGCACCGGCCCGCTGCGGACGGTGCCGGGCCCGAGCGGCATCGCGCACATCGTGGTCGACGGCGAGGGCCACAACGCGATCGTGGTGGTGCCGGGTGCGAACGGCACGGTGACCTCCCTCGCCGACGGCGACGAGGACGTCATCGCGGCGGCCGGCGCGCTGCTGCTCCAGCTCGAACTGCCGCTGGACGGCGTGCTGGCGGGTGCGCGGGCCGCGCACCGGCACGGCGTCCGAACCGTCCTCACGCCGGCGCCGGCCCAGCCGCTGCCCGGGGAACTCCTCGCGGTGACCGACCTGTTGGTGCCCAACGAGCACGAGGCCGCCGCGCTCAGCGGCCACTCCGACCCGCGCGCCGCCGCCCGCGCGCTGCTCGACGCGGTGCCCGAGGTGGTGGTGACGCTCGGCGCGGCGGGCTGCCTGTACGCCGCCCACGGCCACGAGCCGCTGGTCGTACCGGCCCTGCCCGCGAAGGCGGTGGACACCACCGCGGCCGGCGACACCTTCGTGGGCGCCCTCGCGGTCGCGCTCGGCGAGGGCCGGCCGATGCCGGCGGCGCTGGAGTGGGCGACGGCCGCCTCCGCGCTGTCGGTGGAATGCGAGGGCGCGTCGTCCTCGATGCCGGAGCGCGCGGAGATCGACGCGCGGGCCGCCGGCGGTACGCCCGTATCGCGCCGGGCCGACCGCCCAAGTCACGGATGAGCGGCCGCAGATGACCGACCGACGACGACTGCCGACGAACACCCCCGCTGATCGGGACGACACGACGACCGACGACGACCGGACGAGCGAGGACCGGCACCCCGGCGAATCCGCCGGACGCCGAAGCACGTGGAAGAAGCCGAGGTAGCTCCCATGCACCACCCCAGTACCCGCAGTACCCGCCCCGACGACCGACTCCCCGCTTCCGCCGACGCGGTGACGGCCGCGGGCTCGGGCGACGGCACCGCCGTACCGCCGCCGCGCACCGAGCCGTCGCCCGAGGCTCCCCACACGCCGCCCGCCGGCGGCCCGTTGGAGGGCATGCGGGTGCTGGACCTGGCCACGCTCTTCGCCGGGCCGAGCGCCGCGACCCTCCTCGGCGACTTCGGCGCCGACGTCGTCAAGGTCGAACACCCGCGCAAGCCGGACCCCTCCCGCGGCCACGGCCCGAGCAAGGACGGCGTGGGCCTGTGGTGGAAGCACCTCGGCCGCAACAAGCGCAACATCACCCTCGACCTGTCGACGCCCGGCGGCCGGGACGTGCTGCTCAAGCTCGCCGCGTCCACCGACGTCATCATCGAGAACTTCCGGCCGGGCACGCTGGAGCGCTGGGGCCTGGGCTGGGAGGAGCTGTCGGCGGCGAACCCGCGGCTGGTGCTGGCGCGGGTGACGGCGTTCGGGCAGTTCGGCCCGTACTCCGCGCGGCCCGGCTTCGGCACGCTCGCCGAGGCGATGAGCGGGTTCGCGTCGGCGACCGGAGAGCCCGACGGCCCGCCCACGCTCCCGCCGTTCGGCCTCGCCGACTCCGTGGCCGCACTCGCCACCTCCTTCGCGGTGATGGCCGCGCTGGCCGGCCGGGACCGTACGGGCGCGGGGCAGGTGGTCGACATGGCCATCATCGAGCCGATGCTCGCGGTGCTGGGCCCGCAGCTCATCTGGTACGACCAACTCGGCTACGTGCAGCCCCGGATGGGCAACCGCTCCACCAACAACGCGCCGCGCAACACCTATCGGACCGCTGACGGGGCGTGGCTGGCGGTGTCCTCCTCCGCGCAGTCGATCGCCGAGCGGGTGATGCGGCTGGTCGGGCGGCCGGAACTGGTCGAGGAGCCGTGGTTCGCCACCGGCACCGGGCGGGCCGCGCACGCCGACGAGATCGACACCGCGGTCGGCAGCTGGATAGCCGGGCACGACCGGGACGAGGTGGTCGCGGCCTTCGAGGAGGCGCAGGCCGCGGTCGCGCCGATCTACGACGTGCGGGACGTGATGACCGATCCGCAGTACGGCGCGCTGGGCACCGTGGCGTCCGTGGACGACGCGGAGTTGGGGCCGATGCGGATGCAGAACGTCCTGTTCCGGCTGTCGGGCACGCCCGGCGCGATCCGCTGGACCGGCCGCCCGCACGGCGCGGACACCGATGCCGTCCTCACCGAACTCGGCCTGGACGGACCGGAGATCGCCGCGCTGAGGGCGGAGGGCGCGCTGTGAGCGCCGGAACCCACGACACGACGGGCACCCCCACCGGGCCCGCCAGCACCGGACCCGGTACCCCCACCGGGCCCGCCGCCACCGACCGCGCCGGTGCGGACGACGCCGTCCTGACCTGGCTCTACGCCCCGGGCGACCGTCCGGACGTGGTCGCGAAGGCGCTGCGTTCCGGCGCGGACGTCGTCCTGGTCGACCTGGAGGACGCGGTCGCCCCCGCCCGCAAGGAGTACGCGCGGGCCGCCACCGCCGAGTTGCTCGCCGAGCCGGTGCCGGGGCCCGCCCGGGTGCACGTACGGCTCAACGCCCTCGACGGCCCGCTGTTCGCGGCGGACCTCGCGGCGCTGGCCGGGCTGCCGGGCCTGGGCGGGCTGCGGCTGCCGAAGGTCGCCGGGCCGGGCGACATCGCGTCCGTGCTGCGGCTCCACCGCGAGCTGGCCGGGCCCGGCGCGGCCGTGCCCGGGCTCTACCCGCTGCTCGAATCGGCGCTCGGCCTGGAGAACGCCTTCGCCATCGCCACCGCCGATCCCGCGGTGCGCGGACTCGCGCTCGGCGAGGCGGACCTGCGCGCCGACCTCGGCGTGACCGAGGAGGACGCGCTCACCTGGCCCCGGGTGCGGACCGTCGTGGCGGCCCGCGCGGCCGGACTCGCCCCGCCCGCGCAGTCCGTCTACCCCGACGTGCGCGACCTCGACGGCCTCGACGCCTCCTGCCGTCGCGGCCGCGCCCTCGGGTTCCTCGGCCGCGCCGCCATCCATCCCCGCCAGCTCCCCGTCATCGCGCGCGCCTATCTCCCCACCGCGGGCGAACTGGACGCCGCCCGCGAGACCGTGGCCGCGGCCGCCGCCTCGCCCGGTGCCCTGGCCCTGCCCGACGGCCGCTTCGTGGACCCCGCGGTGGTGGCCGGCGCCCGACGCGTCCTGACGCTTGCCGCCCGCGCGGAGGCGTACCTGTAGGTTCCGCTGGCGAAGAAGGGGTGCCGGGGTCGCGTCGAGACCCACCACGGGCGGGGGCGCCGGCGTCGTGCTCGCCGCTACTCGCGGTGAGCCGCGGCTTCGGCGGCCTTGGCGGCTGCCTCGGCTTCGTCCAACACCTCGAAGACGTAAGGAAGTTGCTCCTGCAGATGTCGGCTGAGCATCGCCACGGCAGCGTTCCGGGGAATCGGCTGCGATCCGACCCGGCGCGTCACCTCCTGCATCGCGGTGTACGCCTCGACGAAGTCGCGGAGGTGATCAGCGGGGTACGCGCGGACCAGCCCGCCCCAGATCTCCACCGCCGCCATCGACGGTTCCAGGGCCTCCTGCCAGCGGCCGTCCTCGCTCAGCAGGGCCACCGAGTCGGTCAGGAGCGAGGCGATGAGCGGCTGGTACTTCGGCAGTTCCCGGTCGAGCCCGTACCAGAGGTCCAACGCGCGGCAGAGCGCGTCCGGGAGCGTCTCCAGGGAGTCGGACAGGGCCTGCCAGAGGCCGAGTTGGAGGGTGTGCTTGACCAGGCTGAGCTCCGCCTCGGCGCCGGCGAGCCCGATCCGCCGCCGGTGCTCCCCGATGCCGACCGCCTGCTGCAGGGCGGCGCACGCCTCGGCGGAACGTCCCAGCTGGTGGAGGATGTTGCCGAGGTTCACCAGCGAGGAGATGAGGCGGCCCTCGAAGTTGCGCGGGTCGCGGCGGGCCAGTAGCCGAAGCCCCTGCACCGAGTCCTCGGCGTACCGGAGGCCCTCCTGGTGCCGCCGCATGCCGACGAGCAGCGCCGCGAGGTTGGAACGCCAGACGGGGAGCAGGATCTCGTGGGAGAAGTCGGTGACGGCGAGCTGCTCGGAGAGTTCCACCGCCCGGCGCAGCGCGCGCCGGGCCTCGTCGAGGCGGCCCAGGTCCCAGAGCCGGTCGGACAGGTTGTTCAGGTTCCAGGCGAGTCTCGTCCTGGTGTGCCGGTCGGTCTCGCCCAGCCGCTCCAGCAGCTCCACCGACTCTCCGAGGGCGAGCAGCGCCTCCTCGTCGCGCCCGACGGCGGACAGGCAGGAACTCAGCGTGCTCACCGCGAGGGCGTGGGCGCGGTCGCGGCCGGGGTGGTTCCGGTCCAGGCGTTCGATGACCCGCAGCTGCTCCTGAGCCGCGGCCAGCGCCTCCTCCGCGCGGCCCGCGCCGCTGAACGTGCTGCTGAGAAGGTCCAGGGCGATGCCGAGGTCGTTCAGTGCGGTCGCCGAACCGTCCGCCGCCTGCCGCCGGGCGGCGGTCACGGAGTCCTCGGCGAGCTTCAGGGCCAGCCGGTCCAGACCGTCGTGGGCGTGGATCAGGACGATCCGGAGCCGGTTCAGCACCTCGACGCTGAGGCCGCCGGCCGGCATCGCGTCCAGCAGCGCCTGTTGCACGCCGGCGGTCCTGGCGGTGCGGCCCGCCCCGTGGTGCGCGGCGGCGGCCCGCGCCAGCACGGTCACCAGCTGCACCTGCTGGTCGGCGGAGGAGCGCGCCAGCAGGTCGGCCAGCGGGAGCGGCGGATCGAGGTCGAGCAGGGCGCGGGAGGCGTGGTACTCGCCGACCCGGTCGGGTTGCAGCGGGCCCCAGAACCGGTCCGGTCCCGCCGGGTAGAGGGTACGCAGCCAGGCCGCCACGACCGGTGCCCGCGCGGGCGGGATGCCGGGGAGCGCCCCGACGGCGGCGACCGCCTCGGTCTCGTCTCTCGCCCCGCACAGCGCGGCGACGGCCACGGCCTGCTGGAGGACGGTCGGATCGAGCGGCCCGAGCCGTTCGGCGGCCCGCACCCAGTACCGCTGCTCGTGCCGCAGCAAGGTCGCCTCGGCGGGCTCCTCGGGCGCGGCCGGGACCGGCGCCGAGCCGTGCTGCAACAGGGCGGTGAGCGCGGCCATCTGTACGGTCAGCACCGACTCGTCGCCGTCCACGCCCAGTTGTCTCGGCACGCCCAGGGCCGGCGCCAGGGCCGGCCATCCGGCGGACGGGCGGCCGGGCAGGCCCGGTAACGCCTCCAGCAGATCGGCGAGGTCGCCGAGCGCGCCGCGGAACAGCGCGGTCATGGCGTCGGGCGGGCCGCCCGCACCGACCAGTGCGGCCAGTTCGATGGTCGGGGCCCTGGCCAGGATCTCGTCCGCGTGCGACGCGGTCAGCCCGTCGCTCTGCCAGGCGCCGCCGGTACGGGCGAGGAGCAGCAGCCGCGTACGGTGCCGGCAGCTCCGCAGCTGGTCGATGACCCGGCGCACCAGGCTCGGCCGGGCGTCCGCGTAGTCGATGACCAGCAGGAAGTCGAGGGCGGTCTCCAGGGACCTGAGTTCGGGCAGGGCGAGGTCGCTGTCCCGCAGTTCCGCCCGGAGGTGCCCGGTGATCCACCCCTCCGCCCGCAGGTCGTCGGCCAGTTGGCGGGCGAGGCGGGACTTGCCCTGCCCGCCGGGCCCGGTGACCACCCGTACCGAGAAGCCCTCGGCACCGACCTGGCACCAGTCCCGCAGCGCCCGCAACTCGTCCGCCCGCCCGCGGAAGGCCACCGCCTCGGCGTCGGCGCGCAGCAGCATCGCCGGCGAGCGCAGGTCCCGCTCGGGGGCGGCCGGATCGAGCAGGTCCACCGGCTCGGCGGCTTCCAACAGCGGCTGCCAGCCGCCGTGTTCGGCGAGCAACGCGGTGAAGCCGTTGTCCGCGAGCAGCAGCGAGGCGGGGGTGGCGGTCAGCCGGGTACCGCCCACGGCCTGCCGGTCCGCGCGGACCACCCCGCACAGCAGCCCGCTCTGGCGGCTCTCGGTGAGCAGCGCGGCACCGGACATCCCGGACCAGCCGGCGCCGGTCCCGTCCCGTACCGGGATGGTCGCGTCCTTGCTGAAGACCTCGTAGCGACCGGCGAGCGAGCCGGTCCCCGGCATGATCTCGCCGCTGATCCGGCCGTCGAAGCGGTCGCCGCTGCTGGGGTCCTTCTCCATGCGGGGGAAGCCGGCGACGGCGACCGGGTGGGGGCGGGTGCCGATGATCCGGCCCCATCGTTGCGGCGGCCGGGTGCGTATGTCGGCCAGCGAGTCGGGCGGCTGCCAGCGCCGGCCGGCTCCCCCGACCGGCCCGGCTCCCCCGCCCGGCCCGGTCACTTCGGCCGGGCCATCTCCCCCGCCCGCCCCGTCGACTTCCACCTGGCCGTCGACTTCCACCAGCGCCGCGTCGACCCGGTCGTCGACGCGCCACCACCGAACCGCCGCCGGGAACTGCTCCGTTCCCGCATCCGGCCGGCAGACGGTCACCCGGACCGGCTCCGGCCCCATCGCCGCCTGGACGACATGACCCGCCGTCAGCGCCAGCCGCGGCGCGACCAGGTAGCCGGACCCGAACGTCGTGCCGGTCTCCCGGTGGACCCGGATCTGCACCCGCCGGTCGAACTCCATCCGGCCCCCTCCCGCCGTCCCGGACCGCTACCGGGCCGCCCTACTCCTCATCGGAGACGTTCACCGGGGCATGATCGGCTCCACGTGCGTCCAGCCGCACCGTGACCTTGTGGGTGGCCTGGCGCGTGCGCTCGGCGCCGCCGCCCACGCTGACCACCGCGAACCGCAGTCCGGCATCCGCTTTCCGGCTGCCGGTCAGCTCCATCCCGAGCTCCAGCGTGATCTCCCCGAGGGAGAGGTGGACCCCGTCGTCCCCGTCGGTCGCCACCCGCCGCTGCGCCTCGGCCACTTGACGGCGCAGCAGCGTGATCGCGTCGGCCAGGTCGAGCCAGTCGTCCCCGCTGCTGTTGCCCACGGGTCCCCCATGATCGCTCGGTCACCGGCACGCTCGATGGGACAATCCTATAGATCCACCTGAGTCGCGACGCGGCTCACGGGAAATCCACCCGGCGGTGATCGCGCGAAAATCCAGTGGAGCCGCGCCACCGTTCGCCGTCAGCGTGCTGCCGCCCCCGGACCGCTCAGCGCACTCCGCACGACCGTTCAGGCCACGAGCAGCCGCAGGCCCAACTCGGCCGTGTCCAGCGCGACCAGGTCACGGTTGCGCTCGGCCCACCGCCCCGAGGAAAGGTCCTCGCGCAATGCGTCCACCGCCCGCCGCTCCGCCTCCGGCCCGACCCTGGTCCACACCGACACCGCGCGGCGCACCTGCTCGTCCAGATACGCCTCGGGACGGCGCCAGTACGCCTCGAAGAAGCCGTCGGCGCAGTCCCACGGGACGAGCACCGGCTCCGCACGACCCCCGATCGCCCGGGTCAGATCAGCCAGCGACGGCCAGTCGACGAGGAGGTCGGCGAACTCGGGCAGGTAGTCGCGGGTGAGCCAGAACCGCTGGAGCCAGCCGGTCGTGCTCGCGTCGTAGGTGAACACCACCACGCGGCGGGCCACCCGCCGCATCTCGCGCAAGCCCGCGATCGGGTCCTGCCAGTGGTGAACGGTGCTGAAGGCCATCGCGGCGTCGAAGGACTGGTCGGCGAACGGAAGGCTCTCCGCGGCGGCGGCCACGCACGGCGCCGCTCCCGCGGGACGCTGCGCCCGCATCACCGCCGACGGTTCCACCGCGGTCACGTCACGGTCCGGCGGCTCGTAGGAGCCGGTGCCGGCGCCGACGTTCAGCACCGTCCGCGCGTCGCCGAGCGCTTCCCACACCCGCGCGGCGATCCGCGGCTCGGTGCACCGCGTCGCCGGGTAGGCGGACCCGATGGTGTCGTACAACTGCGCCCCGAACACCTTCAGTTGCTCCTCCGGTGTCGTCCTGATCCCCATGGCCCGTGCCTCCAGTTCCTTGTCGATGGCCGTCACCATCGCGGCGGCGCGGTCGCGCTGCTCCAGCAGCAGACCGCGCAGCCGGCGCAGGTGCGCGACCGCGTCGGTGGCCGGGTCGTCGACGAGATCCGCGATCTCGCGCAGGCCGAAGCCCAGCCGCCGGTAGCCGAGCACCTCCCGCAGCCGCTCCACGTCGCCCGCCGAATAGGCCCGATACCCGGCCCCGGTCCGCGCGGACGGCTCCACCAGGCCGATCTCGTCGTAGTGATGCAGCGTGCGGACGCTCACGCCCGCCAGCTCGGCCACGCGCCCCACGGTCAGGTGTTCTTCCACACCCTCGACCATGCGGCATCACGCCACGTGAGGGTCAAGCGCGCTTCTCGAAGTCGCGGGCGCTGGTGCGACGGCTTCCGTGCGGAGGCCGGCGACGCGGTAGTCCGTGAGCCGCATGACGAGTTGGCCGGCCCGCAGCCAGGCGGTGCGGCTGTCGTCGAGAGCGAGGGTTTCCGCGTCGACGACCCGGGGTTCCGGGAACCCCGGACCGTACAGCGCCCCGTGCACACCGGAGAGGTGGAAGCGCCGGGCGCGCACGGCGACGTAGAGAAGACCGCGTCGCGACGCGCGACAGCAAGAACCCGACCGGCCCGGCCCTCGTGTTCACCGGCGACGCATGGACAGCGTTCGTAGGCGGTGTCGCCGCCGGAGAGTTCGGCGACGCGTAGTTCCACGCGTTCAGCGCCATGAGAGTGCCCCACCCATCCGGATGGGGCACTTTTCGTTTTGCACCCCCGGACGACGACCAACAGACGTCGCCGCACATCGTCGTCAGAGGTCAGCCGCCCCGGATGCGCCGAGGTGCCGGTCCACGATTCCCCCGACGATCTTCATCAGACGGTCTCCCGTCTGATCGATGCTTCCGTTCTGCGTGCTGACCTGCGCCCCTTCGAGTACGAAGGTGATCTCGGCCGCGGCCTGTTCGGGGTCGGGCATCTGCGCTTTGGTGCACATGCCGATCAGCCTGCGGGCCTGGTGGGCCTTGTGGTCCTCGATCACCTGCCGTGCCGGATGAAGGCGGTCGGGCAGCTCGGCGAGGGAGTTGATGAACGGGCAGCCCCGGTAGGAGATCGCCGGCAGTCCCTCGGCGATGAAGCGGGCCAGGCCCAGAATCTGATCCTCGGGCCGGTCGGGGTATTCGGTTTCCACGCGGTCGAAGGCCGCCTGATAATCGGCGGCGACGATCCGCAGCCACTCCGCGACCAGCGCGTCCTTGGTCTCGAAGTGCCGGTAGATCGCCATCTTGGTGGTCTCGGCCTTGTCGGCGATCGCCTGGACCCCCACCTGCCGGATCCCTTCTTTCTGGAAGAGCTCTTCGGCCGCGTCGAGGATGCGCTCACGAGGCGGCAGCTTCGCCACTCTGCTCGGCCTGCTGAGGGTCGATGCCATGACTACTCCGTCACTCCGATCGTGGGGTTCGCGACCCCCTACGATACCAGACAGACCCCTTCGATACCGTGGGGTATCGTTCGGCACTCGACGGTATCGGTCTTGTCAGGGAGTGGCAGTGAAAGTTTCTGAATACGTGAGCTTCGACGCGGTCGGGCTGGCGGAGCTGGTGGCCAAGGGCGAGGTGCTCCCCGCCGAACTGGAGGCAGCCGCACGCGAGGCTGTGCAGGCAGTCGATCCGCGGATCAACGCCGTCGTGGAGACCTGGCCGTCCGACGACGAACCTGTCCCAGGCAGCGCACCCCTGGCCGGCGTCCCCTTTCTGATCAAAGACATCGCGGTTGCCATGGCCGGCAGGCGAATGGAGCTGGGAAGCCGTCTGGCGGCCGGTCACGTCGCCGGCTCCGACTCCTCACTGATGCTGCGCTTCCGTCGCGCCGGCCTCGTGACGTTCGGGCGCACCGCGACACCGGAGATGGCCTACGGCATCTCGACGGAGTCAGCGTTGTACGGCGCGACCCGCAACCCGTGGGACCTGGAGCGGAGCGCGGGCGGGTCCAGTGGAGGCGCGGCCGCCGCTGTCGCCGCGGGGGTGGTCCCGGTCGCCCATGGCACCGACGCCGCAGGATCACTCCGTGTCCCCGCCGCCTACAACGGCCTCTTCGGGATCAAACCCACCCGTGGCCGGGTGTCCATGGGGCCCGGCGTCGACGAGGTCTTCAACGGCCTGGCCGTGCACGGCAGCGTCAGCCGCACCGTACGCGACAGTGCGGTACTGCTCGACCAGATCCGCGGCCCGGAATCGGGCGACCCCTACTTCGCCCAGCAGCCGTCACGGCCGTACGCGGAGGAAGTCACCCGTCATCCGGGCTCGTTGCGAATCGGTGTCCTCGCCCAGGCGTGGGGCGGACGCCGCACCACCACACCGGTGACCGACGCCCTCTTCCGCACCGTGCGGTTGCTTGAATCCCTCGGCCACCGGGTGGAGGAGGCCGAGGTCGACCTCGGCGCCGACTGGGACGAATTCGTCCTGGCCAACGCCCGGCTCATGACGGTGAACCTCACCACCCTGGTCGACGGGTTGGCCGCCGCCTTCGGCCGTCCCATCGACTCCTCGACCCTTGAGCCGGCGACCCTCGCCGGCTACCACTACGGGCAGCGGGTCGGCGGCGCGCAATTCCTCACCGCTCTCGCGATGCGGAACCGGGTGGCCCGAAACCTGGCGTGGTACTTCGACGCGTACGACATCCTCCTCACGCCGACCCTGCCGGAGCCCCCCTTGCCTCTGGGCACTCATACCGAGGGTGCGGAGACACTGGACGGCCTCGGCTGGATCGAGCGCATCAACGACCTGTCGCCGTTCACCATGCCGTTCAACGTGGCAGGCACGCCCGCCATGTCCGTACCTGTGACGGCCGACGCCGGGACGGGGCTTCCGGTGGGTATGCAGTTCGCCGCCGGATACGGCCTTGAAAGCCGGCTCTTCCGCCTCGCCGGCCAACTCGAACAGGCAAGTCCGTGGTCAGGCCGCACTCCCACGGTATGGGCTGGGAACCACCCAGGCCGCTGAAGAACGCTCCTGGCACACTGCAGAGGGACATCGACCCCTACCAGCAGATCGCGGACTGGCGATGGGCGATCACCTACCTCGGCACACGCGGGGAAATCGACGAACAGCGCGTCGGCGTCCGGGGATTCAGCTACGCCGGTGGTCACGCCCTGGTCCTCGGGGTCACCGACCGCCGCATCAAAGCCGTTTACGCCCGGGCCCCCACCGACAGCGGTTACGAGACCGGACTGCGCCGCGTCCCTCCCCACGAGGTACGCACCCTGGAAGAGCGTTTCCACACCGCAACTGCGCTCCAGGGTGGGTGAGTCGGCCCGCAGCGCGGTGCCGGTGTTGCCACCGGTCCGTTTCTGCGGACCGCTCGCCGAACCCGGCGTGCGCGTTTCCACGCACCGGGCTCTCCACGGTCTCTGCCGTCAGGCGTGGTTGGCCAGGATCCAGGGGTTCGGGATCTTATTGCCGCGGTACCGGTACCTTTCGGTTGGCACCCGGCCGAGGTTGAACAATTCGATCCCGTCCGATGAGGGCATCAGCCACCGGCCGGTGTGGTCGGTGAGATGCCTTCGCAGGTCGGTCCAGCTCCAGCGGTGCAGCCGCATCCACCACCGGGCAATCCGCCGCCAGACGAAAATGGCGAGAGTCTGCAAGGTGCTCTTCGCGACTGCATATCTGAAGTAGTTGGACCAGCCGCGCATGATCCGGTTGAGCCGTCTCAGCACGTCCCTGGGTGGCTGTTGCGACAACCTGTGTGTCAGGGCACGAATCTTGTCCTTCAAGGACCGGATGGGCCGGTCAGCTATGAAGGTATAGACGTACCACTTGTCCGTACCTCGCTTGCGTTTCCACTGGAGGCGGAACCCAAGGAAGTCGAACCCTTCGCTCATGTGCACGACGCGGGTCTTGGCTTCGGAGAAACGAAGTCCCAGCGGCGCGAGCACATCAGCAATTTCCTCGCGCAGGACTTCCGCATCGTCACGGCTGCCGAACACGAGCACGACGAAATCATCCGCATAGCGGATGATCCGCCAGTTCGGCAATCCCCTCCGGCGACGGAGGGCGCGACTTACGGGGCTGGCCATCGTCCCACCCGGCCGCCATGGGCCATGGGCATGCTCATCGAGCACGCTCAGGGCGATGTTGGCTAGCAGGGGGGACAGGATGCCTCCCTGCGGCGTGCCGGTCGGGTTGTCCTCGAAGTGACCGGTTTCAGTCATCACCCCGGCCTTGAGGAACGCCTTGACCAGCAGCAGCACGCGCTTGTCCTTCACCCGGGTCCGCACTCGGTCCATGAGGGCCGTGTGGTCGATCGAGTCAAAGCACGCCTCGATATCCGCATCCAGCACCCAGCGGTAGCCTTTGGTGCCGAAATACTGAATCTCCGCGACCGCGTCGTGTGCCCTTCGCTTCGGCCGGAATCCGTACGAGACCGGCAGAAAGCCGGCCTCGAAGATCGGCTCCAGCACGAGCTTCAGCGCCGCCTGAACGACCCGATCCGCAATGGTCGGAATCCCCAGCTTCCGGACTTTGCCGCTGCCGCCCGGCTTGGGGATCTTACGCTCCCGCACCGGAAGCGGACGAAACGATCCGTCTTTCAGCTGGGTTTGCAGGTCGTCCAGGAATCCGGACACACCGACGCCCTCCTCGATATCGGCGGCGGTCAGGCCGTCGACTCCAGGAGTTTTCGCGCCGGTGTTGCCCGCGACCCGATCGAACGCCGCCAGCAGCGTCGCCGGGTCGTGCACGAAGTTGAACAGGTCGTCGAACCTGCGGCCGGAGTCGGCCGCCGCCCAACGGTGAAGCTTGGCCTGCATCCTCGATACCCGGGCGCGCGGCCCCACCGGGTCCATCGCATTCGCGGCGCCGATGTTCACCGACGCGTCTTTCGACATTGCAGCCTCCTTCCCTTCTCGAAACCGTTGCCGTCCTTCCCCATGTGCCGGGCTTTCCCCGGCTCGGAGTACTACGACGGCTCCGCCCCATCCCGGCCCGATCTGCGGTCGGTGCGCTCAGCCGCCCGGTCGGGTTGGCGGCCCGGCCGGGTGGCAGGACCCGGATGGTTCCCGTGTTCACTGTGATTCGCTCGACGGAGGAGGAGCCCGACTCTGTCCCTGCGGCATCACCACGGCTACCCCGCAGCACTTCACCGTGGTCTCCCGGCCAGCCGTCCTATCCGGCCCAGGAGTTACCCGCCGATATCCGACGGGTTGCGCACCGCCCCCGGCCCATATCCACCAGATTCGAGCCGGTGCAAGATGAAGGGACGTAAACGCCGGTTCCTCTCGTACTCCTTTCCGTCCCGCTCGCCGGACCCGCACCATCTGGCAGTGCTGACACGTCCCGGCTTTGTCAGGGCTGCTTCCCGCCCTCACCGGCACCACCCGGATCAGACTGCCCTCAGCTCCACCGTCCTGCTGCGACAGGATCAGCGACGAAGGTCTCCCACCTCCGTTCGAATCAACAGCGCCTCACGGCGCACCGGCCGTTCCTTGCGCACGATCAGCCGTATCCCCTTCGGCCGGCCTCTGAGGACGTCACCGGCGGACTCGGCGACCCAGGCGCCGTCGCGAATCACGCCGCCCGGCTCGACGGCTACCGTCCAAGCGGCGGCCGGACGTTTGAGGACTGCTGCGTAGATGGCGTCGGTGATGGTCATGCCGACCGAGCAGGACAGCCACCTTCCCCGTTGGGCGAGCCACGCGACGAACTCATGGGTACCGCCTGCGCAGTCGGTGCGCATCAGGGTCTGGCGTCCGCGCCGGTACTGCTTCGGCAGTTGGGCCAGAGCGAGTCGGGAGGTGGTCATGTGGTCGGCGGGGGTGTTGCGGCTCCGCTGCTTCCGTGGTCGACGAAGGCCGTGATCGCCTGCTGGACAACTCAGTTGCGTGACTCTCGGCTGTCCAGCCAACGCACCCGATCTGCCTGAGGGTGCTGAGGCAAACGGCCCTGTCCGCACCCCGGGTCCCGTTCCTTACCGTGCGGGCGGCCTCATCACCACGAGCGTACCTCGCCCTGAGCAGGCGACTGCGTGACTGCCCAGGGGCCGCTTCACCTGCGAAGTGCTCGAATCCTCGCGACTGGCGGGCAATCGGGCCTGGCGTACTGGCGCTGGACACCGACCGTGCCGGTGACCTCCCTCACGCCCCCGGTCTCGTCGACCACGAGCTCGGCCCGGTCGTCGTGCAGGTGCTCCGCCACGGCTGGAGTACCAGCGACCGCTGGCGCAGGGGCGCCCGGGCGATTACCAGCCGAGCGCTGGGCCGCAACGGCTCGCGAAATCACGGAGGTCGGTCAGGACGATGTCGGCTCCGGCCCGGCGCAGCTCCTCGGTGGTGTACTTGCCGGTCGCGACCGCCACGGCCAGCGCGCCGGCGTCCAGTGCGCCGCGGACGTCGTGGGGCGTGTCACCGATGACCACGGTCAACCGGCCGGCGAAGCCGTGACCGTACTTGTCGGAGGCCCGCTTGCGGGCTTGGCGTACCAGGTCCGCCCGGTCGCTGCTGTCGTCGCCGTAGCCGCCCACCGCGAAGTCGATGCCGTCACCGAGGCCCAGCGCGCCGAGTTTGGCCATGGCGACGGGACGTATGTTGCCGGTGACGGCTGACTGCACGGTGTGCCGGGCGCCGCACGACGCGATGGCCTCGCGCGCCCCCGGCAGGACCGTACCGGCTTCGCGCATGCGGTCGGTGAGGCGTCGAGTGGCCGTCGCCAGGGCGGCGAAGAACTCGCCGAACAGGGCTTCGGTCTGCTCGACGCCGTTCAGGCGAAGCGTCTCCTCCAGGATCGCCCGGTCGGTTCGGCCGGACATGTCCGGCAGCTCACCGAGCGGCTTTCCGGTCACCTGCCGGAAGGCGAGTTCGTAGGCTGCGCGGCTCACCCCGCCGCCGATGGTGACGAGCGTGCGGTCGATGTCCCACAGGATGAGGTGAGGGGATGAAGCGGCCTCGCCGGCAGGGCTGTCCGTAGCCATGCGAGACAGCGTAGGGCGTCGGCTCGCGGCCACGCGGACAGGTGATCAACGAACGCGTCAGGCGCGGTCGTGGAGGGTGACCTGGTAGCCGTCGGGGTCGGCGAAGGTGAAGGTCCGGCCGAAGGGGCCGTCGATCGGTGCGGAGACGATGGCGTGACCGTCGGCGACGAGAGCGTCGTGGATGGCCTGGACGTCGGTGGCGTGCAGCCAGATCGCGGCACCGATGCCGGGCCGGGCGACGGATGCGAGGTCGGTGCCGGGAACGATGTCGCGGAGTGCGAACGCGATCGGCTTCGTCTCGAAGACGACGGCGTGCGGAGGTCCGGCCTGGGAGCGGACCAGGCCGAGGTACTGCTCGTAGAACGCCTGTGAAGCGTCGAGGTCGCGCACCTGGAGGGAGATGAAGTCAGGGCCGGTGGCGGGCATGGTGATGCTCCTTATCTTCGTGTCAGTATCCTGACACAGACCACTGTATGTCAGAATGCTGACATGAGCCAAAACGGTGCCGGCGTCGACCTGGACAGATCACTGGGCTACCTGCTGAAGGAGGCTTCGAGCGCCCTGCGCGCAGCCATGGAGGAGGTGCTGCGGCCCCTCGGGATGAACGTGACGCACTACTCCTGCCTCGAACTGCTCTCCCAACGGCCGGGCCTGTCGAACTCCGAGCTCGCGCGGGGCGCGTTCGTGACACGGCAGTCGATGAACGTGCTGCTCCAGACCCTGGAACGAGACGGCTACGTGACCAGGCCCGCGCAGGCACCCGTCGGGAAGGTCCTTCCCACCCGGCTCACGCCCCGCGGCCGGCGGAGCCTGGAGAAGGCGACCGTGGCGGTGCGGTCCGTCGAGGTCAGAATGCTGGCCGGCATGTCCGAGGCCGAGCAGTCGGACGCGTTCCGGATACTGCGGGGCATGATCCGTTCCCTGCGCGACGGCGACCGCGACGACGGCAACGCCGACGCATAGTTCGTTTCCCGGCGCGCTCCGGGCCGGCGCGGCCGAGCCGATGAGCAGCGCACCCCTGCCGCCGTACGGCGGTTCTCGTACGTGGTCACCGTGGAACGCCTGTTTGTCGGAGAAAGGTTGCCCGTATACCGAACCTTCCCCCGGGTTCGCCCGTCTTCAGGTGCGTAGGCGCGCACTTGACCAGCGCGCCGAATCACCATCGAGGGGAAACCAGCACTTCATGAAGAGCAAGCTGACCGCCGTGGCCGTCGCGGCCGTCGTCATCGCCGGCACCGCCGCTGCCGCCATCCCGGCCTCGGCCGCCACCTCCACCGCCAAGGCCAAGCCGACCCGTTGCCACACCGCCGACCTGAAGGCGGGCTTCGCCACGGGGGGTGACGCGGCGCCGGAGATGAACCAGACCAAGAAGCAGACGCAGGCGTACATCTGGTTCACCAACACGAGCAAGCGCACCTGCACCGTGTCCGGCTTCGCCGGTGTCGACATGGTCGGCGCGCAGAAGACCGACGGCACCTGGTCGCTGCGGCGCTCCTCCCAGAAGCCCGTGAAGATCACCCTGAAGCACGGGGACACCACGGACTTCAGCATCACCCTGGCCCCGGTCGCCAGGTCCACGCCGAAGAAGGAGAAGTTCGTCCCGGCGAAGTTCCTGGTCACCCCGCCCAACGAGACGAAGCACTTCGCCCTGAAGTGGCCGTTCGGCGGCCAGATCCTCAAGCAGGACGGCGCCACCCGCCCGGCCACCTACCTCAACCCGGTCGGGCGGTAACCAGCCGGGCAGCCGCCGGGGTTCCTTCGGCTGGTGGCCGCCGCACACACCTCCGGGTGGTGCGGCGGCCACGTCCGGCACCCGGCCCGCCCGGATAGGACCGGGTACGACCGGGCCCGGACCGGAAACCCGCCGCGGACTACGACCCCGAGCGGCCGCCCCGCCCGGCCCGGCGCCCGCCGGCCGCCCGGAGAGCGACGGGCAGCACCGCCGCCAGAGCACAGACCACCCCGGGCAGCAGCAGGCCCCAGCCGACGCCGCGGGCGGAGGGGTGCACCGCGACGAAGGACCCCAGCACGGCCACCCCGAACGTCGCCCCGAGCTGCCGGACCGCGTTGAGCAGACCGCCGGCCGCACCCGCCGCCCCGGCCGGAGCGAGGGTGATCACCGCGGTGGTCAGCGCGGGCAGCGCCAGGGACACCCCGCAGCCGGCCGCGCACAGCCCCACCGCGAGCACCGGATACGGCGCCCCGCTGCTCGCCGCGCCCGCCATCACGCCGCCGGCCGCCGCGAGCAGCGCCAGCCCGCCCAGCACCGGCCCGCGCGGCCCGAACCGGGCCACCAGCCGCCCGGTCACCAGCAGCGGGTTCACCGCGGTCGGCAGCGTCAGCGGCAGGAAGGCCACACCCGCGGCCACCGCGCCGTACCCCCGGGTGGACTGGAGGAACAGCGGCAGCACGAACAGCACGGCGGTGAGCGCGAACCCGACGGCCGCGCCCGCCACGAGCATGCCGGTCATCCCGGGCGCCCGCAGCACCGCGGGCACCAGCACCGGCGACGCGCCGCGCCGTTCCCGCCGGTCCATCCGTTCCGGCCGTTCCCGCTGCCCCCGCCACTCCCGCCGTTCCCGCCCTACGAACAGCGCGCCCGCGACGACCGCCCCGGCAGCCGAGCAGGCACCATGGCCGACCGCGTGCGCGCCGAACGCGATCAGCGCGTCCGTGAGGAGCCCGAGCGCCGCGCACACCGCGAACTGCCCGCCCCAGTCGACCTCGCGCTCCCCGCGAGGGCAGCGCACCGCGGGACCTGCGACCAGGGCGAGCACCAGCGCGGCCAGCGGCACGTTCACCAGGAACACCGCCCGCCAGCCCGCGAGCGCGACCAGCAGCCCGCCCGCGATCGGGCCCGCCGCCAGCGCCGCGCCGCTCACCGCCGCCCACACCGCCACCGCGCGGGCCCGCCGCGCCGGGTCCGGGTAGAGCCGGCTGATCATCGCCATCGAGCTGGGCACGCACGCCGCCGCGGCCACCCCGAGCACCGCCCGAAGGCCCACCAGCGTCCACAGCCCCGGCGCGCACGCGCTGAGCAGCGATCCCGCGCCGAACACCGCGATCCCCGCGCGGAAGACCCGGTGCGCCCCGTACCGGTCGCCGACCGCCCCCGCCGACAGCAGCAGCGCGCCGAACGCGACGGTGTAGCCGGTCACCACCCACTGCAACCCGGCCGTCGAACTGCCCAGCGAGCGCGCCAGGTCGGGCTCGGCGACGGACAGCACCGTCGTGTCGAGCAGCACCATGAAGTACCCGAGGGCGATACCGAGCAGCGCGGTTCCCGTACGCGGGGCGGCAGTTGGCATACGTGGCGGGGCGGGCGACGGAAGTGTGTGCGACATGCCCCGCACCCTCCCGCCGCGCCCCCTTCCCGCTCCACCGCCGGCTCCGCACGCTCCGTTCGGCGGAACCGAATGCGAGGATGGGGCACATGGCGAAGCGAAGCGCTGCCGCGGGCAGGGCAGGCACGGCGGGCACGGCGGGGCTACGGACACGGGTGGGCGCGGCGCGAACGGGCACGGGCGCAGGACCGGCCGCAGGAACAGGACCGGCCGCGGGCACGGCGGGCGCCGACCGGCCGGCGGGCGTGAGCGGCACCCCGGTTCCCGCTCAGCCCGCGCCCCCGCTGGACCTGCGGCAGTTGCGCACCTTCGAGGCCGTCGCGGGGACCGGAAGCGTGACGGACGCCGCCGTACGCCTCGGCCTCGCGCCGTCGTCGGTGTCGCAGGCGGTGCGCACCCTGGAAGTGGCGCTCGGGGTCGAGTTGTTCGAACGGCGGCCGCGCGGCATGCGGGTCACGGCAGCCGGTGAACGGCTGCTGGTGTGGAGCCGGCGGCTGCTGGAGCAGGCCGAGCAGGCCCGCCGCGAGGTGGTCGACGCGGGCCGGGAGCGTACGGCGGTACGCCTCGGCGCGCTGGAGTCGATCGCCGCCGCGATCGTGCCGGGGATTCTGCAGCGGCTCGGCGCGCGCAGGCCGGACCTGGACGTGGAGGTCACCTCGCAGGCCGACCGGTCCGCGCTGCTGGCGTCGGTCGCCGCGGGGGAGTTGGACGCGGCCCTGGTGCTGGACGCCGGCGACTCGCTCGGCGGCCTCGGGTTCGCGCCTCCGGCCGGCGCGGAGTTGGAGTTCCTGGACCTGGAGCCGGTGCCACTGGTGCTGGTCGCGGCGCCCGGGCACCGGTACGCGACCGCCGACCGGCTCGCCCCGTCGGACCTGCGCGGCGAGCGGCTGCTGGTCAACGTCCACTCCGCCTGTTCCTTCGCGCTCGCGACCGGCCGGCTGTGCGGCCCCGGCGTGGAGCGGGTGCACGCGGGCAGCGTCGCCGTGATGCGGGCGTGGGCCCGGCGCGGTGTCGGCCTGGCGCTGCTGCCGTCCTTCGCGGTCGCCGACGACCTGGCCGCGGGCACCCTGACCGCGCTCCCGCTGCCCGCCCCCACCCTCCACCTCCGCCTGACCTGGCCCCCCTCCCGCACCACCCACCCCCCGACGCGCGCGCTCCTGTACGCCGCGAGCGCCTGACCCGGCACGCTCCCCGCGAGCCCGGCCCGCTGCCCGCTCAGCGCGCAGCGGTACGACAACGGCGCCCGGCCCGCTGCCGATCCGCCCTCCTTCGCCGTCGGCCCGGCCGGAGCGTCCAGCGCCACCTGTCCCTCGTGCGGGAGCAACGTCGCCAAGCACGGGTCCCCGGCGCGCCGCGCTTGCGTTTCGCGGCGTGAAATGATTCATCGCGCTCCCCTCAGCGCGCCCCGGCGCGCCTCCCGCGGCCCTGCCTGACAGCAGCTCCAAGGCGCGATTCCACCTGCCGTAGATCGGTCGGCGTACACCTTGACAGCGTTCCGGCACGCCCCTATCTTCGTGGCGTGAATCGATTCATTTCAAACGGTCAGCGGAGGGTCGCCCATGCCTGATCGGTCGGCGGTGAAGGCGGCACTGAGCTCCCAGGTGATCGAGACCCCGTCCTGGGGGTACGGCAACTCCGGCACCCGGTTCAAGGTCTTCGCCGAACCGGGCGTGCCCCGGGACCCGTTCGAGAAGCTGGACGACGCCGCCCAGGTGCACGCCACGACCGGGGCCGCCCCGGTGGTCTCCCTGCACATCCCGTGGGACGCGGTCGGCGACTACGACGCGCTGGCCCGGCACGCCAAGGAGCGCGGGCTGCGGCTCGGCGCGGTGAACGCGAACGTCTTCCAGGACGACGCGTACCGGCTCGGCTCGGTGGCCAACCCCGACCCGCGGGTGCGCCGCAAGGCCGTCGACCACCTGCTGCACTGCGTCGACATCATGGACGCGACCGGCTCGCGCGACCTGAAGCTGTGGTTCGCCGACGGCACCAACTACCCCGGCCAGGACGACATCACCGCCCGCCAGGACCGGCTGGCCGAGGCCCTCGCCGAGGTGTACGCGCGGCTCGGCGAGCAGCAGCGGATGCTGCTGGAGTACAAGCTGTTCGAGCCGGCGTTCTACTCCACCGACGTGCCGGACTGGGGCACGTCGTACGCGCACTGCCTGGCGCTGGGCGAGCGGGCGCAGGTCGTGGTGGACACCGGTCACCACGCGCCGGGCACCAACATCGAGTTCATCGTGGCGTTCCTGCTGCGCCAGGGGAAGCTCGGCGGCTTCGACTTCAACTCCCGCTTCTACGCGGACGACGACCTGATGGCGGGCGCGGCCGACCCCTTCCAGCTCTTCCGCATCCTGCACGAGGTCGCCAAGAACGGCGGCTTCGCACCGGAGACCGGGGTGGCGTTCCTGCTCGACCAGTGCCACAACATCGAGGGCAAGATCCCCGCGGTGATCCGCTCGGTGATGAACGTCCAGGAGGCCACCGCCAAGGCGCTGCTGGTCGACCTGGACGCGCTGCGGGCCGCGCAGGCCGCCGGTGACGTGCTGGGCGCCAACGCGGTGCTGATGGACGCGTACAACACCGACGTACGGCCGCTGCTCGCCGAGGTGCGCCAGGAGCAGGGGCTCGACCCCGACCCGCTGGCGGCCTACCGTGCTTCCGGCTACCAGGAGCGGATCGTCACCGAGCGCGTCGGCGGCACGCAGGCCGGCTGGGGCGCGTAACCCGCGCGCCGGGCACCGATGTCGGCCCCGCCGCACGCCGGTGGCGCCCGCGCGACTCGGAACCGTACGCCCGCCCGTCCCGTCATCGACTCCACTCGACCCACTCGACCTCACCCGAGCACCGGAACCGACCCGGACCCGACCCGGACCCGAAGGAAGACGACCGTCATGACCCTCTCCCCCGAGGCAGCGGCGCTGCTCGCCCGCTCCAACCGGCTGGGCGCCGATCCTCGCAACACCAACTACGCGGGCGGCAACACCTCCGCCAAGGGCACCGCCCCCGACCCGGTGACCGGCGCCGACACCGAGCTGATGTGGGTCAAGGGCTCCGGCGGTGACCTCGGCACGCTGCGCGAGCCGGGCCTGGCGGTGCTGCGCCTTGACCGGCTGCGCGCGCTCACCGAGGTCTACCCGGGCGTGGAACGCGAGGACGAGATGGTCGCCGCGTTCGACTACTGCCTGCACGGCAAGGGCGGCGCGGCCCCCTCGATCGACACCGCGATGCACGGCCTGGTGGACGCCGCCCACGTCGACCACCTGCACCCCGACTCCGGTATCGCGCTGGCCTGCGCGGCCGACGGCGAGACACTCACCAAGGAGTGCTTCGGCGACACCGTGGTGTGGGTGCCGTGGCGCCGCCCCGGCTTCCAACTCGGCCTGGACATCGCCGCGGTGAAGCAGGCCAACCCCAAGGCGATCGGCTGCGTGCTCGGCGGCCACGGCATCACCGCGTGGGGCGCGACCAGCGAGGAGTGCGAGCGCAACTCGCTGCACATCATCCGCACCGCCGAGACCTTCCTCGAACAGCGCGGCAAGGCCGAGCCGTTCGGCCCGGCACTGGACGGCTTCGCACCGCTGCCGGCCGAGGAGCGGCGGGCCCGGGCGGCCGAACTGGCGCCGCTGCTGCGCGGCCTGGCCTCCGCCGACCGCCCGCAGGTCGGCCACTTCACCGACAGCCCCGAAGTGCTGGACTTCCTCTCCCGCGCCGAGCACCCCCGGCTGGCCGCGCTCGGCACGTCCTGCCCCGACCACTTCCTGCGCACCAAGGTCCGCCCGCTGGTGCTGGACCTGCCGCCGACCGCGCCCCTGGAGGAGGCCAAGGCGCGGTTGCGGGAGCTGCACGCGGACTACCGCACGCAGTACGCCGCCTACTACCAGCGGCACGCCGCGCCCGACTCCCCCGCGATGCGCGGCGCGGACCCGGCGATCGTGCTGGTGCCGGGCGTCGGCATGTTCAGCTACGGCAAGGACAAGCAGACCGCGCGCGTGGCGGGCGAGTTCTACGTCAACGCGATCAACGTCATGCGCGGCGCCGAGGCGGTCTCGACGTACCGGCCGATCGAGGAGTCGGAGAAGTTCCGCATCGAGTACTGGGAGTTGGAGGAGGCCAAGCTGCGGCGGATGCCGGCGCCCAAGCCGCTGGCCACCCGGATCGCGCTGGTCACCGGGGCCGGTTCCGGCATCGGCAAGGCCATCGCGCACCGGCTGGTGGCCGAAGGGGCCTGCGTGGTCGTCGCCGATCTCGACGCGGCCAACGCGGCCGCCGTCGCGCAGGAGTTGGGCGGTCCGGACAAGGCGGTCGCGGTGACCGTGGACGTGACCTCCGAGGAGCAGATCACGTCCTCCTTCGAGCAGGCACTGCTCGCCTTCGGCGGGGTGGACCTGGTGGTCAACAACGCGGGCATCTCGATCTCCAAGCCGCTGCTGGAGACCACCGCCCGGGACTGGGACCTGCAGCACGGCATCATGGCCCGCGGCTCGTTCCTGGTCTCCCGCGAGGCCGCACGCGTGATGACCGAGCAGGGCATGGGCGGCGACATCGTCTACATCGCCTCGAAGAACGCGGTCTTCGCCGGCCCCAACAACATCGCCTACTCCGCGACGAAGGCCGACCAGGCCCACCAAGTACGCCTACTCGCCGCCGAGTTGGGCGAACACGGCATCCGTGTCAACGGCATCAACCCCGACGGTGTGGTCCGCGGCTCCGGCATCTTCGCCGGCGGCTGGGGCGCCCAGCGCGCGGCGGTCTACGGTGTCGAGGAGTCCAAGCTCGGCGAGTTCTACGCCCAACGCACCCTGCTCAAGCGGGAGGTCCTGCCCGAGCACGTGGCGAACGCGGTGTTCGCGCTGACCGGCGGCGACCTCACCCACACCACGGGCCTGCACATCCCCGTGGACGCCGGCGTCGCGGCGGCGTTCCTGCGCTGAACGCCGCGGCGGCGTTCCTGCGCCGAGCGGGCGCCGCCCCCGCCCCACCGAGCCCCACGAGATCTACTGGCTCCATGAGAGCCGCACCGATCCCCGTCGGCTCCCGCCGACCACAGCCGACCCCCGCCGACCCGCACCGCCCCCCACCGACGAAGCGCGACAAGCCGCACCGCGCCCCGCACCCGAGGTAACCACCGTGCCCCGCAGTCCCTCCTCCACCTCCCCGTCCGCGTTCGCCGCCGCCGATCTCGGCGCCACCAGCGGCCGCGTCATGGTCGGCCGGGTCGGCCCGGCGCACCTCGACCTGAGCGAGGCGCACCGCTTCCCGAACCGCCCGGTCCTGGCCGGCGGCAGCCTGCACTGGGACGTACTGAGCCTGTACCAGGGGGTGTTGGACGGGCTGCGGGAGGCGGCGCGGTCCGGCGGCGTGACGTCGGTGGGGGTCGACTCGTGGGCGGTGGACTACGGGCTGCTGGACGCCGACGGCCGGCTGCTCGGCAACCCCCACCACTACCGCGACAGCAGGACGCAGGACGCGGCGCCGCGGGTGTGGGACGCGGTGCCGGCGAAGGAGCTGTACCGGGTGACCGGACTGCAGCACCTGCCGTTCAACACCGTCTTCCAGCTCGGCGCCGCCCGCGGCAGCGCCCAACTCGCCGCCGCCCGGACGCTGTTGCTCATCCCGGACCTGTTGGTGCACTGGCTGACCGGCACCGTCGGCGCGGAGTTGACCAACGCGTCCACCACCGCCCTGCTGGACGCGGCGACCGGCGACTGGTCGGGCGACCTGCTCGGGCGGCTCGGCCTCGACCCGGAGCTCTTCCCACCGCTTCGCCAACCTGGCGACGTCGCGGGCGAGTTGCTGCCGGAGGTGACGCGGGCGACCGGCCTGGCCGAGGGCACCCCGGTGGTGACCGTCGCCTCCCACGACACCGCGTCCGCGGTGGCCGCGATCCCGGCCGACCGGCCCGGTTTCGGCTACGTCTCCTGCGGCACCTGGTCGCTGGCCGGTCTCGAACTGGACCAGCCGGTCATCACAGAGGCGTCCCGGGCCGCCAACTTCACCAACGAGCGCGGCATCGACGGCACGTTCCGGTTCCTGCGCAACATCATGGGGCTGTGGCTGCTGTCGGAGACGCTGCGCACCTGGGCGGCCGAGGGGCTGCCCACCGATCTCGCACCGCTGCTGGCCCGGGCCGCAGACGCGCCACCGTTCGCCGCGCTGGTCGACCCGGACGCGCCGGAGTTCCTGGCGCCCGGCGACATGCCGGCCCGGATCGCCGCGTACTGCGAACGCACCGGGCAGCGCGCCCCCGCCGACCAGCCCGCCATGGTGCGCTGCATCCTGGAGAGCCTGGCACTGGCGCACCGGGCGGCCCTGCGCACCGCGGCCGAACTGTCCGGGCGCGACCTCGACGTGGTGCACCTGGTCGGCGGCGGCAGCCGCAACGACCTGCTGTGCCAACTCACCGCGGACGCCACCGGGCTGCCGGTCGTCGCCGGTCCGACCGAGGCGACCGCGCTCGGCAACATCCTGGTGCAGGCCCGCGCGCACGGCCTCGTCGCCGACCACGCCGCCATGCGCCGGCTGGTGGCCGACACCCAGCACCTGCGGCAGTTCCGGCCCAGCGGCGACCCGAACGTCTGGGCCGCAGCGGGCGCCCGGATCGGCCTCGGCTGAGCCTCCCGCCGGGGCGCGCCGGGCCCCCGGACCGCACCGCCCACCCCTAAGGAGCCGCATGCGGGTCGCACTCTTCCTCACCTGCGTCAATGACGCGCTGTATCCGGGCACCGGTTGGGCCACCGTCAGGCTGCTGGAGCGGTTGGGCGTGGAGGTGGACTTCCCCGCGGCCCAGACCTGTTGCGGGCAGCCCCAGTTCAACACCGGCTACCGCCACGAGACCGAGCCCCTGGTCCGCCGGATGGCCCGCGCCTTCGACGGCTACGACTACGTGGTCACCCCGTCGGGCTCGTGCGCGGCGATGGTCCGCGACAACTACCCGCGGATCGGCGCCAAAGCGCTCGCCGAGGGGCGCGGCCCCGAACTCGCCGACGCCGCCGCGTCCTTGCAGAACCGCACGCTGGAGTTGACCGAGTTCCTGGTGGACGTGCTCGAAGTGACCGACGTGGGCGCCTACTTCCCCCACACCGTCACCTACCACCCCTCCTGCCACGGCCTGCGCATGCTCGGCCTCGGCGAACGCCCCCGCAAACTCCTCCAAGCCGTCAAAGGCCTGGAACTCCGCGAGTTGGACGGCGCCGAGGAATGCTGCGGCTTCGGCGGCACCTTCGCCGTCAAAAACCCCGACGTCTCCCTCGCCATGGGCCACGACAAAGTCCGCCACGCCCTCGACACCGGCGCCACCATCCTCTGCGGCGCCGACAACTCCTGCCTCGTCCACCTCGACGGCATCCTCCGCCGCAACCACGCCCCCCTCCACACCCTCCACCTCGCCGAAATCCTCGCCTCCACCGAACAACACCCCTACCAACCCACCACCACAGGAGCCACCCGATGAGCGGCACCTACCTAGGACTCCCCTCCTTCCCCGACGCCGCCCACACCTCCACCCACGACACCCAACTCCGCGCCAACCTCACCCACGCCACCCACACCATCCGCACCAAACGCGCCACCGCCATCAACGAACTCCCCGACTGGCCCCAACTCCGCACCGCCGGCGCCGCCATCAAAGACCACACCCTCCACCACCTCGACCACTACCTCCTCCAACTCGAAACCGCCGTCACCAACGCCGGCGGCACCGTCCACTGGGCCACCGACGCCGACGAAGCCAACCGCATCACCACCCACATCATCCACACCACCGGCGAAACCGAAGTCGTCAAAGTCAAATCCATGGCCACCCAGGAAACCGGCCTCAACGAAGCCCTCCACACCGCCGGCATCCACGCCTACGAAACCGACCTCGCCGAACTCATCGTCCAACTCGCCCACGACAAGCCCTCCCACATCCTCGTCCCCGCCATCCACAAAAACCGCACCGAAATCCGCGACATCTTCCACAACGAAATGGCCCACTGGGGCCGCCCCGCCCCCGACCACCTCACCGACAACCCCACCGACCTCGCCGAAGCCGCCCGCCTCCACCTCCGCGAAAAATTCCTCCGCACCAAAATCGGCATCTCCGGCGCCAACTTCATGATCGCCGAAACCGGCACCCTCGTCGTCGTCGAATCCGAAGGCAACGGCCGCATGTGCCTCACCCTCCCCGACACCCTCATCTCCATCGTCGGCATCGAAAAAATCATCCCCACCTTCCAAGACCTCGAAGTCTTCCTCCAAACACTCCCCCGCTCCTCCACCGCCGAACGCATGAACCCCTACACCACCATGTGGACCGGCACCACCACCCACGACGGCCCCAAAAACTTCCACCTCATCCTCCTCGACAACGGCCGCACCGACACCCTCGCCGACACCACCGGCCGCCAAGCCCTCCGCTGCATCCGCTGCTCCGCCTGCCTCAACGTCTGCCCCGTCTACGAACGCGCCGGCGGCCACGCCTACGGCTCCCCCTACCCCGGCCCCATCGGCGCCATCCTCACCCCCCAACTCCGCGGCACCACCACCCCCCTCGACGCCTCCCTCCCCTACGCCTCCACCCTCTGCGGCGCCTGCTACGACGTCTGCCCCGTCGCCATCAACATCCCCGAAATCCTCGTCCACCTCCGCGAACGCGTCGCCGAGCAGGGCGAGGGGCACCGCGCCGAGCGGGCCGCGATGCGGGCGGCGACCTGGCTGCTGGACCATCCGGCCGCCCTGTCGGCCGTCGAACGCGCCGCGTCCGCCACGCGCGGACTGCACCCCGCCCGGCTGCCGCTGCCCGGCCCCGCGAAAGCGTGGAGCGACGCCCGCGACCTGCCCGACGTGGCCGCGGAGCCGTTCCGCGCCGGCTGGAAGAAGGCCCGGGGTGCCGGCGGCGCCCCGCGGAAGGACAAGGACACCCCCCGATGACGCACCCGGCACACCCGATACGCCCCGCCGACCCCGCGGGCTCCTCGGACCCCGCCACCCCTTCCAGCCGGGACCGCATCCTCGCGCGGGTCCGAGCCGCCCTCGCCGACCGCCCCGGCTCCACCGCCGGGGCCGCCGGGGCCGCCGAGGGCACCGCGCCCGCCGACCCGCCCATCCCCCGCGACTACGCCCGCGCGCACGTCCCCGACGACCCCGCGTCCCTCGTCGACCTGCTCGCCACCCACCTCGCCGACTACCGCGCCCACGTCCACCGCTGCACCGCCGCCGACCTGCCCCGTACGATCGCGGAACTGCTCACCGCACACGGCAGCCGCACCGCCGTGGTGCCACCCGGACTGCCCGACGGATGGCTGCGGGACGCCGCGGACGTCACGACGACGATCGGCGGCGACGACATCACCGCCGCCGAACTCGACCGCATCGACAGCGTCGTCACCGGCTGCGCGCTCGCCATCGCCGAGACAGGCACCATCGTCCTCGACGCGAGCCCCGACCAGGGCCGGCGCGTGCTGACGCTGGTGCCGGACCACCACGTGTGCGTCGTACGGGTACCGGAACAGGTGGTCGCCTCGGTCCCGCAGGCACTGCCCCGGCTCGACCCGGTCCGCCCGCTGACCTGGATCTCCGGCCCCTCGGCCACCAGCGACATCGAACTCGACCGCGTGGAAGGCGTACACGGCCCGCGTACGCTCGACGTCGTCCTGGTCGCCCCGGACGACGCGGAGCAGCCGGGGGCCTGAGCGCGCCGCCCCCGGGGCGGCGGAAGGGAGTGCCGCGCGATGGGCCGTTCCACGCCGGTCGAGCCGCCGCGTACGCCGCTGACCGACGGCACCGTGACCGTACGGCTCAGGCGGGAGTCGGACATGGACGCCATCGCGGCGGCGAGCCACGACGCCGAGACGCGCCGCTGGCTGGACGACGGCCCGATGGACGCGGAAGCGCGGCGCACCGGCGTGGCGCGGGTCGAGGCGGCCTGGCGCAGCGGGCGGGCGGCTCCGGCGGTGATCGCGGACGCGGTCACCGACGAGCCGGTCGGCATCGTGAACCTCCAGTTCCGCGCCGACGACGTGGCCTCGGTCGCCTACAGCGTCTTCCCGGCCCACCGCGGCCGCGGCATCGCGCCGCGCGCCGTCCGCCTCGTGACCGCCTGGGCCTTCCGCGACCTCGCCCTCACCCGGCTCCTGCTGGAGGCCGACGAGGCGAACGCCGCGTCGGTGCGGGTCGCCGAGAAGTGCGGCTTCCGCCGTGTCGGCACCCGCACGTCCCCCGCCCCCGACGGCACCACTCCGCACCCCACCGCCCTCTTCACCCGCACCACCCCGAACTGACCCGGCGTCAGCACGGCACGTCCACGCCGTACGTCCTCAACCCCTCGACGGCAGCGCGCAGGCAGCGATCCACCGTGTCGCCGTCGGCGCGCATGCCGTGCGGGAGCGGGCCGCCGCTCGCGAAGAACGTCCACGCCGGCCGGCCTTCCCGCAGCCGCTCGGCGTCGAGGCGCAGTCCGGCCCCCACGCCCTGCTCGCCGAGCCACTCCAGGATCAGGAGGGCCACGTCCTCGATCCCGCGGTCCGGGTCCGACGTCACCCAGCGGCCTCGGCGCGACGGCACCGTCACGCGCTCCCCCGCGCCGGGACCCAGCCGCTGCCGCGCTCGCTCACCGCACCGGCAGGCTGGAGCCGCGGACGACCAACTCGGGGAGCAGGACGGCACGTTGGTGCTGGTGCTGGGCGGCGCGGGGTCCGGTCTCCTCCAGCAGGAGTTCCGCGGCCATCCGGCCCATCTCGGCGGCCGGCTGCCGTACGGAGGTGAGGGGGACGACCGCGGCCGCGGCGAACTCGATGTCGTCGTAGCCGACGATCGCCAGGTCGCGCGGGACGGCGATACCGGCGGCGTAGACGACCTGAAGGACGCCGAGGGCGAGCAGGTCGTTGGCGCAGAACACCGCGGTGGGGCGCTGGGCGAGGCCGAGCAGCCGGGAGGCGGCGTCGCGGCCGGCGGCGACGTCGAGCCGCTGCGCGGGGATCTCCAGCAGCGCCTCGGGGCCGAGCCCGGCCTCGGCGAGGGCCTGGAGCATGCCGACCCGGCGGTCCTTGACCTGCTGCAGGTGCGGCGGCCCGCTGATGTAGGCGATGGTGCGGTGCCCGGCGGAGACCAGGTGGCGGCCGGCCAGCGCGCCCCCGATCGTGTCGTCGACCGACACCGAGCACCCCTCGGCCTCGCCGGTGCCCCGGTCCACCAGGACGAACGGCACGTTCTGCTGCCGGAGCAGGTCCAGGCTGGCGCCGGTCGGGTCGGCCGGGGTGAGCAGCACCCCGCGCACCCGCTGCTCCGCGAAGAGCGAGACGTACGTCGCCTCCTCGGAGGCGCTCTGGCCGCTGTTGCAGAGCATCACGCCCAGCCCCGCCTCGCGGGCCGCGGACTCCGCGCCGCGCGCGACGTCCACGAAGAACGGGTTGCCCATGTCGAGGACGAGCAGCGCCATGATCCGGCTCTGGCCGGCCCGCAACTGGCGGGCCGACTCGCTGCGGACATAGCCGAGTTGCTTGATGACGCTCTGCACGCGGTCCCTGGTCTCCTCGGAGACCAGGTCGGGACGGTTGATCACGTTGGACACCGTGCCCACCGACACGCCGGCCTGCCGCGCCACGTCCTTGATCCCGACCATTCGCACCATGTTCTCCTCAAAGGGGCTCTCCGCACCGCCGGACCGCAATGTACTGAACGGGTCGGAGGTTTCCCCATTGAAACAGTTCACTCGGCCCCGCCGCACCAGAGGGCGACCCCCACCCGGGTCCAGCGCCGCCAGCCGGGCCGCGGCGGGCCCGGAAGGGTGCACAGCGTGGCTCCCGCGCGACGCATCGACCGATTGAAACTATTCAACCCACGTCGCCGACCCTAGGGCCGGCCCCGGCGGACGTCAAGCCTCGCGCCGGACGTACGCCCCCATACCCGCCGCAACCGAGAGGGGTACGGACGAGCGGGCCCACCGTACTCCGATTAGATGCATTCAATACCGCCACCGGCTCCCGCGCTCGCTCTGCCCCCGCACCCGCTCCCGCACTACCCGCTCTTACGCCGCGGCCGCTTCCCGAACAGCGCCCTCGCGGGCCTCGTCCACGGGGTCGCCCGGAGGTTCCGCCGCGCGCGGCGCGCCACCTCGGGATCGATGCCCGGGCAGATCAACACCAGTGCGGCGAGCGGGTCGTGGAGTCCGGTGGGCCGCTTGCCGAGCGCCGCGGCGGCCTCCTGGTAGCGCCGGGCGACGGCTTCGGCGATCTCCGCGCGCTGTTCGGGGTCGCGCCACGCGGCGACGCACAGGGCGAACGCGGCCGCGTCGACGGTCCAGTCGTCGGGCCCGAACAGCAGGCTCAGCAGCAGGGCGCGCCGGGTGGAGCCGGCCCACGGCTCCTCCGGTCGTTGGTGCAGGATGCCGACGCACACCCACACCTGGGCGAACCGCTCCCAGTACAGCGGGTGCTCGCGCTGGAGCTCCCTCCAGTTCGGGTCCCGCGGCGGCGGCATGTGGGCGAGCAGGCCCAGCAGGTCGGCGCGGTCCAGCTCGGCGAAGGCCGCGGCGCGGTCGTACGCGATCAGCGGCTCGGCCCAGATGCCGACGGCGACCTGGTGGACGAGGGCGACCGCCGCCGGCGAGGGCGGTGCCGCGGCCGCGACGGGCTCGGTGCCCCGGTAACTCCACAGCGGCGGGCCGAAGTCCGTACGGACGGGAAGGCGCGGGTCCGGTTGCGGCCAGCGCGCCAGAGTCGTCGTGGGCGCGGGAAAGCGGGCACGGTAGAGGGCTGTCGGCGTCGGCGCTTCGAGGGCCGTCGCCGTCGCCGTGGCGCCGGTCACCCGGCCGTGCGACTCCTCGATCCCGGCCAGGTACCCGTAGGCGCGGCAGACGGCTTCGGTCGGCGGGGGGACGATCCGCAGCCACGTGCCGTCTTCGCAGGCGCGCTCCACGCAGGTGCGGAGGTAGCCCACCTCCGGATGGGCCACGGCGAGATCGATCAGGGTCGTCAACTGCGCGGTGTCGCCGCCGCTTCGGGTCTTCCGGCCGGCGCGGTACCGGGCCGCGAGAACCGCCGCGCGGTACTTGGCGCCCGACGGGTCGGCCGCCGAGGGTCCGGCCGCCACCGCGCGTTCGGCCCAGCGCAACGACTGCGCGACGTCACCCTGGTCGAGCGTGATGTCCGCGAGGTCGAGCAGGACGTCGGCGTTGCCGGGCGCAAGCGCGACGGCCCGCTTCCACACCTCGATCGCACGCTCCGGCTGCCCGGCGCCGCGGTGGGCGGAGCCGAGCAGGATCAGAGTGGGTTGAGTCGCCCGGCCGTCGGCCTGTACCTCGCGTTCCTCGGCCCGCAGGCACCAGGTGACCGCTTCCTGGTGCGCCCCGAGCCGTCTGGCCAGCGCGGAGAAGGCGCGCAGACCACCCGCGTCGCAGTCCGGCCGGGCCGCCGCCTTGCGGGCCAGCGCCAGCCACGGGGTCAGGGCCGGCGCGACCTCGGGCGGCGCCGGGTCCTCGACGGCCCCCCAGACGGCGCTGACCGCGCCGCCGACCGCCGGAAGCGGCAGCGAGCCGCCGAGCTCCGGGCTGAACCAGGGCGCCGCGGCCCAGGGCCGCTCGGGGTGGACGGCGACCGCGGAAGCGAGCAGCTCCACCGCGTCGGGCACCCGCCCCTCCTCGGCGATCAGCGCGATGATCGCCGCCGCGTTCCCCGGGAAGACCGTGGTGCCGTCACCCTTGAACAGCTCCCGCGCCGCCTCGGACGATCCGGCGGCCACCACGATCTCGCCGAGCACGGTGTACGCCGATGCGAGGCCCGGGTCGTGGAACAGCGCCCGGCCGAGGTGGAAGGCGGCGTGCGGGAGGTCCCCGGCGACCAGGAGCGCCCGGCAGCGCCGCACTTCCTCTTCCGCCGGGGCCCGCCCGGAACCCCCGTCCCGGCCCCCACCCGGTCCCGCGCCCGATGCCGATCCCGATCCCGCTGCCATGTGGTCCCCGTCCCCCCGCCGCAGGCCGAGCGGCCCGCCATCGGGAGGGATCGTAGCGGCGGCCGCCGACAGTCCGGTCAGGGCGCCGGGACGGGGTCCTGACCGCGCTCCGCCAGCCAGACGGTGCGGGTGGTGCGGACGGTGAGGTCGCCGCGGCGCAGGAGCGCGTCGGGGCCGTCGCCGTCGAGGAGCGTGGCGAGGACGGCCAGGTCGTCGGCGTCGAGCGCGCCGTCGAGGTGGTCGCGGGTGCGGCCCAGTACGGCGTGGGCGTAGCGGCCGGTGGCGGCGGGGAGCGGCGGCGCGAGGTCGATGGTGAAGTGCCGTTCGGCGCGGACGGTGAAGCCGGCCGCGGTCAGGCGGGCGCCCCAGTCGTCGCCCATGTGCGGCACGTCGTGGGCCCGGCGCTCGTCCATCGCCGTGCGGCAGCGCGCTTCCAGGCCGGGCCGGCCGAGGCCGATGTCGTCGGGCAGGAAGAGCGGGAAGGAGTCCAGCTCGACGGCCGCGAGCAGCCCGCCGGGGCGAAGCAGGGCCGCGGCCTCGGCGAGCGCGCGGTCGGGATCGGCCATGTGGTGCAGGGACGCCGACGCCCACACCAGGTCGGCCGGGCCCGCGTCCGGCCACCTCTCGTCGAGGTCGGCCTCGATCGTACGGACCCGGTCGGCCACGCCGAGTTCGCGGGCCCGGTCCCGCAGCCGGCCGAGCATGTACGGCGAGCGGTCCAGCGCGGTGACCTCGGCGCCGTCGAACCGCCGCAGCAACGCGAAGGTGCCGGCGCCGGTGCCGCTGCCCACGTCGACGATGCGGCGCGTGGCCGGGGAGGCGCCGGGGGGCGCGGGGGATTCCGCGATGCCGTCGGGTACGGCGGGTTCGGCGGGTTCGGCGGGTTCGGCGATCCAGGCGGTGAGGTCGGACAGGTACGCGGCGAGGACCTCGGCGTCGAGGTCGAGCATGTCGGCGAGGGCTGCTTCGTCGTCCCCTCCGTCCCCGCTGCCCGATCCGCCCGCACCGCCGCCGCCGCCGGCATGGTGGCCGTGCGCGTGCGCGTGCGCGTGCGGGTCCGCGTGGCGGTGCTGGTCTCGGTGGCGGTGCTGGTCCGGGTGGCTTTCGGGGTGCTGGTGGCCTGCCATGCCGCCGACCCTACGTACGGATTGCGGGGACGACATATCCTCTTGCGTATGGCGCAAGACGGTCACGGGCTCGATGTCCTCGTACGGCAGCGGATCAGGGGGCTGCGGACGTCCCTGGGCTGGTCGCTCGACGACCTCGCGGCGCGGTGCGAGCTGAGCCCGTCCAGCCTGAGCCGGATCGAGACCGGGCACCGGCGGATCACTCTGGAGCAACTCGACGCGATCTCAAGGGCGTTGGGGGCCAGCATCGACATGCTGGTGGAGTCCGCCGACGACGGCGACGTGGTGATCAGGCCGCAGCACAACGCCGATCGGGGCGTCACCACCTGGATGCTGAGCCGCGAGCCGGGCGCGAACGGCACCACGGTCGTGAAGATGCGGATCACCCGGCCGGTCCGGCGCGGCACCGACGTGCTGCGGGTCCATCCGGGCCGGGACTGGTTCACCGTGCTGTCCGGAACCCTGATGCTCCTGCTCGGCGAGCGCACGATCATCGTGGAGTCGGGCCAGGCCGCCGAGTTCTCCACGATGGTCCCGCACGCCTTCGGCGCGCACGGCGGCCCGGCCGAGATCATGGGCGTCTTCGACCACGACGGACGCCGCAGCCACTTCCGCCAGTTCGGCTGACCGCCCGCCCCGAAGGGCCGCCCGCCCGGATCACTCCAGATGCGCGACGGACGCGATCTGGACGACGGAGAAGGCGGGGGCGGCGCGGATGCCGGAAACGGCAGGGACGACGTCGAGCGTGGTGATCGCGCAGGAGGGCACGCCGGCGTCCATCAGCGCGGCCGGCACCGCGTGGTCGCCGAACAGCGTACGCAGCAAGTCCACGGTGGCGCCGCCATGCGTCACGACGGCGATCGGGCCGGGCTCGGCGTCGGCAGACTCGAACGGCTCGGCCCGCGCCGACAGTTCAGCCGCCTCCGCCGGTTCCAGCAGGCACGCGCGCATCCGCGCCGCGGTGGCGCGGAAGGAGTCACCGCGGTCGGGCACGTGGTCCCGGTCCCGCACCGAGGCGGCCCAGTCCGCCAGGAAGGCTTCCAGCGGCTGAACCCCGTCCCAGTTCATCCGCTCGCGCAGGCGGGCGTCCTCCCGGACCTCCAGACCGGTGGCGGCGGCGAGGAAGGAGGCGGTCTCGCGGGCTCGCCGCAGCGGGCTGCTGACGATCGCGCGCAGCCCGACCTTCCGCAGCCGGCCGGCGTTCCGGGCGGCCCGCGCCCGTCCCCGCCCGGTCAACCCCGGGTCCCCGGGCCGGCGTTCTTTCTCCGCGTGCTGCACCAGATGGAAGACGGCCATCCTCGCAGGGTGGCGGAACCGTACGGCGGCGGGCCACCGATTCCCGCGGGTTCCGAGGGCGGGCAGGCACGTCTCCAGCCGAACCGGGCGTATAGTCGGTTCCGACTAATCGGATACGATCAATGGACATCGACCGCGTCCGGGTCCGCGCTGAGCGTCCGGCGGGCCACGTGACCACGACGGGAAGGGCGCCGATGACGGCCAAACGACCGGCGAACCCGCTGGCCCTGGCGCTGCTCGGGCTGCTGCTGGAGCAGCCGATGCATCCGCACGCGATGGCGGTGGAACTGCGCGCGCGGCAGTTGGACCAGTACTTCAAGCTGACCACCGGCTCGCTCTACGACACCGTGCGCGGGCTCGTCCGCGACGGCTGGATCGAGGCGGACGGCACCGAACAGGTCGGCGCCCGCCCGGCCCGCACGGTCTACCGCCACACCCCGCAAGGCCGCGGGCACTTCACCGAGTGGCTGGACGAGCTGATCCGCGAACCGGTCCAGGAGTTCCCCCGGTTCCTGTCCGCCGTCAGCTACCTCGGCGCCCTCGGACCCGAACGCGCCGCCGACGCGCTGCGGGCCCGGGCCACCGCGCTCCGCGCCCAGGTGGACGCGCGCGAGGCCGCACACCGCGCCGCCCGCGAAGAACACGGTGCGCCACGCCTGTTCGTCATCGAGGCGGAGTACGCCCAGGCGATCGCCCGCGCCGAACTCGCCTGGGTCGAACGCGTCGCCGCCGAGATCGAGGACGGCACCCTGGAGTGGCCGGAGGTGGCACCGGATGCGTGAGACCCCTCAGGCGCCGGCGGCCACGGAAGCGGCCACCACCACCAACACCGCCACCGCCACCGCCACCGCCATCAACACCGCCGCTACCGGACCGGAGTCGCGCACCGCGGTGCTCGTCGTGGGCGCCGGCCCGGCCGGACTGACCGTGGCCTGCGAACTGGCCCTGGCCGGAGTGCCCGTGACCGTACTCGAACGGGACACGACGCCGCCGCCCTTCTGCCGGGGCTTCAACCTCAACGCCCGCAGCCTCGAACTGCTCGACCGGCGCGGCCTGGTGGACCGCTTCCTCGCCGAGGGGCCGACCGTCACCTCGACGGTGTTCGTCGGCGGCGCCCGGCTCGACCTCGCGGCGATGGACTGCCGGCACCCGTACGTCCTGGGCATACCGCAGACCCGCGTCGAGGAACTGCTCACCGCCCGGGCCGCGGAACTCGGCGTGCCGATCCTGCGCGGCCACCGCGTCACCGGCCTTCGGCAGGACGCCGGCGGCGTGACCGTCGAGACCACGGCCCCGGGCGGCCCGGCGACCTGGCGGTGCCGCTTCCTCGCGGGGTGCGACGGCGGCCGCAGCACCGTCCGCCGACTCGCGGGCATCGCGTTCCCCGGCACACCGTCGCGCCGGTTCACGCTGCTGGGCGACGTCATCCTCGCGGACGGTGCCGACCTGCCGTTCGGCGTGAGCACCGGACCGGGCGGCGCCGTCTTCGCCATTCCGCGCCCCGGATACGTACGGCTGATCACCGCGGACCCCCAGCCGCCCGCCGACCGCGACGACCCTGTCACGCTCCCCCGCTTCCAAGCGGCGGTGGACCACGCGCTCGGCCGACCCGCCGCGATCGCCGAGGCCCGCTGGCTCACCCGGTTCGGCGATGCCGCCCGGCTGGCCGAACGCCTGCGGCACGGAAGGGTGTTCCTCGCCGGGGACGCCGCGCACATCCATCCCCCGGCCGGCGCGATCGGCGTCAACGCCGCCATCGACGACGCGATGGCGCTCGGCTGGCGTCTCGCGCTCGCCGCCCGGGACCTGGCCGACGACGGCGTCCTCGACGCGTACCACGCCGAACGCCACGCCGCCGGCGCCCGGTTGATCCGCGACACCCGCGCGCAGGCCGTACTCGGCCGGGACGACGAGGAGTTGGTGCCCGTACGGGACCTGCTCGCCGAACTCGCCACCGCGCCGGCGACGGCCGGACCGCTCGCCGAGACGATCACCGCGGTCGGCACGCGCTATCCGGTACGGCACCCCTCCGGTCACGCCTGGGACGGCCGCGCCGTGCCCGACGTGCCCGCGGCCCCGGCAGGGTTGTTCGACCTGCTCGCGCGCACCGGACGCGGCGTGCTGCTGCTGGCCCCGGGCCCGCTCGCCGAACCGTTGCGCGCGGCCATCGCCGGCTGGTCCGACCGCGTCACCGCGGCCACCACCGCCCCCGACGCGCTGCCCGGCGCCACCGCCGTCCTGGTCCGCCCCGACGGCCACGCCGCCTGGGTCGCCCCCACGGACCAACTCCCCGCAGCAGCGGCCGAGTCACGGCGCCCCGCGCCGAGCGAGGCGTTCAGCGAGGCCCTGCGCGACACGCTCGCCGCGGAGTTCGGCCCACCGTCCGCACCGGCCCAACCCTCCAGCGAGCCCACATAACCGGGCCACCCCCACCTGCCATACGGAACTCCTCGCGCCCCGTCCCCCCAGCCTCCGGAGCCGTGTGCGCAGGTTCGAATCCTGCCGGGGGCACTCCGCAGGAAGTGCCGAAAGACCCCGCCACCAGCCACTTCGCTGGGTGCGAGGTCTTCGTACGTGCGCGGCCAGATGCGGCTCGCGGCAGCCGTCTGACGGTGATCACGCCAAGCGTTCCCTTCCGACGCGAGTGTGAAGCGGCGGATCGCGAGCTGGGAGAACGGGCCCAGCGTTGCCGAAGGCTTCTACGGCGCCTTGCTCGCGGCAGCCCTCGAACTCGGCTCGGAGGAAATGGGATTGCCGCGGCACGGCAGCCAGGATGCCGCGCTGCTCGACGTGCGGTACCCACTCTCACCCGACGCCACGATCAGCGCTGTCAGCCACCTGTGGCGAGCCGATCTCCACGGCTACGAGCCCCTGCTCGCCTCGCCTCCGTCCCAACCGGCTTGGAGCGACGCCTCCTTGCGCTGGCTTGTCGCTCCCGAGCCCGCACCCCTGTCCGGCGACCACGCGTCGAGCGCGCGCCGCATCGGACTCACGGATGTCGCGGTGATCAAGTCGACCGGTGACGCGTTCGCCCGTCTGGACGACCAGTTCGGCGGCGAGCACGCGCGGCACGCGGTGATCCAGTACCTCAGCTGCGACGTGGCGCCGCTGCTGCGCGGCCGCTACAACGACGCCACCGGCCGTGCTCTGTTCTCGACCGTCGCCGAACTCACCCTCCTCGCCGGGTGGATGTCCTACGACGCCTGCCACCACGGGCTGGCGCAGCGCTATTTCCTCCAGGCACTCCGCTTCGCCCAGGACAGCGGCAAGCGGCGCCTCGCCGGCAGCGTGCTGTCCGCGACGAGCCACCAGGCCACGTTCCTCGGGCAGTTCACGCAAGCGGCCACCCTCGCTCGCGCCACCCGGATGGGGATCTCCGGAGTCGCGACGCCGACGCTCATGGCACAGTTCCACGCGATGGAGGCGAGAGCGCTGGCCCGTACCGGCCACCGCAAGGCGTGCGAGCAAGCACTCGTCGAGTCCACCCGGCACCTGGAGCGACGCCACGAGGGCGACGAACCCGAGTGGATCACCTACTTCGATGAGGCCGGACTCGCCGCCGAAGCCGCGCAACGCCACGTTCCCCGACAGGGGACCATCCCCGCGGGCGCGGGGAGCACCGGTTGCCCAGCACCTGGAGTTGACCGCGCTGGGGACCATCCCCGCGGGCGCGGGGAGCACAGTTTCTGACCTGGCACTCTATCGGCCGATGGGGTCGGATTCTGCAACTTCCGCCGACTCTGGCATATCAGAGAGAACGGATGAAGCTTCCACATCGCCCGACGCATGCCAACGTTGACGGGACGCCACTCACGCAAGGCATGCGCGAAGGGCCGGGGGCTCGCAGGGCACCCGCCTACGTCGTAGGGGCGCAATGATCACGCCTCGACTCGCCCCCGGGAACCGGCTCCCGCCCAGCTCCGCGCCCCGCAAGGAGCAACGACTCCCCCAGCCTCCGGAGCCGTTCACCGTGCCCGGCAATCGCCCTCGATCAGCACCCGCGACCCGAAAGGCGGCGGGGGCGGCCGCTTCCGTCAGACGCTCTTGTGGAACCCCGCGTCCACCGCGAAGTCGGCACCGATCGTGCTGGCCGACCGCGGCGACGCCAGCAGCAGCACGGCGTCGGCGACCTCCCGCGGATCGATCAGGCGTCCCGTCAGCTGCCCCATCATCTGCGGGGCCACGGTCTCCATGACGGCGTCACGGTCGGCGCCGGCCATGCCCGCGATGATGTCCGCGGCTCCTCCCTTCTCCGTCCACCACGCGGTCCGCACCGCACCCGGGGAGACCGTGTTGAACCGGATTCCCCGGGGACCGAACTCCTCCGACAGCACCTTCGTGAGGTTGGACAGCCCGGCCTTCGCGGCTCCGTACTCGATGTTGACGCTGGCGGGCTGCCGGGCCATCCCGGTGGAGACGTTGACGACCGAGCCGCCGCCGCGCTCGACCAACCGCGGAATCGCGGCGCGGATCATGCGTACGACCGAGAACAGGTTGAACTCGAAGATTGCCTGCCACTCGGCGTCGTCGCCGTCGAAGAACCCCGTGCGGGGCATCGCGATCCCGGGCGGCGGCCCGCCCGCGTTGTTCACCAGGATGTCCAGCCCGCCGAAGTGCCCGACCGCGCGGTCCACGACCCGGCCCGGCGCCCGCGGGTCCATCAGATCGGCCGGCACGTGGAGGAGGCCGGGCCCCGCGAGTTCCTCCAGTTCCGGCGACGTCCGGCGGGAGACCGCCGCCACCTTCGCACCCTCCGCCAGCAACGACCGCGTGACGGCGAGCCCGATGCCCTTCGACGCGCCGGTGACGACGGCGACTCGGTCCACAAGTTCCAGATCCACGATTGCCCCTGCTCCTCTGCTGTTCCGGGCGGTTCGTGGATCATGCTGCTCGGGTGGAGGCGCGGACGCTGGCACGATTCGGACGTCACGTCGCCTCCGCATCACGTCACCTCCGCATCAGGTCGCCTCCGCGTCAGGTCGCCTCGGGTCACGGCACCTCGCGTCACGGCACCTCGACGACGAAGAACAGGAAGCCGGGCGTGGTCGAAAGGCCCTGGAAGCCGTCGGGGAACAGTTCGCGGCCGGCCGGGTCGGGCTGCGGCTCGCTGATGACGGACAGCCGGAAGCCGGCGGCGGTGAAGGCGTCGGTCATGGCGTGCAGCGGCTTGCGCCAGAGCCTCATCGGGGCGGGCTGCCCGCCGAGCACCCAGGTGAAGGAGTACACGCCGCTCGCGAAGTAGTCGGGTCGCGGCTCCCGATGCGTGTAGGCGACGAACGGGTGGTCCACCGACGCGATCAGCCGGCCGCCGGGCCCGAGCACTCGCCGTATCTCGGCCAGCGTCGGCCCCCAGTCCTCCAGGTAGTGCAGGACCAAGGACGCGACCACGTCGTCGAACGCGCCGTCGGCGAACGGCAGCGGGCCGGCCAGATCGACCACGCGCAGGGCCGCGTCGTCGCCCAGCCGCCGCCTGGCCAGCGCGAGCATCCCGGCACTGGAGTCGATGCCGGTGACGAGGGCGCCGCGCTCGCGCAGTGCGGCGGACAGGGGCCCCGAGCCGCAGCCGGCGTCCAGTATCCGGCGGCCGGCCACCTCTCCGGCGAGATCCAGGATCGCGGGCCGCTCGTAGTACGCGTTCGCGAGGTTGTCCTCGTTCTCCGCGGCGTACGCCTCGGCGAAGCTGTCGTAGTCGTTCACCACGACCGGGTCGGCGGGCTGGGCACGATCCTCGGGCACATCGCTGAGGTGTTCCATCGTCGCAGGCTACTGCCGCGAACGGGGCCCAGAACTACGGCCGGTGTCCGGTGCGCCTCACCCGGCGCCCCGGCCGCCGATGTCGACGCTCGCGGGCCGGCGGACAAGGCCGGCGAGAGCGAGGCCGGCGGGGCCGGGCCGGCCGCCCGACGTCAGCAGTGGCCGCGCAGCCGCACCAGCACGGTGTCGCCCGGCAGCGCGGCGAGGTAACTTTCGGTGTCCGGCCCGACCGGCGGCGCGGTGTGGCCGCAGCCCAGGGGACCGCAGGAGCCGTGCACCGCGGCCCCGTTCGGCTCGATCCACCAGCCGTCCAGCGTGAGCACGTCTCGCTGCCACACGGAGTCGGCCACCCGCCGGGTAGCCGCCGGCCGGTGCCTCCGGAGGTAGTCCGCCCGGTCTCCCCGGAACCCGATCACCGGGTGCTCGGACGGATGCGGGTAGCCCAGGAATCCCTGTCCCAGGCTGAACGGGTGGTCCAAGTATGCCCGGAGGCGAGCCCCACGCGCAGAGCCCCGCGGGCACGAGAGTGCCCCGTCCGACCGGCCGCCGGCAAGGGATTTCCCCGGCACGGCCTACCCCTCCAGGACCCCGAACCGGATGTCGCGCAGGCGGTCCGGGTCCGCGACGACGTCGATCGCGGTGATCCGGCCGCCGTCGACGGTGAACGCGAGCGCCAGCACGAGCCGGCCGAGCGGCGCCATCACCAGCCCCACCGAGCCGTTGACGAGCGCCGGCGCGCTGAACGCCACCCGGGCCGCCGCCGCGAACGCCCCCTGGGAGACGTGCCGCGCCCCGTGCAGGACGACGGGCTCGGGCGTCGGCACCACCTGGCGGTCCGCGCGCAGCACCACCTCCGGGTCGAGCAGCTCGACCAGCGCCTGGAGGTCGCCGCCGCGGGCAGCGGCCAGGAACGCCTCGACCACCCGCCGTTGACCGGCCCGCGCGGCCGCTTCGGCCTCGGACGGCGACTCGGCCGCCGTGCCGCCCCGTACCCGGCGCCGGGCGCGGCTGGCCGTCGCCGGCCTGGCCGGCCCGCGCGTGTACACGATGGCGGATCTGACCCGCGGCTACCTCCAGGCCCGCGGCAAGCGCCGCCCGATGCTCCCCGTGCGCGTCCCCGGCGGCCCCGGCCGCGCCTACCGCGCCGGCGACAACCTCGACCTCGACGCCGACAAGGGCACCCGGAGCTGGGAGGACTTCCTCTCCGAGCGGGTGCGGTGACGCCAGGCCCCCACCGGAACACCGGAACTCCGGAACACCCGCGGCTACCGCGGAGCCCCGGAAAATCGTGGGCGGAGCCGCCTGACATCGGCCCCGCCCACGGGTCATGAGGGCAGCGTCCAGCCCCACACCACGCTGCCGTCGCCACCCGCGTGACAACGTTGTCAAACTATACGCCGTCCGCACCGGAAATGGATAGTCCTCATCGTTCGCCCTGCGGGACCCCGGACCCCCTGGGAGCCCGGCGACAAGGGCAAGCAAAAGGGGTGAGCCCGACGCTTGTCAACGGAACCGTGCGAATTCCCGGGCCGCCCCGGCAGGGGTCACAGCGGGGGTCGCCGCGCAGGTCGCGGCCGGGGCCGCCGCGGCGGGGGCGGCACCTCGCGGCGGGCAGACGCGCCGGGGAGCCGCCCGGCACCGTCACGCGGCACGGCGGCACGGCGGCACGGCGGCACGAGGGCACGACGGCACGACTCCATGGCCGCAGGGCCGCACGAAGCCCGGAGCCGGGCGGCGGCGCCCACCGGCCGCGCGGGCCCGCTTTTGCGCACGTTGTAAACCGCCGGACCGCCGCTCGCCGCGGCGCGCGACCGCACCCGCGCGGACGTGCGGTGATGCTGAGGTGACGCCTGCTCACGGCGTAGACGTCCGGGGCGACTTCTGCGCGGGGTATGGACAGGCCCAACCTCAAGTGCTGTCATGCCGGTTGGCGCCCTTCTTTGCAACGTTGGAACAGCACGACGCCGGGCCTCAGCGGCCGGTGCGCACCCCTCCGCGTGTCCCGTGCCCCCCACCTCCGTGCTCCTCCGTGCCCCCACCTCCGTCCCCCCACTTCCGCGCCCTCCCGCAGAAACGGATCACCGTGACCTCCGACGACACCCGGTCCCCCCACCCCGGACGCCGTGAACTCCTCGCGTGGGCGGGCGCGTTGACCGCGGCCGCCGCGACCGGAGGCTGGCTGACCGCAGGCACCGCCGCGGCCGCCACCGCCGCCGCACCCGGCGCGGCCCCGCTCGGCGCGCACGCGGCAGCCGCCGCGCCCGCCTCCACGTTCGCGCCGCTGCGTCCGCCCGCCGTGCCGCTGGCAGTACGTTCGCCCTACCTCTCGACCTGGCTGCCCGCCGACAACCTCGCCGGCACCTGGTCCACCTTCTGGACCGGCCACGTCACCGCGCTGTGCGGCCTGGCCCGGATCGACGGCGCCGCCTACGTCTTCGCCGGCGCGCCCAACCTGCCCGGCGGTCCCGCCCTCACACCGATGACGCAGGTCTCGCTCGAACTGACCGCCACCCGTTCCGTGTACCAACTCAGCGGCGGCGGCGTGACGTTGACCGTCACGTTCCTCTCCCCCGTCGACCTCGGCGACCTGCGGCGCCAGTCGGTGCCGCTGTCGTACGTCACCGTGCGGGCCGAGAGCGGCGACGGGCAGCCGCACGCGGTGGACGTGCACCTGGACGTGTCGGGCGAGTGGGTGCACGGCGACACCTCCACGCCGATCACGTGGGCACAGCAGCAGGCCGGCGCGATGACCGTGCTCACCGCGCAGCCGGCGACACCGGGCGTGCTCCAGGAGAACGGCGACCAGGCGTCCTGGGGGCAGTTGGTGCTCGCCGCGCCCACCGGCTCCGGGGTGACCTGGCAGATCGGGCAGGACACGGTGGTGCGGGCCGCGTCGGCGGGCGGCGGCCAGTTGGCCGGGACCGTCGACAGCGGGCAGCCGCGGGCGATCAGCGACCGCTGGCCGGTGCTCGGCCTGAACCGCGACTTCGGCACGGTCCAACCCGGCACGCCGTCGGCGGAGTTCACCGCGACGCTGGGGCATGTCCGTACTCCGGCGGTGAGTTACCTCGGCACGCAGTTGCAGCCGTGGTGGACGCACTACTGGTCCTCGTGGACGGACATGGTGCAGTGGTTCGACGCCGACCACGCCGCGGCGCTGTCGGCGGCGACCGCGCTCGACCAGCGCGTGCACGACGACGCGGCCGCGGCGGTGGGCGGCGGCACCACCGGCGAGCACTACGCGGCGGTGTGCGCGCTGGCAGTGCGGCAGGCGGTGGCGGGCACCGAGCTGGTGGACCAGGGCGGCAGCCCGTGGGCGTTCCTGAAGGAGATCTCCTCCGACGGCAACATGTCGACGATCGACCTGGTCTACCCGGCGTTCCCGGCCTACCTGTACCTGTCCCCCGACTACCTGCGGCTGCTGCTGGAGCCGCTGCTGGACTACCCCGAACACGGCGGCTGGCCCAAGGAGTTCGCCGAGCACGACCTGGGCTCCTCCTACCCCAACGCCACCGGGCACAACGACGGCGACGAGGAGGACATGCCGGTCGAGGAGTCGGCGAACACGCTGATCATGGCGGCCGCGCTGATCCAGCGGCTGCCGGCCGCGGACGCGTCGTCGTTCGCCACGGCCCACTACCCGATCCTGCGGCAGTGGGCGGAGTACCTGACGGCGAACGCGCTCGACCCGGGGTTCCAGAACCAGACCGACGACTTCACCGGCTTCATCGCGCACAGCGCGAACCTCGCGTTGAAGGGCATCATCGGGATCGGCGCGATGGGCGTGGTGGCGACTGCCGCGGGCAACGGCTCCGACGCCGCGCACTACGCGACCGTCGCGCGCGGTTACGTCAGCCAGTGGACGACGCTGGCCGCGGACTCCTCCGGCGCGCACCTCAAGCTCGCCTACGACCAGGACGGCACCTGGAGCCTGAAGTACAACGGCTTCCCCGACCGGCTGCTCGGCCTGGACCTGGTGCCGACCGGCACCGCCGCGCGGGAGGCGGCGTGGTACGCCTCGCAGGCCGGCGGGTACGGCGTGGTCCTCGATCCGCGCAACGACTACACCAAGGGCGACTGGGAGCTGTGGACGGCCGCGTGGCTGGCCGACCACGGCGGCACCCGTGACGCGCTGGTCGAGGGGGTGTACGGGTTCGCCGACACCACGCCGCAGCGGGTGCCGTTCAGCGACTGGTACACCGTGGCGAGCGCGGCGCAGCGCGGCTTCCAGTGCCGGCCGGTGGTCGGCGGGATGTTCGCGCTGGTACTGCAGCCGGCCGCGTCGACGGTGGTCTGGTGCCGTATCCAGAACCAGAACTCCGGGAAGGTGCTGGCCGTTTCCGGCATGTCGCTGGCGGACTCCGCGGAGGTCACGCAGTACTCCGACAACGGCACCGCCGACCACGTCTGGACGTTGCTGGACAACGGCGACGGCACGGTGCGGATCGCCAACCGCAACAGCGGGAAGGTGCTGGCCGTCCACGACCAGAGCCTGGACGACGGCGCGCACGTGCAGCAGTACCAGGACAACGGCACGCCCGACCACGTCTGGCGGATCGTCGACAACGGCGACGGCTGGTCGAAGATCGTGAACGTACGGTCGGGGAAGCTGCTCGCCGTGGACGGTGCCTCCACCGCCGACGCGGCCCAGGTCACGCAGTGGACGGACAACGGCACCACCGACCACCTCTGGCGCCTGATCTGATCCGGGCCGCCCTCACCCCCCACCTCGACAGCAGGGAGCACGTCCATGGATCGTCGTACCTTCCTTCGCGGCGGCGCGGTCGCCCTCGGCACCGTGGCGTTCGCCGGCCGCATGGTCACCTCCTCCTGGGCCGCCGCCGGCGGCGGTCCGGGGGTGGTGCTGGTCGGTGACACCTCCGGCGGCGGCCTGTACCACCCGTATCCCGCCGGTCTGACCCGCACGCCGTTCCTGAAGCTGCCCACCGGCAGCGTCACCGCGTCGGGCTGGCTGGCGCAGCAACTCACCCTGGAGGCCGACGGGATAGCCGGCCGCTACGACGAGGTGTCGCACTTCCTGGACACCTCCAGCACCGGATGGTTCCACCCGGATCAGGTCGGCTGGGAGGAAGTGCCCTACTGGGTACGGGGGTTGACGGGTCTGGCCGGGGTGACCGGGGACGCCGGCCTGCGCGCGAAGGCCGACACGTGGGTGAACGGCGTGCTGGCCACCGGGCAGCCGGACGGCTTCTTCGGCCCGACGTCGCTGCGCACCTCGCTCGGCGGCGGCCCGGACTTCTGGCCGTTCATGCCGATGCTCCAGGCGCTGTGCACGTATCAGGAGTTCACCGGCGACAGCCGCATCGTGCCGTTCCTGACGAAGTTCTTCGGCTACCAGAACACCTTCGGCGCCTCGGCGTTCAACCAGAGCTGGGGCTCGGTGCGTTGGGCGACGACACTGAACTCGCTGCACTGGCTGTTCGCCCGGACCGGGGACGGCATGCTGCTCGACCTGGCCGACAAGATCCACCAGTACAGCGCGAACTACGTGAACAACCTGCCGTCGCTGCACAACGTGAACCTGGCGCAGGGCTTCACCGAGCCGGCCTTCGCCGCGCTGCGCGGGGACGCGTCGCTGACGCAGGCGTCGTACCAGGACTACGCGACGATCCAGGGCACCTACGGGCAGTTCAGCGGCGGCGGGTTCGCCGGGGACGAGAACGCCCGTCCCGGGTACGGCGATCCGCGGCAGGGCTTCGAGACCTGCGGGATCGTCGAGTACATGCAGAGCTTCGAGTCGATGGCGCGGATGACCGGCGACCCGAGCTGGGCCGACGGCACCGAGACGCTGGCGTTCAACTCGCTGCCGGCCGCGATGGAGCCGGGGCACACCGCGCTGCACTACGCCACCGCCGCCAACCAGGTGCAGTTGGACGACTACGACAAGACCCTGCACCAGTTCGACAACACCTTCTCGATGCAGGCGTACCTGCTCGGCGTGGACAAGTACCGCTGCTGCCCGCACAACTACGGCCAGGGCTGGGCGTACTTCACCGAGAACGCCTGGCTGGCGACGGCGGACAACGGCCTGGCCGCGGTGCTCTACGCGCCGACGAAGGTGACCGCGAAGGTCGGCTCGGGCGGCACCGCGGTGACGGTCACCGAGACGACGAACTACCCGTTCACCGACAGCGTCTCGCTGGCGCTGGCGATGTCCGGCAGCGCCGCCTTCCCGCTCTACCTGCGGGTCCCGGCCTGGTGCGACAACCCGTCGGTGAAGGTCAACGGCGCCTCGGTGAGCGCGTCCGGCGGCGCCGGGTACGTGGCGGTGAACCGCACCTGGACCGGCGGCGACACGGTCACCGTCACCTTCCCGATGGCGGTCGCCACCACCACCTGGACGCAGAACCACGACTCGCTGTCGGTGCACCGCGGCCCGCTGACGTACGCGCTGCAGATCGGCCAGAACTTCCTGCGGCACAATGACCCGTCCTCGCACTGGGCGGAGTACCAGGTCTTCCCGACCTCCGCGTGGAACTACGGCCTGGTGCCGGGCACGTTCACGGCCACCAGCACCGGGGCGAGCGGCAACCCGTTCACGCCGGACGGCACGCCGGTGGCGATGACCGCGCAGGCCAAGGCGATCCCCAACTGGCAGGCGGACACCCAGGACGTGGTGACCACGCTCCAGCCGAGCCCGGTGGACACCTCGGAGCCGGCCACCACGGTGACGCTGATCCCGATGGGCGCTGCCGCGCTGCGCATCACCTCCTTCCCGACGGTCGGCGCCGGCGGGCGCCCCTGGCAGCTGCCGGCCACCCCCACCGCTTCCTGGTGCTTCTCCGGCGACACCGTGAACGCCCTCAACAGCGCGTACACGCCGAGCAGTTCCTACGACCAGTCGCATCCGCGGTTCACCTGGTGGGACCACACCGGCAGCAGCGAGTGGGTGCAGTACGGCTACTCCGCGCCGGTGACGGTCTCGGGCGCGTCGGTCTACTGGTACGACGACACGGGGCACGGCCAGTGCCGGGTGCCGGCGTCCTGGCATGTGGAGTACCAGGCGGGCGACGGGACCTGGCAGCAGGTGGCCGGCGCGGGCGCGTACGGCACGGCGCTCGACGGCTTCAACTCCGTGGCGTTCACGCCGGTGACGACAGCGGCGGTGCGGGTGGTGGCGCAGCTCGCGCCGGGGGTGTCCGCGGGCATCCTGCAATGGGATGTGACGGCTCGTCAGGCGGTCGTGGACGGCGGCACCTGGTACCGGGTGCAGAACAAGAACAGCGGCAAGGTGCTGGGGGTGGACGGCATGTCCACCGCGGACAGCGCGAACGTGGTGCAGTTCACCGACAACGGAACCGCCGACCACGACTGGCAGTTCACCGAGGTGGGCGACAACCGCTTCACGGTGAAGAACCGCAACAGCGGGCTGCTGCTGGCCGTCGCGGGCGCCTCGCAGGCCGACAGCGTCCAGGTGCAGCAGTACCACGACAACGGAACCGCGGACCACTACTGGCATCTGATCGACAACGGCGACGGCTGGTTCCGGGTCCGCAACGGCAACAGCGGGCTGGTGCTGGGCGTGGACGGCATGTCCACCGCCGACAGCGCGCAGGTGGTGCAGTTCGAGGACAGCCGGACCGACGACCACCTGTGGCGCTTCCTGTAGGAGGCGCACGAAGCGGTACGGCGACCGCGCGAGGAGTGCGGGAAGCGCGGCGAGGAACGGTCGGGACGGGAGGGGGGAGCGCCGGCGGCGGAGGCACCACCGCCGGCGCCCGTCAGTGGATCACACATCGGCGGCGCACCGGGGCGTACAACGATGTAAAGCCGGGCAGGGAAATGACAGCACGACAGCGGGATCGTGTCCAGTCCACGCGGCAAAGAAACCCGGGTCCTGACTGAGTTGTACGGGACTCTTGACACGTGGTCGTCAATCCCCCAAGGTCCTCTACATCGTTGTAAAGGACGCGCTGTCCGGCGTCCCGTGCTCGCCCCGTCCGTGCAGCACCGCTGCGCTTTGCACCCCCCATTTCTTCCCGCATCGACGAGGATGTGATCGGCGCATGAACGTCTCCCTCCGGGCCAGGACCGCCGCCGCGGTACTCACCGCCGGCCTGTGCCTGGCCGCGAGCGCCTGCACCAACTCCGGCAACGATTCCGCCGGTTCCGACAAGTCGGCGTCCGCGGACAACTCCGCCGCCGCCCAGCAGACCGACTCCCCCACGGCCAGCGCGAGCGGCCCGGCCTGCACCTACCAGACCTACGGCGGCGGGGTCCCGAAGCTGGACATCACCGACGGGAAGACCATCGTCGGCTTCTCCCAGTCGGAGTCGACCAGCAACCCGTTCCGCGCCACCGAGACCAAGAGCATCGAGAACGAGGCGAAGGCCAAGGGCGTCAAGCTGATCGAGCGCAACGCCAACGCGGACGTCAACGCGCAGAACTCGCAGATCGAGGACATGATCGCGCAGGGCGCGAAGGTGCTGATCGTGGCGCCGGAGAACTCCGACGGGCTCGGCCCCGCGCTGGCGCAGGCCAAGTCGAAGAAGATCCCGGTGCTCACCATCGACCGGACCGTCACCGGCACCGCCTGCGGCGACTTCATCGCCTTCATCGGCTCGGACTTCTACGGGCAGGCCCAGATCGCCGCCGACGACCTCGGCACCGCGACCAACGGCACCGCCCACGTCGCGGTCCTCACCGGCACTCCGGGCAACAACGTCTCGACCGACCGCACCAAGGGCTTCAACGACGAGATCAAGAAGAAGTACCCGAACATCAAGGTGGTCGCCTCGCAGACCGCCAACTTCACCCAGACCGACGGCCAGAAGGTGATGGAGCAGTTGCTCCAGGCCCACTCGGACATCAACGCGGTCTACGCCGAGAACGACGAGATGGCGCTCGGCGCGCTCCAGGCGATCAAGTCGGCCGGAAAGACCCCGGGCAAGGACATCAAGGTCGTCTCCATCGACGGCACCCAGCAGGCGGTCCAGGACGTGGCGTCCGGCGCGCTGGTGGCCGACATCGAGACCAACCCGCGGTTCGGCCCGCTGGCGATCCAGTCGCTGGAGAACTTCTACGGGACCACGGGGGTGCCCGCCGACGTCATCATCAAGGACGGGCACTTCACCTCGGCCAACGCCAAGCAGGCGCTCTCCCAGGGCCTGGTGTACTGACGCCCGCGCGGCGCACGGCGGGGCCGGGTCCATCCTCCCCGCGACCCGGCCCCGCCGTGCACCGCTCCCCCCGCAGCACCGCGCACGACTCCGCGAGAGGAGGAAGACGTTGGTCCAGCCGGACCCGGACCCCCGCAGCGACGCCATCCTGGAGGTGGCGGGGGTCGACAAGAGCTTCGCGGGCGTCCACGCCCTGCGCGAGGTGGACTTCACGCTGCGGCCCGCCGAAGTGCACGCCCTCATCGGCGAGAACGGCGCGGGCAAGTCCACCCTGATCAAGGTGATGACCGGCGTGCACCGCCCCGACGCCGGCACCGTACGACTCGGCGGCGAGGCACGGGACTTCCGCAACCCGCTGGAGGCGCAGGCGGCCGGGATCTCCACCATCTACCAGGAGGTCAACCTGGTCCCGCTGATGTCGGTGGCCCGCAACCTGTTCCTCGGCCGCGAGCCGCGCCGCTTCGGCCTGGTCGACAACCGCCGGATGAACCGCGAAGCAGGCGACGTCCTGGGCCGGTTCGGCGTCCGGGTGGACGTCACCCGGCCGCTGCGCACCCTGGGCCTCGGCGCCCAGCAGATGGTCGCGCTGGCCCGGGCGGTGCAGGTCGACGCCCGCGTGGTGATCATGGACGAGCCGACCTCGTCACTGGAGCCGAAGGAGGTCGAGACCCTCTTCTCGGTGATCCGCGGCCTGAAGGAGCAGGGCATCGCGGTGGTGTACGTCAGCCACCGGCTCGACGAGCTGTACGCCGTGTGCGACCGGGTCACCGTCATGCGTGACGGCAGGGTGGTGCACACCGGGCAGATCGCCGGCCTCGAGCGCCTCAAGCTGGTGTCGCTGATGCTCGGCCGGGAGATGTCCGCGGTCCGGGAGAAGGGCAGCACCGCCTTCGACTCCGAAGGGCACGAGCGCCATGACGGCCAACCCGCCCTTCGTGCCACTGACTTGACCGCCCGCCATCGCCTGCACGGCGTCTCGCTCGACGTGCACCCGGGCGAAGTCGTCGGGCTGGGCGGCCTGTTGGGAGCCGGACGCAGCGAGACCGCGAAGGCGATCATCGGGGCGCTCGCCACCGAGCAGGGCTCGGTCGAGGTGGAGGGCAGGGCGATGCACCGCCGCAGCCCGGCCGCCGCGATCCGCGCGGGCGTGGTGATGCTGCCGGAGGACCGCAAGGCGGAGGGGGTGATCCCGAACCTGTCGGTCCGGGAGAACATCTCGCTGGCCGCGCTGCCCCGGCTGTCGCGGGCCGGGCTGGTCTCGCAGGCCAAGCAGGACGAGATCGTCACGTTCTTCATGAAGCGGCTGCGGATCAAGGCGTCCGGCCCCGACCAGAAGGTCGGCGACCTGTCCGGCGGCAACCAGCAGAAGGTGCTGCTGGCCCGCTGGCTGTGCCTCAACCCCAAGGTGCTGCTGCTGGACGAGCCGACCCGCGGCATCGACGTCGGCGCCAAGGCGGAGGTGCAGGGCCTGGTCGACGAACTCGCCCGCGACGGGCTGGGGGTGCTGCTGATCTCCTCCGACCTCGAAGAGCTGATCGAGGGCTCCGACCGGGTGGTCATCCTCAAGGACGGCCACGTCGTCGGCCACCTCGCCGGCGACGACGTCAGCGAGGCCGGCCTGCTGGACGCGCTCGCCACGGCACCGGAGTCGCCCGAGTCGGCGGCACCGGCGGAACCGGATTCGCCCGAACCCGCCGCACCCGCCGAGCCGGTGGAGCAGGCCGAGCCCGCCCAACCCGACGCCTCCGCTCAACCCGACGCCTCCGCCGCAGCCTCAGACCCCGCTGATCCCGACGACCCCGCCGCGCCCGAACACCCCCGGGAGCGCCCCGCCAAGGAGAAGCAGCCATGACCTCCCTCACCTGGCCGGGCGCGGCCCTGGACCGCGGCCGGCTGCTGCGCCTGCTCCAGGAGTACGGCGTGTACGCCGCGCTGGTCATCCTGTTCGTGGTCGCGGTCGGCCTGGACGGGTCGTTCCTGTCGACGGGCAACATCCGCGTCCAGCTCTACCAGGTCGCTCCGACGCTGCTGGTCGCGCTGGGCATGTCCCTGGTGATCGGCACCGAGGGCATCGACCTGTCGGTGGGCGCCACGATCGCGCTCGCCGCGTCGGTGGTGCCGCTCTACGCCGGGTACGGCCTGTTCGCCGCGCTCGCGGTGGCGCTGGTGCTGGGCGCGGCCACCGGCGCGGTCGGCGGCGCGATGGTCGCCTTCGCCCGGGTCCAGCCGATCGTGGCGACGCTGTCGCTGATGATCGGCGTGCGCGGCCTCGCCGAGATCGTCAACGGCAACTCGGCCAAGCCGATCACCCAGTCCGGCCTGCTCGGCCTCGGCTCGCACACCCTCGGCGGCGTCCCCGAGATGGCCTGGATCGCCGGCGTCTGCGCGCTGCTGACCGGGCTGCTGGTGCGCCGCACCACCTTCGGCCGGCAACTCGTCGCGATCGGCGACAACCGGCAGGCGAGCCGGCTGTCCGGCCTGCCGGTCCGCCGGGTGCTGATCACCGTCTACGTGCTGTCGGGCGTGCTCGCCGCGCTCGCCGGCGTGCTGATCGTCGGCCACGGCGCGGAGGCCGACCCGGCCAACCAGGGCCTGAACATGGAACTGGACGCCATCACCGCGGTCGTGGTCGGCGGCACCCCGCTGTCCGGCGGCCGGGTGCGGGTGCTGGGCACCGTCGCCGGTGCGCTGTTCATGCAGCTCATCACCGCCGTACTGACCCAGCACAACGTGCACACCTCCTACACTCAGATCGTCGAGGCCGCCATCATCTGCTTCGCGGTGTACGCCTCCCAGGAGCGAGGGACCCGATGACTTCCACCGCCCTCCAGCCGGCCCCGATATCGCCGGGTGCCGCGTCCGACGGGCAGGCCGCGCGGATCTCGGTCCGCGAGCGGATCGCCTCCCAGGTGCAGCGGCACGGCGCGCTGGCCGTCCTGGTCCTCGTCGTCGCCATCGCCTCGGCGACCTCCTCGACCTTCCCGACCTGGAACAACATCAGCAGCATCCTCGGCAGCAACGCCTTCGTGTGGCTGCTCGCGCTCGGGATGACCTTCGTCATCATCACCGGCGGCATCGACCTGTCGGTGGGCTCGATGTTCGCGCTCGGCGGCGTGCTCGGCGCGTACGGCTCGCGGCACGGCACCTGGCTGGCGATCGTGCTGCCGCTGGCGGTCGGCGCGGCCTGGGGCACCGTGCAGGGCCTGCTGATCGCGTACGCGCGGATGGCGCCGTTCATCGTGACGCTGGTCGGACTGCTGGGCCTGCGCGGGCTGTTGCAGGCCGTCACCAGCGAGGGCGCCACCACGTACCTGGTGCCGGCCCACTCCTGGTTCCGGAACCTGGGCGCCGGCACCTGGACCCCCGTGCTGATCGTCGCGGCGCTCTTCGCGCTCGGCGCGCTGCTGCTGACCCGGACCCGGTTCGGCGCCACGCTGACCGCGCTGGGCGGCAACGAGCACGCGGCGCGGCTGATGGGCCTGCCGGTGGCCCGGGCGAAGGTGCTGGTGTACCTGCTGTCCGGCACCCTGGCGGCGGGCGCGGGCGCGCTCGGCGGTGCCCGGCTCGGCTCGGGCGTGACCACCATCGGCGTCGGCTACGAACTGACCGCGATCGCCGCGGTGGTGATCGGCGGCACCCTGCTCACCGGTGGTGCCGGTTCGATCGGCGGCACGGTCAGCGGTGTGCTGCTGCTCGCGGTGATCCACAATCTGATCGACCACTATTTCTCGCAGTACGGATCGGCGTTCACCGACACCGTCAACGGCGGCTTCCTGGCCGTCGTGGTACTGCTACAGACGCTGCTGAGCCGTACCCAGCAGCTGGAGTGACCGCCGTACCAGGCAACAGCACCACCGCGGGCCGGGGGGCCGCAGACCTGAGCCGGACCGCGACGCAACCGGTCCGACCGAGAGAGGATTTCCGTGGGCGTCAGCCTCAAGGATGTCGCGCTGCGCGCCGGCGTGTCCGTGAAGACCGTCTCCAACGTGGTGAACGACTACCCCCACGTCACGCCGAGCACGCGCCGGCGGGTCCAGCAGGCGATCGACGAACTCGGCTACCGGCCCAACCTGACGGCACGCCACCTGCGCAAGGGCCGTACCGGCATCATCACGCTGGCCGTGCCCGAGCTCGGCAACCCCTACTTCGCGGAGGTGGCCGGCGCGGTGATCGACGCGGCGGCCCGGCACGAGCTGACGGTGCTGCTCGACCACACCGCGGGGCTGCGCGAGAAGGAGGTGCTGGTCTCGCAGGGGTTCCGCTCGCACGTCATCGACGGGCTGATCCTCAGCCCGATCCGGCTGGAGAGCGAGGACCTGCTGACCCGCCCCGAGGGCCCGCCGATGGTGCTGCTCGGCGAGCGCGAGTACGACGCCCCGTACGACCACATCATGATCGACAACGTGGGTGCGGCGCGGACCGCGGTACGGCATCTGCTGGACATCGGGCGGCGCCGGATCGCCTTCCTCGGCGCCCGCCGGGAGAGCGCGCGCCAGCCGGCCCACCTGCGGCTGCGCGGCTGGCGGGAGGCGATCACCGCCGCCGGGCTGGTCCCCGACGAGTCGATGGTCGCCGCCACCGAGGGCTACGACCGCGCCGACGGCGCCGCCGCGATGGCCGCGCTGCTGGACCGCGAGGACCGGCCCGACGCGGTGTTCGCCTACAACGACCTGATCGCCCTGGGCGCGATGCGCACCTTGGTCGAGCGGGGCCTGCGGGTGCCGGAGGACATCGCCGTGGTGGGCTTCGACGACATCGAGGAGAGCCGCTACGGCATGGTCTCGCTGACCACCGTCGCCCCGGACAAGGCCGCGCTGGCCCAACTCGCGGTGGACTGCCTGGTGGAGCGGATCGCGGTCGCCGGCGGCGCCGAACCGCCCCAGCCGCGCCGCATCCTGCCCGGCTACCGGCTGCTGGTCAGGGAGTCCACGGCGGTGCGAAGAAGCTGACGCCGGGCCGCGCGTGCGGATCGGCCGAGGCCCGCCCCGGCCCCCGCCCCGGCCCCGTCGCCGCGCCCCTCACCCGCCGACCGACCGCCGCCGCGCCCGCGCCCGTATCCCTCCCCGTGGCCGGGCGGCGACCGTCGCGGCACGCCCTCCCACCGGCCCTCGTCCCAGGATGACCATGCCCTCTCAGTCCCCCGCGCCCGCCGTCTCCCTGCGCCGCTCGCCGTTCGGCACCGCACCGGGCGGCGCCGCCGTCGCGTGCTGGACGCTGGACTCGGGCACCGGGGTGCGCGCCGAAGTCCTCGACCACGGCGCCACCTTGCGCGGCCTGCACGTGCCGGACCCGGCCGGGCGCACCGAGGACGTCGTGCTCGGCCTGCCCGCGCTCGCCGACTACCTCGCCGACCAGCCCTACCTCGGGGCGGTCGTCGGCCGGTACGCCAACCGGATCGCGTACGGCCGGTTCACCCTCGACGGCCAGGCCCACCTGATCCCGCCCAACGACCGCGGGCACGCCCTGCACGGCGGCCCGGACGGCTTCCACCGCCGGGTCTGGCAGGCCGCCCCCGCCGCGGACAACGGCCCGGACACCGCCGCGCTGCGGCTGACCCTGCACAGCCCGGACGGCGACATGGGCTTCCCCGGCGCGCTCGACGTCGAGGTGGTCTACCGGCTCACCGCCGCGGGCACGCTGAGCGTCGACTACCGCGCCCGCGCCGACCGGGCCACGCACGTGAACCTCACCAACCACGCCTACTTCAACCTGGCGGGCGCCGGACGCGGCGACATCCTCGGCCACACCTTGCGGCTGGACTCCGACGGCTACCTGCCGGTCACGGCCGAGGCGGTGCCGCTCGGCCCGGTCGCGCCCACCGCGGGCACCGCCTTCGACTTCGGCCGGGCCCGGACGATCGGCGAGCGGATCGGCGACCGGGACCGGCAACTCGCCGACGCCGGCGGCTACGACCACTGCTGGACGCTGGCCGCACCGGAGCCGGGAGGGGCACCGCGCCGGGCCGCCCGGCTCGACGACCCGGGCAGCGGGCGGCGCATGGAGGTGTGGACCACCGAGCCGGGCATCCAGGTCTACACCGGCAACGCGCTGGACGGCTCGCTGACCGGCCCGGCCGGCCGGCCGTACCCGCGGCACGGCGCGGTGTGCCTGGAGACCCAGCACTTCCCGGACTCGCCGAACCGGCCGCAGTACCCGGCGACGGTGCTGCGGCCCGGCGAGGTCTACGTCAGCCGGACCGAGTTCCGCTTCCCCCACCTGGGGGCGCCCTCGACCGCGGCCGCGGTGGCCGACGGCTCGTCGGAGGCGTCGCGCGCCGACGGGTCGGACGCCTGATCGCCCTCCCCTCCCCCGCCCTTGCCGTCCCCGGCGGACCGGCGCAGCTTCGGGTAGGCCCGGCGGCCGAAGAGCAGCCGCTGGAGGAGGAAGCCGATGGCGAGGGTGGCCGCGCCGGCCACCGCGTCAGCGAAGAAGTGGTTGGCGGTGGAGATGATGACCACGAAGGTGGCCAGCGGGTAGCACACGCCGAGCACCCGCAGCCAGGTCCAGCGGGCCAGGAAGAACAGCGTCAGCCCGCACCACGCCGACCAGACGATGTGCACCGACGGCATCGCGGCGTACTGGTTGGACACCGTGGAGACGTGCCCGGAGTCCCAGGAGCCGTGGGTGTGGTGGCTGACGATGGTGTCGATGAACCCCTCGGAGCGCAGGAAGCGCGGCGGGGCGAGCGCGAAGAGCGTGAAGCCGACCAGTGCCAGGCAGGTCGCGGTGTACAGCGCGGTGCGGGCCGCCCGGTAGTACTGCGGGCGGCGGGCGTAGAGCCAGATCAGCACCGCCGGGGTGATCGCGAAGTGCAGCGTCGCGTAGTAGTAGTTCATGCCGACCGTCAGCCAGTTGATCTTGTCGACGGCGTGGTTGAGGCTCAGCTCGAAGTCGACGTGCAGCAGCCGCTCGAAGTGCAGGACCTCGCGGGCGCGGTGCAGTGCCTCGCTCTTCTCCCGCGGGACGTAGCGGCGGGTGCGGCTGTAGGCCAGGTACAGGGCGACGGTGAAGGCGAGTTCCAGCAGCAGCCGGGGCCGGTTGCGCGGGCGCATCCGGGCGGGCAGCAGCGGGAACCGCCGCAGGCCGACGGGCCGGTCCTCGGTGTCCGGGGTCTGCGCGGTGTCGGCCGAGCCGGTGGTGGTGGCGGTCATCGGGCGCCTCCCGGTACGGCCGCGGCCCGCCGACGTGCCTCGGCACCGCCCCGGCGGTGACGGGTCGGTACAGGTCCCGGCCTTCGCCCGCGCGGTGACGGGCTCGGCAGGCTCGGCGAATACGCCAGCAGCATGCGGTCGATCTCTCTTCCCGAACGATCCGGCGACAAGCCGGGCGACTCGCCCGACACTACATCGGACACCAAAACGTCCGGCTACCGATACCGACCGGACATCTCTGCTCGATGCGCGCGGTCACGGAGCGTACCTGGCGAGGCGCGGGTCGCCAAGTCGCCCGCCGCGGTGCAGGGGTGCGTACGGCGCCGGGGCGCGGGCGTCGGGAGAGGTCGGCGCGATTCCCGGGGGCGCGGGCGAAGACGGTCGGCGCGGCATTGGCCGCCGACCCGCAACCGTCCCCGGACGCCGTCACATTGGGTGATGTGGGTGATCTTGGCCACATGCCGGAGCCCGCGGCAGGACACCACTGCGGCGCGGGTGCGGCGGCGGCATGGCGGCGGTACGGCACCGGCACGGCGCCGCCGCGGCATGGCTGCGGTATCGCTGCGGCATCGGCTGCGACACCGTCAGGGGCCGGGGCGGGAAGCGGAGGTCAGGGCTCCCGGGCGGGGGCGGTCGTGGGCGTGTTCGCGGGCGTGTTCGCGGGGGCGCCCGCACCGGCCACTCCGCCGGCAGCCGTCGCGGCTGGCCCGGCCCCCGGCGAACCGTTGGTGCCCGGCGTGCCGCCGCCGGTCGGTGTCGGGCCGGGCTGGGCCGTGCGGTCGGGGTGGGCGGCGCGGTCGGCCTCGATCGTGCCGAGCGCCTGCTGGTCGGCGAGCGCGATGGCGAGTTCCCCGGCCGCGGTCGGGTGCAGCGGCGCCTTGCCGGTGGCGTCCTGCACGAACGGCTGCTTGCTGCACAGTTCGTGCCCCTCGAAGCCCGGCCGGGCGACGGCGAAGTGGAAGGTGGCGGCGCCGCTCTCCAGCACCGCGTTGAGGTCCGACAGCCGGGAGCCGAGGACGTCGGCCTTCTCCCGGGTGATGCCGTCCTTCTTCAGGCAGCCGGTGTCCGGCCCGAACGGGTCGTAGTACTCGTTGACCAGCACCGCCGGATGGTGCGGCAGCGCGGCGAGTTGTTCGAGCAGGTCCAGGTAGTCCTGGGTGAAGCCGGCCAGCTCCTCCTTGAAGTACGCGGTGGACGCGTCGTCGTCGCAGACCGGCGCCGCCGCGCAGAGCCCGGTCAGCAGCCCCCAGTTCATGTCGTTGGCGCCGATGCTGACGATCACGGTCGACGCGCCGGTCGCACGCTGGGCGACCGCGAGCTGCGGCGGCACCACCTTGCCGCCGCGCACTTGCACCCCGAGGATGCCGTCGGACACGGTGGCGCCCTGGCAGGCGAGGTTGAGCACCTTCCAGCCGTTGGCGGCGGCGAGGTCGGCCGCGTAGGCGTCGGAGCTGCGGCCGCAGGTGCGGTCCAGCGCGGTGGGATGCTCCACCAGCGGGTTGCCGATGCCCGCGGCGGTCGAGTCGCCGATCACCACCGCGTGGATGCCCGGCAGCGCGGGGCCCTTGGCGGCGGGCACCGGCTCCGCACGGGTCCGGCCGACCAGGTCGTCGAGCGTGTGCACCTGGCGCAGCGCGCGGGGGGTGCCGGAGGCGAGCAGGTACACCCCGGCGGCGTTCGCCGCGCTCACCGTCACCAGGGTCGCGGCGAGCATCGTCAGCATGGTGCGGTGCGAGGTGCGGCCGGCGCCCGCGATGGCGATGGTGATCACGCCCGCGCAGCCGGCCGCGACGAGGGTCTCCCAGATGCAGTAGCGCTTCCAGCCCGCCGCGAGCTGCCGGCTGAGCATCGGCACCAGCGCGTTGTCGCCGTCGGCGTGGAACGCCTGGTTCACCTGCGAGTCGAGGGTGATGTGGGCGAGCTTGAGCTTGGGGCGGATCGGCCCGTCGAAGCGCGGCTGGGTCGGGATCGCCTCGCCGAACAGGTCCAGCTCGCCGGGGCCGGACCGGCTCAGACCCGGCTGGGCGGCGCCGACCTGCACGTTCTGGCCGGCCGCGGAGACCGACTGCATGGGGGTGAGCCGCACCGCCAGCCAGATCCCGGCGGCGCTGGCGACCGCGATCAGTACGGCTGCGAGCAGCAGGTTGCGGCCCCGGCGCAGCCACCGCGCCCTGCCGTTTCCGCACCGCACGAGCCCCACGCGCTTCCCTCTCATCACCCGGGCCCGCCCTTGCGCGTGGCCCTGTGTCCGATCCATCCTGCGCGGCTCCCCCGCAAGGCCGCCTGCCCACGACCCTAACGGGCCAACCCGGACGAACGCCCCATCGCACCCCATCGCGCCCCGGCTCGCGCCCCTGCCTGTCCCGGCCGGCACCACCGCCCCTACGGTGGGGCGCATGTACCGGCTGCGCCCGTTCGAACCCGCCGATGCCCCCGCCCTGACCGCGATGCTGCACCGCGCCTACGCGGAACTGGGCGGGCGCGGGCTGAACTTCACCGCGGTGGACCAGACGGAGCGGACCACGCTGAAGCGGGCCGGGACGGGCGCCTCGTGGCTGCTGGTGGACGGCTCCCGGATCGCGGCGAGCCTGACGATGACGCTGCCGCCGCACGAGACGCTGCGCCGGCTGAGCCCCACCGCGGCGGCTCCGGGCCGGGCCTGGCTCAACCAGATGGCGGTCGATCCCGCGGACCGCGGCCAGGGGCTCGCCTCCCGGCTGTGGGCGGTGGGCCGCCGGTGGGCCGGCGACGCGGGCGCCTCCCACCTCGGCGTGGACACCGCGGAACCCGCGGCGCACCTGGTCGAGCTGTACACGGCGTGGGGCTTCGCCCGGCGCGAGACCGTCCAGTGGCCGGGCAAGACGTACCGCAGCGCCGTCATGGAACGGCCGTGTGGGTGACCGGCGTCCCCCACACGGCGGACCCGGCGCCGCCGCGCCCCGGGCCGGACCACGCGCCGACCGGGCCCCGGACCCGGACCGCCCCTACGGTGAGGGGGTGATCGAGCGGATCGGGCTGGTGGTGCACGGCGGCAAGGAGGCCGCCGTGGCGGCCGCGGCACGCGTCAAGGCATGGGCCCGGGCACGCGGCGTCCCGTGCGCGGAGATCGACGTGTGGAACACCCCTGCCGCCGACGGCGACGAGAAGGACGGCGGCATGGGGCGGCTGACCGCGCTGGAGGAGGCGGAACAGGCCGGGCTACCGGACCTGGTGGTGACCGTCGGCGGCGACGGCACCCTGCTGCGCGGGGTGCGGGTGGCCGCGGCGGTGGACGCCCTGGTGCTCGGGATCGACGTGGGCCGGGTGGGGTTCCTCACCGAGGTGCGCGTGCCGGACCTGGAGGCGGCGCTGGACGCGGTGCACGCCGGCACCGGGCACGTCGACGAACGGCTGATGCTCACCATGCGCGCCTCCCGCCCGCTGGAGATCCCGACCGGGATGCGGGCCCTGCTGCGGTACGGCCGCGGCCCCCTGCTGCCGCCACCGACCCCGCGCGACGCCGATCCCGGGCACACCGGGTGGGGCGTGCGCCTGGACGTGCTGGGGCTGAACGACGTGGTCTTCGAGAAGCTGGCCAGGGACCGCCAGGCGAGCGTCGCGATCTACGTGTCGGGGCGGCTGCTCGGCTTCTACTCGGCGGACGCGTTCGTGGTGGCCTCCTCCACCGGGTCCACCGCGTACAGCTTCGCCGCGGGCGGGCCGATCGTCTCGCCGCACCTGGACGCGCTGGTGTTCACTCCGGTGGCCCCGCACATGGTCTTCGACCGCAGCCTGGTGCTGTCCGCGCGCGAGGAGCGGGTGGCGGTGCGGGTGCTGGAGCGGTCGGGGCGGGTCGCGGTCAGCGTGGACGGACGGCTGTGCGGGGTACTCGACCCCGGTGACTGGGTGTCGGTGTACGCGGCGCCGCGGCGGGCGCGGCTGGCCCGACTGGCCGACCCCGACTTCCTCGGCCGGGTCCGCGACCGGTTCGGCCTGGCCGACGCGCCCGCCGCGCTGGCCGACGGCTCGGCGCCCGCGGAGTACCGTCCGGCCCAGCCGCTGCCGGACGACCTCGCGCACCCGGGCCCGCCCGACATCCACTGACGCCCCGACACCCCGACACCCTCCGAACCGTCCGCGTCCGCCCGGTACACACGTGTACCGACGGCGTACGCTCCCGGCATGAGGGACAGCGATTTCGTACGGCGGATCATCGGCATCCTCACCGAGGCCCGGCAGATGCAGGTGCTGCTGGAGGAGGACCCCGACCGGCAGGACATCTCGGGCGACAACGTACGCGCGCTGCTCAACGAGACCATGCCGACCATCGAGTTCCCCGCCGACGCCACCCCGAGCGAGATCGGCGAGGCGCTGAGCATCCAGCTCAGCCCGGTGATCGAGCGCCTGACCGGGGCGTTCTCGCTGATCTTCCTCCAACTCGCGGACATCCACGACGCGGGCCGCACCGACGTGACGTCCGCGGACATACTCCAGGACCTCGCCCTGCGGGCCGACGAGCTGTGGCCCGGCGAGGAGGAGTCCTGACCGCGGCCCGCGCGCCGGTGGTGCCGTGACCCGCGCGCGGCGGGCCACGGCACCGGCGGCCGCCGTCAGCCGGTGGCGGTGACCGTCGAGGGCAGCAACAGCGTGCCGGTCAGCGGCAGGTTCCGGGACGAGTCCCCGACGAGGATCTGGTAGTTCCCCGCGGCGGCCGTCCAGGTGCCGGAGCCGGTGTCCCATGAGGCGAGGTCACGGGTGCCGACGGTGAAGGTCACCGTCCCGGAGGCGCCCGGGTCCAGCGAGATCCGCTGGAAGCCCTTCAACTGGTGCGGTGGCTCCCCCGCCGCGCCGGGATCGCCGACGTACAGCTGCGCGACCTCCGCGCCGGCCCTGCTCCCGGTGTTGGTGACGGTCGCGGTGACCGTGGCCCGGCTGCCGGAGATCGCCCCCACGTGCAGGTCGCTGAAGGCGAAGTCCGTGTACGACAGGCCGTACCCGAACGGGAAGAGCGGTGCGACGTTCTTCGCGTCGTACCACCGGTAGCCGATGTCCAGGCCCTCGGAGTACTCGACCTTGCCGTCGGTGCCCGGCCACTGCGCGGTGGTGTTCGCCGGGACCTGGGCGGGCGAGGTCGGGAAGGTCACCGGCAGGTGTCCGGAGGGGTTGGCGTCGCCGAAGAGCAGCGCGGCGATCGCCTCGCCCCACTCCTGCCCGTCGTAGAAGCCCTCGAAGACGCCCGCCACCTGGTCCAGCCACGGCATGAGGATCGCCGCGTTGTCGTTGAGCACCACGATGGTGTGCGGGTTGGCCGCCGCCACCGCGGAGATCAGCGCGTCCTGGTCGTTCGGGAGGTTGAGCGAGGTGTTGTCCGCCTCCTCGTGGCCGTAGTTGTCACTGGCGAAGACGATCGCCACGTCGGAGGACTTGGCGAGCGCGGCGGCGGAGTTCTGGTCGGTGCCGTCGTTGTAGGTCACCGAGGTGCCGGTGCCCTGCAACCGGTCCTGGATGCCGATGATCGGGGTGTAGGTGCCCGCGCTGGTGACGGTGCCGCTGCCGCCGCCGATGGTCTGGGCGCCGGGTCCGGCGTCCTGGCCGATCACGGCGACGGACTTGGTACTCGACGTGCTCAGCGGCAGGATGCCGTTGTTCTTCAGCAGCACCGTGCCCTCCTCGTCGCCCTTCAGCGCGACCTGCGCGTGTGCCGGGGTGGTGACGATCGCGGTCTTGGAACCGGACGGCGCCTTGTCGAACATGCCGAACCGGAACATCTGGGTGAGCACCCGGGAGACCATCGTGTCCACGGTGGCCTGGCTGACCTGGCCGTCCTGCACGGCCTGGATCAGGTAGTCGGCGTAGTAGTAGCCGCCGGGCATCTCCACGGTCAGCCCCGCGTTCGCGGAGTCGACGGTGGAGTGGATCGCGCCCCAGTCGGAGGTGACGAACCCGGTGAAGCCGGCCTGCTGGTAGAGCGGCTTGTTGAGGATGTCGGGGTTCTGGCAGGAGGGCACGTTGTTCACGTTGCTGTACGCGCACATCACCGAGGCCGCGCCGCCCTGCTCGATGGCGGTCTGGAACGCGGGCAGGTAGATCTCCTGGAGCGTGCGCGCGTCCACGTCGATGGTGCCGGCCGGCTGCTCGATGTTGTACGCGGCCGCGTGCTTGACCTCCGCCATCACGCCCTGGCCCTGGATGCCCTGGACGTCCGCGGCGCCCATCTGCCCGGACAGGTAGGGGTCCTCGCCGAACGTCTCGAACGCGCGGCCCCAGCGCGGGTCGCGCACCATGTTGACGGTCGGGCCGAGCGCCACGTTCACGCCCTTGGCGGCGAACTCCTGGCCGACCGCGGTGCCGTAGTCCTGCTCGTAGGCGGTGTCGAAGGTCGCGGCCGACACCAGCCCCGAGGGCATCTGCGTGACCCCGCCGAGGCCGTCGCCGACACCGGCCGGGCCGTCCTCGAAGTTGACGTCGGGGACGCACAGCGACGGGTTGCCGATGATCTTGCCGATGTAGTCGGGCGAGTCGGTGCCGTGCAGCATGGCGACCTTCTCGTCCAGCGACATCTGGCCCATGAGCTGGGCGACGCGGGTGGCGGCCGGCGCGGTGGAGTTCACCCACGGGCAGTCTCCGGGCGCGGGCCGGCTCGGCGGGGGCGGCACGGTGCCGGTCACGTCGCCGACGGTGTGGACCTGGAACTCCCACAGTGCGTAGCCGTATCCGGTCGCGCGCGTGGTGCCGTACATCCGGATGTAGCGGCCGGTGCCGGTCACGTCGAGGGTCTGCTTGCCGCCGGTGCCGGTGGTGGTGGAGTAGACCGGGCTCCAGGTGGAGCCGTCGTCGGAGACCTGGATCTGGAAGCCGGTGGCGTAGGCGTTCTCCCACTGGAGCACCACCTGGCAGATCGGCAGGCTCGCGCCGAGGTCCACCTCGAACCACTGCGGGTCGGCGTAGGCGCTCGCCCAGCGGGTCACGGTGCTGCCGTCCACGGCGTAGTTGGGCGAGTAGCCGGGGTCGTCGTCCTGCACGGAGGAGGCGGTGGCCGGGTGGCCGAGGGCGGCGTCGGTGGTGCCGCAGTCGCCGGTCGGGGTGCCGCCGCCGTCGCCGCTGCCGCCGGTGCGGACCTGGAACTCCCACAGCGAGTAGCCGTATCCGGTCGCGCGGGCGGTGCCGTACATCCGGATGTAGCGGCCGGTGCCGGTCACGTCGAGCGTCTGGGTACCGCCGGTGCCGGTGGTGGTGGAGTAGACCGGGCTCCAGGTGGAAGCGTTGTCGGAGACCTGGATCTGGAAGGCCGTGGCGTAGGCCGCCTCCCACTGGAGCACCACTTCGCAGATCGGCACGCTCGCGCCGAGGTCGATCTGGAGCCACTGCGGGTCGGCCGCCGCGCTGGACCAGCGGGTGCCGGCGTCGCCGTCCACCGCCGCGGACGCCGGGGTGCCGGCGTTCTCCGTGGAGGAGGCGGTAGCGGGCTGGTCGAGCGCGGAGTTCGCCGAGCCGCAGGTCGCGCTCGTGCCCCCGGTGAGAGTGCCGTAGACCTGGAACTCCCAGAGCGAGTAGCCGTATCCGGTGGCCCGCTTGGTGCCGTACAGCCGGACATAGCGGCCGGAAGCGTTTACGGCCAGCGTCTGCGTGCCCCCGGCGCCGGTGGTGGTGGAGTAGGCCGGGGTCCAGGTGGAGCCGTCGTCGGAGACCTGGATCTGGAAGGCGGTGGCGTAGGCCGTCTCCCAGGTCAGGACGACCTTGCTGACGCTCGCGTTGGCGCCCAGGTCGACCTGGAGCCACTGCGGGTCGGCGGCCGCGCTGGACCAGCGGGTGCCGGTGTCACCGTCCACCGCCGCGGACGCCGGGGTGCCGGCGTTCTCGATCGAGGACGCGGTGGCGGGCTTACCCTGCGACAGCAGGGCGGCGTCGGCGGCGTGCGCGGGCCCGGTCCCGCCGAAGAGAGTCGCGGTCATGGCCATGACGGTGACTGCGACCAGCCACGCGAAGCGGATTCTTCGGACCGCGGCACGCGCCGCCGTCCGATGAGTGGAGGACATGGATCTCCCTCGCGATGTGGGGGGTTGGTGGGGGGTGTGCGCGGGCGGCACGAGACGACCGCGGAACCCCGGACCGTCCGTCGGGTCCGCGCCTGGCACCGCGTCAGCGGTCCGCCCACATACGGGAGAGCGCTCTCCCGCACCGGGAAGTGAACAGCCCGCGCGCCGGGGGCGTCAAGGGCGGTCCGCGTCAAAACTTGCTCTGTACGGTGGGGAGGTGGGGGTTCCGGTTCGGCACGCGGCCGGCCGCGGTCTGCCGGCAGGTCCGCCGCGGTCCGGGTCCGGTGGCGCGGCCCGGCTGCCGTCGCGCCGCCGCGGTCCGGGTCTGCTGGCGCCGGACCGTCCCCGTATCCGCACGTCCGAGGAGGCAACTCGTGTCCACCACTCCCCCGGCGCGCCAAGTCGCCCTGCTCGGCGGGGGTTTCTCCGCCGGCGACGACGGGTTGATCGACGACTGGCTGCTCGGGCACGCCCGGGTCCCGCGCCCCCGGGTCTGCTTCGTGCCCACCGCCAGCGGCGACGCCGAGGGCTACGTCGCCCGGTTCCGTGCCGCGTTCGAGCCGCGCGGGGACTGCGAGGCGACCGTACTGTCCTTGTTCCGGCGGGAGTTGGACGACCAGGCGCTGCGTGCGTTCGTGCTCGCGCAGGACGTCGTCTACGTCGGCGGCGGCAACACCGCGAACCTGCTGGCCGTATGGCGCGTGCACGGCCTGGACCGGCTGCTGCGCGAGGCGTACGACCTCGGGACCCTGATGTGCGGGGTCAGCGCGGGCGCCAACTGCTGGGCCCGGGGCTCCCACACCGACTCCTTCGGCCCGCTCACCTTCCTGCCCGACGGGTTGGGCCTGCTGCCCGGCTCCGTCTGCCCGCACTACGACACCGAGGCCGGGCGCCGCGAGTCCTACCGCGCCTTCGTGGCCTCCGGTGCCCTGCCCCCGGGTTGGGCGGTCGACGACGGCGCCGCGGCCCTCTTCACCGACGGCCACCTCACCGGAGCGGTCACCCGCGTCCCCGCCGCCCGCCTGTACCGCGTCGAGCCGGACGGCCGGGGCGGGACGACCGAGCGGGCCCTGCCGTGCGCCGCGCTGCGGTCGGGATGAGCGGCGCGCGGGGCCGGGGACGCGCGCGATTTCGCGTTGCGGCGGCGCGGTGCGGGCCGCGACACTGCGGCGCACGACCGCGCTCGCCCGCGACCTGGTGCTCGAGCACTTCCGGTGGGACAAAGGGCACGCCGACGTGTGGGCGGCCTTCCGGGACGCGGAGGCCATGGCGACCTGGATCAGCGGTTCCTCGACGCCATCCGGATCACCGCTGTCCGGACGGCGACCGTGCGGCCTGCGATCTTGCTCACCCGCACTGTGCGGTGCACCCGCCGTAGCACCACGTTTCGACGGTGCAGGGGTAGTGCGTGGGAAGCGGGAGCATACCGCCGTAGACCCCGTCTTCGAGATCGACGGCCTGGACCGGGCCGGCTTCGCGCGTCCGGTCCGTCGTGTACGCCTTCCAGGAGCGCACGGTGTCGTTCTGCATGCCGGTATTGCTCTCAGTGCTCATTTCCCCGCCCTTTCAGCGATGTTCTGATGAGATTTACTTTGCATGCTCGCGGAGTCACCGATCAGGGCGTCGCCCTGCATCGTTGTCGCGTATCCACGAGCCCGAACAGCACCGCCACGCCCGCGACCATGCTCACCGCGAGTACGGTGTCAATCCGGCGTGATTCAGCAAATGTCGCCATAACTGCACTCGGTGCAATGCGTGCCCAAAGCGCAGGACGCATATGTCTGCGGCTTTATCATGCCGCCGTAGATCCCGTCTTCGAGATCGACGGCCTGGACCGGGCCGGCTTCGCGCGTCCGGTCCGTCGTGTACGCCTTCCAGGAGCGCACGGTGTCGTTCTGCATGTCGTTCTTCCTGTTCGACATCCGACCCTTTCCCTGTGGTCTGATAGGAATCGTCCATTCCATGAACGCTGCGGATCACCTCCCTCATGCAGTCCGGATCGGATGGGTTCCAGCCGGTCGCCGGTGTTTCCCCCGTGTATCCGCGCCTCGCGGATACACGTTCCCTGTAGGGAACTGTGGTGCGGACCTCAAGTCCGTCGCGACGGCGTGAGGAGCAGAATCGGCGGAACCTGCTCGGGCGCGGCGATCCGCAGCAGTCCGTGACCGATGCCGGCCAGACCGCTCATGAGACCGGGCGTCTCGATGCCCGACGGCGTCCCGCACACCGGTCCGCCTTGCTCGACCTGAGCGACGACGGCTGTGGCCCGTTCGCGCCACACGAGCCGGGCCTTCTCGTCGGAGAGCGTTTGGGCGGCGGCGGCGAACAGTTCGAGGTTGCCGAGTTCGCCGTGGCAGATGCAATGGCTCCGGTACAAACCGAATCGCTCGGTAGCCGCGAGGGCGTGCCGCACGTCCCGGACGAGTTCCTCGGACCCCGGTTCCGTGGCCAGCATGGCGGCTCTGGCCAGGCCGACGCCGGGGGCACCGTGGCACCACGTGTACTGGTCGGCAGATTCTTCCTCCCGGTAGTCCGGCCAGTTGCCCATGCGCTCGTCGAATTCTCCGTGCTCATAAGCCAGGGCGCGCAGGGCGGTCCTCCTGGCCTCCGCGTCGCCCGTCCGCTTCGCGTAGGACCACAATGCCCACGCGATCCCGGATGCTCCGTGCGAGAACCCGAGCAACGGCCGTTCCCCCATCACCGACCACCCGACGCCCCGGCCGGCTGGGATCACCCCGGCCTGCAGCACATCGACGCAGCGTTGGGCCAAGCGGTGCGGTACCGCGCCGAAGGTGGCTGAGAGTGCCTCCGCGACGGCGAGACATCCCGCGGCGCCGCTGATCACGTCGAAGCCGTCGTCCTGCGAGATCTGATCCGCGACGTACTCCAGAAGCGGTACGACCGGCTTGTCGAGATCCGCGTCGTCGAGCAGCGCGGCACTCGAAGCGAGAACCAAAGCCATCCCGGTGAGACCGGAGAACGCACCCACCGAAGCCGCCGGTGCCGGTGTCGGGCGACCAGCGCGCTTCAACTGCTCTCCCGCGAAATCCGTGATCGGGCCGAGTACACCTCGGGCGAGTTCGGCGTATCGGTGCTCACCGGTCACGTGGGCGAGTTGCGCCAGGAACAGGGCGATGCCCGGGTACCCGTTGTACAGGTCCATGGACAACGGCGTCACCTGCCATCGCGTCTCCCGCACCAGGTCGAGTCCGAGCCAGCCGACGTGCCCACCGTTCCGGTACGCCGACGCCTCCAGTTGATCCGCGACTGCCTTCGCGGCGGCCAGAGCTCGCTCGGGCAAGGCCCTGCCGGCCGGCGCGGTCTCCCGCACGGCGTCCGCCCCTGTCAGGTCGGTGCCGGCAGTACGGGTGACCAGGTGCGCCGACACGATCCACTCCTGTCTCGCCAGGTGCTGATCGTCCATCGCCGTCAGCACGCGCTCGACGCGGTCGATACCGGACTCGGGCAGCAACCCCTCGACGAGTGCGCCGTCGCCGGCCCGGACATCGCAGGAACCGACGGCCGCGGTGAACAGCGGGACGTCGCCCGACCACAGGTCCTCGACCTCGTGCCGGACGAGCCGGGTGCGGCGCGGATCTGCCGCCGAGCGCGCCCACAGTGCTCCGAAGATCTCATCGCGGTCCAGGGCGTCCCGGAGGGCATCCGGGTGAGTGGTCTCATTGAGCAGCACGGCGTACTCGCGAGTGGCGCGCGGAATGATCCGTACCTGTTCGGCAAAGAATCCGGAGAACAGCCCGTCCGATCCGGTCAACTCCGGTCGGCCTGCGGCGACCACGCGATAGCCCTCGCGGAATCCGTCCAGTAGCGGGGTCGTGTACTGCGTGACGTCCAGATCGGCGCCGTCGAGGCTGGGCCGGTTGTGAGTGCTGCCAAGACGTGGCTGAACCCTGGTCAGGCTCATCTCGTCGGTTCCCGCGCCCTCCCAGTCCACGACCCGAAAAGGAATCACCGCATCCCGGTCGCCCCCCATGCCTCCGATGTCGAAGGCCTGCCCGTCTTCGCCCACCAGGACGGAGGGGAGCAGGCCGACGCGGCTCACCGCCTCGACATACGCCGTCGTGGCCGGGTCACGCTCCGCGACGTCGCTTCCGAGCGACCGCGGCAGGTCGGCGCAGAACAGCGCTTCCAGATCGACCGGGACCGGCTGGTCGCCAACCGCTATCAGGTTCTCGAAATGGAAGTCCACCCCGCCGAGGCTGTACAGAACAGCCAACAGCGCGCCTTGGCGGCGGAAATACCGCGTCGCGCCGTCCGAGTCCTCGCACGGAGCCGAATCCACGAATTCGACCCAGCCGTAGTCCTCCCGGTCGACAAGGAGCAGAGTTCTCAGCCTCATGGCCTGCGGAACCCGCTGGTTGTACCAGTCGAGCACCTCGTTGAAACACCGGTGAATGCCCAGTGCACGAGGCTTGTAGACCACCTGCCACCCCGAAGTGAACCGGGCGATCCCCACCGAACGGCCGCGGTCGTGGGTGTCGCCTCGGGTCAGCTCGACGACCGCGAGGGTCCCCGGGTCGACGCCGCCGAACAGGTGCCGCACCAGATCCGCCCGGTCCCGGGCGAACCGGTGCAGAAACTCGGCGTACGCCTGGGCCACCTGCCCGGCCGTGGTGATCAGCAGCCGCGCCAGCACGGCGTACTCGTCCAGCAGACCGTCGAGTGCGTCACGGTGGCGGTAATGCCGGACGAACGACCAGAACCGGTCCTCGGGCGAGTCACCGTCAAGACGCCCGGTGACCCGAAGGACATGTAGTTCGAGCACCAGGACGCGACTGGCCAGCCGCACCAGCCGGCGAGCGGCCCCCTGGCGCACTTCCTCCCGGAACGCATCGAGATCCACCATGCCGGACCCGTCGATACCGCTCGACAACTCGTCGAACAGGCGCAGCGCCTCGTGGACGAAAGGGTCGACGATCAGGGCAAACCCTCGATACCACCCGCCCTCGCGCGCCGCCTCCGGCAGCGCCGTCGGGTGAACCGGCATCGCCGCGACCAACCGCTCGACGTCGGCGGCCCACACAGGCTTGTCGACGCGCCGCCCAAGGAGGTCCGGCGCCTCGGCCAGCAGTTTCCGCAGACCGTCCGGAGTGCAACCGTAGTCAGCCATCTGACGCTCGAACACGTCCTCCGGCACGTGGGAGAACGTCCCCCGCCAACGCTCCCACCGGATGCCCGCGACCACGGTCGCGTCATCGTCCTCGGCCGGCTCGGTGTCGGGACACCCCGCGCCGCAACGCTCGTCGAGCCGCAGCGCCCGCGCCCACCAGCCACCGGTCAGGGCGGGCCTGTCGCAACGCTCCCATGGCATCGCGAGCACTCGCTCCGTGGACGTCTCCACCTCCGACGGCATCGTGGCCTCCCCATCCCTCATCCCTCGTCAGCGAGGACCGGATTCCGAACCGCAGCGGCCGGGGCCCCTCACCCCCAGTGGACTGCACGGCTCGTCCGTCCACATGCGTGGTCACCACCCACTTACGCTCCGGTCGCCGCCCACGTCGACGGATTCAAAGCGGGTCCGCCCAAGTCGCGGCCGGGAAACCGACGTCTGCGATGCCTGAAATTCCACCACTCATTGAGCCCTTTCCAGTAAGGGATCACGACGGTGTGTGATCGTTCAGATGGTGCGGTCGTACTCATGACCTTGGTAGGTCTGCTGGGCCTCGGTCAGCTCGCCTCCGGTGCCCTCCCCCCGGGTTGGGCGGTCGACGACGGCGCCGCCGCCCTGTTCACCGGCGGCCACCTCACCGAAGCGGTCACCCGCACCCCGGCCGCCCGCCTGTACCGCACCGAGCCGGACGGGCGGGGCGGGACGACCGAACGGGCGCTGCCGTGCGCCGCGCTGCGGTCGGGATGAGCGGCGGGCGGGGCCGGGGACGCGCGCGATATCGCGTTGCGGCGGCGCGGCGCGGACCGCGACACTGCGGCGTGTGACCGTACTTGCCCGTGATCTGGTGCTCGAACACTTCCGGTGGGACAAAGGGCACGCCGACGTGTGGGCGGTCTTCCGGGACGCGGAGGCGATGGCGGCGGTGGTCGCCGGGCTCGTCGCGCCGTTCCGGGACGCCCGGGTCACCGCGGTCTGCGGGATCGAGTCGCGCGGGTTCCTCCTCGGCGGCGCCGCGGCGGTCGCGCTGGGCGCCGGGTTCGTGCCGATCCGCAAGTCGGGCAGCCTGTTTCCCGGGGACAAGGTCGTGCGGCGCACACCGCCCGACTACCGTCGCCGCCGGCACACGCTGCGGATGCAGCGAGGCTCGCTCGGGGCGGGCGACCGGGTCGTCCTGGTCGACGACTGGATCGAGACCGGCAGCCAGGCCGCGACCGCCCGCGCCATGGCCGAGGAGTGCGGCGCCACTTGGCTGGGCTGCAGCGTCGTCGTCGACCAGCTCGCCGGGGAGCGCCGGGCGGTGCTCGGAGCCGTCCGCGCGATCCTCACGGCGCGCGAACTCCCCGCACCGGCGGGGTGAGTCGCCGGCCTCCCGCCGGGCAGCCTCGCTCAGCGGGCCGCGGTGCCCGGCGCACCGCACTGCTCAACGGGCCGTGATGCGGGGGACGTACCAGAGGCAGAAGGCGGCCAGGGCGGCGCACACCGCGAGGCAGATCCCGGTCTCGATCAGCTGGAGCGGGACAAACTGGTTCATCTTGAAGGCACTGGTGTACTGCCCGACGATGTGGTGCTGCCGCAGACACGCGGGGAAGTCGTGGACCTTGGGGCCGGTGCAGGGATCGCGGCTGGTGAGCGTGCCGTCCGCCCGGACGTAACCGATGCCCTGGTACCAGCCGTCACGCGGGGCACTCGGGATAATTTCGAGGCTGCGGCCGCGGCGGACGTACGGCGACAGCAGGTGCGGGCGCAGCTTCTCCAACCCGAGCAGGGCGGCTTCGCTGAGCCCGGCGGCGACCGCGACCGCGGGCAGGGTGCGGCGCAGCAGCACGCCGGTGGCCGCGCCGATCATCAGGGCGAGCAGGATGTGGGCGACGCCGACCGGGCCGGTCCAGGCGAAGAAGTCCCAGCCGTTCCACCAGATGATCGCGCGCCACGCGGAGCGGTCGGGGCCGGTGCCGCTGTGGCCGCGCCAACTGGAGTACCACCACCAGGTGACCGGCACGGTCAGCACGGCGGCGGCCGCGGTGGTGACCAGGGCTGCCGTGCCGAGCCTGACCGCGGCCCATTCGCGGCGGCCGATGGACTGCGTCCAGGCCAGACGGTGGGTTCCGGACTCCAGGTCCTGCGCGAACAGCGGTCCGCCGAGCAGCGCACCGACCGCGAGCGGCAGGTAGCGCAGCACGGACGGCGACCGGTCGAAGACCATGTGCACGACGCCCGGGATGGCCGGCGGAACCGCGTCGTCGTCGCCGGGGTCGCACCGCTGGGGTGAGGCTCGGCAGATGTCGGCGTAGTGGTGCACGCCGGAGACGAGTTGGTGGTGCTCCCACACCGACCACAGCGCGCCGAGGACGGCGAACGCGACCATCGTGCGGTAGACCGCCCGGTGCTTCCGCCAGGCCAGCCAGGCGGGGCCGGCGAGGCGGGGCAGCGGGAACGGCAGCCGGGCCGGGCACTCCTCGCGCGGCGGCCAGGACACGTAGCGGGCGAGGGCGCTCATCGGTCGGGGTCCGTGTCGTCCTGGTGGTGGTGCGCGCGTATCTCGTCGGCCGGGCGGGTCGGCGGCACGTCGGCGGGCGCGAGCAGGGGCGGGGCCTGCGGGTTGCGCAGGTAGGCCAGCAGGATCTCCTCCAGGCTGGGCGGTTCGGCGCTCACGGCGGGGTCGAGGGAGGTCGGCAGCTGGATCATCGCGGTGAGCTGCCGGCCGGTGGTGCGCGCTTCCACGACGGTGTGGCCGAGCAGCGTGTCCGGCAGCAGGGCGGCGGGGTCGGGACGGGCGGCGCCGCACTGGTGGTGGGAGCGCGGATCGGCGCCTGCCCGGACGCCGGACGGCTCGTGGCCGTCGAGGGTGTGGGTGACCAGGGTGTGCGCGGCCTGGACGAACTCCACGTCGTCGGCGACCAGCATCCGGCCGTGTGCGAGCAGGAGTACGTAGTCGCAGACGAGGTCCAGCTCGGCGAGGATGTGCGAGGACATCACCACGGTGGTGCCGTGTTCGGCGGCGGTGGTCATCAGCGCGGCCATCATGGCGTGCCGGCGCAGCGGGTCGAGGTCGGCCATCGTTCGTCGAGGAGCAGCAGGTCGGGGCGTTTGCCGAGGGTGAGGGCGAGCGCGACGCAGGTGCGCTGGCCGCCGGAGAGGTGGCCGACCTTGGCGCCCAGCGGCACGTCGGCGTCGGCCACGACGCTCCGCGCGGTGGCGTCGTTCCAGCGCGGGTTCATCTCCCGGCCGTAGCGCAGCGTCTCGGCGACGGTGAACGCGGCGTGCAGCGGCCGGTCCTGGAGCAGCAGGCCGACGCGGGGCAGGACGGCGCCGGCGCCGGGCCGGTGGCCGAGCACCCGCAAGGAGCCCTCGGTCGGGGCGCGCAGTCCGGCGGCGACCGCGAGCAGGGAGCTCTTGCCGTCTCCGTTCGGCCCGACCAGGCCGGCCACCCGGCCGGCCGGGACCCGGAAGTCGCAGTGGCGCAGCGCCCATTCGGCGCGGTTGCGGATGCCGAGGCCGCTCGCCTCCAGCGCGGGCGCCTCGGTGCCGGTGCGCGGGACACCGGCCGAGGGGTGGTCGGTCATCGGTCCTCGCTAGCCGTGCGGGTGGGCGTCGTACGTCCCTGTTCCGGGCACGCGGGTGTCGGCGGCACGCGGGAAGGACTCGTCGAGAGCGGACGTCAGCAGGGCGGCGACGTCCTCGCGGCCGAGGTCGGCGGCGCGGGCGGCGGCCATCCAGGCCCGCAGGCCCTCGTGCAGCGGGGAGTCGGCGGCGGAGCCGGGCTGGGCGAGCGACTTGCGGACGAACGTCCCCACGCCCTGGCGGGCCTCGACCAGCCCCTGGCGCTCCAGTTCGCGGTACGCCTTGAGCACGGTGTTCGGGTTGATCGCGGTGGCGGCCACCACCTCGGCCGCCGAGGGGAGCTTGTCGCCGGGCGCCAACTGGCCGAGCCGCAGGGCCTGTTCGGTCTGCCGCACGATCTGCTGGTAGGCGGCGACACCGCTTCGTCGTTCGATACGGTAGGTGACCACGGGCGCACTATATCACTAGTGGACTGGTGGACCTAGACCCGAGTCGCACTCGGCACTCCACTCCTTCCGGCCGCCCACGGCGACCTACGGCGCCGTGCGGACCGCCACATGACACCCCACAGGTCGCCACACCCTGCCGAGCTGCGGCGTTCATCCCTCGTTTGACAGCCCACCGAAATCTCACGCATCATCCAGTCCACTAGTTAACTAGTGGACTGATGCGTTGGATCGACGCGCCGAGCCTGTGACTGTGCGTCAGCGGATGACGGATGTCCGCGCGCCGGGCCGGGCCCGGTCCAGGGTCCAGGTCCGGGAGAGGGGCGAAGGTATGGCGACCGTGGCGAACGGCAGGGTGGCACGGGGCAGGCCGGTGGCGGCGCTCGCCGTGACGGCCGGCACGGTCGTGCCACCCGGCCCGCGTCCTGCGCCCGCGCCCGAGCGGCCCTCCCGCCGTACCGGTCCCGGCACCGGCTGGCGCTCCGACCCGCGCGCGAGCCGGCCGTGGCTCCACCACCCGGTCGCCCAGGCCGCGATCCTGCTCGCGCTCTCCCTCGCGGTGCGCGCGCCCTCCTTCCGGCGCCCGTTCTGGAGCCCGGACGAGGGCTATCTCGGCACCGAAGCGGTCGCCCTGCACCACGGCGGGCGGATGTACGCCGACGTGGTGGACCGCAAACCGCCCCTGGTGCCCTGGCTGTACGAAGCGTGCTTCGCCCTGACCGGGCCCGGCACGCTGTGGCTGGTGCGGGTGTGCGCGGTGCTGGCGCTCGCGGTCACCGCGGTGTTCGTCGCGCGGCTGGCAGCGGTCGGGTGGGGCCGGTGGGCGGCGCTGCCGGCCGGCGTGCTGACCGTCGCCCTGTCGGCGGCGCTGCCGCCGCCCGACGCGATGGCGGCGACCTTCGAGATCTTCATGCTCCCGGCGACCGCGGCCGCGATGTACTACGGCGCCCGGCACCGCTTCCTCGCCGCCGGGCTCGCCCTCGCCGTCGCCACCCTCACCAAGCAGGTCGGCCTCGCCCCGCTCCTGCCGCTGACCGTGCTGGTGCTCACCTCACCGCGGCGGCGCCGGCTGCGGCACGGCGCGGCCCTGGCGGCGGGCCTGCTGCTGCCGATCGCCGGCTGCGCGCTCCTGCTGGGCGTGCGCCCCTTCGTGTTCTGGATCTTCCTCTCCTCCGGGTCCTACGCCGACTCGCCGCAGAGCGTGGCCGCGATGTGCGGGCACGCGGCCGGCATCCTGCTGCGGCTCGCCGTCGTCCTCGCCGGCTGCGCGCCCCTCCTGCCCCGCCTGCTGCCCCGCTTCCTCGCCCGCCGCCGACTCGGCTCGTTCGACCGCGTGTTGCTGCTGTGGCTGCTCGCCTCCGCGGCCGGCGTCAGCGCGGGATTCCGTTTCTACGGCCACTACTTCCTGCAACTGGTGCCCCCGCTCGCGCTGTTGGCGGTGCGTGCGGTGAGCGCGCCGCCCCGTCGCCCGCGGTCGGGGCGAGCGCCCTCCCAACGGGGCGGCGTGGCGGCCTGGTTCGGCCGCTCCCGCGCCACCGCCCTCGCGGTCGCGTGCGCGGTGGCGGTCTGCGCGGCCTTCACCGCCGGCGCGCTGCGGGCTCAGCCGCCGGAGCTGGGCAAGTCGCTCGCGGTGGCCTCGGCGCTGGACGGCTACAGCAAGCCCGGGCAGCGCGTCTTCCTGTGGGGCATGCACACGGAGGTGTACTGGCTCGCCGGCCGGCCCGCGGGCAGCCGCTACCTCACCGCCGGGCTGCTCACCAACTTCAGCGGCGGCGCCGACGTCCACCGCGTGGGCGCCCGCTACGCCGTCCCGGGCGCGTGGGCCGGCCTCCGCCGCGAACTGGCCGCCGCTCCCCCGTGCTTGGTGGTCGACGACTCCGCCGGCACCCCGTACCCGCTGGCGGACTACCTGCCGCTCGCGCGTCTGGTGGACCGCGACTACGTGCCGGTCGCCGTCGTCCAGGGAGCGCGGATCTACCGCCGGGCGGGCTGCTGACCGCGGCGCGCGGCGCCGCAGGCCGTACGCCGGGGGCATGGACGCGGCCCCGGAGGCCCTCGCCTACGTGGGCGGGGGCGTCCGGGGCCGCGCTCGGTGCGGGTGGTGCGGTCATGCGATTGGTGCGGGTCGTGCAGCTCGTCCGGGTCGTTCACCCGGCGCGAGTGGTGCGGTCCGCAGGTGCGGATCTACGGGAAACTCACGACGTTGCTGGGCGTCGTGTTGGAGGCGGTGACCGCTCCGGTGTCGTTGATGACGTGGCTGATGGTGCCCACGCCGCCCAGCGAGACGGTCAGCGCGTCGTGGAACTTCACGCCCGGGGTGTTGGGGACCTCGAAGGCGTGGTAGTTGTTCACGGCCGGGTTGACGTTGAAGTAGCAGTAGCTGCCCAGGCCCCACGCTTCGTGGGAGGTGACGTTGTCCGCCACCTTGTAGGCCGCGTAGCCGTTGACGCCCGACGAACTCATCCAGGACGCCTGGTCCGGCGGGTCGTAGGGGTTCTCGTTCTGGAAGAAGATGGTCTTGCCGCCCTGGCCGTTCCACACCACCTCGTACTTCTGATAGTGCTCCACGAACAGGCCGTCGGCGAGCACGTTGTTGCCGTTGACGGTCAGCCCGTTGTCCGCGGTGTTGGTGTTCCAGCCGACGGTGCCCGCGTTGCCGTGGTCGGCGCGCCAGGCCCAGATGTGGTCGATGATGGTGTTGTTGCTGTTGACGACGAGACTGTCGGTCGCCTTGCCGGCGTTCTCACCGCCGATCCGGAAGAAGACGTCCTGGATGGTGGTGGGGTCGGCCGAGTGGTCCGCGGAGGAGCCGGACGGCCCAACGGTGAGCAGTGCCTGCGAGTTGGTGGTGCCCGCGTCGAAGAGCAGCCCCTTGATCCGGACTCCGTCGACGTCGGCGACCTGCATCGCGTTGACGCCGTTGTCCGGGACGAAGGTCGGGTAGCCCACGCCCAGGATGGTGGTGTCCGCGCGCGTCACGTCGAGCATCTGGTTCAGGTGGTACACACCCGGGGTGACGAACAGGTTGCAGCCCTCGGCGAGCGCGTTGTTGATGGTGGCCGCGGTGTCGCCGGCCTTCACCACGTAGAACTGGCTCATCGGCAGCGAGGTGCCGGGGGTGCTGCCGTTCGCCCAGCTCGCGCCGGACGAGTTCGTCTCCAGGCTCGGCTCGAACACCCGGTAGTCGCCCGAGCCGTCGACGTACAGGTACGGCACGTCGCGGGAGACCGGCGTGGTGGCGAGGGTGGTCTCCGGGGGGTTGGGGAAGGTGTTGCCCGGAGCTCCGCTGACGCCGGAGAAGACCATGTTCCACACGCCGCCGTCCCAGCTACCGAGGTTGCTGTTGCGGGTGTACCACTGCTGCTGCGACACCGACGACGCCTGGCCGCTGACCTTGGTGTCGGCGATGAAGCCGCCGCTGGCGTAGCCGTAACTGGCCGGGTAGAGCGCCAGGTTGCCGTGCACGTCGATCCGGCGGAACGGCGCGGCCTGGGCGACCGCCCAACGGTCGGTGCCGCTGGAGGGGTTGATCGCCAGGTTCTCCGCGCTGCGCCAGAAGTTCTGCGTGGCGTTGCCGGCGTCGGAGGCGTTGAAGGCGTCCACGGTGACGTCGCCGTTGATGGTGACGTCGTCCGGGTTCTGGCCGAGTCCGGCCACGGACGTGTAGAAGCCGACGTTGTCCTCGACGCTGTAGCTGCCGGGCTTGAACAGGTCGGCCACCCGGTTCTCGCTGAACTGGGCGGTCTGGGTGTCCTTCATCTGGTTGAACTGGGTGTCGAGTTGGGACTGGATCGCGGCGTCGCCCATCGACGGGTCGAAGATGTGCACGTTCGGCCCGAAGTCGGGGGTGTCGGACTGCGCCGGGCAGTCCGCCGCGTCGGCCGCGGGTCGGGCGGCCGTGTCGACGTGGCCGGCGGACTCCGCCGCCGAGGCGGCGCCGGCCGTTCCGGTCAGGCCCGTCAGTGCGGCGAGCAGCAAGGTGGCGGCACCGAGTACGGCGTAGCCGCGCCGGCGGGGGGTCCTGTGACGCCACCGGGCCGCGGTGCGGGCCTTGATGGATGGTCTGCGCATGGGGGGTCCTTTCACCCGGGTTCATGAAGTGAACGCTCGGGTCAGCGCGGATAGTGGGGGTTGATCGCGCTTGTATCCGTTATTTCATAGCCTCAATTCGCGACCGATCCTTCGATTTCTCATGCAGAGAACGCTCTCAATCTACGGATCGGGGGTCTAGCGGCTCGTTAGGCAGTCTCAGCCGACCCCGGCCCAGCGTCAAGGAGTTGGCGCCCGGCCCGCACACAGTGGTCACATCACACACACCGAACCCACACACCGAACCCACACGGCGCACCCGCCGCGACACGGGGGCCGAAGACCCGACGACCCGTCACACATGAGGCTGCCGACCGGCCTTGGGGCCGATCGGCAGCCTCTCGGGAACACCGGCACGCGCACGCGCCGGCGCCCGACGGTTCACCGCGTCAACGCGTCGCCGGATCGGCGGCGTCACCGCGTCGCCGGATCACCGCGTCGCCGGATCACCGCCTCAGCGAGTCACCGCCTCAGCGGGTCAGTTGTCGTCCGGGCAGAGGTGCAGCGCCAGGACGTTGTCGCCGGTGACCGAGACGTGCACCCGGCCGATGGTGCCGGTGTCACCGCTGTTGGCGAGGCGGAAGTCGGTGCCCGCGTTCTCGCCGTTGTGGAAGGCCGCGTCGTCCACGGTGAACGTGGCGGTCTTCCAGGTGTCGGTGCCGGTCTTGGCCACCGGCGCCGTCGACTTGTACGCGTTTCCGGTCGCGTCGTACTGCAGGCTCCAGCTCCCGGTGCCGTGGTCGTAGTAGTCGATGGTCACCGTGGCGTGGTAACTGCCGCCCGGCACCGTGGTGTTGTCCACGTCGAAGTACTCGAACGGGGAACCGTCGGTGGTGGAGCGGCCAGAGCGGCCGCCGACCGTGACCGGCGTGGTGTGGCCGTCGCCGTTGTCGCGCAGCCGCAGCCCGCACTCGGTGTCGGTGGCGCCGAGGGTGTCGCAGGAGGTCGCGGCACCGTCGGCGGCCGGCACGGTGATCACGGACGCGCCGCCGGGCAGGGACTGACCGCTCGCGGTGGTGAAGGAGACCTTCACCGGGTGGTAGCCGGACGGGGTGCCGCCGGCGACCGCGATGGTGACCGGCACCTTCGCGCTCGCGGCGCGGGTCAGGTCGAGCGTGCCCGACGACGGGGTGACGCTCACCCCGGCCACGTCGGAAGCGGCGCTCCAGTGCACCTTGCCGGCGTGGCCGGCCAGTTCGGAGACGCCGACCGTGCCCGGCAGCGAGGTGCCGCCCGGGGCGACCTGCGTCCCGGTCGGGGTCAGGTAGCCGACCGCCGGGACCTCGTAGTCCCGGTACGACGGCGGGGCCGCCTGCGCGCCCGTGGCCCAGTGGGTGTCGGGCCGGGTGGACAGGCTCACGTCGAGCGCGCCGCCGCGGGTGGCGAACGACGCGGGCAGCGCGGTGGCGGCGAAGGTACGGCCGTCCAGCCGCATCCCTGTGATGTAGGGGGCGTTGTCGGCGGCCTTCGGAGCGTCGATGGTGATCTTGTGACCGGTGCCGAGGCTGATCACGGCCCGCTTGACCAGCGGGCTGTTCAGCGCCAGCGTCGGGGTGCCGGGGGTGGCGGGCATCATGCCGAGCGCCGCCCACACGTACTCCGAGGACAGCGCGCCGTTGTCGTCGTTGCCGGGCAGCCCGTCGGGGGCGGTGGTGAACAGCTCGGTCTCGAACCGCCGGGCCACCTCCTGCGTCTTCCACGGCTGGCCGACGTAGTCGTACATCCACGGCGCGGTGGTGTCGATCTCGTTGCCCGCCCAGTCGTACGGCGCGTTGCCGCCCGCGTTGAGCTGGGAGAAGAAGTCGTCCAGGCGCGGGATCACCTTGTCCTTGCCGCCCATCGCGGCGACCAGTCCGGCGATGTCCTGCTGCACCGACCAGTTGTACTGCGCCGCGTTGCCCTCGTCGTAGCCGTCCTGCCCGAACGCGCCGGCCGACGGGGTCTGGTAGCCGGGGCCGGCCGGGAAGGAGCCGTTGTCGTCACGCGGGCGCAGGTAGCCGGTGGCGGGGTCGTAGATGTTCTGCCAGTTGTTGCCGCGCTTGGCGTACTCCGCCTGGGTCCGGTGATCGCCGACGGAGGACGCGAGTTGGGAGATCGCGAAGTCGTCGGTGGCCCACTCCAGGGTCTCCGAGGCGCCCTGCAGGCCGTGATCGCCTTGCGAGGTGGCGTCGTTGGGCGCGTAGCCGAGCTTGACGTAGTCCTCGATGCCGGGCCGTTCCACCCAGCCCCAGCCGACCTTCTGCGAGGTCGTCGCGGCCTTCTTCATGATCGGCAGGGCGTCCTTGACGTCGACGCCCTTCGCGCCGAAGGCGACGTACTGAGCGAACAGCGGCACGCCGTTGTCGCCGTTCATCACGTTGCCGGTCATGTTCTGCGACGGCCACTTCGGCCACCAGCCGCCCTGCTGCTGGGCGTCGCGCAGCAGCGAGTTGGCCATGTCGCCGGCCTTGTCCGGGTAGAGCATCGTCTGCAGCGGGGCCAGCGAGCGGTAGATGTCCCAGTCGGAGAACGTCGCGTACTGGGTGTGTCCCTTCGGCACGGTGTGGATCGCGTCGTCGAAGCCGATGTAGCGGCCGTCGACGTCGTTGAAGACGCTCGGCGACTGGAACGAGCGGTACAACGACGTGTAGAACGTGGTCAGTTCGTCCTTGCTCGCCCCTCCCACGTCCACCTTGCGCAACAGGTTCCGCCAGGCCGCGCGGGTGTCGGCCTGCACGTGCGCCACGTTCCACCCCGGGATCTCCGCGGCCGAGTTTTTCGCCGCGCCCGCCGTGCTGACGTAGGACATGCCGACCTTCGCCGTCACGCTGCGGCTCGCGGAGGTGTCGAACGTCAGGTACGCGCCCGAGCCCGAGCCCGACGCACTCGACGCGCCGGGCGTGACGCTGCCGCCCTGCCAGGTGCCGTGTGCGGTGAACGGCCGGTCGAAGGTGATGTCGAAGTACATCGTGTACTTGCTGTTGTTGCACAGGCCGTGCGGCGTGGTCGTGCCCGACAGCTCGTGGTCGTTCACCACCTGCACGTCGGCGGACAGGTCACCGCCCAGGCTGGTACCGGACTTGACCAGCACCTGCGCCTGACTGCCCGCCGGATAGTCGAACTTGGCGATGCCGGTGCGGGTGGTCGCGCCGAGGTTCACCTGCACGCCGGAGTCGGCGAGCTTCACCGCGTACGAGCCGGGCACGGCCTGCTCGTCGTCGTGCGAGAAGTGCTCGGTGCGCCCGGCCGGGTCGGCGCCGACCGCGCCGGTCACCGGCAGGATCGGGATGTCGCCGAAGGACGAGCAGCCGCCCGAGAAGTGGTCGAGGCTGAAGCCCCGGATCGCTTTGTCGTCATAGTTGTACCCGGTGCCGCCGGAGGTGGTGTCCGGGCTGAACTGCATCATGCCGAACGGGGCGGTCACACCCGGGAAGGTGTTCTCCCAGTCGGCCCCCTTCTGCGTGCCGATCATCGGATCGACGTACGAGGTCGGGTCGGACACCAGCGCGGTGTGCGAGCCGGCGCCGCCGAACCCGCCGGGGGACGCGGCCGCCGCGAGCGCCTGCGGCGCCGCCGCCACGCACGCCGTCAGCGCCAGCGCCAGGACCCCGAATCTGGTCCGTCTTCTGCTTCGTCGATACACAGTGAACCTTCCCCTGCCGTAAAATAACTCGCTTGACATCGTTGTCATCTGCGCCGTCGGCAGTCTGGTCCGGCGGTGATCGGGCGTCAAGGAGTTGAACGCGGGCGGTTGGTGGGGGTGCCGCTGCGCGGGGTGGGCGGAGGGGGGGCGGGGGCGGGGCGTATGGCGGGGCGGGCGTGGGGGGTTGGAGTACGGGGGCGGCCGGGCGAAGGGTGGGACCGTACGACCGGGCGAGGTGGAGCCAAGGCGAGGAGGGGACCGTACGACCGGACGGGCCGGAGCCGGGCCGGGAGTAGGGCCTCGCGGGACCGGACCGGGAGGGTGGTCACCCACGGCGGCGCGGAGACTGGCCCGCCCAGGGACGACGGACGGCCGAAATCGCAGCGGGGGCAGGGCAGTTGCGCGGTCCGGACGGCGACGGCGGGCCGCTTCGCCGCTCGCAGCCGCTCGTGATCCGGGCCGTCAGGAGATCTGGGCCTCGATGTCGGCGAGTTGGGCGGCGAGGATCTCTTCGAACGCGGCGCGGCGGTCCACTCCCAGGGGGCGGACGTCGCGGGCGAAGTGGGCCAGGGCGGGGAAGCGCTCGGGGGCGGCGCCGAGCACCGCGACGCGGAAGAGTTCCATGCCCTGTTCGTACTCCGCGGGGGTGATGGTGCTGATGCCGGCCTCGGAGGCGATCAGCGCGGCGAGGAGGATCGCGACGCGGTGGTAGCGCGCCGGGATCTCCTCGTCGGGCAGGCCGGACGCGCGCAGGGCCTGCAGCAGTTCCTCCATGACCAACCGGGACCCGGTGCCGCTGGACGCGTAGCGCCCCCAGATCGCGGCGAGTTGGGGCTGCTCGCCGAAGGCGTCGCGCAGGCGCAGGGCAAGGGTGGTGATGCGCTGCTTCCAGTCGCCCTCGGGGCGGTAGTCGTCCATGGCGGCCAGGAGAATCCGGTCGGCGACCGCGCGCAGCAGTTCGGTCTTGTTGCGGAAGTGCCGGTAGAGGCTGGAGGAGTCGGTTCCGAGCGCTGCGGCGAGCTTGCGCACGCTGAACGACTCGGCGTCGCTCGTACGCAGCACCTCCGCCGCCGTGTCCAGGATCTCCTCGGTCGACCATCGCCGTCGGCCCGTCATCGTGCCCCTCTCGTCCGAGCCGAGCATAACCTATGCACTTGTTGATGCACGCACCGCGTGCATAATGAGGACAACGGTCTGCCCGCCCGATGGCGACGCACGGCCGTATGGCCAGCGCACCGCCCGACGACGCAGCGCACCGCCCGACGCGCACCGCCCGACGACAACGACGGACCCGGCATCCGGCCGGGAGGGGGAGCAGGAGACATGAGCGAGATCAGCACCGCGAATCGGCCGCCGGAGCCGGACTTCTCGGCGATCACGACCGAGGAACTGATCGCCTACCGCGACGCGGAGAACCGTTTCCGGGCCTCCGGCGCGGCCCGGGCGTTCACCGGGGAGCCGGACCCCGGCGCCTCGATCGCCTGGCAGGAGGTCGCGCTGCCCGGCCGCGACCTCCCGGTCCGGGTCTACCGGCCGGCGTCGACGGGAGACGGGGAGGCCGCCGCCGCTCGGACCGTCCTGCCTCTCGTGGTCCATGTGCACGGCGGCAGCTTCGTGGGCACGGCGGTGCAGTGCGACTGGACCAACAGCCACCTCGCCGCGGCGCTGCCCGCGCTGGTCGTCTCGGTCGAGCATCGTCTCATCGCCCCGGACAGTCCGCTCGCGAACGCCGCCGACGACGGCTGGGACGTGCTGCGGCACGTGGTGCGGAACGCCGCGCGGTGGGGCGTCGATCCGGCGCGCGCGGCCGTGTTCGGCGAGAGCTGCGGCGCCCTGATCTGTGCGCTGACCGCGATCCGGGCGCGGGAGGCCGGCATCGACCTCAAAGCGCAAGTGCTGGTCAACCCCGCGGTCGACGTGACCGCGACGATGTACGACTACCCCTCGATCGCCGAGTACGCGTACACCCCGTCCCGCGCGCTGCCCCAACTGCGGCTCTTCCAGCAGCTCGCCGTCCCACCGGGGAGCGACGCCCGCGCGCTCTCGCCGCTGTACGCCGACGACCTGAGCGGGCTGGCCCCGGCGCTCGTGGTGGTCCCCACCCAGGACGCGGTCGCCGATCAGGGCCGCCGCTACGCCGAGCGCTTGCGCGAGGCCGGGACGCCCGTGCGGCTGTCCGAATACCCGGCAGCGAAGCACGCGTTCCTCACCCTGCCCGGGTTGGAGCCACAGGCCCAGGCCGCCCGGGCGGAGATCCTCGCCTTCCTCCGCACGGCCCTGGCGAAGTGACGGACCAGCCCAGCACCCCCATTTCGCGCCGGCCACCAAGTCGGCGGTCCGGCGCACCGCCTGGGGCCTGTTCTAGAAGTCGGTGACTTGGTTGGCCGGCCGTCCGGGGAAGTGGCGGGCGGCCATCCAGATGGTGAGGTCGCGTGCGATGTCGTTGATGCTGGTCGAGGTGGTGACCTCGTGTTCGTTGTGGGTGGTGTCGCGGCGGACGACCTCGTAGCCGCCTTCGTCCAGGACGGCGACTGAAGCGAACCAGACGGGGTCCTCCTCGTCGGGTTGGACGACGACGAAGGTGTTGTCGGAGTCGTTGAGGTCGCTGATCATCATGAACAGCGCGTCCTCGGAGGGGTCGTCGATGCGGTCGCCGTTCTCGCTGTCTGCGCCGTAGTACTGAGCCCCCATCTGCGCGATCTCCCCTCGCAGTGATGATGGTGCCGTGGTCCTCCGCCGGGTCTGACCCACATCGAAGCTGACGCCCAAGGGCTGTCATGTCGGAGAACTGTCGACTCGCCGCGGAGGACCACCGTGCACACAGCCGGGCGGGCGCTCGTGACCTGATAGGAGCTTGGGCTAGAAGCCCCCGTCACTGCTTTGTCCGCCGCCCGACCGGCGTGTGCTGCCCCCGAAGCAAGCCGGAAGGACAGCACCCCCATCATGACCGAACAGCGCCCGGAGGTCTTCGGCGGCGTGGACACCCACGCCGACACGCATCACGCCGCCGTCGTCGACCCCATCGGCCGGCACCTGGGCGATGCCCAGTTCCCCACCACGGGTGACGGCTACTGTGCCCTGCTGGCCTGGCTGCGCTCTTTCGGGACCGTGCTCGCCGTCGGCGTCGAGGGCACCGGATCGTACGGCACCCAGCTCGCCCGCGTTCTGGCCGCTGCTGGCCTGCAAGTGTTCGACATCAACCGGCCCGACCGGCGTATGCGCCGCCAGCTGGGCAAGTCCGATCCCATCGACGCCTATGCCGCCGCCGAGGCGGTCGCCTCCGGACGCGCGGGCATAGTCCCGAAGTCCCACGCCGGGGCTGCTGAGGGGCTGCGCGTCCTGCACAACGCCCGCACCTCGGCCGTGAAGGCCCGTACGCAGGCCATCAACCAGATCCGCAGCCTCCTGGTCACCGCGCCCGACGCACTGCGCGGCCAGCTGCGCGGTCTGCCCGCGGCAGAGCTGATCAGCGTGTGTGCCAGGCTGCGGCCGGCAACGAACCTGGCCGACCCCGCAACCGCCGCCAAGTTCGCCCTGCGCCGCCTCGCCCGCCGCTACCAGGACCTGGCGCGCGAAATCTGCGACTACGACGCGGAGTTGACCGTGCTGGCGGCTCAGGCCGCACCGACGCTGATGGCCGTCAACGGCGTCGGGCCCGAGACTGCCGCCCGCCTCCTGGCGGCAGTCGGCGACAACCCCGAGCGCCTGCGCTCCGAGGCAGCCTTCGCCCACCTGTGCGGCGCCGCTCCTCTGCCCGCCTCCTCCGGCCGACGCGACCGCCACCGGCTGAACCGGGGAGGCAACCGGTCCGCCAACGCGGCCCTCTACCGCATCGCGGTCGTCCGCATGCAGCACGACAGCCGCACCCGCGAGTACGTGGCCCGACGCACGGCGCAGGGACTGCAGAAGAAGGACATCATCCGCTGCCTCAAACGCTACATAGCCCGCGAGGTCTTCAAGGCCCTGACCTGCACCAACATCTCGAAGACCGACCTTACACAGGCCGCTTGACAAGAGATAGGAGCTTCTCCGTTCCGCCCGGCCGCCGTCAGCATGGCATGGGTTCGCGGTCGCCTCGGTCTGGTCACAGCCATTCGCTGATCGAGGCGATCGGGACGGTGGCTTCGGACCGGACGGCGAGTCTGTCGAACCGTGTGGCCACCGCCCGGATTCCGCTTGAGCCGGTTGATCCCACGCTCGACCGCGTGCCGGGCCTTGTCGTCCTCGCGGCCCCGCCACCGGCAACAACGGTTCCAGGATCGCCCACTGCTCATCGGAAAGATCCCCTCGACCCACACCCGGATCATCCGGATGCGGAATGAGCCGAAGCACCGTAGTTGTCACCAGCGGAGAGGGATGAGCCGGCGATTCGGACCGGTCGAAGCAGTCTGGTTGTCACCAACAAGGCATGCGACTTGTCACATGCGCTCATGTGAACGGAGTGCGCAAGGACTGATCTAGGACGAATCCAGGACAGCAGCTCTTAGCCTCGACCTTGCACAACGACCCCGTAACGAGCCGTCATGCACCAAAGCACGTCACGGGGGCTCGCACGCCTCTCGGCGACACTGCTCGCATGGGAGACGACTCGCCAAGCACGCATCCTCAGGGGGAACCACATGAATCTCGCCCGAAAGCTGGCAACCGGAGCCATCGCGGCCGGCCTCACCGCCGCCGGCGCCCTCGCTGCGACCCCGGCCAGCGCCACGGTCGTGAATTCCACGTGCAACCTGTCGTCCGTCGTCAACGTCTCTTACGGCTCGAGCGGCCACTACTGCTACGTCTGGGACGGTGGGAGCGCCAACACAGGCTGGATGAACATCGTGAATTCCGATCAGGTGTGCTCGAACAGCTACACGGGATACGTGCATGACACCGCGGGACGCAATTGGAACTTCTACCGAGGCGCGTGCACACCCACTTACGGGGCGAATCTGAGCTCGATCGTCTTCACCGGCAACTGAGTCGAACGATCCTGGTGCCCGCGGCCACAGCACTGAGAAGCTGACGTCGAATTGACGGGTCATCACATGGGCGCGCATTTTGACGGATCGCGGTCCGCCAGGTGCGCGCCTTTCGCTTGCACTCTGGGTTCGCATGCGACCACCGTGCGCGATGGCGGGATGGCGCCCGGCCGGCGCGCCGGGCACAGCCTCACAAACCCCAGGCCAGGGAGACCACAACGAATCCGCCGGCTCCCTGAACTCCCCATACGTGTAGGGGGTTTGGGTGAACGGCACCCGTGCTCGATCGCCCAGACGGCACCTCCATCGCCCAGGCCCCGTCCGCCTACATCAACCAAGCCCGCCTCTGTGACAGCTCTCGTGCTTCGGCTCACGAGACGAGGGGCAAAGCCCACTTTCACCACACGGCCTATGCGGAACCGTTCGCGGCGGTCGGCTGGGCGTGCTGGTAGAGCGTCACCAACGCGCCGAACACGGGCTGGTCCTCCGCGTCTTCCTCGGCCTCGTCGACCAACCGGGCAAGGGTCTCGCCGAGTTCCTTCGCCTTCGCGGGGCTGAGCCGCAGGTGACGCAGCGTCAGACAGGTCTCGTCGGGCGAGCGCTCCAGCTCCTGGGCGACCGCGGCCAGCATCGCGGCGGTGCCTGCCGCGCGGGGTTCGGCGACGACCATACGGCGGGCCGTGCGCTGGTAGTACTGCTCGGTGCCGCCGCGGACCTGGCGGGTCTCGGCGACGTGGACCAGCCCGGCGTCCCGGAGCACCTTGAGGTGGTGGGCCACGTTGCCCTTCTTCGCGTCGAGTTGCACCGCGAGCTGGCTGATGGTGGCGGGCCGGTGACCCAGGGCGAAGAGCAACCGCTGACGCAACGGGTGGGCGAGCGCCGCGAACTGCTCGGGCGAGCCGATCTCCTGGACGTCCTCAGGAGGCGGCGGACAGGAAGGCTGGTCACGCATACCGAAAGTGTCTAATGCTCTTGACGCTTTCGCAAGGGCGATGCTCTACTCCCTGCCATGACGACTCCGACACTGTTCCGGCCTGCCCCTGTCATCGACGAGACCGTCCGGCTCCTGATCGAGCACTACGTCTTCCCCGAGGTGTCCGAGCAGCTCACGGTCCTGCTGCGGCAGCGCCTCACCGAGGGCGCCTATGACGTCGGCGGCGCCGAGGAGCTTGCTCGGCTGGTCACCGCGGACCTGCAGTCCGTCAACGGCGACCGGCATCTGAGGCTGAAGTACCACGCCGATTCGGTGCCCGCGGAGCAGGGGGCGGCCACCCTGGCGGCGATGCGCCGGGACTTCGACAGCTCGCTGGGCGGTGCGCCTCGGGTGGAGTTGCTCTCCGAAGGGGTGGCGGTGGTGGAGCTGGCACCGATCCTGTTTCCGCTGGAGTGGGCCGCGGAACCGCTGAGTGCGGCGCTGACCCTGGCGTCCCGCTCCCGGGCGCTGATCGTGGATCTTCGCGCCAACCTGGGTGGCGACCCGAACACCGTCGCCTTCGTCTGCGGCTACCTGTTGGACGAGCGCACCCACCTCAACACCATGTACTGGCGCGACGGCGAGCGCTACGAGCAGTCCTGGAGCGCGTCGCACGTTCCCGGCGGGCGCTTCGGCGGCAGCAAGCCGCTGTACGTGCTGACCAGCGACCGCACCTTCTCCGGTGCCGAGGAGCTGACGTACGACCTGCAGCAGCTCGGCCGCGCCGTCGTCGTCGGCGAGCGAACCGGCGGCGGGGCCCACCCGCGGGAGGGGTGGACGGTGCACCCGCACCTGGAAGCCACGATCCCGGTGGGCCGCGCGGTCAATCCCGTCTCCGGCACGAACTGGGAGGGCACCGGCATACAGCCCGACGTCCCCTGTGCCGCTGCCGACGCACTCGACCGCGCGCACGCGCTGGCCCTCACCCGGCTGGCCGGCTGACCGGACGTGGCGGACGCAGGGGGCTGGCAGGCGCTGTCCCTGGGGCTGTTCCGGCGAATGCGAGCGGACTACGCCGGCGCGGTGGAGGGGATCGGACCGGCGGCCCTCGCCTGGCAGGTGTCGCCGACCAGCAACACCATCGGCTGGCTCGCCTGGCACATCGCGCGCGTCCAGGACCGCAACCTGTCCGAACTGACCGGCGCACCGCAACTGTGGGTGGCGGAGGGGTGGGCGGCGCGTTTCGGCCGCCCGGCGGACCCGTCGGACACCGGCTTCGGGCACTCCGCCCAACAGGCCGCCGCCTTCCGCACGCCGAACAGCAACCTCCTGCCGGCGTACCAAGTCACCGCCCACGCACTGGCGGAGCGCTACCTCGCCGCCGCGCCCGACGGCGATCTCACACGTGTGGTGGACAGCCCGACGCTGGGCAACGCGCACACCGTCGAGGAGCGGCTGCGCGGGCTGATCACCGACAGTTTCGCCCACCTGGGCCAGATCGGTCTGCTCCGGAGCCTCGTACCCGGGCACCGCCCGGTGACCGGCGGACGCGGTGCCCCGGTGTGACGGTGACCTGCGGCCGGGGCGTCGCCGGGGCCGGGGCGTCGTCGGGGTCGGGGTGGCGGGGTCGGGGTGGCGGGGTCGGGTGATCCAGTTCGGCACCGACAAAAGCGCCCACGCCCGTGGCACCCCGACCGGACTCGCCTCCCGATCCCCTCCGCGGGCAAGCCGTCGGCCCCGCCACTCCCCCGTCGGACGACAGGAAAGTTGCCCGCCCGGTGCCCATCATGAAGGTCATGGGTTCGGCGACGTGCGCGCTCTTGCGCGGATCAACGGGAGGTCGCGATGGGGCAGGCGACGGAACCGCTGTTCACCGCTGATGACGCCGGCCGTGTCAGCGCGTGGAGCGAGGCCGCGGTGTTGTTGTTCGGCCGCTCGGCGGACGCGGTGCTGGGGGGCCGCGTGGTGGAGGCGGTCCGCGGCACGGACGCCGCGCTGTGCGCCGTACCGCGGCCCGACGGCGAGGGCGGCGGCTGGGCGGTGTACCTCTCCGACACGGCCGAGGCGGACGTGGAGGGCCCGCTGGTGCGCGCGCTCTTCTCGGTGTCGCAGTTGGGCCTGCTCGTCCTCGACCGCGATCTGCGGCTGATCCGGGCCAGCACGGCGGCAGGGGCCATGCACGGCAGCGCGCCGGCGGACCTTCTCGGGCGCCGTCTGGAGGACGTCTACCGTCTGGAGAGCCCGGTCGAGGACATGGCCGCCGCCCATGGGGTGCTGGAAACCGGGAAGCCGGTCTTCTCCCGGCTGGTCACGGTCCTGACCGTGCACGGGCTGCGGCAGTACTACTCCGTTTCCGCGTTCCGGCTGTGCCGACCGGGCGGCGAAGTGGTCGGGCTGGCCATGACGCTCCTCGACGTCACCCGCCGCGAGCGGAACCGCGAGCGGGCGATGACCGTCTCCCGCGTCCGCGAACGGGTCGGGCGTTCCCTGGACCTGATGCAGACCTGCCAGGACCTCGCCGACGCGCTGAGCCCGGGTTTCGCCGATCTCGCGGTGGTGTCGGTGACGGAACAGCTGGCCGGCGGCGACTACCCGCCGCTCCAGCCGGTCGATCCCGAGAAGCTGCTGCTGCGGCGCGCGGCCATCCGCACCGCAGGGCCTCCCGACCCGGACGAGGGCGTCAGCGCGGTGGAGACCGTGGATCGCGAGTCGTCGTTCGCCAAGGCCCTGACGGGAACACGGCCCCTGCTGCTGCGGTCGGACCGCGACGGCGGTCTGGCGGACAACCAGCTCCGGCAGGAGGCGCTGCGGAGGGCCGAGGCGCACAGCGCGATCGTGGCCTCCCTGACCGTCAGGGGAAGGGTGCTGGGGCTGCTGCGGATCTTCCGGTGCGGTGACTCCGCGCGCTACACCACGGCCGACCTGCGGGCAGTGGAGTCCGCCGTCGACCACGCGGCCCTGTGCCTGGACAACGCGCGCCGCGTCGCCCATGACCGGGCCCTCGCCTCCACGGTCCGCCAGAGGCTGCTCTCCCGCGTCCCCGGTACGCAACTGGGCATCGACACCGCGTTCGTCGCGCTCTCCCCGACCGCTCACAGCGGCACGTGGTTCGACGTCATCCCCCTGTCCGGCGCGCGATGCGGGCTGGTCGTCGGAGAGGTGGGCGGCACGGGAATGGCGACTGTCACCGCCATGGGGCATCTGCGCACCGCCCTGCGTGTGCTGGCCGAACTGGAGCTCCAACCGGACGAGCTCCTCGCCCGGCTCAGCGACACCGTCACCCAGCTGGCCCTGGAGCGCACCGCCACCTCCACCTCCGACGGTCCGCCTCTGACCGCGGCGTGTGTCTACGCCCTCTACGACCCGATCGCCCGCACCTGCACCGTCGCCTGCGCCGGACAGCCCGCACCACGGCTGATCAGGCCGGACGGGCGGATCGACCGGATCGACGCACCGGTGGGCCCCCGCCTGGGTGCCCCGGACACCGAGCCCTTCGCCATGGCCACCGCACCCCTTGACGACGACTGCACCCTCATTCTGGCCGGCGACGACCTGGACCCGGCTCTCAGCACGGAGATCATCAGCCGGGTGCTGCCCGTCTACGACACGGCACAGGGCCTGGCCGACGGCATCTTCACCAGGCTGGCGGCCCACCCCGTCCACAAGGGCATCGCGCTGCTGGCCCGCGCCCGTCCGCTCCCGGCCCGCCGCACCTCCTCCTGGGCCCTGCCGTCGGAGGACCGCGCCGCGAACCGCGCCCGCCAGCTCACCCGGCAGTGGCTCACCGAGTACCACCACCCGCTCGACCCCGACGACCTCGACTCGGCCGAACTCCTGGTCAGCGAACTGGTGACCAACGCCGTGCGCTACGGCACGCCACCCGTGACGCTCCGCCTCATCCTCGACCGCTCCCTCACCGTCGAAGTCAGCGACTCCGGTGCCACCGCCCCCAACCTGCGCCACGCACGCGTGACCGACGAGGGCGGTCGGGGCCTGTTCATCGTCTCGTGCCTCACCGAGAAGTGGGGCACCCGCCAGTCCTCGGCAGGCAAGACGATCTGGGCCGAACAGCACTGGCCCGCCGACTGACCGGTGTCCGTACGGGCAGGAGCCGGGGCGTCAGCTCGGGTCAGGGCGCGGGGTCATCCGGATCACGGCGGTGCCGTGGTCCAGGTCGACCTTCGAGCGTGGCGGCGCACCGTCGCCCTCCTCGTCCCGGAGCATCAACGAGGACTTCCGCTCGTCGAGTTCGTTCTGCTTGCCGGGTGAGAAGGTGGCGTGCAGCTGCTCGAAGCCGGTCGCCGTGATCTGGCCCTGCCGGCCACCGCGCCAGGGCAGCACCCCGGCCCGGCCGGCGCGCAGCATCAGCTGGTCGACGAACGCCACCGCCGTCAGCAGGATGACCAGCCCCGGCAGCGTCATGAAGACGACGAAATCCATCGGGTTCCTCCCTCGTTTCCGCGCGTCCCCGCACTCTCACTCGACAAACGTCGAACGCGGAAGCGCCCGGTCACGTTCCCGGTGTGCGGCGGCGCGCGAAGGGCCAGGGCCCGGGGGCGCCAAGGGCCGTGGGCCGGGGGCGGTCAGTCGCCGAGCCAGTCGCCGAACTGCGCGTCGCGGATCGGGTCGAGTGCTTCGGGGGTGCGGCCCCTGACGCAGACGAACGCGTCCTCGACCTCGCGTATCAGGACGTCGGTCCCGGCGAACCAGCGGCTGCCGGGTCCGAACGGCTGGAGCGGGTCGCACAACGCCGCCACCTCCGGCGCGAGCCCCTCCCCGTCGGTGTCCAGGAAGTCCGTGGGGGCGTCCGGGTCCATCAGCGCCTCGGCCATGACGATCTCGACGCAGGCCGCGGCCAGACTCGGCATCCACGGCTCCCAGCGCTCCTGGGACTTGTCCGCGAGGTCGGGCCGGGCGACGGTGCGGGGGTCGTCGCGCACCGCGTCATCGCGCCGCGCGTCCTCCCCCACGGCGTCGGCATGCTCGTCGAAGTCGGCCAGGGGTATGCCCCAGTGGGCGCAGCCCTGGTTCTCCTCCCGGTAGACGAGCGCGCCGTCCCACACGTACAGCTCGTCGGGCGGCAGCAGCCGGTCCTGGTTGCTGGTCAGGTCGTCGCGCCGGCCGAACAGTTGGTACGCCTCCCGGAGCGCGGCCGGCAGCGTCAGGTCGAGGCGCCGCTCGGCGGCGTCGACGACCGCGGGGTCCCATCCGTCGCCCGCGCCCAGCGGCCGGCCCCAGTACGCGGCGAAGCCGGTGATGAACCACCAGGCGAGCGCGCGGTCGCGCGGCGCGGCGAGCATCGCGGGCAGCGCGGAACGGATGTCGAACGGCTCGATCTCCATACCCGCCATCGTAGGAGCGACCACTGACAGTGACCGCCCACGCGGACGAGCGCGGGGGGGCGACGCGGTCGCCGCGGGACGCCCGGAAGCGGGTAGGCGGGCAAGCGGCGGGACGGGGGTCAGTCCGCGGGCGGGGCGACGGAGAAGCGCAGGCACGTGACGGCGTGCGCGACGGCCGGCGGGAAGTGGTCCTCGCGGCTGACCGTACCGCCGGCGGACTCGGTGGCCTCAGCGGCGACAAGCGGCCAGAAGCGGGCGGCGACGTGGTTGGCGTGGTCGAAGTCGAGGACCCACCGGCCGGGGTGCCGGCGCAGGGTGTGTAGCGCGGCGACGCGGCCCGTACCGTGCCTGCGGTGCCCCCGCAGTACGAAGAACTCGCTCATCTCCCGCTCACCGTCGGGCAGTTCGCGGGTCATGGTGAATCCGGCCAGGGCCCCGCCCACCCGGATGAGGCACGCCTCCCGGCTCGGCTCGGTGAAGTACGCGTCGAAGTAACGATAGGCGAACGTGCCCTGCGCGGTGACGTCTTGAGGACGCCAGGCGGAGAAGTCGTACAGGTAGAGCTGGAGGAGGCGGGCCAGCACGGGCCGGTCGGGCGGCGCGACCGGGGCCAGTTCGATCGTAGAGCCGCTCGCCGGACCGTTCGCAGGGCCGCTCACAGGGCCGTTCACCGTGCCCTTCGTCATGACGACCGCCTTCCGACAGCCCGCCGTGCGGACAGCGGCACCGGCGACGGCACTTGCGGCAGGCCGGATGCTGCCGCCGCGCGCGCCCGGTGTACGGCGACCCGCTCGCGGGTGGCGCAACGGCGCGAGCAGTAGCGGCGGTTCGGGCCGCGCCCCTCGGTGACGTAGACGTTCGGGCAGCGCGGCGAGGCGCACACGCCGCCGGGCGGGCGCTGCCGGTCCCAGACCAGGACGGCGAGCGCCATGCAGGAGGAGGACAGGAACCACTCGGCCCACGGCGCGTCGTCGTCGCTGTCCAGGTGCGGGTGCCAGGGGCTGCCCCCGGCGTGCGAGGTGAGGCGGAGCGGGCCGGTGCCTGCCGCGAGCAGGCGATTGAGGCGGGCCGCGGCCTCATCGACATGCCCGGCGGCGAACACCTCGCGCAGCAGGCGGGCGGCCGCACGCAGGTCGGCGAGGTCGGCGGCGGTGAAGGTGAGGGGTGCGGCCTCGCCGTTCGCGCACAGCACGGCGGCGACCGCGTCCCGGGTACGGGCGTCGGCGGCCTCGTTCACCGCCGCGCCCACGGACGTATCAGCGCCCTGATCCGCCCAGCTACCCTCCGCCGCAAGCGCGTTGACGAGGTCGGCGGTGCGCCTGGCGTTGGCCGCCACGGAGTGCCGGGTGGACCGGTCGTCGTACGGAGCCGGAGATGACATCTGTGCACTGTAACGCATGTGGCGCATGTTTGAGTTACCTGCGTAACGTCACTCGCATGGAAACGCGTCACAGCGGCCGCGCCCTGCGGTCGTATCTCGGCGGGGCGGCCGCGGCCCGGGTCGGCGACGAGATGTCGGGGCCCGCGCTGCTGCTGGCGGGGCTGGCCGCCACCGGTTCGGCGTCCCGCGCGGCGGCGGTACCGGCCGCGCTGATGGTGTCGGCGGCGGCCGGAGGGCCGCTGTTCGGCGTGCTGCTCGACCGGTCCGCCCGCCCCGGACGTCTGCTGGCCGCCGCGCTCGGCGGCTACGCGGCCGCCCTTGCGGTTCTCCTCGCGACTCTGGACCGGATGCCCATCGCTGCGACCGTTCTGCTCGGGGTGCTCGCCGGCCCGCTGGGACCCGCCCTGTCCGGCGGCTGGACCTCGCAACTCCCCCGCGTCGTCACCGCCGGCACGCTCGCGCGGGCGAACGCGCTCGACGCGATGACCTACGACCTGGCGAGCCTGGTCGGCCCCGCGCTCGCCGGGCTGGTGGCCGGGTTGGCGGGGGCGCCGGGCGCCGTCGCGGTCGCGGCCGCGCTCATCTGCCTGGCGCTGGCACCCGCGTGGGCACTGCCGCGCGCACCCGCCGAGCCCGCCAAGCCCGCCGTCCGGCGCCCGCCGCGCGCCCCGATCCGCGCCGACCTCGCCGCCGGGTTCCGCGCGATCCACCGCGCACCCGCGCTCGCCCGCGCGACGACCGCCTCGGTGGTGTCCTGCGTCGGCGCCGGCATGTTCATCACCTGCGCCCCGCTGCTCGGCGCGGCGTCGCTGGGCGGGGCCGGGCACGGCGCGTACCTGCTGTCCGGCTCCGCCGCGTCCGCGCTCGTCGCCAACACGCTCCTCGCCCGCCGTCCGCGCGCCCTGCGCCCGGACACCGTGCTGTGGTCGGCCATCGTCCTGGTCGGCGCCGCGCTCCTGCTCGCCGCGACGACACGCCCGTTGGCCCTCGCCGCCGCCGCGATCCTCGCCGGCGCAGGCCAAGGCCCGCAGCTCACGGCGCTGTTCGCGATCCGCCACCGCGACGCTCCCGCCCACCTGCGCGGCCAGGTCTTCACCACCGGCGCCAGCCTCAAGACCACCGGGTACGCCCTCGGCACCGCCCTCGCCGGCCCCCTCGCCACCCGCTCCCTGCCCGGCGCGCTCCTGGCCGCCGCTGCCTTCCAGGCACTCGCGGCCGTGTCGTTCGCCCTCGTCGGCCGCCGCCGCGACCCCCCCGGCCACCGGCGCCGAAGCGACGAGCGGTACGGAAAACGGCCGCACGCGATCGGCTGACGCCCCCCGCTGACGAAGTCGGCCCAGCCGGTTGCGGCCGGGACGAACACCGCCGAGACGAACGCGGCCCACCCGAGGCACGGAATTCCCGACCGCATCACGCGCTCGTCGCGGAACGGGTGTGGGCATGCTTGGAACGGGAGTTCGCCCGTGATCATGGGAGGGGACGTCGGTGAGCATGGGGTACGCGCAGCGGCCTGAACGTGTCGCGGTCATCGGAGTGGGCATTCTCGGCGCCTGCGTGGGCTGGAACCTGTCGCGGCACGGGGCCGAGGTGGTCTTCATCGACGCGGGCCGGCCGGGCGAAGGGGTCACCGACTGGTCCTTCTCGTGGGTCAACGCCAGCAACAAGACGGCGCGCAGGTCCTACTTCGACCTGAACGTCGCGGGCATGGCGGAATACCGTCAGCTCGCCGGGACCATCGGGCCGGGCCCATGGTGGCACCCCAGCGGTCACCTGCGCTGGGCGGACGATCCCGCGGCGGAGGCGAAACTCCTGGAAACCGCCGAACTGCTGGCCGGTTGGGACTACCAGGTCGAGGTGTGCGCGGGAGCCGAGGTGCGCCGCCGCCTCGAACCTGCGCTCACGGTGCCCGGCAAGACTCCGGTCCTGTTCTGCCCCGACGAAGCGTGGGTACACGGACGGCGTCTCGTCGGCCGCCTGGTCGGCCAGGCCGTCGAGTCGGGGGCCGAATGCCGGGCCGGCGCCGCGGTCGGTGACATCGGCATCGGCACCGACGGGAGCGTCCGGACGGTGACCCTGTCGGATGGGAGCCGTCTCGATGTCGACGTCGTCGTGAACGCGGCGGGCCCCCACGCCTCCCAGGTCGCCGAGCTCGTCGCACGGCAGTTGCCGATGCGCCGGGAACCCGGCGTCGTCACGCGGATCGACTGCGCACAGGTCCCCCCGGTCCACCGGGCCATGCACGCACCCCACATCGAGATCCGTCCCGACGGAGATACGTCGGTGGTCCTCCACAGCCGCGAGATCGACGCGCTCATCGACACCGGCGAAGACCCGGCGGAACTCGCACGGCTGCTCCACGAATCGGCGCGGCAGGTCGTTCCGGAACTCGGCAACTCCCGTGTCGCGCAGACGCGGGTGGCCCACCGGCCCATCCCGGCCGACGGGTTCCCCTCGGTGGGAGCGGTGCCTTCGGTGCCCGGCTACTACGAGGCCGTCTCCCACAGCGGCATCACGCTCGGGCCGGTGATCGGCAGGCTGCTCGCTGCGGAGATCCTCAGCGGGAAGAGGGACGGGATGCTCGCGGACTTCCGCCCGGAGCGGTTCTCCCGGTGACAGCATCGCGCGGAACTCGTCGCAGCCGATCCGGCCGCGGAGCGACACGACGGCGCGGGCGCCGCTATCGCCGCCGCAGCAGCGTGAAGTCCGCGAAGTCGAAGCCGGGGGTGACCACGCAGCTGACCAGCACCTCGCGGTCGGTGGCCGGCTCGGCGCGCTGCCAGGAACCGGCGGGGGCCACGGCGTGGAAGCAGGGGTCGGCGCCGGACGCCGGGTCGGCGGTCAGCAGGTGCTCGGTGACGCCGTCGGGCGCGGGCCCGGGCTTGCTGGTGCGCAGCAGCAGCGGGCCGCCCTGCTGCCAGAACCACACCTCGTCCGAGTCGACCTTGTGCCACTCGTAGTGCTCGCCGGGCGTGAGGAGGTAGTGGATCATGGTCGCGGAGGCGCGGGTGCCGGTGCCCGTGGGGTGCGCCAGGGGCACCGGCGAGGTGTAGATCCTGCGGTACCAGCCGCCCGCCGGGTGCGGGCTGAGGCCGAGCGTGCGGGCGAGTTCGGGTACATGTGTCATCGTTCGTCGGCCTCCGTCGGAAACGTCGGGCCCGCCCCATTGTGCGGTACGCGCACGCTCCCGCCCGCGTGCCCGGCCCGGCGCGCGGAAGCCGCGTGGGACGATCGGGGGACGCGGCCCCGCCACCGGCCATCTCCACCGGACCCGTCCACCGGACCGCCGCCCCGGGGCCGGCCGCCCCGATCCGCGAAGGAGACCCCCGCCCGTGCGCCTGCTGCTCACCACCGACACGCACGTGCCCAAGCGGGCCCGGGAGTTGCCGGCCGCGCTGCTCGCCGGGATCGACGCCGCCGACGTCGTCGTGCACGCGGGCGACTGGGTGGACGAGGCGACGCTCGACCTGCTGGAGGCCCGGGCGCGGCGGCTGGTCGCGGTGTACGGGAACAACGACGGCCCCGGGCTGCGGGCGCGGCTGCCGGAGGTGGCACGGGTACGGCTGGGTGGCGTGCGGTTCGCGGTGGTGCACGAGACGGGCCCGGCGCGCGGGCGGGAGGAGCGCTGCGCGGCGCTCTACGAGGACGCCGACGTGCTGGTCTTCGGGCACAGCCACATCCCGTGGGACTCGGTGGCCGCGACCGGGCTGCGGCTGCTCAACCCGGGTTCGCCGACGGACCGGCGGCGCGAGCCGTACCGCACGTACATGACGGCGGAGGCGGACGGCGGGAAGCTCTCCGGCGTCACGCTGCACCGGCTGGAACCGTGAGCGGCGGGGCAGCCGTTCAGCCCGCGGGCCGGGCCCGCGCCGTCGCACCGCCCGCACCGCCCGTGCCGCCTGCCGCGCGCCGGCTCGTGCCGTCGTCCTCCATCGGCGCCCGCAGCGGCCGGGCCAGCGCGGTGATGCCCTCGTCGAGGCGTTGCAGGTGGCGCAGCACGCGGTAGGTGACGGTGCCGGAGCGCAGGTTGCTGCTCCCGGAACCCTCCAGCATGGACGCGATACTCGGCCCGGTCCGCACCGCGGGCCCTCTGCGGGCCTCCGCGCGCCGGTCGGTGTCCCCCTCGGGCGGCGCGGCGACCGTGGCGCCCGACACCGCGACCGCCACCGCCCTCTCCTTCGTCGACTCCTGCGCCTCGACGTGGCTGATGAGCGCGTCGATGTTGTGGGCGATGCGCGGACCGACCGCGGCGAGCCGGGGGTCGGCGGCCACGCTCCGGCTGTAGGGCACGAGTTCGGCGGTGGCCGCCAGGGAACGGGCGTGGTATGCGCAGGTCTCCAGCAGGGCGACGAGGTAGCGGGCGGTGCGGCGGCGGACCCGCAGCGGGGTGATGGGGTAGGTGAGCGGGCTGGTGGAGCGGCGCAGGGCATCCAGGGCGGTGTCGAGGTCGCGGGACATGTCGACGAGGTCGACGGCCGGGCCGCCGCCGAGCTGGTCCACCGCCGCCACGGACACGTCGCGCAACCGGGTCAGGACGGTGACGAGTTGGGCGTCGGTGTGCTCGTCGGTGCGGATCGGCAGGACCAGCACGGCGGCGATCACCCCGCACGCGGCGCCGAGCGCGGTCTCCTCGATCCTCAGCAGCAGCACGGACAGGCTGTAGGTGTGCAGCAGGGTGTAGAGCAGCCCGAGCATGGCGGTGACGAAGAACGACATCAGCGTGTACGACACGGGCGCGGTGAAGAACATCGCGAAGATGAAGACCAGGACCAGCGCGAACGCGGTCCAGGTGTGGTGGCCGATCGCGCCGGCGAGCAGGACGCCGGCGACGACGCCGCAGACGGTGCCGATCAGCCGCCGGTAGCCCTTGACCAGGATCTCGGCGGTGGAGGAGGTGTTGAGGAACACCACCCAGCAGGTCAGTACGGCCCAGTACCAGCGCTGCGAGGACAGGAACTCGCCGCCGAGGACGGCCAGTGCGGAGCCGGTGGCGACCTGGAAGGCGGCGCGGGTGCTGGGGCGGTCCAGGCCGGTGCGCACACTGGGGGCGGAGTCGTCGGCCAGCGCCAGGTCCTCGGCGTCGAACTCCTCGCGGGAGCGTACGGTCTCGGGCGCGTCGTCGGAGTCGTCGCCGGGGCCGTCGAGGGCCATCCGCAGGCCGAGGACGGCGCGGGCGGTCTCGCCGATGCCGCGGAAGGCGTCCTGGATCGCGGGGGTGGCGCGGGGCAGGTTCGCGTCGTCGCGATAGGCGAGCAGGCGGTTGCGCAGGTGGGTGACGGCGGTGCCGCGGCCGTCCTCGGACAGGCGCGCGACGAGCAACTGGAGGGCGCGCATCTCCTTGCGCAGGGTGCGGACGGCCTCGTCCTCGTCGCTGAGCCGGCGCACCGGCGCGGGCAGCGGGGCGTTCGGCAGGTGCAGGGTGAGGGTGTCGGCGTGGCCGCTGCCGCGGGTGTTGAGCAGCAGGATGCCGAGCCGCTCGGCGGCGATCTCGGCGTCCACGACGCGGCGCTGGAGCTGGTTGGCGGTGGCCGGGTCGGAGGTGCCGTCCTCCAGCCTGGCCTGGATCATCAGGGCGCTCTCGTGCAGCCGTGCGGTGTCCTTGCGCAGGTCGGCGACGGCGCTGTCGAGGTGGTCGGCCGGGGACTCCAGCACCTCGCGCTGGGTGGCGACGAGTTGCACGGTGCGGGCCCGGAACGCCTGCCGCAGCCGGCGCATGGTCCGCTCGGGGGTCTCGGGCACGAACGCGAATCGGGTCAGCGCGCTGCACGCGAACGCGATGGTCAGGGTGAGGCAGAGGCCGGGCAGGTCGGAGGGGGTGGCGTGCACGAACAGCGAGACGAAGTACACCTGGAAGCTGATCATGCCGATCGCGGTGTAGCGGTCGCCGAAGCGGCGGACGTAGGCGCAGACGAAGATCAGCAGCACGAAGAAGATGTCGCCGACGACGACGTGCGGGTTGAGCAGGGAGCCCAGGGACACCGAGGCGAGCGCGGCCGGCAGCCCGAGCGCGAGGGTGACGGCCTGGTCGGGCACCCGCTTGTCGCGGATGGCGAACGTGGAGACCATCGCGGCCATCGCGCCGGCCACGAGCTGGGTCACCGGGGTGTCCATCACGGCGAGGACCAGCAGCGCCAGGCCGATCGAGCCGACCGTGCGTAGGCCGGCCATCAGCCGCAGCAGCCCGGGATCGGAGGCCGAGTAGCGGTCCCACAGGTCCGTGAGCGCCCGTCGTGTGCCTCGTGTCCCTGCCATCGCCACTGTCGTGTTCCCTCGGGTGTTCGATCACGCCCAGCATCCCACGCGCGGCGTCCGGACCCGCGTGCGGCACCCCGTGCCGTTGCCGTGCCTGCTACTTCGTGCCCAGCTCGCGGGTGAGCCCGACCGACTTGGAGAGGTAGACGGTGCCGGCCACGACCATGGCCACGCCGAGGAGTTCGGGAAGGAACCACCAGCCGGTGCGGATGTGTTCGGCGTAGACGGTCAGCCCCAGCACCAGGCTGAGGGTCGCGTCGCCGAGGGTCAGCGCGGGCTGCGAGACGGCGATGGACCCGGACTGGAGGGAGTTCTCCAGCAGGAAGACGGCCGCGATCCCGCACAGCGCGAAGCCGTACGTCTGCCAGGCCGCGAGGAACGCGCCGAAGCCGTGTGCGGAGAAGGTGTTGGCGGCGGACTTCATCAGCGCGGCGGTCAGCGCGTTGGCCGCGGCGGCGGCAACGCCGAGCAGCGCGGCGCGGGCCGGGCCGGCCCGGCGGTGCCGGGCGAGGGCGACCGCGGCCACGGTGAAGCCGCCCACGCCGGCGACCGCCGGCACCCAGCGGGCGAGTGACGCCTGGTCGGTGCCGCCGTCGGGTGCGGCGCAGGCCAGCGCGATGGCCAGCCCGACCACCATGCAGCCCACCGCGGTCCAGCCGCGGCCCGGCAGGGTGCGCTGGAGCACGGGCATGGCGATCAGCAGCGCGAAGGGCAGTTCGAGCACGAACACCGGCTGGGCCAGCGCGAGCGGGCCGGTGACCAGCGCGAGCGCCTGGAAGAGCGCGGCGAGGGCCACCCCGCAGATGCCCAGCAGCCACACCGACTGGTGCAGCATGTCCACCAGCAGCCGGAAGCGCATCGCGTCCTCGGCGGGCACCCGCCTCGCGGCCTTGCGTTGGAAGACGGTGCCGGCCGCGTTGCTGGCGGCACCGAGCAGCGCGAAGAGCACACACAGCACCAGCAGGGCGGACCTCCCGCAGCGTCCCTCACGGGTTCTCCGCGCGCGGGCGGATAACCGTATCGAAGCGGCGCCGAAGCGGCAGCGCCGAACCGGCAGACCATGCAGGACAGGACGTTACCCGCGGCGGCCCGTGCCGGGTGCCGCCGACATGCCGCAGGACAGGCCCGGGTCGACGGTCACGGCAGCGGATCACCGGTCACGGCAGCCGGTCGTCTATCGCGGTATCGGCGCCGCGGGGCTCGCCGGCAGTTCGATCCGCCAGTCGTTGCACGTGATCGGGTTCCCCTTGGGGTACTCGAAGCCGACCTCGCCGAGCAGGGTGAAGCCCGCGCGGCGGCACACCGCGTTGGACGCCGGGTGGTCGACGGACGGGTACGCGTGCAGGTGGCGGCGGGTGCCGGCGGCAGCCGCCCGCTCGACCACGGCCCTGGCCGCGGCGGCCGCGATGCCGTGGCCCTGGAACTCGGGGAACACGCCCCAGCCGGTCTCGTAGACCGGCTCCTCCTGCCAGACCCGCCCCCAGAACCCGATGGAGCCCACCACCTCCTCGGCCGGACCCGGACCAGCACTCGCGCCCACACCCTCGCCCGTGTTCGCCATGACCACGTACATCCGGCCGCCGTCACCGTCGAGCCGGAGGTAGCGCTCCTGGCGAGCGAGCAGCTGTGACTCGCTCTCCGGGCCACCGAGATGCTCGGTCATCTCCGCCGAGTTCGTGCGCCTCAGCACCCACAGGTCACCCTCCTCCCACTCCCTCAGCCGCACCGTCACCGGCGCCGCCGGCCGTCCATCCCCTGCCCGCACCTTGCCCATGTCCGGACCCTATGCCCGCCCACTGACAATGCCTCTGACCAGCAAGAACACCGGAGTGGTGGGCGCGCCCGGGTGGCGTCACCTCGGCAGCAGCGCGCCCTTGCGGCTGAGCAGGAACGCCTTGAACGCCGCGACCGGCGCGGTGTCGCGCTGCCCGTCCAGCCACGCCACGCCGATCTCGCGTACGGCGCGCTGCCCGATGAGGTCGAGTTCGGTGACGCCGGGGCGGGGCACCGCGGGGGGCGGCAGCAGCGCCACGCCGAGGCCGGCCGCGACCAGCCCGCGCAGCGTCTCCGCCTCCTCGCCCTCGAACGCGATCCGCGGCGCGAACCCGGCCTCGGCGCACAGCGCGTCGGTGATCCGGCGCAGCCCGTACCCCGCCTCCAGGGTGACGAACGGCTCGGCCGCCAAGTCCGTGAGGTGGACCCGGCGCCGGTGGCCGAGGCGGTGCCCGGCCGGCACCACCAGCCGCAGCCGCTGCTGGTCCAACCGGCGGACGACCAGGCCGGGTTCGGCGGGCAGCGGCGAGGTCAGGCACAGGTCGAGGGCGCCGGCCCTGAGCCGTTCGAGCATGGCCTCGCCGTAGGTCTGCACGAGGTGGAAGCGGACCCGCGGGTGGTCGGCGCGGAAGGCGCGCAGCAGCGCGGGGACGGTCTCGGGGCCGAGGGTGTGCAGGAAGCCGAACGCGACCCGGCCGCTGCCGGGGTCGGCGTCCACCCTGACCTCGTCGGCGGAGCGCTCCACCTCCGCGAGCGCGCGTTCGGCGGCCTGCTGGAAGGTCAGGCCCGCGCGGGTCAGCCGCAGCGTGCGGCCCTGGCGGGCGAAGAGGGTCACCCCGAGGTCGGCCTCCAGGCGGGCGACGGCGCGGCTGAGGGTGGACTGCGGCATGCCGAGGTGGTCGGCGGCCCGGGTCATGTGGGCCTCGCGGGCGACGGCGGCGAACTGGGCGAGGCGCGGGGCGAGCCGTACGGCCCAGGCGCCAGGGGACAGTTCGGCGGGGGCGGGAGCGGGGGCGGGAGTGGAAGCCCCACCCGGCTCCGCCGCCGTGCGCGCGCCTTCTTCCTCGTCGTCGCCGCCCACGGAACTCCCCTCCGTACTGCACTGATGCTGTGACGGATCGATTCTGCCCCTTCCATGCATTGGACGCATGCGAACCGGGGCCCCTAGCGTCGCTGTCATGGACCCCGCAGATACGGGAGCGGCCGTACCCAGCGCGGGCCCGGCCGCTCGGCCCACCGGCGCCGGAGCGCCCGTGCACACGGCCCCGGCCGACTCGGCCGACTCGGCCGACGACCGGCTCCGCGCCGGCACCCCCGCCTACCGCCGCGCCAACCTCGCCCTGTTCGCGGCCGGCCTGGCCACGTTCGCGCTGCTGTACTCCACCCAGGCGCTGCTGCCCGCGCTCTCCGCGGGGCTGCGGCTGTCCCCCGCCCAGGCGAGCCTGACCGTCTCGGCGAGCACCGGCGCCCTCGCGCTCACCTTGCTGCCGGCGAGCGCGCTCAGCGAGAAGTACGGGCGGACCCGGGTGATGACGGTGTCGGTGTTCACCGCGTCCCTGCTCGCCCTCGCGGTGCCCTTCGCGCCGAACCTCGCGGTGCTGGTCGCCCTGCGCGCCCTCCAGGGCGTCGCGCTCGCCGGGCTGCCCGCGACCGCGATGGCGTACCTCGCCGAGGAGGTACACCCTTCCGCCGTGCCCTCCGCGATCGGCCTGTACGTCGCCGGGAACTCCATCGGCGGCATGAGCAGCCGGGTGGCCGGGGGCGCGCTCGCCCAGGCGTACGGGTGGCGTACGGCGCTGTTCGCGGTCGGCGCCACCGCGCTGGTCTGCGCCGTCGCCTTCCGCCTGCTCGCCCCGCCCGCACGCCACTTCAGCCCCGGATCGATCTCCCCGGCCGCGCTGGGCCGCACGGTCACCGGTCACCTGCGCGACGCCCGGCTGCGCCGCCTGTACGCGGTGGGGATGCTGTTCATGGCCGTGTTCGGGGCGGTGTACACGGTGCTGGGGTACCGGCTCACCGCTGCGCCCTACGGGCTGTCGCAGTCCGCGATCGGTGCGGTCTTCCTGGTCTACCTGGTCGGGACGGGTACGTCCGCCGCGTCCGGGGCGCTCACCGCGCGGGTGGGGCGGCGCGGTGCCTTCGCGGTGGCGCTCGTGCTGTGCGGGGGCGGGCTGGCCGTGACGTGGGCGCGGCCGCTGTGGGCTGTGCTGGCCGGGCTCGTCCTCATCACCGGGGGGTTCTTCATCGGGCACGCGGTCGCGTCCGGCGCGGTGAGCCGTACGGCCCTGGCCGGGCGGGCGCAGGCGTCGGCGCTCTACCTCACGGCGTACTACATCGGGAACAGTCTCGGGGGGACGCTCGGGGCTTCCGCGTACCACCTCTCCGGGTGGACCGCGACCACGCTTCTCGCGTTCCTCGCGCTGCTCCTCGCCGCGCCGGCGGCTCTACGGCGCCCCTGACCCCCCGGGTTTCCCCGTCCCGGGACCACCCCTCGGTGGTGGGCTGGTCGCGCAGTCGCTCTCTCCCCTGTCGGCTGAGGCCTTCCGTGGCCGCGCGAATGGTAGGTTCGGGGGATGTTCTTCCTCTGTGCGTAGGGCGCTGGGTGCGCGCCGCCCGTCGGTGAGTTGACGGGTGAGGTGCGCGAGACGGCCCATGCCACTGCGTATTCCAGGGGATACCCATGTCTTCGCCAGATCCGGCGGCGTCGTACGCCGCCGTGTTTCGCCTGCCCCATGCCCGTGTCACGTTCGGCGCCGCGCTGGCGGGGCGGCTCGGGTACGGGGTGCTCGGCCTCGCCCTCGTGCTCTCACTGACCGCGGCCGCCGGCTCGTTGGCGGCCGGCGGGCTGCTGTCGACGGTGTTCGGGACGGTGTCGGTCGTGCTGGGCCCGGCACGCGCCGACCTCGTGGACCGCTGGGGCGCCCGCCGCGCCCTGCCGTCGCTGGCCCTGCCGTTCGCGACGGCGCTCCTCGCCCTCGCGTGGTGCGCGGGCCCGTACTCGGGGGCGGCCGGCCGCCCGGGTACGGCCGTGCTCGCGCTGCTCGCGGCGGCCGCGGGCTCGCTCTGCCCTCCGATCGGGCCGACGATGCGCGCGGTGTGGAGCGCGCTGGCTCCCGACGAGGCTTTGCTGCAAAGGGCGTTCAGCCTCGACACCGTCGCGGAGGAACTGCTCTTCCTGGTCGGCCCGCTGATCGCGGTGGCGATGCACCCGGTGCCGGCGCTGGCTCTGTCGGGCCTGCTGATCGCGGCCGGCTCGTGCGCGCTGGCGGCCTCCCCTGCGGCGCGGCTGATGGCGGCGGCGGGCCACGGTGCGCCGGAAGGGCGGAAGGGCCAGGTGCGGCGCCGGCTGCGGCTGCTGTCCGCGGAGGGCGCGGGCGTACGGCGGGCGGCCGGCGCGGCGCTGGCCGTGGGTGCGTGCCTGGGCGGCATCGACCTGTACGTCATCGCGTGCGCGGACCGGGCGCACCACCCGGGCGCGGTCGGGTGGGTGCTGGCCGGTCAGTCCGCGGGCAGCGCGATCGGGGGGCTGCTGCACGGGCGGATGACGTGGCGGCGCTCGGCCGCGGGAAGGCTGTCGCCGCTGCTGGCGGCGCTGGCCGCGCTGCTCGCCGTGGACGCGGCCGCCTCGGGTGCGCTGCCGCTGCTCGCGGTGTGCGTCGCGGCGACGGGCACGCTGATGGCGCCCGCCTTGTCCACGGCGTACCTGGCGGCGGCCCGGCTGGCCCCTGACGGCACCGCGACCCGAGCCACCGGCTGGGTCAACTCGGCGGTGAACGCCGGTTCGTCGGCGGGCGGCGCGCTCGCCGCCGTCCTGGTGGCGACGGCCCCGCTGCCGGTCTGCTTCCTGGCGACCGCGGCCGTACCGGCGCTCGGCGCGCTCAAGGCAGGAGCCCGCGGCCGGAATAGGCGGGTAAGGACCACGACCCCCTGATTTCGCCCATTACCTCATACGGTACAATTCTTTACCTGACCAATACCAACGGGCAGGTGAGCGGGAGGGATGGCGGCATGGTGCGGTACGAAACGACCACCGCGTGCTCGCCCGTCGTTCCCGGCGTTCTGCGGGGCGGACCGGCGGGCAGCGCATGGGCGATGCCCGCCGGGTGCGCGCCACGCGACCGGGTTCCCGATATCGGCGCCTGAGGTCCGCGCGGTTCCTCCGCCGGACCCGGCGCCCCGCACCCTGTCCCCCACGTGGCGTCTCCGCCGTCCGTGGCGGGTTCGCACAACCCGCGACCGTGACCTGGCGCGTCGTGCCCGGCCGCCGCCAGGCGACCGGGCACGACGCGACACGCACGCCCCGCACACCTCTCCGCACGCACACACGCACACACGCACACACGCACACACGCACACACGCAGGATTCCGTCCCCCACCCCCGTACGCCCCTTGGAGCACGCCATGGGCCTGTCGGCTCACGTTCGCAAGACCCCGCTGCCCGGTGTCGGCAGCCGCTACGACCTCGACACCGACGCCGGCGGGCACCTGTCGGTCGTCGTACACCAGGACGGGCGGCGCGTGCTCGCGCTGCGCGACCCGCAGGACGACGACGCGTGCACCGACGCCGTCCCGCTGACCGAGGCCGAGGCCGGGGCGCTGGCCCGGCTGCTGCTGCCGGACCCGGTGGCGAAGCTGCGCCGCGCGCAGGTCGGCATCGACCTGGTCACCGAGCGGATCGAGATCGACAGCCGGTCGCCGTACGCCGGCCGCACGCTCGGCGCCACCCAGGCACGTACCCGCACCGGCGCCTCGATCGTCGCGGTGCTGCGGCGGACCTCGGCGCATCCGTCGCCGGCACCCGACTTCCGTTTCGCGCTCGGGGACACGCTCGTCGTCGTCGGCACTCGCGAGGGCGTGGACGCCGTCGCCGAACTCATCACCGGAGGATAGCCGCCCGTGCACAACACGACGTCCATGCTCGTCGAACTCGGGGCGATCATCCTCGCCCTGGGCCTGCTCGGCCGGTTCGCCGGCCGGGTGGGTTTCTCCCCGATCCCCCTCTACCTGCTCGCCGGGCTCGCCTTCGGCCAGGGCGGCATCCTCCCGCTGGACGCGAGCGAGGACTTCGTCGCCACCGGCGCGGAGATCGGCGTGGTCCTGCTGCTTCTCCTGCTGGGCCTGGAGTACAGCGCGTCGGAGCTGGTCACCAGTCTCAGGACCCAGTACCCCTCCGGCGCGGTGGACTTCGTGCTCAACGCGGTACCCGGCGCGGTCGCCGCGCTGCTGCTGGGCTGGGGCCCGGTCGCCGCGGTGGCGCTGGCCGGTGTCACCTGGATCTCCTCCTCGGGCGTCATCGCGAAGGTGATGCGCGACCTGCGCAGGCTCGGCAACCGGGAAACCCCGGTCATCCTGGGCGTGTTGGTGATCGAGGACCTGGCGATGGCGCTCTACCTGCCGATCCTCACCGCGCTGCTGGCCGGCGCCGGTCTGGCCGGCGGCACCGTCACCCTGCTGATCTCGCTGGGCACGGTCGGCGCGGTCCTCTACCTGGCGCTGCGGCACGGCCGCTTGATCAGCCGGGCGGTCTCCTCGGACAACCCCGAGATGCTGCTGCTCGTCGTGCTCGGCCTGACCCTGCTGGTGGCGGGTGTCGCCGAACGCCTCCAGGTCTCCGCGGCCGTCGGCGCGTTCCTGGTCGGCATCGCGCTGTCGGGTGACGTCGCCGAGGGCGCGAGCAACATCCTCACCCCACTGCGCGACCTGTTCGCCGCGGTGTTCTTCGTCTTCTTCGGACTGTCCACGGTCCCCGCCGACATCCCGCCGGTGCTCGTGCCCGCGCTGATCCTCGCGCTCGTGACCGCCATGACCAAGGTCGGCACCGGCTGGTTCGCCGCCCGCCGGGCCGGCATCAAGACCCCGGGACGATGGCGGGCCGGCGGCACCCTGGTGGCCCGCGGCGAGTTCTCCATCGTGATCGCCGGGCTCGCGGTCGCCAAGGAGCCGCGCATCGGCCCCCTCGCCACCGCCTACGTGCTGATCCTGGTCGTCCTCGGCCCGCTCAGCGCCCGCTTCACCGAGCCCCTGGCCCGCCGCGTCACCCCCCACCTGCCGCGACGGTTCGCGCCCGCCGCGCAACCCGCACCGGCCGGACCGTCCGAGGCCGCGCCCGCATCCACCGGTGACACGGCGCCCGATACGGCGCACGACGGCGAGGCCGGCGCCGACCTCGAACCGGAGCTCGGGTCCGACCTCGAAGCCGAACTCGGGCCCGAAATCGGCCCGGAGATAGGGCCGGAGGCCGCTCCCGCGAAGAGCTGACCCGGGGCCCGCACACCGCACAGCGCACACCACACCCGCCCACCCGCCGCCACGCCCGGCGGCCCCGCGCACCAACTCCCACCGGCACCGGCGACGATCGGGGGCACCATGACCGTGGACAACCTGCCGCAGACCTTCCTCACCGGCTATGCCGAGGTGCTGCTCAAGGCATCGGCCACCGGACGCCGACTCACCCGGGAGGAACTCAGCAGCCACCGGGCGATGGGTGCGAGGGCGGCCGAGGCGGGCTACGACTGGCGGCAGATCCTGCGCGAACACCTCGCGGCCGGGCGGGTCGTACGGCCGCGCTCGGCCGCGGACCTCGACGGCGTGCTGGCCACCGTCGGACAGGCGCTCGACGCGTTCGCCGACGGCTACCAGCGGGCCCAGCGCGCGGCCGCGCACACCCATGACGCGGCCCGGCGGGCGTTCATCGGCGGCCTGCTGTCCGGCACCTTCGACCCGGAGGCGCTGGCCGTGGACGCCGAGCGCTTCGGCCTGCAACTGTCGCACGCGCACAGCGTCGCGGTGGCGGTCGGCGTCGAACCGTACGACGACACGCACGCGGTGACGCGGAAGGTCAGCACCGACACGCTCAGCCGGTTCGGCAGCCGCGGGGTGCTGCTCGCCGCGGTGGACGGCGCGCTGGTGTGCGTGACACCGGGCGGGCAGGACGACGTGCCGGCCCACTTCGCCGAACGCGCGGTCGCCGCGGGTGCGGTCCGGGTCGCGATCGGCCGCGCGCGGCAGGGCGCCGCAGGGTGCGGGCACTCCTATCGCGAGGCGCTGGGCGTGCTGTCGGTGGCGGACCGGATGGCGTTCGAGGAGCCCGTCCTGCACGCTGTCGACCTGCTGGTCTTCCCGGTGCTGACCCGCGACCGGCAGGCCCTCACCGATCTCGTGCAGACCATGCTCGGCCCGCTGGAACAGGCGCGCGGCGGCGCCCGACCGCTCCTGCGCACCCTGTCGGTGTACTTCGACGCCGGGTGCGTGACCGCCGAGGCGGCCCGGCGGCTGTCACTGAGCGTCCGCGCGCTGACCTACCGGCTGCAGCGCGTCCGCGCGCTGACCGGCTCGGACCCGGCCGACCCGCGCCACCGCTACGCGCTCCAGACCGCCGTGATCGGCGCGCGCCTGCTCGACTGGCCGGAGAACGGCCCCTGATCGGCCCTGACAGACCCTGAAACGGCCCTGGTCGGCCCGGCCGTGCGGGGTGCGTCCCCGCTCAACGGCCGCCGGTGCGCTCGTAGCCGACCAGCCGGGCCTGCAGTTCCTTGTACGGGGTCGCGCCCGGCAGGTCGGTGCGGCCGTCGCGGACGGCGGCGGCCACGGCGGTCGCCGCGTGCACGGCGGCGCGGTAGGGCAGCGAGCCCGTGCTGACCCGGCGGACCCCGAGCCCGGCCAGGTCGTCCAGGGTGAGGTCGGGCACCACCAGCACGTTGAGCGGGACCGGGATGCCCGCGGCCAGCTCGCGCAGCACCTCCGGGTCGGTGGCGCCCGGCACGAACACGCCGTCGGCGCCCGCCCGTACGTAGGCCGCGGCGCGCTCCAGCGTGGCGGGGATCTCCGCCTCGGTGCCGAGCCAGTACGTGTCCACCCGGGCGTTGACGAACAGGTCGGGGCAGCGGTCCTTGACGGCGGCGACCTTCGCGGCGTGCGCCTGCGGCGCGACCAGCCGTTCGGCGGTGCTGTCCTCCAGGTTCACCCCCGCCAGGTTCGCCCCCGCCGCTTCGAGCCGCGCGACGTACTCCGCGACCTCGGCGGGGTCGTCGCTGTAGCCGTCCTCGACATCCATGCTGAGGTGGGCGGGCAGCCCGCTCAACGCGCGGGCCAGCGCGAGGTTCGCGTCCTTCGTGGCGCGGCCGCCGTCGGGCCGGCCGAGCGCGGACGCCACCCCGAAGCTGGTGGTGCCGATCGCCTCGAAACCGGCGTCGGCGAAGGCCAGCGCCGACGGCACGTCCCAGGCGTTGGGCAGGACCAGGGGCCGCGGGCCGCGGTGCAGGTCTCGGAACGTCATGGTCCGCACGTTAGCCCCTCACAGGTCGCGCCCCTTGGTTCACGGCTGGTTTGCGGCCCGCTTTTCGCGGAAGAAGCCCAGAATCCAGGGCGCGGAGGCACTCACCGGGAGCCCGCCACCCGCCGGTGGCCCCTCGGCCGGCAGAACGCACCGGCCGCGGGGGACACGCCCGGGCACTCCCGGTGAGCGGGGGCCCTGGGCAGTAGGGTCCAGGTGATTCACCGGACGCCGCCCGCACAGGGGAGAGTTGGATTGGCCACCGAGCCGGAACCGCAGCCCGTACTGGGACCGCTCACGTCCGCCGCGATCTTCCTCGTGGTGACGGTCGAGGACGGCGGCGAGCAGACCGCGCGCGAACTGCTCGCGGACCTCGCCGGGTTGACCCGCGCCATCGGGTTCGGCGCGCCCGACGGCAAGCTGAGCTGCGTCGCCGGGGTCGGGTCGGCGGTGTGGGACCGCCTGTTCGACTACCCGCGGCCCGCGGGCCTGCACCCGTTCACCCCGCTGGAGGGCCCGCGGCACCGCGCGGTGGCCACCCCGGGCGACCTGCTGTTCCACCTGCGGGCCACCCGCCTCGACCTGTGCTTCGGGCTGGCCGCCCAGATCATGGACCGGCTGCGCGGCTCGGTGGTCGTGCGGGACGAGGTGCAGGGCTTCAAGTACCTGGACGTACGCGACCTGCTGGGCTTCGTGGACGGCACCGAGAACCCGGTCGGCCCGGCGGCGCGCGAGGCGGTGCTGATCGGCGCGGAGGACCCGCAGCACGCGGGCGGCAGCTATGTGATCGTGCAGAAGTACCTGCACGACCTGGACGGCTGGAACGCGCTCCCGGTCGAGGCGCAGGAGCGCATCATCGGCCGGACGAAGGCGACCAACGTCGAACTGGACGAGGACGACTCGCACGTCGCCCTGAACACCGTCACCGGCCCGGACGGCGAGGAGCAGGACATCCTGCGGGACAACATGCCGTTCGGCAGCCCGGGCCGCGGGGAGTTCGGCACGTACTTCATCGGCTACGCCCGCACCCCCGACGTGACCGAGCAGATGCTGCGGAACATGTTCCTGGGCACCTCGGCCGCCTCCCACGACCGCATCCTCGACTTCTCCACCGCCGTCACCGGCACTCTCTTCTACGCGCCGTCCGCGGACTTCCTCGACGACCTGCCGGACGCCCCGGGGAGCGGGTCCGCGGCCGGGGCCACGGTCGGGTCCACGGCCGGGTCCGCCGTCGGGTTCGCCACGCAGCAAGCGTCCGGGCCCCCGTCCGGACCCGCGCAGGCGCCCGCACCGGAACCCGCGCCGGCATCCGCCCCCGCACGGTCCGCCGCCGACGGCAGCCTCGGCATCGGCAACCTGAAAAGGAGCACGCCCTCGTGAACAACCTGCACCGCGAACTCGCCCCCATCTCCGACGCCGCGTGGGCCGACCTGGAGGCCGAGGCCCGGCGCACCTTCGCCCGCAACGTCGCGGCCCGCCGCATCGTGGACGTGCCCGAGCCCGGCGGCCTCGAACTGTCCGCGGTGGCGACCGGGCACCTGGACGAGATCGCCGCGCCCGGGCACGGCGTGACCGCGCGCACCCGCCGCTCGCAGCCCGTGGTGGAGCTGCGGGTGCCGTTCACCGTGGACCGCGGCCAGGTCGACGACGTCGCGCGCGGCGCCAAGGACGCGGACTGGCAGCCGGTCAAGGACGCGGCCAAGCAACTCGCCTACGCCGAGGACCGGGCGATCTTCGAGGGGTACTCCGCCGCGGGCATCACCGGCATCCGGGCGGCCTCGTCCAACCCCGGGCTGACGCTGCCCGCGGACGTGCGGGAGTACCCGGACGCGATCAGCCACGCCGTCACCACGCTGCGGCTGGCCGGTGTCGACGGCGCGTACACGCTGGCGCTGAGCGCCGACGCGTACACCGCGGTCAGCGAGACCTCCGACCACGGCTACCCGATCCACCAGCACCTCGCGCGGCTGCTGGACGGCGAGATCGTGTGGGCGCCGGCGATCGACGGGGCGTTCCTGCTCGCCACCCGCGGCGGCGACTTCGAGCTGCGGCTCGGCCAGGACGTGTCGATCGGCTACCTCGGCCACACCGCCACCACCGTCGACCTGTACTTCCAGGAGTCGCTGACGTTCCTGGTGCACACCGCGGAGGCGGGGGTGGCCCTCCAGCCGTCGTCCAAACCCACCGCGGTCTGAGCGAGCGGTCCGAAGGGTTCAGGCGGTTCAAGCAGCTCAAGCGGTTCCAGGGGCCCGGATCTCACGTTCCGGGCCCCCGCCGCGTCTACGGTGTGTCGGCGGTCCGCACCGAGGGCCGCCAGGAGACGTGGAGGAGAGCGGCGATGAGGACGCACACCGTGGTCGACTCCCCGGTCGGGGAACTGGTGCTGGTGGCCGAGGACGGCGCGCTCAGCGGGCTGTACTTCGCGCACCGGCACCGGGGGCGGCCGAAGCCCGAGGAATTCGGCGCGCGCGACGACAGCGGGTTCGACGCGGCCCGGCAGCAGATCGAGGAGTACTTCGCGGGCGAGCGGCGGGAGTTCGGGCTGCCGCTGGCGCCCAAGGGCGACGACTTCCACCGCAGGGTCTGGGACCTCATCGCGGCGATCCCCTACGGCCGCACCCGTACCTACGGGGAACTCGCCGCCGACCTGGGCGACCGGCAGCTGGCGCAGGCGGTCGGCGGCGCGGTCGGCGCGAACCCGCTGTCGCTGGTGGTGGCGTGCCACCGCGTGGTGGGCGCGGGCGGGAAGCTCACCGGGTACGCCGGCGGGCTGGAGCGCAAGCGGTTCCTGCTGGACCTGGAGGAGCCCGCCGAGGAGAAGGAGGCACGGCTGTTCTGAACGGCGGGGCCGTGGTGCCACGGCGACGCCGGCCTCGGCCGCCCGGCGCGCGACGGCCGCACTTTCCCCGGCCGGCGGGCTCACGTTCCGACCGCCCGGAGCGTTGACAGGGTGTGAGCAAGCCACCGTTCGAACAGATCGTGACCGAGCACGGGCCGATGGTGCTCCGGGTCGTCCGTGCCGTCCTGGGCCCGCACGACGCGGAGGACGCCTGGTCGGAGACGTTCCTCGCGGCGCTGCGGGCGTATCCGGAGCTGCCCGGGGACGCGAACGTGGCCGCGTGGCTGGTGACCGTCGCGCACCGCAAGGCGATCGACGTGACGCGCGCCAACGCGCGCCGGCCCGTACCGGCCGGCGAATTGCCCGAGCGGCCGAGCGCCGCCGGCCGCCCCGAGGACTGGGACCCCGATCTGTGGCGCGCCCTGAAGGCGCTGCCCGAGCGGCAGCGGCACGCGGTGGCGTACCACTACCTCGCCGGGCTGCCCTACAAGGAGATCGCCGCCGTGACGGGCGGCAGCACCGACGCGGCACGCCGGGCCGCCGCCGACGGCATGCGGACGCTGCGCCGCACCTACCCGGCGCATCCCGACCCCGATCCGGAAACGGACACCCGCACCGGGACCAGGACGGACACGAGCACAGGCACGGGCGGTCGTGGAAGCACGGCCGCCGGCAACGAGACGGGAGCGAAAGGACGATGACCATGACCGCCACCGAACCGGCCGGGCGGGACCCGTTCGCCGGGCTGCCCGAGCACGACACCGAGGCGATGGCGCGGCTGCACGCGCGGCTGGCCGAACGCGCGGTCCGCGCGGGCGTGCTGGACGTCGCCTACCGGACCCTGGACACCCCGGCGGGCACCCTGCTGCTCGCCGCCACCGACGAGGGCGTGGTGCGGATCGCGTACGCGGTGCAGGACCACGCCGCGGTGCTCCAGCAACTCGCCGACCGGGTCAGCCCGCGCGTGCTGCGCGCGCCCGGGCGGCTGGACAACGCGGCGAGGCAGCTCGACGAGTACTTCGCCGGGCACCGCAGGACGTTCGAACTGCCGCTGGACTGGCGGTTGTCGAAGGGCTACCGGCGCGAAGTGCTGAGCCTGCTGCCCACCATCGGCTACGGTCGCACCGAGAGCTACGCGCAGGTGGCGGCCGCGTCCGGCAGCCCTCGCGCGGTGCGCGCGGTCGGTACCGCGTGCGCCACCAACCCGCTGCCGGTGGTGGTGCCCTGCCATCGCGTGGTGCGCTCCGACGGCTCCCCCGGGCAGTACGCCGGCGGCGCCGACGCCAAGCGGCTGCTGCTCGCGCTGGAGGAGGCGGCAGCGTGACGGCGGCCCCTCCGCTCCCCCCGTTCAGGGGTGGCGCGGGGGGCCCACCACCGGATAGGACAGGGTGGCACCGGGTATGACCGGTGCCACGGAGCCGCAAGGGGCTCGACGGGCCGGCGACGACGTCGGCAGGGCCGCCCGGCCCGATGAGAGTGGTAGCGAAGCGAAGAATGGGAGCCGCGCGTGGCCGAGGAAGAAGCGACATTCGCCGAGGAGACCGACCTTTCCGACCGGTTACGGCAGGACCTCCCGCACAGCGCGCGGATGTACGACTACTACCTGGGCGGCAAGACCAACTACGCGGTGGACCGGACCGCCGCCGAGGACGTGATCCGCCGGTTCCCCTCGATCAGGACCGTCGCCCGGGTCAACCGCTCCTTCGTGCACCGCTCGGCCCGGTTCCTCGCCCGCGAGCGCGGCATACGCCAGTTCGTCGACATCGGCACCGGCATACCCACCCAGCCGAACCTGCACGAGGTCGTGCAGCGCGAGGTCCCGCAGGCCCGGATCGTCTACGCGGACAACGACCCGATCGTGCTGGTCTACGCCGACAACCTGCTGAGCAGTTCGCCCCAGGGCGCCACCGAATACGTCGAGGCCGACGTCACCGACCCGACGGCACTGCTCGCCGCGGTGGAGGCGGCCCAGTGCGTGGACTTCTCGGAGCCGATCGGCCTGAGCCTCAACGCGGTGCTGCACTTCGTGCCCGACACGCGGGACGCGTACGGCGTGGTGGAGGCCCTGGTCGGCCGGCTCGCGCCGGGCTCGTACCTGGCCCTGTCGCACTGCACCCCGGACTTCGACCCCGACGCCTGGGCGACGATCATGGAGATCTACACCCAGGGCGGCACCCCGCTGCAGGTCCGCACCAAGTCCGAGGTGGAACGGTTCTTCAACGGTCTGGAGCTCGTGGAGCCCGGCGTGGAGGTCGCCCACCAGTGGCGCCCGGAGGCGGGCGAGGGCCCCTCGCTGGTCACCAACGCGCAGTCGTCGCTGTACGCGGGCGTGGCCCGCAAGAGCTGACCGCCGACCGCACCGGCCGACACGTCGAGCGCCAAGGACCTTGGCGCTCGACGCGTTCCGTCCGCCCGCGCTCTCGTTCCGGCCTTCGCTACGGCCTTCGCTCCAGCGTTCGCTGGTCAGCGGAACTTCTTGATGTGGTCCTGGATGCGGCGGACGGTCGCGCGCTGGCCGAGCGAGGCGATCATCAGTCGATCGAAGCCCTTGACGTGCTCGTCGACCTCGTGCTCCTCCTGGAGGTAGAGGCCGCCGCCGGAACGCTCGATGTAGACGATGTCGGGGAGTTGACCGTCGGCGAAGTCGAAGATCGTGGTGGTACCGATCTGCACCGGCAGGTTGGGCCGGTTCAACTCCACCAGGTTGAAGCCGATGTCGGGGTCGTCGGCCAGGGATATCAGGTGTTCGAGCTGGCGTCGCATGCCCTCGCGGGAGCCGTACGGGCGGACCAGGGTGACCTCGTCCAGCACGCACAGCAGCTTCTTGCCGGGCGAGCGCATCAGCCGCTGCTGCCGCATCGCGCGCAACTCGATGATCCGGTCGATGTCCTGCTCGCTCTTGCCGGGCGAGTTGGCCCGGATCAGGGCGCGGGTGTACTCGGCGGTCTGCACCAGGCCCGGCAGTTGGGCGATCTCGTAGCTGCGGATGCGCTGGGCCATGTCCTCCAGGCTGACCAGGGTCTGGAGGGTCTTGGTGGAGACGTCGCTCCACGCGTCCCACCAGCCACGCTCGTTGGCGGCGCGGGCGAGGTCGAGCAGCAGGTCGCGCTCGGACTCGTCCCGCACGCCGTAGACGTCCAGGAGGCGGTGGAGGTCGGCCTCCTTGAAGTCGTGCCGGCCGTTCTCCATCCGGCTGATCTTGGACGCGGAGTGGCCGATCTGTCGCACGACGTCCTCGGCGGTGAGGCCGAGCGCCTGCCGGCGCTGCCTCAGCGTCTCACCGAAGATCATCCGTTGCGCGGTCGGCGCCCGACCGGACAGGTCGTGGACGTTACGGGCCCCACGCGGACTGCGAGACGGTTGAGCTGGCACGGTCGGTCTCCTTCTCGGGGCGAGGCACCCCGTATGGGTCACCTATCGTGCCGTAGCGCTCACAAAGCGGAGGGCCCGACGTCACATCTGGCTGGATCTCGCTACTCGACGGCGAACTCGCCACGGGCGGTACCGGCCACGAACGCGCGGACCGCACTGCGGCTGAAGGTCAGAATCGGACCGTTCCTGTCCTTCGAGTCGCGGATTCCGACCGTTTCCTGGTCGAGTTCGGCTACCTCGACGCAGTTGCTCTCATGGTTGCTGTATGAACTTTTTCGCCAACTCACCACGGTTTCGGCCATGTTCGGCCGTGGCTGCGGAGCAACCTGGCGCTTCGTGCCTTCGTCCCGACCGGTCATCGTTCTCCTCCTCGCAGTGGGGGTGATCGAATTCGGCCGCACGTGCAATTGCACATCGCCCGGCCACCTTTACATGATGGCCGGGCCGCACCGGTTTCATGCGCCGCACGGGCGTACTCCTGCCCCAGGGGGGTCTTTACGGTCAACTCCCGCGCGGCTCAGGGGACGAGCGGCGTCACGGCGGGGGTGAGGAGCGTGAGGCGGTCGCGGGTGGCCTTGGGCAGGCCGGCCACGACGCGGGAGTAGGAGTGCGCGACGAGGTCGTCGATCTCGTCCGGGGGGATGCTGCCGTCGAGCGCCACCGTGTTCCAGTGCTTCTTGTTCAGGTGGTAGCCGGGGGTGACGGCCGCGTAGTGGTCCCGCAGGTGCAAGGAGAGTGCCGGGTCGCACTTGAGGGAGACGGACGGCGGGTCGGCGTCGGGGCTGAGGATCGCGAAGACCTTGCCCGCGACCTTGTAGACGTCCACGCCGGGGCCGAACGGGTTCTCCTCGGTGGTCTCGGGCAGTTCGAGGGCGAGCTCGGCGATCGCGTCCGGCTCCACCGGCGGATACGGCGCCGGGGCCGCGGAGGCGTCCGCACCGTCGTCGTCGCCGTGGCCGTCGCGTGCGCTGGTCGCCATCGGTCCTTCCTTCCGGGGTCGGCACTGGGGTGCGCGGGTCGGCGCGCGTTCACGCTACAGGGCGGCACCGACACACCGCCCGGACCGCCGCTCCTACCCGGGAGCGGGGGTCCGGGCGGTCCTCGTTCAGCGGCCCTGGAGCGACTTCACGTTGTCCCCGAAGGCCCACCCCTGCGAGCCGTCCCAGTTCAGCGACCAGGTCATCAGGCCCTTGAGCGCCCCGCCGTAGGAGTTCCACGCCTGCCCGACCAGGTCCGGCGCCATGTAGCCGCCGCCCGCGCCGGGTTGCGCGGGCAGGCCGGGCACCTGCTTGTCGTAGGGGACCTTGATGGTGGTGCCCTGGACGGTCAGACCGTTGTTGAGGCAGGTGGTCTGCGCGGTGAAGCCCGCGACCGTGCCGGCCTCGTAGGAGTCGCCGGAACAGCCGTACATGCTGCCGTTGTAGTACTGCATGTTGAGCCACCACAGCTGGCCGTTGTCGGCGTACTTCTTCACGATCGGCAGGTAGGCGCCCCAGATGGAGCCGTAGGTGATGCTGCCGCCGGTGACGTAGGCGGTCTCGGGCGCCATGGTCAGACCGAAGCCGGCCGGCATCTGGGAGAGCACGCCGTCGATGATGCGCTCCAGGTTCGCCTGCGAGGTGGAGAGCGTGCCGATGTCGCCGCTGTTGGTCAGGCCGGTCTCGATGTCGATGTCGATGCCGTCGAAGTTGTACTCCTTCAGGATCGGCACCACGGTGGCGACGAAGCGGTCCGCGACCGCGCTGGAACTGAGGTCGATGCCCGCGGTGGCGCCGCCGATCGACATCAGGATGGTCGCGCCGGCCGCCTTGGCCTGGCACATCTCGGCGGGCGTGGGCACCTTGACGCCGGTGTCCATGCCGTCCTGCCACAGCACGGTGCCGTCGGAGTCGATGACCGGGAAGGCCGCGTTGATCACGTTGTAGCCGTGCTGGGCGATACGGCTGTCGGTGATCGGTATCCAGCCCATGCCGGGGTGGACGCCGTTGGCGGCGCCGTCCCAGTTCTCCCAGTACCCCTGCAGGACCTTGCCCGCGGGCCTGGGCTTGGTGGCGCAGGTGTCGTCGGCGGGCGCGGCGGCGGCGCGCGTCGACGGGGAAGCGGCGGTGGCGGTGTTGGCGGCCGTGGCGGCTTTCGCGGCGGCCGTGCTGACGGTGGCGGTGCGGGTCGGGGTCGGGCTGCTGGCGTGCGTCGCCGCCGCGAGCGGCAGTTGCGCCAGGCAGGCCGCCGCGAGGCCGGCGCCGAGCAGGCGCAGCCGGCGGCCGTGGGTAGCGGGCATGTGTGCTCCTTCTCTCGCCGCGGACCGCGGGTCACCGAGCCGGTGGGGGGCGGCCGTGACGGCCCGGGCTTCGGAGTGAGGTGGAGATACCGGTGTGACGCATGGGCATCACGTGGTGGCCCGGATCGTAAAGTGGTCTCGACCACCCGTCAATAGGTCTGGACCAAAGCCGGGTTGGCGGATACGGGCCGGACCGCTGCACTCAGCCCCGGCCGGCACCCGGGCGGCGGACCTCCAGGTCGGTGCACTGCCAGCTCAGTTCGCGCACCCCGGGGCCGGGCGCCGGGTGCCCGTACGCGCCCGCCGAGACGCTGATGCAGACCACCAGCCAGGCGCGCCACCGGGCGCCGACGCCCTTCCCGTCCTCGTAGACCGTGCGGCCGTCGACCTGCCAGCGCACGCTGCCGGCGCCGAGGACGACGTCCAGCCGGAAGGGACGGCCGGGGGTGACGACGCCGTCGGCGTAGTCGCCGGCGCCGCCGACGTGGTTGGTCAGTTCGAGCAGGTGCGGATTGGTGGAGTGGTACTCGAAGGCGTCGACCTCGCCGTGGCCGGGCTGCGAGCGGCCGGTGGACAGGTCGCGCCCCCACGTCCACAGCGCGGGCCAGGCGCCCGGCGTGTCGTCCACGACGCAGGTCGCGGAGAGCTCGTCGCCGGGCAGCAGTTCGAAGCCACCGGGGGCGTACTCCGTGGAGACCAGGTCGGTGTGCCAGAGCCCGGCGCCGGCCGCGCGGGCCCGGAAGACGCCGGCGACGGTGGGGCCGTAGGAGGGGCCGATCTGGTCGAGCTTGTTGTCACCGGGGTTGCGGCCGTCGGGCGGGTAGGCGGAGGTACGGCCGACCGCCCAAGCCGAGCGGTCGGTGAAGGGGGCGGCGAACACGACGGGCGCCGGGCGCGCCCCGGACGGCGGGACTGTCATGGGTGCACTCCAGGATGGCGGCCATTACTCCCAGTCAACGCCGGTCACGCCCGGTCGGGACAGCGGCGCGCGGACGTGCGTCGCGGGCGCGCTCGCCGCGGGACGCGCCCCCGGCGGCGGGCCGCCGCCCTGCGGTGCGGCGCGGGTGCGGGGAGCGCGGTCCCGTCGGAGCATGGGACGTAAGCGTACGATCGGGATCAAACCTACCGAACGGTACGGCCATGGCCGGCGAGCGGCGCGCACCCGGCAGGAGCGAGCACGAGCGAAAGGGCGCGGATGGGCGGTGAACCGGACAGGCCGGCTCAGGACCGCGACGACGACGCCGAACTCCGGCAGATCGACGCGCTCAACCGGTTGCGCACGGGGCCGGCGGGGCCCGACGAGCAGGAGCCCGAGGCACCCGACGGCGCCGAGCCTGCCCCCGACCCGCCCGCGCCGGACGCACCCCTGATCGAGGCCGTACCGGCGAGCGGGACCGAGCGCCCCGGCCCGCGCGACCGCACGGAGGACGCCACCGAAGAGGACGCCGAAGGCCCCGCCCCCGACGACTCCCCCGACGATCCCGCCGGACACTCCGCCCGCCCCACGGCCACCGGCTCCCCCGGCACCCGCTCCCGCCACCGCGACGCCCTCCTCGTCGACGCCGGCTCCACCGTCGCCGACGCCGGCTCCCTGGACGAGGCGCTCAAGGCCCTCACCGCCCTGTACGCGCCCGACTTCCCCCTCGACGGCCAGGCCGTCTTCGGTATCAACGGCGCCTTCCTCACCAAGCTCGCCACGCTCGGTTTCCGGGCGACCGGCCCCGAGCGGATCTTCCGCATGCCGCTGTCGACGGGCTATCCGGCCGCCGAGGTGGTCCGCACCGGCCGCCCGGTGTTCCTGGCCACGGCCGACGAGTACCGCCGCCGCTTCCCCGTCACCTACCCGCTGACCGCGCCGAAGGGGCGCAGCTCGTGGGCGTTCCTGCCGCTGATGACCTCGGGGCGGCTGAGCGGGGTGTGGCTGGCGGCGTTCCGTTCGCCGGTGGCGTTCACCGACGACGAGCGGACGCTGCTCACGGTGACCGCGCGGCTGCTGGCGCGGGCCCTGGAGCGCACCCGCACCGGGGAGGCCGAACTCGCGCTCTCCCGCGGCCTGCGCAGCAGCATGGGCCGGGCCGGGCCGGCGATCAAGGGGCTGAGCGTGGCCACCCGCTACGTGCCGACCGGCGGCGGGCTGATGGTGGGCGGCGACTGGTTCGACAGCATCGAACTGCCCAGCGGCCGGCTCGCCCTGGTCATCGGCGACGTGCAGGGCCACGACGTGCACGCGGCGAGCCTGATGACCCAACTGCGCACCGCCGTCCACGCCTACGCCGCCGAGGGGCACGGCCCGGACGCGGTGCTCGCGCGGGCCTCGCGGTTCCTCACCGCGCTGGACGAGGACCGCTTCGCGACCTGCATCTACATCGAGGCCGACCCCGACACCGGGTTGCTCCACCTCGCCCGCGCCGGGCATCCGCACCCGGTGCTGCGGATGCCGGACGGCACCTGCATGCTCAAGCACATCCCCGGCGGCCTGCCGCTCGGCCTGATGCCCGGCGACGACGACTACCCGGTGACGCTCATGGAGCTGCACGACCAGGAAGTCCTGATGCTCTGCACGGACGGCCTGATCGAGACCGGTGGGCACGACATGTACAGCGGGTGGGTGCGGGTGCGCGACGCGATGTCGCCGGGGCCGAGCGCGGACCTGGAGGCCATGGCCGATCGGCTGATCACGGCGGTGAACGGCCCGCAGCAGCCCGGTGGCGGCGTCCGGCCCGAGCCGGACCTGCGCCGCGCGGACGCCCGGCCGCGCAACGAGGACGACATCGCGCTGCTGCTGGTGCGCAGGGACTCCGGGCCGGCCAGGCCGGACGTGCGGGAGCGGCGCCTGGTGCTCACCATCGAGCAGGGCCGGGCGGAGAGCCTGTCGCAGGCCCGTGCCGAACTGGAGTCGCTGCTGCACGACTGGGCCCGGCCGGAGCAGGTGGACACGGCCGTGCTGCTCTCCTCGGAACTGGTCGGCAACGTGCTGATGCACACCGACCAGTCCGCGGCGCTCGTCGCCGTGGTCACCGGGGAGCCTGGTCGGCGCACCCTGAAGGTCGAGGTCACCGACCGCGGCGACGAGTTGCCCCATCAGCGCGCGCCGGGCGAACTGTCCTCCTCAGGACGCGGTCTGGTCCTGCTCGACCTGCTCTCCGACGAGTGGAGCGTGCAGCCGGAGTCCGAGGGCAAGACGGTGTGGTTCGCCCTGCACGAGGACGCCGGCCCGGAAGAGGGCTGACGGCCCGCGCGGTGCGGGCCGTCGCAATGATCCGCCCGCGTGGTGCGGGCTGACACGTGACCTGCCCGCGCGGTACGCACCTGCGCACCGCCGGGCGCTTCGTCACGCGCCCTTGGGCGGGGTGTCGCCGGAGGCGGGTGTGCCGTAGGGCGGGGGAAGTTCCGCCTGCCGGCCGACCGGGCTGTCCTCGGGGCGGGTCCGTACCGCGCCCGGCAGCTCCGGGGCTTCGGCGGCGGGGGGAAGGTCGGGGGTGAGCAGCGGGTCGTGCGGGTGGTGCGCCGTGTGTGCGGCGGGGGCGCCGTACGGGCCGCGGGGAGCGAGCGGGTCAGGGGGGTCGTGCGGGTCGGGCCACTCCGGTCGGTCCCGCCGCCCCCGCTGATGGTCTCTCTGGTCGTCTCCAGAAGTCATGTCCTTCGGGTACCCACCGGCGCTCCCGTAATCGGCCGCCGCCCGCTCCAACCGCTTCGATTCCGAAACGATCGAACCCGCTGGCTACAGCTTTCGACGCCCCCTCCCGCAGCCACTCCGCTTCTCACGCACCCCGCGATACCTGTGTGGCGTGACACCCCGACCCACACACCGTAACGCTTTGATAACCGCAGGCCGGAGGGTTGACCGGCTTTCCCGCCGCACTCTAGCGTCTGGGCGGCGCAGAAATTTCGGCATCGCCGCCGAAACATTCGAAAGGCACTCCATGATGAAGCGCGCTCGGTTCTCTCGTGCCGCCGCCGGTGGCGTGGTGCTCGCACTCGGGCTGTCCATGGCGGCATGCGGGGGCAGCAGTTCGGGGTCCGGCTCCGGCCGCATCCACGTCCTGGTCTACGGCGACGCGACGAACAAGGTGGAGAAGCAGATCGTCGCCACCTTCAACAAGACGTCGAAGGTCAAGGCGGTACTGGACACCATCCCCGGCGCGGACTACCAGCAGAAGCTCCAGACGATCATCACCACCAAGCAGGCCCCCGACATCTTCTACAACTGGGGAGCCGGCAGCATCCAGCCGTTCGTCAAGGCCGGGTTGCTGATGCCGCTGGACAGCTTCATCGCCAAGGACCCGGGGCTGAAGTCCAACTTCCTTCCGTCGGTGTTCAACACGGCGGTCATCGACGGCAAGCCGTACGGCGTCCCGATGCGCGGCACCCAGCCGGTGCTGCTCTTCGACAACAAGAAGGTGCTCGCCGACGCGGGCCTGTCCGAGCCGAAGACCTGGGACGACCTGCTCAACGCCGTCAAGGTGCTCAAGGCCAAGGGCAAGACACCGATCGCGCTGGGCGGCGGCGACCAGTGGCCGACGCAGATGTGGTTCGAGTACATGTACGACCGCATCGCCGGCCCCGGCCTGTTCGAGAAGGCGCTCGGCGGCGACACGAGCGTCTGGAACACCCCCGACAGCCGCAAGGCGCTGACGATGCTCAAGCAGCTCGTGGACGCGGGGGCGTTCGGCGGCAACTACGACTCGGTGAAGTTCAGCGACGGCGGTTCCCCCGCGCTGCTGGCCACCGGCAAGGCCGGCTTCGAGCTGATGGGTTCGTGGGAGTACTCCACCGAGCAGGACGCCAACCCGGACTTCACCAAGAACGACCTCGGCTACGGCCCCTTCCCGAGCGTGCCGGGCGGCAAGGGCAACCCCGACGACGTGGTCGGCAACACCAACAACTTCTACTCGGTGCTGAAGAAGACCAAGTACCCGGACGCCGTCGCTCAGTTCCTCAAGCTCCAGTACTCGGACGAGTTCGTGAAGGCGCACCTGGCCATCGGCAACCTGCCGACCACCACCAACACCCCGAAGTTCCTGGACAGCGCGTCCAACCCGGCCTACCTGAAGTACCAGTTCGACATGGTCAAGCAGGCCCCCTCGTTCCAGCTCTCGTGGGACCAGGCGTACCCGCCGTCGCAGACCACGGCCATCCACACCGCCGTCCAGGAGTTCTTCGACGGCAAGATCAACGCCGACGGCTTCATCAAGGCCATGCAGGGCCTTTCGGCGTCCTGACCCAGGGACCACGCCATGACCACCACCTCGACCGCGCCGCCCGCCGCGCGCGGCGGGCGGGCCACCCGGCCCGCTCGCCGCCCGGCCCGGCGGTCCGGCTCCGCCGTGACCCGCCCGGGCCTTGCCTGGGCGGTCCCCGCCACCTTGTTCTTCGCCCTGTTCGCCCTCCTGCCGCTGGTGCTGGTGGCGGTGCTCTCCTTCACCAGCTGGGACGGCCTGGGCGCGCCCGAGTTCGCCGGCCTGGACAACTGGCGCGCGCTGCTGCACGACCACACCATGATCCAGAGCCTGTGGCTGAGCGTCCTGATCACCGTGCTCGGCGTCACCGTGCAGACCCCGCTGAGCATCCTGCTCGGGGTGTGGGCGGCCGGTAAGCAGCGCAACCGCGCCGTGCTGTCGGCGGTGTTCTTCGTACCGCTGCTGCTGTCGGCGACCGCGGTGTCCGTGCTGTGGCGGGCCCTGCTCGACCCGAACTTCGGGGTGCCCGCGCAGGCCCGCTGGCTGTTCGGCAACGGCAACCTGCTGGGCATGCAGTCCGGCGCGATCGGCGTGCTGGTCTTCGTCGGCGCCTGGCAGTACACGCCCTTCCACACCCTCATCTACCAGGGCGCGACCCGCGCCATCCCGCAGGTCCTCTACCAGGCCGCGGCGATCGACGGCGCGGGCACCGTACGGCAGTTCTTCCACATCACGCTGCCGCAACTGCGCAACACCATGATCACCTCGATGATCCTGATGGTGGTCGGCGGCCTGACCACGTTCGACACGGTACTGATCCTCACCCAGGGCGGCCCCGGCACCGACACCACCATCAGCGCCTACTACATGTACGAACAGGCCTTCAAGAGCTTCGACTTCGGCGGCGGCGCGGCGATCGCGCTGGTCCTGGTGCTGGTCGCCACAGTCATCTCGCTGGTCGTGGTGCGGGTCTCCGGCTACGACCGGATGCGCAGCAGCTCGGAGGGTCTGTGATGAGAAGCCGCCCCAACTTCCTGGCCGGACTCGGCTCGCTGGTCTGGCTGTTCCTGGTCGGCCTGCCGCTGTACGTCATGCTCGCCGCGACCCTGCGCAGCCGGGACGACTACGCCCAGCAGGGCCCGCTGTCCTTCCCGAAGCACTTCACGCTGCACAACTACACGCAGGACTTCTCCAACGGCTTCGGCCGGTACTTCTTCCACACCCTGCTGGTGACCGCCGCGGTGGTGGCCATCGTGGTGCTGCTGGTGCCGCCGCTGTCGTACGCGATCGTGCGCGGCCGCGGCCGGATCACCACCGGCGTCTTCCGGCTGTTCCTGCTCGGCCTCGCGGTGCCCGCGCAGGCGGTCATCGTGCCGATGTTCTACGTCATCAACCGCGCCGGGCTCTACGACAACCTCGCCGGGGTGATCCTGCCGACCGCGGCGTTCTGCCTGCCGGTGAGCGCCCTGGTGCTGACCGGGGTGATGCGCGACATCACCCCCGACCTGTACGAGGCGATGGCGATGGACGGGGCCCCGCAGTGGCGGGTGTTCGTCCAGCTGGTGCTGCCGCTGTCCAAGGGCGGGCTGTCCACGATCGTGGTCTTCTCCGCGCTCCAGGCGTGGAACGGCTTCCTCTTCCCACTGGTGCTGACCCAGTCCGACTCCTCCAAGGTGGTCACCCTGGGCCTGTACGACTTCCAGACCGAGCACGGCGTGGACATCCCCGGCCTGCTGGCCGCGGTGGTGCTGTCGATGCTGCCGATCCTCATCGTCTACCTGTTCGCCCGCCGTGCCCTGGTGCAGGGGCTGATGGGCGTCGGAGGAAAGTGACCGACACCGTGCCCGAACAGACCGTGCCCGAACAGACCGTGCCCGAACAGACCGCCCCGGGACACACACCCGCGCCCGCCGCCCGCTGGCGGGACGCCTCCCTGCCGCCCGCGGCCAGGGCCGACGCCCTGATCGCCGAGATGACCCTGCCGGAGAAGGCCGCGCAGCTGTACGGCATCTGGGTGGGCGCCTCCGCCGAAGGCGGCGAAGTCGCCCCCCACCAGCACGAGATGGAGGAACCGGTCGCCCTCGACGAGCTGCTGCCGCAGGGCCTGGGCCAGCTCACCCGGCCGTTCGGCACCGCACCGGTCGACCCGGCGCTCGGCGCGCTGTCGCTGCTGCGCACCCAGCGCCGGATCATGGCCGCGGGCCGGTTCGGCATCCCCGCGCTCGCCCACGAGGAGTGCCTGGCGGGCTTCGCCGCCTGGGGGGCCACCGCCTACCCGGTGCCGCTGGCCTGGGGCGCGACCTTCGACCCCGCGCTGGTGCGCACCATGGCCGAGCGGATCGGCCGCGACATGCGGGCGGTCGGCGTGCACCAGGGGCTCGCGCCGGTGCTGGACGTGGTGCGCGACCCGCGCTGGGGCCGGGTCGAGGAGACCATCGGCGAGGACCCGTACCTGGTCGGCACGATCGGCACCGCCTACGTGCGCGGGCTGGAGTCGGCCGGGATCGTCGCCACCCTCAAGCACTTCGCGGGCTACTCCGCCTCCCGCGCGGGCCGCAACCTCGCGCCGGTCGGCATGGGCGGCCGGGAGCGCGCCGACGTCATCCTGCCGCCGTTCGAGATGGCGGTGCGCGAGAGCGGCGTCCGCTCGGTGATGCACGCCTACACCGACACCGACGGCATCCCGTCGGCGGCCGACGAGCAGTTGCTGACCGGGCTGCTCCGCGACACCTGGGGCTTCACCGGGACCGTCGTCGCCGACTACTTCGGCGTCGCCTTCCTCCAGACCCTGCACGGCGTGGCGGGCACCCTCGGGGAGGCGGCCGGCGCGGCGCTCGCGGCGGGCGTCGATGTCGAACTGCCCACCGTCAAGGCGTACGGTGAGCCGCTGCTCAAGGCGGTCGCCGGCGGACGGGTGCCGGAGGCGCTGCTGGACCGGGCGGTGCACCGGGTGCTGGTGCAGAAGGCCCAACTCGGGCTGCTGGACGCGGGATGGGACCCGGTGCCGCAGGTGCTGGCCGGGCGCGTCGACGGGGTGGCCGCTCCGGGGCGGGCGCCGGCGCAGGACAGCGCGGAGACGGAGACGGGCGCGGATTCGGGTGCGGGTACGGCGGTCGGCGACGGCAACGGCGACGGCCCGGACGCGTCCGTGTCGGCCGCGGGCGCGCTGTACCGGGAGGCGCTGCGCGGCAGCGTGGACCTGGACTCGGCCGCCAACCGGGACATCGCCCGCCGGGTCGCCGAGGAGAGCGTGGTGCTGCTGCGCAACGACGGCACCCTGCCGCTCCACCGGCCGGGCGTGATCGCGGTCATCGGCCCCAACGCCGAGACACCCACGGCGGTGCTCGGCTGCTACGCCTTCCCCATGCACGTCGGGGTCCAGCACCCGGAGGTGCCGGCCGGCATCGAACTGCCCACGCTGCGCGAGGCGTTGGCGGCGCAGTTCACCGACAGCCGGATCGTCGCGGCGGCCGGCTGCGGCGTGGACGACCAGGACACCGCCGGGTTCGCCGAGGCGGTGCGCGCGGCCGCCGAGGCGGACGTGGTGGTGCTCGCCCTCGGCGACCGGGCGGGGCTGTTCGGCCGGGGCACCAGCGGCGAGGGGTGCGACGCGGAGTCGCTGGCGCTGCCGGGCGTGCAGCAGCAACTCCTCGACGCGGTCCTGGACACCGGCCGGCCGGTCGTCCTCACCCTGCTCGCCGGACGGCCGTACGCGCTCGGCCGCGCGGTGGACGAGGCAGCCGCCATCGTGCAGGCGTTCTTCCCCGGTGAGGAGGGCACCGCGGCCGTCGCGGCCGTGCTCGCCGGGCAGGTCGAGCCGTCCGGGCGGCTGCCGGTGAGCGTGCCGAGCCGGCCGGGCAGCCAGCCGACCACGTACCTGGCCGCACGGCTGGGCCGGGCCAGCGAGGTCTCCAACGTCGACCCGACCCCGGCGTACGCCTTCGGGCACGGGCTGACGTACACCACCTTCCAGTGGACGGACCTGCGCGTCGCGGACTTCCAGGCCGGCACGGACGGGGAGGTGACCTGCTCCTTCACCGTCCGCAACACCGGGCGGCGCGAGGGCACCGAGACGGTCCAGGTCTATCTGCACGACCCGGTCGCCTCCGTGGTCCAGCCGCAGCAACGGCTGGTCGGCTACCGGCGGCTGCGCCTCGCGCCGGGCGCCTCCGCGCGCGTGGAGCTGACCGTGCCCGCCGACCTGGCCGCGTTCACCGGCCGCGACGGCCGCCGCGTGGTGGAACCCGGCACCCTCGAACTGCGCCTGGGCGCCTCCAGTACGGACCTGCGGCTCACCGTCGTCTGCACCCTGACCGGGCCGCCCCGCGTGGTGGACCACACCCGCAGGTTGCACCCGGGCTTCACGGTGGACCGGGGGTAGGCGGAAGGCACGCCGGCGCCCCCTGTCCGTGCCGGGCAGGGGGCGCCGGTGTGCCGTGCGGGCGCGGGCCCCGGCGGCGCAGCGCGAGCCGGGCCGGCCGGTTGCCGAGGAACGACCCGGCCCGCACGATCACCGCGATGGTCGCCGCCGTGATGTACACGATCGGCCCGTCGTACCGCTGGGAGCCGTAGGTGATCGCGAAGTCGCCCGGCCCTCCGCCGCCGAACGGGCCCGAGCGCCTCCGGGATCGGCACCGTCACCACTATGCCGATCCGCCGGGCGCCGGGCGCACTGGCCGCCCGCCTTGCCGGACAAGCGGGTTCGGGAACCCTCGGCTCACGAACTTTTGCCTTCGGGCTGCGCGCGGCGCCGTCGGAGCCGGTACCGCGCGCGGTTCCCGTAACCTGCCCGCCTACGCCTCCAACGCCATGTAGAGCCGTGTGCCCTGCGGGGAGTAGCCGAGCCGCTCGTAGACCCGGCGGGAGCCGTCCCCGGAGTACTCCAACCAGACCGATTCGGCGCCCTGTTCGAACATCGCCGCGGTGAGCGCGGCGGTGACGGCGGCGCCGATGCCGCGGCGGCGGAAGGCGGGCCGGGTGCCGACGCCCGCCAGCTCCGCGGTACCGACCGCGGGCGCGGAGCAGGAGCCGCCGCCCGCGCAACCGCCGTCGGGGGCGCTGACGAACCGCACCGCTCCCCCGTTCTCCTGGGTACGCCGCAACCGGGCGACGCCCTCCGCGGACGCGGCGAACTCCCCCTCGAACGCCTCGGACAGGGCCGCGTCGATCGCCGCGTACTGCTGCTCGGTGGTCGGGGCCGCCACGAGTGGCCCGGGCAGGCTGCCGGCGGACGGCGGCATGCTCAGTATCCCCGGCTCGCAGACCAGGTACTCGTGCACCGCCTCCACCCCGAACCCGGCGGCGCGCAGCGCGGGTTCGACCTCGGGTGCGCGGTCTGGCGCGAACTCCAGCCGCGGCTTGAGCCCGCGGTCACGGAACGCGGTGACGAGAGCGGCGACGTCCGCCGCGGTCGGCTCGGCGCCGGGCAGCGGGGTGGCGTAGTTGACGTACGGGCTGGAGGTGGCGGGGTCGAAGCCCGCGACGAAGCCTCCGACCGCCACCGCCTCAGGGCGACGGCGGAGGTTGGCGACGGCGAAGTTCTGGACATTGGTGCCCACGATGATGTGACCTCACGAAAATAGACACGGTGAAGCGCTCTCCCGCATGGCCGTGACCGAGCGATCGGCGGTGCCGGCGGGAAGCGCGTGCTGCCGCCTGGCCCGGCGAGGTGCCGGGCGGGCCGTCCCCCGCGCGAAGGAGACCGGCGGTGCGGGAAGCACCGCGGCGAAGGACCGCCGCACGCGAAGCGCGTGGCACGAACGGAGGCCGCTGCTCGACGGGGAGCAGGACCGGACCGCTCAGCGCGTACGGCGGCCGCTGCGGGACGCCGGAGCCATGGACTTCATTCCCAACCGTGTGTGAGACCCGGGACCACAACGGCCGCCGGGCGGGCCCGACTCTGCCACGGCGGCCGCCGGCGGCGCAACGCGATTACCCGCGGGACCCGGGGGCGCCCCGGCCCGGCCCGCGAGCCGGCCCCGGGGGGCGCCGCCGCCCTGCCTGGCCCGGGTCGGCTCGGGCCCGGGTCAGCTCGGGTCGGGGACGGAACGGGCCCGGAGATGCACGCGTTCGCCCTGCGGCCCGAACAGGGCGAGGAACTCCACCGGTCGGTCGCCGGCGTTGGCGAACCCGTGCGGGGTGCGGGTGTCGAACTCGGCGGCCTCCCCGGCGGTGAGGATCACGTCGCGGTCGCCGAGCGCGAGCCGCAGCCGGCCGGAGAGCACGTACAGCCACTCGTAGCCCTCGTGGGTGCGCTGCTCCAGGCGGCCGTCCACGTCGGGACCGCCCGGCTGGACCGGCATGATCTGCTTGTACGCGTGCAGGCCGCCGAGGTAGTGGGTGAGCGGCACGAAGGTCTGGCCGTGGCGGGTGAAGGGCCGCGGGTGGATACGCGGGTCGCCGGTGGCGGGCGCGCCGACGAGCTCGTCCAGCGGGACGCCGTACGCCTTCGCCAGTGGCAGCAGCAGTTCGAGGGTGGGTTTGCGCCGGCCCGACTCCAGCCGGGACAGCGTGCTCAGCGAGATGCCGGTGGTCTCGGCGAGCTGGGCGAGGGTGAAGGCGCGGGCATGTCGCAGGCTTCGCAGCCGCGGACCCACTCCGGCGAGGACTTCGTGCAGTTCGGCCATATCCCGTATGTGCCATTGCGGCAACATTCTTTGTCAAGTTCCGCCGCGCGGAACCCCGACGCCCGGCACAACGGGAACCGCCGCGTCAGCCGAAGAGGGGGAAGCGGTCCGCGTCCGGGCCGAGCAGGCGGCGCTCGGCCGGGGTGAGGGGGGTGCGGCCGGTGGCGGCGCGGGCGTAGTGCGCGTCGGTCCACTCGACGGGCACCGGGCGGCCGAGCAGACCGTCGAGGCTGGTGCGGGTGGTGGCCAGTCCGGCCGCCGAGGGCCCGGCAGCGCCGGGCAGGTCCGTGACGAGGTCGAGGTGGTGGACGGTGGCCTCGATCACCAGGGTGCGGACGAGGTCGGCGGCGGTCAGCGTGTGCCCCTGGGTGGCCACCAGCCCGCCGGGATCGGCCGCCGCGGCCGCGTGCACGGCGGCGGCCGCCGTCTCCGCGTACAGCTCGCGCAACTGGCCGAAGTCGAGGAACATGCTCGCGCTGACCCGCACCCAACGGCGGCCGTTCGCCGCGCCGGCGGTGCCCGGCTGCCAGCCCTGCCAGTACGTCACGGCGTCGCGGTCCGCGGGTCCGGGAGCCGGGGTGTGCAGGGCGACAAGGCCGCGCTGGGCGTCGGCGAGGCAGTGGAAGACCAGATCGCGGACCGCCCAGCCGGTGCAGCCGGTCGGCTGCCACGACTCCCGCTCGCCGAGGTCCGCCAGCACCGCGGTGAACGCCCCGTAAGCGGCGCGCAGCGCGTCCACCGCGGTCGTGTCCCGCTCGTCCGCCATCCGGCCAGCCTACGGGTCCGCACGCAGTTCCCGGTGAGCCGTCGGCGAACGGCGACGCGCCCGCCGGGGCGGCCGTGCAGGCTGGACGCATGGATGTGATCGAGGTACTGCCGAGGCTGCGCATGCTCCGTTTCCCGGTGGGCGCGGCCTACTTGTGGCGCGACGACGACGGCGGGCTGACCCTGGTCGACGCCGGGGCCGCGGACTGCGCGGAGCGGATCGAGGAGGTGCTGGACGGCGGGTTGCGGCGGATCGTGCTGACGCACTGGCACGAGGACCATACGGGTGCGGCCGCCGAACTGGCCGCCCGGCACGGCGCGGAGGTGGTGGCGCACCGTCTGGAGGCACCGGTGATCCGGGGGCGGGCGGCCGGATCGCCGCCCGTGCTGGAGGAGTTCGAGGTGCCCATCCGGGCGGCCGTCCCGCCGCTGCCGCCGGCCCCGCCGTGCCGGGTGGACCGTGAGGTCGATGACGGGGACGTGCTGGAGTTCGGCGGCGGGGCGGTGGTCGTGGCGGTGCCCGGGCACACGGACGGGTCGATCGCGCTCCATCTACCCGGCCCCGGCGTGCTGTTCACCGGCGACGCGGTCGCCAACGCCGGCCGGACGATGCTGGGCGTCTTCAACACCGACCGCGCCCGGGCCGTCGCGTCACTGCACCGGATCGCCGAACTGGAGGCCACCACCGCGGTCTTCGGTCACGGCGACCCGATCGCGCACGGCGCGGCGGCGGCCCTGCGCGGGGCGGCGGCAGCGACGGAGTGACCGTGGGACGCGGGTCGGCACCCCGGTCCCGCAGCCGCTCCCCGGCCTCGCGGCTACTCCTCCTCGCGGCTCGGCACGGTCGCGGTCTCCAGGAAGAACTCGTCGATGCGGCGCACCGCCTGGAGGAAGTCGTCCAGGTTGACCGGCTTGGTGACGTAGGCGTTGGCGTGCCGGCTGTAGGCGGCGGTGATGTCGTCGGGGGTGGAGGAGGTGGTCAGCACGACCACAGGGATGGGGCCGAGCTGCGGGTCGTCCTTGAGCACGCCGAGCAACTCGCGGCCGTTCATCCGGGGCATGTTCAGGTCCAGGACGATCAGGTCGGGGCGCGGGTTGTCCGGCGAGCGCAGGTACTCCAGCGCGGTGATGCCGTCCGTGGCACGGGCGATGGAGCGGACCATGCCCTTGTCGTTCATGGCCTCCTCGATCAGCAGCGCGTCGGCGGCGTCGTCCTCGACGAGCAGGACGTGGTAGGAGCGGTCGGGCATGAGGGCGTTCACGGATGCGCTCCTGGAGGTCCGGGCGGGCAAGGGCCGGGTGGGTTGGTCGGCGACGAAGACAAGACCGGGCCAGCGTCGGCGCGCGCCCTGGCGGGTGATGCCCCAGGCGCTGCCGAGTTCGGGGTAGCCGGCTCCCTGCCGGGCGGCGGCCGAAGCCGCTTGCATGGCGCAGGAGTCGACGGCTCGTAGCAGGTACGACAGGGCGTGCAGCCGGGCCAGCGGTTCGACGGCCCGGCCTTCGGCGGTCTGGGGGTGGGCCGGGCCGCGCGGGGCGGCCCGGGTCGATCCGGTTCGGGCGTCAACCAGGCGGCGTGCGCCCCGCCGGAGCGGTACGAACTCCTCCTCGGCGAGTCTGCGGGCGAGGTCCTCCACGGCGCGCTCTGCCAGCTCGGTGAGCCGGTCGTGTTCGGGTGGCAGGGAGGTTCGCTCGCTGGGCACTGGTGCACTCTATACGGGCATGACCGCGATCGGACAACCCATGTTGTCCCACCAGTGTACTGTTGCCGCACTGCGACTGTTCGTGGTGCTAAGTTTTTCGCTGACCCGCCGCGACCCGCGGCGGTCGACGTGTTCGAGGAGCAGCCGTGACCGGCGTTGTGCCGATACGCGACGACGGGCAGGATCGGGCGGTGCACACCGAGAGTTCACCGCCACAGCCGCAGCAGTCGCGGCAGGAGGCCGGGCCCGACCCGACCGCCGAGCCTGATCCACCTGCCGAACCCGACCCGCCCGCCGAGCCCGGGACACCGGGCCTGCGGGCCCGCGTCCGCCGGCCGGTCCAGGACGGCTGGACCACGCGCCGGTGGCTGGTGGTCGGCACCTGCGCCGCGCTCACCGTGCTGCTGGCGCTCGCACTCGCCGGCGGCTGGGTCTTCGCCCGCTCCTCCCGCCTCACCGACAACCTGGCCGACTCCGACACGCCCGCCCTGGTGGCCGCGGCGCAGCTGGAGGACACGCTGATCAGCCAGGAGACCGGCGTACGCGGCTACGGCATCACCGGGCAGCGGTCCTTCCTGCAGCCCTACACCGACGGTCTGGCCGACCAGCGCGAACACACCGCTGTCCTGCGTAGGTTGCTCGCGCACGACAAGGGGGCGAACGCCGACCTGGACGCGATGCTGGCCCGCACCGAGGTGTGGCAGTCCCGGATCGCCCGCCCGATCGCGGCGGCCGCACCGGGCGCCCCGGTGGCGCTGGCGGCGCAGCGGGCCGAGGAGGGCAAGCACGAGTTCGACGCGGTACGGGCGGCCGCCGGCCGGCTGGAGCGGACGCTCGCCGAGCGGCACGACAAGGCCCGTGCGGACCTGCGGCGGGTGGACGCCGAGCGCGACTGGATCTTCGGCTTCATCGCGGCCGTGATCACCGCGCTCACCGCGCTGATCTTCGTCGGGCTGCGCCGTGGCGTGACCGGTCCGCTGGGTCGACTCTCCCGCGACGTCAGGACGGTGGCCGACGGCGACTTCGGCCACCGGGTGGCGGCGACCGGCCCGGCCGACGTCCGCGCGCTGGCGGTGGACGTGGAGTCGATGCGCGTGCGCCTGGTGGAGACGCTGGCGTTCAGCGACACCGTGCGCGACCGGCTGGACGAGCAGGCGACCGATCTGCGGCGCTCCAACGCGGAGTTGGAGCAGTTCGCGTATGTCGCCTCGCACGACCTCCAGGAGCCGCTGCGGAAGGTGGCGAGCTTCTGCCAGCTCCTCCAGCGCCGCTACGCCGACCAACTCGACGACCGCGCCGGGCAGTACATCGAGTTCGCGGTCGACGGCGCCAACCGGATGCAGACGCTCATCAACGACCTGCTCGCGTTCTCCCGGGTGGGCCGGGTGCACGCCGACTCCACCGCGGTGGACCTGGAGACGCTGTACACCAGGACCACCGACTCGCTGAGCCTCGCGGTCGAGGAGTCGGGTGCCGAGCTGACCCACGACCCGCTGCCGGTGGTCAGCGGCGACGCCACCCAACTGGGCATGCTGCTGCAGAACCTGCTCTCCAACGCGGTCAAGTTCCGCGCCCCGGACCGGCCGCCGCGTATCCACCTGTCGGTGGCGCCGGACGGCGAGGAGCGGTGGGAGTTCGCGGTGACCGACAACGGGATCGGTATCGCGCCGGAGTTCGCCGAGCGGGTGTTCGTGATCTTCCAGCGGTTGCACACCCGCGACGCCTATCCCGGCAACGGCATCGGCCTGGCGCTGTGCAAGAAGATCGTCGACTTCCACGGCGGCGACGTCCGGATCGACGCCGACCACTCCCCCGGCACGCGGATCGTCTTCACGCTCCCGCGCCGCGCGGAACAACCAGCGCCGCAACCGGCAGCGGAGACGCAACCGGCAGCGGAGACGCAGGCGGGTCCGGAGGCGCGGTCGGTGCGGGCCTCGCTGCCGGCGCCGGAGCCGCAGCCGGAGTCGGAGCCGGAGCCGGACGGCGACAAGGACGCGGGAACGTCGGGAGCGGGGCTGTGACCGGTGACAACGCGGCCGTGGACGCCGCGTCCAGAGCACCGCAGTCCGCCGACACGTACCGCGTGCTGCTCGTCGAGGACGACCCCGGGGACGCCCTGCTGGTCGAGGAGTACCTCTCCGACACCACGCTGAACGTACGGCTGCACTGGGCGCAGACCCTCGCCGACGCGATGGGGCGGATGGCGCAGGAGGCACCCGAGTGCATCCTGCTCGACCTGCACCTGCCGGACGCCTCCGGGATCGGCGCCGTGCACCAGGCCCAGGCGGCCTGCCCGTCGTCGGCGATCATCGTGCTGACCGGACTCGCCGAGAGCCGGGCCGGCGCGGACGCGGTCGCCGCCGGGGCGCAGGACTACCTGGTGAAGGGCACGGTCACCGGCGAGCTGCTGGACCGCGCGATCCGGTACGCCGTGCACCGCAAGCACGCCGAGCAGACCGCCGCGCGACTGCGGCTCAACGAGCAGCGCGCGCAGGAGAACCAGCGGCTGGAGCGGGGCCTGCTGCCGGTGCCGATGCGTACCGGGACCGCGGTGAGCACGGCGTCCTGCTACCTGCCGGGCCGCGAAGGCGCCCTGCTGGCCGGGGACTTCCTCGATGTGGTGGAGACGCCCGACGGGACCGTGCACGCGGTGATCGGCGACGTCAGCGGGCACGGGCCGGACGCGGCCGCGATCGGGGTGTGCCTGCGTATCGCGTGGCGCACGCTGGTGCTGAGCGGGCACCGGGACGCGGACCTGCTCGGGGTGATCGAGCAGATCCTCGTCGCGGAACGGACCACGTCGTCGATGTTCGCGACGGTCGCGACGCTGTCGCTGACGCCCGCCACGGGCGGCGCCGGCTGCCGGGTGGAGGTGACGCTCGCCGGGCACGACGCGCCGCTGCTCATCGAGGCAGGCGGGGACGGGGACGGCGAGGCCGGTGCGGGCACGGCAGGTGCCCGGCTCCCGCGCCGTACCAGCCAGATGGCCGCGCTCCCGGGCATCGCGCTCGGCCTGGTACCGGGTCTCGCGGACTGGCGGACCACCGAGTCGGAGCTGCCCGGCAGCGGTTCCCTGCTGCTGTTCACCGACGGTCTCACCGAAGGCCATGTCGGCGCCGGCGGCGAACGCCTCGGCACCGAGGGCCTGGTGGCGTTGGTGGACGCCGCTCCCCCGCTCGCGGGCCGCCCGTTCGTCGACCATCTCGCCACCACCGCCCAGGAGATGGACGCGGGCAGGCACCTCGACGACATCGCGGTGCTGCTGCTCACCTGGTAGCGGAGGAGCGCAACCCTGACCCCGCGGGCGCGCACCCGCACGCCCGCGGGCCCAGGCCTTCACCACCGTGTGGTCGGCCCCGGCGGCTCGCCCGCGGGCTGTCGCGCATGGCGGCGTGGCAGGCCGCGTAGTCCTCGGCGTGGACGGCGTGCAGGGTGATCCGCATCAGGCTCGCCTTGACGATCCGGCGGTCCGCGAACACCGCGTAAAGGTCCTCGGGGGCGAAGTCCCGTACCCGGTTCCACAGCGGGACTTACGGCGACGCGGCCGTCCGCGCCTGCACGGCACAGATCCGGCGGACCGCTTCAGCCACGTCCATGTGCCGCCGTTCGAGCAGGAGTTGGCGGTCCAAGGTGGCCAGGGTGAGCTGTCGCGCGGTGAGGCTCATGGCCGGTTCATGCCGCCACCCGACCGCGGAACGGCGCCCGCCGCCCGGCCACCCCGCGCCGATCAACCGTTCGATTGCGCCCGGGCCGCCGCCGGGCCGACCGGTCCTGGCCGTCGTACGCTGCGAGCACCGGCGCGACACGTTCACGCGCGGCCCTTCTTCGAGGCCGCGCAGGCGAAGGGCGGCTGACTTTCCGATGGCATCGACGACCTACACCGTTGCACCGATCAGCGCACGGCAGCACCTGGACTTCGTGGCGGAGCGGGGCACCGCGAGCCATATGCAGGTGCCGTCGTGGGGCGGGGTGAAGCCGGACTGGCGGGCGGAGAGCCTGGGGTGGAGCGACGACCAGGGACGGCTGGTCGGGGTGGGCCTGGTGCTGTACCGGCCGTTGCCGAGAGTACGGCGGTCGCTGGCGTACCTGCCGGAGGGCCCGGTGATCGACTGGCACGCCGACGACCTGGACCGGTGGCTGGAGCCGCTGGTGGCGCACTGCAAGGCGCAGGGCGCGTTCGCGGTGCGGGTGGGCCCGCGGGTCGAGGCGCGGAGCTGGGACGCGGAGGCGGTCAAGGCGGCGATCGCCGACCCCGGCGTCACCCGGTTGGGCGAGGCCGAGCCGACGTGGCAGGACCCGCGGGCGGGCGAGGTGCAGGCGCGGCTGCGGGCGGCGCGCTGGCGGCCGGCCCGGACCGGCGCGGACGGCTTCGGGGCGGGCCAGCCGCGGTTCGTGTGGCGGCTGCCGGTCGAGGGCCGGGCGCCGGAGGACATCCTGCGCGGCTTCAGCCAGCAGTGGCGGCGCAACGTGAAGAAGGCCGAGAACGCCGGCGTGAAGGTGGTCCGCGGCGACGCCTCCGACCTGCCGGAGTTCCACCGGCTCTACGTCGAGACCGCGGAGCGCGACGGCTTCGTGCCGCGCCCGCTGACCTACTTCGAACGGATGTGGGGCGCACTGACGGCGGAGGACCCGGACCGGATGCGGCTGTACCTCGCCTCGCACGACGGCGACGTGCTGTCGGCCGCCACGATGCTGACGGTCGGCGGGCACGTCTGGTACTCCTACGGGGCCTCCACGGTCATGCGCCGCGAGGTGCAGCCGAACAACGCGATCCAGTGGCAGATGGTGCGGGACGCCTGCGAACTGGGCGCGTCCGTCTACGACTTCCGCGGCATCACGGACACCGTGGCGGAGTCCGACCCGCACCTGGGGCTGCTGCGCTTCAAGTCCGGTGCGGGCGGCGAGGCATGCGAGAACATCGGCGAGTGGGACTTCCCGGTCAACCGCGTGCTGCACCGCGCGCTCGACGCCTACCTGTCACGGCGCTGAGGAGCGCGGACCGGCCCGCGTCCGGATACGGGGCAGGTCCGCGTCCGGATACGGGCGCGCGGGTCTCCCGCCCGGTTACGGCCGCAGCGCGCGCAGCGGCAGCCGGGCGAAGGCGATCCGGTCGTACGCGGTGGCCGTGCCGGTCTCGTAGAGCAGGCCGACCTCGTCGGGGCCGGTCTGCACCAGGTCGCTGTAGCCGGCCGGGAGCCCGCTGAGGGTGTGGACGGATGTCCAGGTGCGGCCGCCGTCGGTGCTCGCGCGGACCGCCATGTCCGCGCGGGCGTCGGGGTCGGCGGGCCCGGCGAACAGCAGTGGCCCGGCGGCCGGTTGCAGCAGGCTGCCCTGCACGACCGGTCCGGCCAGTTCGACTTGGGGCGCGTACGGCTGTTCCAGTTGCGCGCCGCCGTCACGGCTGCGGGCGTCGACCCGGACGCCGGGGGCGGTGCCGTTCTGGTCGCGGGCGTTGAAGTACAAGGTGCCGTCGGGAAGTTGGGCGACCGCGGTCTCGTTGGCGTTGACCACGCCGTCCGGGGTGTCGTCCACGAAGCCGATCCGCCAGGTGGTGCCGCCGTCGTCGCTCAGCAGGCAGTGGCCGCCGTAGTACTTCGCCTCGGTGCCGACGTCCGTGGAGCCGGCCGGGGGCGCCGTCGAGTGGTTGGCGGGCGCCACCAGCCGGCCGCGGTACCGCCCGGTCTCCAGCGCGATCGCGTGGCCGGGGCCGGTGGCGTACCAGCGCCAGTCCGGGTGCTTCGTGGTCGCGGTGATCTCCCGCGGCGGGCTGAACGTCTGCCCGTCGTCCGTACTGTGCTGCACCCACACCCGGCGGCCGTCCGCCGCGGACGCCTGGCCGGACATGATCTCCGCTTCCGTCACTCCGGCACCGTTCGTGCAGGTCAGCAGGGTGATGTGGCCGGTGCGCGGGTCGACCACGGGGGCGGGGTTCCCGTGCGTGTTCGTGCCGTCGCCGGCGACCACCGCCTGCGCGGCCCAGGTGCGGCCCCCGTCCGCCGAACGCTTCGCCACGACCACGGTCGTCGCGCTGTCCGAACTACCGCTTCTCGCCTCGGCGAACGCCACGAGGGTGCCGTGCGCGGTGCGGACCACGGCCGGGATGCGGTACACGGCGTAGCCGTCGGCGCCCGAGGTGAACACGGTCGTCTCCGGCGCCGGTGCGGTCGCGCCGCCTTCCGAGGCGGCCACCGCCTTCGTGGACACTCCGGCCAGGCTGAGCGCTCCCGCGGCGAGCGGCAACACGATGAGTCTGCGACGGCTGAACGGCATGCTGACGGCCTCCTGTTGTAGGTGTCACTGACGTGATGACGTTTCCTGGCGCCCGGTGGCCGGTTTGCCGGTCACTCCGCGGGAGAACGGCACCCCTCAAGGGGGGCGGGGAACTGCGTGACAAGCCACAGCGCACCGCAAGGTGACCGGACTACCCCAAGGGGCACTCACCGAGGCGGAATTGTGCGAGCGGGCGGTCCCGTTACCGGACGGCCCCCAGGCCCGCGGCGGCGAGGTGGGCCGTGATCGCTTGGGCCTCCTCCAGGGTGAGGGGGAGCAAGGGCGCCTGGGTGCGGCCGGACCGGATGACGCCGCGGGAGGCGAGCGCCGCCTTGAAGGCGCCGAGCGCCGCGGACATCCGCCCGATCCGCCCTTGGTCGGGAATCCCGATGATGCCGAACAGCTCGGTGAGCCGCCGCTGTTCGGCCCGCGCGGCGGCATGGTCGCCGCGCCGGGCCGCTTCGTACAGCCGCACGTATCCGTGCGGGTCGACGTTGCCGAGCCCGGGCACGATCCCGTCCGCGCCGCGCGCCATCGCGAGGTCGGCGAGCGTCTCGGAGCCGGTCAGGCAGCCCGCGCCGCTGCCTGCGGTGCCGTCCAGCACCCGCTGGAAGCCTTCGAGGTCGCCGGAGGAGTCCTTGACGGCCGCGATCACCTTGTCCTGCGCGAGGCTCACCAGCAGCGCGGAGGGCAGCTTGAAGCCGGTGTTGGCGGGGATGTCGTACGCGACCAGCGGCAGGTCGAGGGCCGCGTGCAGGAGTTCGTAGTGGGCACGCACCTCGGGCTCGGCGACGCCGACGTAGAAGGGCGCGGTGACCACCACCGCGTCGGCGCCGATCGCCTTGGCGCGCCGGGCGTGGTCCAGCACCCGCAGGGTCCCGGTGTCGATCGCGCCGGCCAGCACGGGGACCTGCCCGGCGGCGGTGGCGACCACCGTACGCAGGGCGGTGTCCCGTGCGGTGTCGGTCAGTTGGGCGATCTCCCCGGTGGAGCCGCCGACGAACAGGCCGTGCACGCCGGCGTCGAGCTGGAACGCGGTGAGGCGTTCCAGCGACGCGGTGTCCACCTCCCCGTCGTCGGTCAGCGGGGTGCACAGGGGAGGGACGACTCCGTGGAACATCAGGTCCTCTTCGCGGTGTTGGGTTGGGCCGGTGCGGCGGGCGCGCCGGATTGGTGCCCCAGGCCCGGGCCCGGGCCCGGGGCCGTACCGGGGCCGGATGTGGGACCCACGTCGGATGCGGCGCCCGGGTCCGGACCCGCAGCCGGGTTCGGCGCGAACACCCCTTCCTGCTGCCCCTCACGCGGCGGCAGCCCGGCGCGTCCGGCTCGACGGTCGGCGGCGCGCTGGACGCGGACCGGCACGTTGAATCCGACCAGCAGGACGACCAGGGCGGTGAGCGCCACGCCGAGCACGGCGATGGAGGTGCCGAGACTGAGCGGCTTGGCGAGCTTGGCGCCGAGGACGGGGGCGGCGGCGCCGCCGAGCGCGCCGACGTTGTAGCTGAAGCCGAGCGCGGCGGCCCGCATGTTCAGCGGGTAGTGGTCGCTGACGTACTTCGGCAGCACCCCGGAACCGCCCGAGCCGGTGCCGACCAGCATGAACAGCAGCACCCACATCCACACGGTGTGGCCGGAGCCGAGCGCGAAGACGGGCACGACGAAGACGAGCGAGGCGGTCAGCATCCCGGTGTACGCGATCCGGGTGCCGAACCGGTCGCCGAGGTAGCCGCTGAGCACGCAGCCGACCGCGTAGCCGCAACCGGCGTACAGCAGCGCGTTGGACACCTGGTCCGGGCTGTAGTGCAGCGAGGTCTTGAGGTAGGTCGGCAGCAGCGCCTGGAGCGGCCAGGAGTACAGGAACGCGCAGAACACGGTGACCATCAGCGCGACCACCACCGGCCACAGGCGTCCGGCGAACTGGACGGTCAGCGCGACGAAGCAGGCGGTGATCACGGCGACCAGCGCGAGGGTGACCGGCATGTTCTGGCCGCGCAGCACCACCACGAGGGCGACGGCGACGGCGAGGCACAGCACCACGTTGACCAGCCGTCTGCGGCCGCCGGAGAACAGGACGGCGGTGGCGCTGACCGGGCGCCGGCCGGAGTCGGCGGCCTCCTTCCACTCGGTGGCTTCCGGGAGCCTGCGGCGCAGGTAGATGGCGAGGACGACGGGCAGGACGCCGATCCAGAACAGCACCCGCCAACTGCTGTGCGGCACGACCCACGCGTAGACCTTGGCGGCGAGCACACCGCCGAGCGGGTAGCCGGACAGGATCATGCCGCTGGCGGTGTTGCGGAGCTTCTTCGGCCAGCTCTCGATGAGGTAGGTGACGCTGGTGCCGTACTCGCCGGCCATGCCGAGGCCGACGACCATGCGGAACGCGAACAGCGACCAGTAGCCCCAGGAGAAGCCGCAGAGCACCGAGCCCACGGCGTACAGGGCGATGCTGAGCACCATCGCCGGGCGGCGGCCGAAGCGGTCGCCCAGCGCGCCGATGGCCAGGCCGCCGAACCAGCGGGAGACGAAGGCCGCGGACACCAGGGTCGCGGCCGTGACCGTGGAGAGGTGGAAGTCGTGGGAGATCTCGGTGAGGACCAGCGTGATGAGGACGAAGTCGAAGCCGTCCATCGCGTAGCCCAGCCAGGCCGCGGAGAACGCCTTCCAGTCCTGACGGGACAGTTCCGCACGCCAACGCAGCGGTGGTGCTTGTGAGTAGCTCATGCGGCTCGCATCCTCGGGAGCGGGTGAACGGTGAGGTTGGACGTGGGACGTCCGACGTCCTACGGTCCAGGTAACCTAGGCGCCATGGCAGCGCAGCGCAAGCCCCCCGTACCGGAGATCTCGCCGCCGACCCGAGGCCGGCGACCCACCGTGCAGGACCAGATCACCGATCTGATCGTCGAACTGGACCTCGACCCGGGTGACCCGCTGCCCGCCGAGCCCGAGCTGATGCGCACCCTCGGGGTCAGCCGGAACTCCGTACGCGAGGCGCTCAAGGGCCTCCAGGCGCTCGGCATCGTCGACATCCGGCACGGCTACGGCACGTACGTCGGCACCGCGCAGGTGCTGTCCATGGCGCCCGGACTGCTCTTCCACTCCCGGCTCGCGGTGCGCCGCGAGAACCCCGGCGCGCTGCGCGACATCGTGGAGGTCCGCGCGATGCTGGAGAGCGGGCTGATCAGGCGCTCGGCCCTGGAGCTGACCGCCGCCGATCTCGACCGCCTCCAGGCCGAGTTGGACGCGCTGGCCGCCGACGGGGCGCCCGGCCGCGCCGACCACGACCGGCGCTTCCACGAACTGCTCTACGAGCCCCTCGGCAACACGCTCGCGCTCCAGCTCATCGCGCTGTTCTGGGGGGTGTACCGGCAGCTCGAACACGAGGTCGGCAAGCCGCGCACCGACCACGACCAGGTCGTCCGCCAGCACCGCAGGGTCCTGGACGCGCTGCGCTCCCGCGACCCGGGCGCCGCCGCGGACGCCATCGCCGAGCACTTCGCGGACGTCACCGCCCGCACCGACCGCTGGGCGGCGGAGCCGGCCCGACCGGCCTGACAGCCGTGCCGCCGCGGCGGCCGGGTGGCTGTCGGTGGTGCGTCGTAGGGTCGGTACATGGGTGATCACGGAGCGTACGAACCCGACGGCGACGGTCCGCGGTGCGCGTGGTGCGCCGCGTCGCCCGGCGTGTGGGTGCACCGGTTGGACCCGGACCGCTCCCGGCACCGGGTGTACGGCAAGGAGCACATCTGGGCGCAGGAGCTGGCGCTGTGCGAGCGGTGCGAGGAGCTGTTCCTCGCGGGTGCGGACGAGGCGCTGGTCGAGGCCCACGAACGGACCTGGCAGCGCACGGCCCAGGATGTCGACGAAGGGGTCCGCGCGCCCCTGGCCGCCCTGCGCCGGGCCGACCTCGGCGACCCCGTCCACCGCTCGCGCTGGCTGCCGCCCGGCGCCGCCGAACTCATCGCCCAGGGGTTCGCCCCCGCGGAGGAGCTGACCGGCAGCCCGACGGTGCCGCAGGCGTGGCCGGCCGCCCACCGCCGCACCCTCACCGACACCCGCCCGGACCGGCTCACCGACCCTTACGTGCTGCTCCGCTCCCCCTGGCCCGGCACCCCGGTCCGCGACGTCCTCACGCTGCTCTGGCAATGGCTCGAACCCCAGCACTACCCTGACGGCGACGCCGGCGCCTGGGAGCGCGACCGCATCCACACGTACCTCAGCCAGGCCGGCCCTCCCCCCTCCCCGTAGCCCCGGACGACCAGGGTCACGGCACGGGCCCACGGGGCGCCCGGTGCGCCGCCGCGTGTAACGCGTTGAAACGCCGCCGTAGGCCTGGTGGGCTGATACGGGACGGCGTTAGGCTGCGCGGGTGAAACGGGAGGGTGTAACGCGTGGCTAGCGCGAGCGGGGGCAAGGCGACGGTCCGGGCGATCGCCGCCGAGGCGGGCGTGTCGATCGCGACGGTCTCGCGGGTGATGAACGGACATGTACGGGTCGCGCCCGACACCGAGAGCCGGGTGCGGCGGGCAGTGGCCCGGCTGGGCGCGCAGGCCCCGGCCCGGCGCGGCAGCGCGACCGGCGCGATCTACGTCCGCTGCCCGTACGTCCTGACCGACTACTTCGGGGTGATCGTCTCCTCGGTCGCCGAGACGCTGGACCTGCACGGGCGCCGCCTGGTGCTCAGCGCGGGAGACGCGGCGCGGACCGCCCAGGTCCTGCCCGGGCTGCCGGACGACCCGGGCATCGCCGGCGCGATACTGATCGTGCCGCCCGAGCCCGAGCGGGAGTTGGAGGCGCTGCGCGCGAAGGACTTCCCGTTCGTGGTGATCGACCCGCGCACCCCGCTGCCCCGGGACATCGCGTCGGTGTCGGCGGCGAACCTCACCGCAGCCCGCAGCGTCTCCGCGCACCTGGTGGAGTTGGGGCACCGCAGGATCGGGGTGATCGGCGGGCCGGGCGACTGGCTGGCCGGCAAGTCCCGTCTCGCCGGGCACACTTCGGCGCTCGCGGACGCGGGGGTGCTGCCTGCCCCCGAGCTGATCCGCTCCATCGAGCCCACCGCCGACTGGGGTTACGCCGCCGCCTGCGAACTCCTCGACCTTCCCGAACGCCCCACCGCCCTGGTCGCGTTCAACGACAAGGCCGCGGTCGGCGCGCTGCGGGCGGCGTACGAGCGGGGTCTGCGGGTACCGGAGGACCTGTCGATCACCGGCTTCGACGACATCGATCTGAGCCGCAGCACCGTGCCGCGCCTGACCACCGTCCGCCAACCCCTGGAGGAGATGGGGCGGATGGCGGTCTCCCTGCTGATGCGGCTGCTGGAGCAGCACACCGTGGACACGCTGCACGTGGAACTGGCCACCCAACTCGTCCTGCGCGGCTCCACCGGGCCGGCACCCCCAAACCCGGGAAGTGCCCGAAGCCCCGACAGCCCCGGAGACACGGGCGGCGCGGGCAGCACCGACAGCACCGACAGCACGTCGAGCGCAGACACCACCGACAGCACGACCAGCACCGAGCACCCGAACACCCCGGACAGCCCGGCGCGTTGAGACGAGAGGAGGCCGGGGGCCGGGCCGGACACGGCGCCGCACCCCCATCCACCCATGCCCATCCCACGACTCCAGTTGCTCCGCCCCGACCACGCCCCCGCGGTGCTCGCCTTCGAGCGGGAGAACCGCGCGTACTTCGCGACATCGGTGCCCGACCGGGGGGACGCGTTCTTCGCCGAGTTCGACGCGCGGTTCGCGCAACTGCTCGCCTACCAGGCCGCCGGAACCGACTACCCGCACGTGCTGGTGACCGCGGACGGCGAGGTGGTCGGCCGGGTGAACCTGATCGAGGTGGACGCCGACGGCTCGGCGGAGCTGGGCTACCGGATCGCGCAGAAGGCCGCCGGGCAGGGCCTGGCCACCGCGGCGGTGCGCGAGGTACGCGACCTCGCCGCCACCTCCTACGGACTCGTCACGCTGCGCGCCCGGGTCACCCACGACAACCCGGCCTCGCGCGCCGTCCTCGAACACAACGGCTTCGTCCCCGTCGCCGCCCTGACCCTCAACGGCAAACCGGCCACGTCCTACCGCTGCGCCCTGGAGTGACCCGGGCGCGGGCCGTGGAGGGCGTCGAGGATGTGCGGCCAGGCGACAGCGCCCAGCAGCGCGTCGGCCTGCGGGGTGCCGCCGTAGGCGAAGTGCGGGGAGGGCCGGGCGGGGAGCTCGCCCGGGAAGACCGGGCGATGGCCCGCGTCCGGCCGGGCGACCAGGCGCACCGTGGCGCCTGCCGCGCGGCGCCGCACGGCCAGCCGTTCCGCGAAGGGCAGGGAGGGCCACATCGCGTCGTCCCCACCGGCCACGAGCAGCACGTCGGCCCGGGCGCGCTCCACCGGGATGTCGGCCGCCGGGAGCAGGTGCGGATACGTACGCTCGCTGAGCTCGTACCAGCCCCTGACCGCGACGGGTCCTGAACTCCCTTCGGGGGGAGCCCAGTTGTCGTCCATCGGGACGAACGGCAGCGGGCGCCCCCGCCACGTCCAGGACGAGCGGTACGGCTGCTGGCGGCCGTCGGCGCCGGGGCCGACGTTGCACCAGACCCGCGAGGTGGGCGACAGCGCGACGACCACGTCCACCTGGGGTTCGTACACCGCGGTCAGCAGGGCCGCTTCGGCGCCCTTGGACAGGCCCAGGACGCCGACGCGCCGCGCGCCGCCGGCCCGGAGCAGGCCGACGGCCGCGGTGAACGTCTCCAGCGGGATCTCGCAGATCCCCGGCGGCTGCCCCGGGCCGCCGAACCAGCGCAACGCCAGCGCCCGCACGCCCTGCCGGGCCAGCACCCGCGCCCGCTCCCGCTCGACGCGCCCGCTGGAACCGCCCAGGACCACGACGCCGACGTCGCTGCCTCCGCGCGGGCCGACCAGCACCCCTTCGTACGGGTCGGTCAGCTCCTGCTCCTCGATGTCCATCAGCGGGCGCCCTCGCCGCGGCCCCGGCTCACGCCTCGACGGTGCCGGCCAGGCGGCGTATGACGCGGGCCGGGCTGCCGACCGCGAGGACGCCGGACGGGAGGTCCTTGGTGACGACCGAGCCGGCGCCGACCACGGTGTCGGCGCCGATCGTGACGCCCGGGCAGACGATCACCCCGCCGCCGAGCCAGACGTTGTCGCCGATGGTGATCGGCAGTGCCTTCTCCCATCCGGCGCGGCGCCGATCGGTGTCCAACTCGTGGGTGGGGGTGAGCAGTTGGACGTTGGGGCCGATCTGCACGTCGGCGCCGACGGTGATCGGGGCCGCGTCGAGGAAGACCGCGTTGAAGTTGACGAAGGTACGCGCGCCGATGCTGATGTAGCTGCCGTAGTCGCACTGGAACGGCGGGCGGATGCCCACCCCTTCGCCGACGGAGCCGAGCATCTCGCGCAGCGCCTCCTGCCGCCGCTCGGGGTCGGTCGCCGTGTTGAACACCCGGCACAGCTCCTCGCGCCGCCTGGAGTCCGCGCCCAGTTCCTCGTCGTCCGCGATGTACCACTCGCCGGCCAGCATCAGCTTCTTGTTCTCACCCATGGGCCCCAGTCTGCCTTCCCCCGTCCCGTGCGCTCCAGGGGTTTGGGGCTTCGATGCCGGGCCGCCGCCTCAGCGCGAGGCGGCCTGCTCCCAGACGAAGCCGTCGGGGTCGGTGAAGGCGCCGCGGTCACCGCCGACGACGGCGAGGCGGTGCGATCCGGTGCCGTCGGGGGCGACGCCGGCGTCCTTGGCGAGGGCGCCCCTGCCGTACAGCCCGAGCTTGACCGGACTCGACGGCGCCGCGAACTCGACGTACTTGCGGCCGAAGCTCTTGCCGACGGTCAGGCCGTGCTCGACGTAGAACTCCTTGGTCGCCTTCACGTCCTCGACGCCGAGCAGGAGCACGACCTGGTCGACGTCCCGGGTGGCCGGGCCCTTGTCCTTCTTCTCCGAGGTCGCGATCTTCCACAGCGTCCCGTCGGGGGCCTGGACGACGCCGCCATAGCCCCAGAACGACTTGGCGGCCGGCTTCACCGCCGTGGCGCCGGCGCCGACCGCGGCATCGACGAAGCCGTCGACGGTGGCCGGCCGCGCCACCGTGAGCGACAGCGTGAACCCACGGAAGCCGGTCGTGGGGGCTTCGGCGGCCCTGACGCGGATGCGGTCGCCCAGGCCGAAGGCGGTGGCGTAGAAGTTCTCGGCGGCGGCGGGGTCCTCCGCCTCGATGATCACGGATTCGATGGAAGTCATGATGCGAAGCTATCCGCGGTCCGCCGACCCCCGCTTCTCGATTCCTGACCGGTCTGCTCCATTCGGCTCCCTTTCGTTCGGCGCCGGCCGGCTTCCTCCTGGGCGCGCCCGGACCGGATCGGTCGCCGATGGGGATATTCATCAATCAGGCTTATCAGTTACCCTTACTTTCGTGACCGAGGAACCGAACTCCCATGACACGGCCGCCGCCCTGCTGGACGGACTCGGCCTGCTGCTGCGGCGGATGCGCCAGATACGGATGGGCCCGGGCGAGCCCAGCGGCCCCGAGCGCACCGCCCTGGCGCGGCTGGACCGCGGCGGACCGGCGACCTCCGCGGAACTCGCCCGGCGGGAGCAGATCTCACCGCAGTCCATGGGCGCGACCCTCGCGGCGCTCCAGGCCCGCGGCCTGGTCGAAGTGACGGCCGACCCGCAGGACGGGCGGCGCAAGGTGTACTCCGTCACCGAGGACGGGCTGCAGGTGCTGCGCGACAAGCGCAGCGCGCGCACGGAGCTGGTCGCGGGCGTCCTCGACGCGCGGTTCGACCGCACCGAGCTGGCCCAACTCGCCACGGCCGCACCGCTGTTGCTCCGGCTGGCCGAGCATGTCACACCGCCCGACGCGGACCCGCCGGGCGACGCGGACACCAGCTCCACCACCCCCACCGGCACTGGCACCGGCACCGGCACCGGCACCGGCACCCACGGGACGGCCCGATGAGCGCCGCCGCGCCCGCGCCCGCCGCCAAACCGGAGGGCGACCGCTACAAGTGGGCGGCACTCACCAACACCACCGCCGCCGTCTTCATGTCCTCCCTCGACGGCTCGATCGTCCTCATCGCGCTGCCCGCGATCTTCAACGGCATCCACCTGGACCCGCTGGCCCCCGGCAACATCGCCTACCTGCTGTGGATGATCATGGGCTATCGCCTGGTGCAGGCGGTCCTGGTCGTCACCGTCGGCCGGCTCGGCGACATGTACGGGCGGGTACGGATCTACAACGCGGGCTTCACGCTCTTCACCTTCGCCTCCGTGCTGCTGTCCTTCGATCCGTTCGACGCCGAGCACGGCGCGATGTGGCTGATCGGCTGGCGGCTGCTGCAGGCCGCGGGCGGCTCGATGCTCACCGCGAACTCCGCCGCGATCCTCACCGACGCCTTCCCGCGCGAGCAGCGCGGCTTCGCACTGGGCATCAACCAGGTCGCCGGGCTGGCCGGGATGTTCATCGGGCTGGTGGCCGGCGGGCTGCTCGCGACGTGGGACTGGCGCGCGGTGTTCTGGGTGAACGTACCCGTCGGTGTCTTCGGCACCCTGTGGGCGCGGCGCAGGCTGCGCGAGACCGCCGGGCGCGGCGGCGGACGGATCGACTGGTGGGGCAACGTCACCTTCGCCGTGGGCCTGAGCGCGGTGCTGGTCGGCGTCACCTACGGCCTCCAGCCCTACCGCGGTCGCACCATGGGCTGGGCGAACCCGATGGTGCTGGCCCTGATCATCGGCGGGGTGGTGCTGCTCGCGGCCTTCGTGCTGGTCGAGAACCGGGTCGCGTCCCCGATGATCCAGCTCAGCCTGTTCCGACTGCGCGCGTTCACCGCGGGCAACCTCGCCGGGCTGGCCATCTCCATCGGCCGCGGCGGCATGCTGTTCGTGCTGATCATCTGGCTGCAGGGCATCTGGCTGCCGCTGCACGGCTACGACTACTCCCGCACCCCGCTGTGGGCCGGCATCTTCATGCTGCCGCTGACCGCGGGTTTCCTCCTCGCCGGGCCGGTGTCGGGGTACCTGTCGGACCGGTTCGGCTCACGCGGGCTCGCCACGTCCGGCGCGCTGCTGTTCGGGGCGAGCTTCGTCGGGCTGATGTGCGTGCCGATCGACTTCGACTACTGGGTGTTCGCGCTGCTGATCGCCCTCAACGGGATCGCGAGCGGGATGTTCGGCTCGCCGAACTCCTCCTCGATCATGGGCAGCGTGCCCGCGCACCTGCGCGGCGTCGCCTCCGGTATGCGCGCGACCTTCCAGAACTCCGGCACCGCCGTGTCGATCGGGGTGTTCTTCTCCCTGATGATCGCCGGCCTGGCCGGCAACCTGCCGCACACCCTGACCGCCCACCTCCAGCAGAACGGGGTGCCGCACGCCGCCGCCGCGCAGGCGGGCTCGCTGCCGCCGGTCGCGTCGCTGTTCGCCGCCCAGTTGGGGGTGAACCCGGTCGCCCACCTGCTCGGCCCGAGCGGGGTGCCGCCGAAGCTCACCCCGGAGCAGCGGCGCGCGCTGACCGGCCGCGAGTTCTTCCCGCATCTGATCTCCGGGCCGTTCCACTCCGGACTGACGATCGTCTTCCTCTTCGGCGCGGCTCTGGCCGTGCTGGCCGCGATCGCCTCCCTGCTGCGCGGTGGCCGCGAGGAGCCCGGCACCGGGCAGCAGGGAGAGCAGGGGACCTCGACCGCCGAGGGCGCGGCCTCCGCCCGGGCGTCCTGACCGCGCTCGGGCGTGAGCCGGCTCCGGTGTGAGCCGGCTCAGGCGTCCTGAAGCTGCTCGACCTCGACGTGCTTCGGGTAGAACGCCACGTGCCCGGCGATCGCACCGACCGCGTCGTACGGCTCGCGGTAGGTCCACACGGCGTCGGCGATCGTGTCGTCACCGGTGACCAGTGAGTAGTAGGACGCGTCGCCCTTGTACGGGCAGTACGTGCTGCTGTCGGTGGGGGTCAGCGCGTCGGCTGCCACGTCGGCGAGCGGGATGTACTGGACGGCGGGGTAGTCGGCCTCCTGAAGGGTGAGGGCGCGGGTGGTGTCGGCGACGACCTTGCCGCCGGCGCGCACCACGACGCGGGCGGCCGTCGGCTCGACGGTGATGGGGTGGTCGGGGCCGGGCGTCTTGACGGGGCGTGCCATGAGGACTCCAGAACTCCAGACGGATGGACCGGGCTTCTTCTCTCGACAACCCCGGGCGGTCAGCCGCCATTCCCGCCGAACCCGGACAGCCGGCGCTGCACCTGGAGCAGGTACTCCTTGCGGTTCAGCGGGTTGTGGTCGGTGCGCGGCCGCTCGGGCACCCGGCCGGTGACCGGCCGGTAGTGGTGGAAGGCGCTCTCCAGGGCCCCTTCGCCGCGGGTCAGGGTCGGCAACTGCTGCTCCAGGTCGTGCACCCGGGCGGCGGGGATGTCGCCCTCCAGCTCGTATCCGCCGTCGCGCGCCGTGGGGGTGTGGGGCGCGGCCCCGAGCCGGGCGAGCGCGGGCAGCATCGTGCCGAGCGCGTCGGCGGGCAGGTCGAGGCGGAAGCGGTGCATCGGCTCGTGCACGGTGGTGCCCGCCTGCCGCAGCGCCGCCAGCAGCACCAGCGGGGTCACGCCGCGGAAGTCCGCGCCGGTGCTGGACATGCTCTTGTCGAACGTGGCGTGGGCGTGGCTCTGCCGCGGGCTGTAGCCGGAGTGCGTCATGGTGACCACGCAGTCGGTGACCCGCCAGCCGTACAGCCCCTGCTCCAGCGTCCGGCGCACGGTCTCCTCGACCGCGGCGAAGAACGCGTACGGCATCGCGCCCAGTTCCACGCCGAGCCGGAACCTCACCCCGCTGCCGACCGGTGCGAGCTCGACCCGCAGGCCGACCGTGGCCAGGAACGGGTTGCCGTCCTTCCCGTTGTACTCGACGGCCTCGCCGGTGCCGACCGGGCGCTCGATGTGCAGGGTGGTGGTCTGCCGGAAGTCGACGGCGAGCCCGAACTCGTCGGCCAACGTGGCCTGGATGACCTCCTTCTGCACCTCGCCGTAGAGCGACACCGCGATCTCCTCGCGCTGTTCGTCCCGGCGCAGGTCGATCAGCGGGTCCTGCTCGGCGAGTTGGGCCAGCGCGGCGTGCAGCGCGCCGCGCTCGGCGGGGCACCGGGCGCTGACGACGGTCTCCAGCGACGGCGGCGAGAAGTGCCGCTGCCGCTCGTGGCCGGCGGGCGCCGCGCCGACGGTGTCACCGATCCGTACCTCGCCCAGGCCCCAGATCCGGGCGATCCGGCCGGCCGGGACGCTGTCGTGCCGGGTGTCGGTGCCCGCGTCGAAGACGCTGATCGCGGTGACCTTGCCCGCGCCGACCTCACCGCCCTCACCGCCCTCGTCTCCCGCGCGGTGCACCGGCAGCCGGTCGCGGGTGCGGACGGTGCCGGCCGTCACCTGGACGTAGGCGATCCGTTCGCCGGCCGCGCCGCGCTCCATCTTGAAGACGGTGCCGGCCACCGGTGCGGCCGGGTCGGGGCGCCGGGCGGGCAGCAGTTCGGCGATGCCGGCGATCAGCGCGTCGGTGCCGGCGCCCGTGACCGCGGAGCCGGCGTACACCGGGTGCACCTCGGCGGCGGCGGTCTGCTCGGCGAGCGCGGCGCGCAGCCGGGCGTGGTCGACGGCCGTCTCGTCGCGGACGTACGCCGCGAGCAGCCGGTCGTCGCGGCGGGAGAGCAGGTCGGCCAGCCGGGCGTCGAAGCCGGGGTCGGCGGCGGTGTACGGCAGCGCGGCGGCCTGCCGCGTGCCCTGGTCGCGGGCGCCGGCCATCGGGACGATGTCGGAGGTGAGGCGGTGCGCGACGGCGTCGAGGGTCCGGTCGAGGTCGGCGCCGCGCCGGTCGAGCTTGTTGACGAAGATCAGCGTGGGGATGCGCAGCCGGCGCAGGGTGCGCATCAGGATGCGGGTCTGCGGCTGGACGCCCTCGACCGCGGAGACCACCAGCACCGCCCCGTCGAGCACGCCGAGCACCCGCTCCACCTCGGCGATGAAGTCGGGGTGGCCGGGGGTGTCGATCAGGTTGACGTCGGTGCCGCCGAGCGCGCCGGGCAGCGTGAACGACACCACGGCGGACTTGATGGTGATGCCGCGCTGCTTCTCCAGGGCGAGGGAGTCGGTGGTGGTGCTGCCCTGGTCGACGCTGCCGATCTCGTCGATGACACCGGCGGCGTACAGCAGCCGTTCGGTCAGGCTGGTCTTACCGGCATCGATGTGCGCCAAGATGCCGAGGTTGAGCGAGGGGAGCGATTGCACGAAGCGTCATGTCCTCGAGGTCGGGGGTGTGTCCTGACTGAGCCGGCATGACGGAACCGCGCATGATCATCGCTCCTGGGGTCGGTGTGCTGTTTCGGTTACCGGCCGATCACAGCAGAGCCGCCGGACGGCGGCAACGTGTTTTCCGGGCGCCGCGGAGCCCCGTCCGCGGCGCGGCTCATCGGCCCGTACCGCTCCCGCCGCTCACACCCCCGCGCCGCTCTCACCACCCGCGCTGCCCGCACCGCCCAGCAGCACCGCGGCGACGTCACCCGCTCGGGCGACTCCCTGCGCCCGGCCCGCCTCCGCCGCGGCCGGACGGCGCGCTGGTGGAGGAGGTCTTCCGAGAGGCGCTGGGGCGCATCCGGGAGCAGGGCGAGCGGGCCAGGACCGCCGAGGACGCCTGGGCCGGGCTGTGCGGCTACCTCGACGCGGTCTTCGGCATGCTGGCCGCCGATCGCGGCGCCAACGACCTGATGACGACCGGGCTTTCCGGTGTGCCGTCGCTCGACGCGCTGCACGCGCACAACCGCGAGACGCTGGCGGCGCTGCCGGCCAGGATGTCGAGTATCGCCACGCGGAGATCATGGCATCCGGCCCGGCCGCACTCTCCCGCTTTTCCGGCCAGGCGCCACCAGCCGGCGTCAATGGCCCGCAAAAGATCCATTACGGTCGGTACCCGCGGACGCGCGGCCGGGCCGGCGGCGGGCAACTTCGGGGTGCGGCGGGTGCCGGGCCCGGCCGACTGCGGGCGGTTCCGGGGTGCGGCACGTGGGCGGCGGATGGGCGGAGAATGGGACGCATGAGCGAGATGCCCGAGCCGGCCGGTGCCGGCACGCTGAGCGGTGCCGCGTTCTTCCGGCCCGTACGGGCCGGCAACGCGTTCGAGGAGACCGTCGAGCGGCTGCTCCAGGTGATCAAGCTGGGGGTGGTCGCGCAGGGCGAACGGCTGCCGCCGCAAAGGGAGTTGGCGGAGCGCTTCAACGTCAGCCGGGTGACCCTGCGCGAGGCGCTGGGCTCGCTGGAGCAGGCCGGTTACGTGGAGTCGCGGCGCGGCCGTACCGGCGGGACCTTCGTCCTGCACCGGGCCGGCGGCCAGGACGGCCCGGGGCCGGGGCGGATGGCCGAGCGCGCGCCGGACGAGCTGGAGGACACCCTCGCCTACCGCCAGGCGCTGGAGATCGGCGCGGCCGAACTCGCCGCCGGCCGCACGCTCAGCCCCGAGGAGCGCCGCCACCTGGACAACCGGCTGCGGGACACGCACAGTTGCGACCCGGTCGACTACCGGCAGATGGACTCGCGCTTCCACCTGGCGATCGCCGAGCTGAGCGGTTCACGGTCGCTGGCCGCGAGCATCGCCGACACCCGGATGCGGCTCAACGACCTGCTCAACGCGATCCCGCTGCTGGAGCGGAACATCGAGCACTCCCAGGCCCAGCACGCCCGGATCGTGGCGGCGATACTCGGCGGCGACCCGGCCACGGCCCGCCGGGCGGCCGAGGAGCACCTGGCCGCCACCGCGTCGCTGCTGCGCGGCTTCCTCGGCTGAGAGCGTCCCGGCCGTTCAACACCCGGCGCGGACAAGGCTCTTGACGGCGTACCTGGCGGAGTGAGACGGTCTCCCACCTAATGGACCAGCTTCATTCCATTGACCAGCTCGGGAGATGCCCCGGCCGCACCCGCGGTGCTCCGACCACGCCAACCTCCCCAGAAGGTGCCCATGTCTGTTCCCCGCCCACCAGACGACACCGACGCCTCCCCCACACCCTCCGACGCCGCCGTCCCCGCGCCCTCCGACATTCCCGCGCCCCGCGACGCGACCCCCTCCTCCGACGAGCAGCGGCTGCGCGAACTCGGCTACGTCCAGGAGCTGGCCCGCTCCATGTCGGGCTTCTCCAACTTCGCCGTCTCCTTCTCCATCGTCTCGATCCTCTCCGGCTGCCTGACCCTGTACGGCTTCGGCATGAACACCGGCGGCCCCGCGCTCATCACCTGGGGCTGGCCGGTCGTCGGGCTGATGACCCTGTGCGTGGGCCTGTCCATGGCCGAGATCTGCTCCAGCTACCCGACCGCCGGTGGCCTGTACTACTGGGCGGCGAAGCTGGCCCCCTCCCGGGCACCGGCGTGGAGCTGGTTCACCGGCTGGTTCAACTTCCTCGGCCAGGTCGCGGTCACCGCGGGCATCGACTACGGCGCCGCCACCTTCCTCAACGCCCTGCTGGACCTCCAGTTCGGCCTGTCGGCCACGCCCGCCCACACCGTGGAGATCTTCGCGGTGATCCTCGTGGCGCACGGCCTGCTCAACACCCTGGGCGTGCGGCTGGTCGCGCTCTTCAACGACGTCAGCGTCTGGTGGCACCTGCTCGGCGTGCTGATCATCGTCGGCGTGCTGGTGTTCGTGCCCGACCACCACTCCTCCGCGTCCTTCGTCTTCGGCAAGTTCGTCAACGACACCGGCTTCCACAGCCCGTTCTACGTCGCGATGCTCGGCCTGCTGCTGGCGCAGTACACCCTCACCGGCTACGACGCCTCCGCGCACATGACCGAGGAGACCCACGACGCCGCCCGCTCCGGCCCGCGCGGCATCGTCAACGCGATCGTGGTCTCGCTGGTGGCCGGCTGGGTCCTGCTGCTCGGCCTCACCTTCGCCATCCAGGACTACGACGGCGAGCGGACCAGCGGCAGCGGGGTGCCGCCGGCCCAGATCTTCATCGACGCCATCGGGCACACCGGCGCCAAGCTCCTGCTGCTGATCGTGATCGGCGCCCAGTTCTTCTGCGGGATGGCCTCGGTCACCGCCAACTCCCGGATGATCTACGCGTTCTCGCGGGACGGCGCGCTGCCCGGGTCGCGGCTGTGGCACCGGATCAACCCGCGCACCCAGACGCCGACCAGCGCCGTGTGGCTGGCCGCGGGCGGGGCGTTCCTACTCGGCCTGCCGGCGCTGTGGAACTCCACCGCCTACGCCGCGGTCACCTCGGTCTCGGTGATCGGCCTCTACATCGCCTACGTCATCCCGGTGTACCTCCGGCTCCGGCAGGGCGACACGTTCGTGCGCGGGCCGTGGCATCTGGGGCGCTGGAGCCGTCCGATCGGTACCGTGGCGGTGGGCTGGACGGCACTGATCACCGTGCTGTTCATGCTTCCCACCGTCAGCCCGATCACCGCCCTCAGCTTCAACTACACCCCGGTCGCGGTGGCCGTCGTGCTGGGCTTCGCGGGGGTGTGGTGGCTGGTCTCGGCCCGGCGCTGGTTCACCGGCCCCCGGGTGCAGAGCAGCCTCCAGGAGTCCGACCTCGTCGCAAGCGATGTGGAGAAAAGTTGAGCAGCGTCCGCCTCACCTTCGACGAACTGCGCGAGCGCGTCGCGGCCGGCGCCGTCGACACCGTCGTGCTGGCGATGACCGACATGCAGGGCCGCCTCCAGGGCAAGCGCGTCGCCGCCGACTTCTTCCTGTCCGACGTGGTGCCGAACGCGGCGGACGGCTGCGGCTACCTGCTGGCCGTCGACGTCGACATGAACACCGTCGACGGCTACGCCCTCTCCTCCTGGGAGGGCGGCTACGGCGACCTCGTGCTCGCGCCGGACCTCGACACCCTGCGGATGGTGCCCTGGCACCCGGCGACCGCCATGGTCCAGTGCGACGTCACCCACCACGACGGCACCGCGGTCGGCGTCTCGCCCCGGCAGGTGCTGCGCCGCCAGCTCGACCGCCTCGCCGAGCACGGCTGGCACGCCTACGCGGGCACGGAACTGGAGTTCATCGCCTTCCGCGACACCTACGAGCAGGCGTGGGATCGCGACTACCACCGGCTGACCCCGGTCAACCAGTACAACGTCGACTACTCCATCCTCGGCACCTCCCGGATCGAGCCGCTGCTGCGCCGTATCCGCAACGGGATGGCCGGCGCGGGCCTGACCGTCGAGTCGGCGAAGGGCGAGTGCAACCCCGGGCAGCACGAGATCGCCTTCAAGTACGGCCCGGCGCTTGCGACTTGCGACGACCACGCGGTGTACAAGACCGGGGCGAAGGAGATCGCCGCGCAGGACGGCGTGAGCCTCACCTTCATGGCCAAGTACGACGAGCGGGAGGGCAACTCCTGCCACATCCACCTGAGCCTGCGCGACGACGAGGGCCGGCCGGTGCTGGCGGGCGAGCGCCCGCACGGCTTCTCGACGGTGATGGAGCACTTCCTGGCCGGACAGCTCGCCTGCCTGGCCGACTTCGCGCTGCTGCTCGCGCCGAACGTCAACTCCTACAAGCGCTACGTCGAGGGCAGTTTCGCGCCCACCGCGATCGCCTGGGGCCGCGACAACCGCACCTGCGCGCTGCGGGTGGTCGGCCACGGGTCGTCGCTGCGGTTCGAGAACCGGGTGCCGGGCGGGGACGTCAACCCGTATCTGGCGGTGGCCGCGCTCGTCGCGGCCGGGCTGTACGGCGTCGAGCACGAGCTGCCGCTGGAACCGGAGTTCACCGGCAACGCGTACGCCTCCGCAGCTCCGCGGGTCCCGGCCACCCTGCGCGACGCGGTCGACGCCTTCGAGCGCAGTGAGCGCGCCGAGTCGGCCTTCGGCCCGGACGTGGTCGGCCACTACGTACACGCCGGCCGCACCGAACTGGCCGCCTTCGACCGGGCGGTGACCGACTGGGAGCGGCGCCGCGGATTCGAGCGGCTGTGACCCGCTGCCCCCGCCGCCCGCTGATCGGCATCACCGGCTACCTGGACGACGCCGCCTGGGGCGTCTGGCGGCAGCCCGCCGCCCTCGTCCCGCACACCTACGTCGAGTCCGTCACCCGCGCGGGCGGCACCGCGGTCGTGCTGCCGCCGCAGACCGACGGCGCCGGCGACGTGCTCGACCGGATCGACGGGCTGCTGCTCGCGGGCGGGCCCGACGTGGACCCGGCGCGGTACGGCGCGGCGCCGCACCCGCGCACGGGTTCACCGCACGAGGCTCGCGACGCCTGGGAGTTCGGCCTGCTGGCCGGCGCGCTCGACCGGGACCTGCCGGTGCTCGCGGTGTGCCGCGGGATGCAGGTGCTCAACGTCGCGCTCGGCGGCGCGCTGGTCCAGCACCTGCCGGACCGGGTCGGCGACAGCGCGCACCAGCCGGCCCCGGCGACGTTCGGGCGGCGGACGGTACGCACCCGGCCGGGCAGCTTCCTGCACGGCGTCCTCGGCGCGACGGCCGAGGTGTCCTGCTACCACCACCAGGCGGTCGGCGCCCTCGGTGCGGGGCTGCTGCCCGCGGCCTGGAGCGAGGACGAGACCGTCGAGGCACTCGAACGGCCCGGCGGCGGGTTCACCGTCGGCGTCCAGTGGCACCCGGAGGCGGACGCGGCCGACCCGCGCCTGTTCACCGCGTTCGTGGCGGCGGTCCGGGGAGTCCGGGGAAGCGCGCCATGACGCCGGCCGCTCGGGCGTACGGTCCGGCCGGTCGTCCCGCCGGCTCCGGGCACCGGGCCCGGACCCGCACGCCTCGCCGTACTCGGAGCCGCACCCGCACCCGCACCCGCACGGCTCACCGTATCGACCGCTCCCAGGACAGGGTGGACAGCTGATGCCCCGACCAGACACCACCGCACCGGACGTGGCCGCCGAGCCGTGGCCGGTGGTGAACCCGGCCACCGAGGAGATCCTCAGCACCGTGCCGATGGCCGACCTGGCCGGGACGGACGCGGTGATCGCCCGCAGCCGCGCCGCGTTCGCGACCTGGCGCCGGGTGGCACCGGCCGACCGGGCCCGGCTGCTGCGGGCGTTCGCCGCCGCCGTGGACGCCGACCGCGCACACCTGGCGGATCTGGAGGTCGCCAACTCCGGCCACACGCTGGGCAACGCGCGGTGGGAGGCGGCCAACGTCCGCGACGTCATCGAGTACTACGCCGCCGCGCCCGAACGGCACTCCGGTCGCCAGATCCCGGTGGCCGGGGGCCTGGACGTCACCTTCCACGAGCCGCTCGGCGTGGTCGGCGTCATCGTGCCGTGGAACTTCCCGATGCCGATCGCCGGGTGGGCGCTGGCCCCCGCGCTGGCGGCCGGCAACACCGTGGTGCTCAAGCCGGCCGAGCTGACCCCGCTGACCGCGCTGCGGCTGGGCCGGTTGGCGCTGGAGGCGGGCCTGCCGCCGGGCGTGCTGGAGGTGCTGCCCGGCCGGGGCGACGTCGTGGGGCGGCGCTTCGTCACCCACCCGGACGTCCGCAAGGTCGTCTTCACCGGCTCCACCCGGGTCGGCAAGGAGATCATGGCGGGCTGCGCGGCCCAGGTGAAGCCGGTGACGCTGGAGTTGGGCGGGAAGAGCGCCAACATCGTCTTCGCGGACGCGGACCTGGCGAAGGCCGCCGCGACCGCGCCGTCCGCCGTCTTCGACAACGCCGGGCAGGACTGCTGCGCGCGGTCGCGGATTCTCGTCCAGCGCTCGGTGTTCGACGACTTCATGGCACGACTGGAACCGGCGGTGCGGGCGGTGCGGGTCGGTGACCCGGCCGATCCGGCCACCGAGATGGGTCCGTTGATCTCGGCCGCCCGGCGCGCCGCGGTCGCCGCGTACGTGCCCGAGGACGCCCCGGTCGCCTTCCGCGGCAGCGCCCCGGACGGCCCGGGCTTCTGGTTCCCGCCGACCGTGCTGGCGCCGGTACGGCCCGACGACCGCGCGTTCACCGAGGAGATCTTCGGGCCGGTGGTGACCGTGGTCCCGTTCACCGACGAGGAGGACGCCGTACGCATCGCCAACGACACGTCCTACGGCCTGTCGGGTTCGATCTGGACCCGCGACGTGGGGCGGGCGATCCGGGTGGCGCGCGCCGTCGACGCGGGCAACCTGTCGGTCAACTCGCACTCCTCGGTGCGCTATTCGACCCCGTTCGGCGGGTTCAAGCAGTCCGGCCTCGGCCGCGAGCTGGGCCCGGACGCACTCGACGCCTTCACCGAGACCAAGAACGTCTTCATCGCCACGGAGGAATGAACCCATGACGCTCGCACCACGCCTGGACGGCCGCGTCGCCGTGATCACCGGAGCCGGCAGCGGCATCGGGCTGGCCAGCGCCCGCCGGATGGCCGCCGAGGGAGCCAAGGTGGTCTGCGTCGACGTGGACGCGGACACCGGCGCCGCCGCCGCGCAGGAGGTCGGCGGCCTGTTCGTCCGGGCCGACGTCACCGACGAGGACGCGGTACGCGGGATGTACGAGACGGCGGTCGCCACGTACGGGCGGCTCGACATCGCGTTCAACAACGCGGGCATCTCGCCGCCGGAGGACGACTCCATCCTCACCACCGGCCTGGACGCCTGGCGCCGGGTCCAGGAGGTGAACCTGACCAGCGTCTACCTGTGCTGCAAGTACGCCATCCCGCACATGCAGCGGCAGGGCAAGGGCTCGGTCATCAACACGGCGTCGTTCGTGGCGGTGATGGGCGCGGCGACCTCGCAGATCTCGTACTCCGCGTCCAAGGGCGCCGTGCTGTCGATGAGTCGGGAGCTGGGGGTGCAGTTCGCCCGCGAGGGTATCCGGGTCAACGCGCTGTGCCCGGGGCCGGTCAACACCCCGCTGCTGCGTGAGCTGTTCGCCAAGGACCCGGAGCGGGCCGCCCGCCGCCTGGTGCACATCCCGCTCGGCCGGTTCGCCGAACCGGAGGAAGTGGCCGCCTCGGTGGCGTTCCTGGCGAGCGACGACTCGTCGTTCATCACGGCGTCCACCTTCCTGGTCGACGGCGGGATCTCGGGGGCCTATGTGACGCCGCAGTAGCGGCCGGGGCACGCGGGTCCGGCGCCGGCGGCCCGGCGCACGCGGTCGGGCGCCCGCGGTCCGACATCGTGTTCGACGCACCCTGTTCGGCGCCGTCCCACGTGATGCACCCTGTCCCAGGCACCCCACAACCCAACGGAACGGCGGATCACATGAATGACGTCAGTCGCAGGAAGTTCATGGCCCTGTCGGCGGCAGCGGCCGCGGCGGCGACCGTCGGCGGCGCGGCGGACGCCACCGCCGCGGCCGCCCCCGGCGACGCGCCGGCCGCGGCACCGGCGGCCACCGGCACGCTGACCGACGCCAAGCACATCGTGATCCTCATGCAGGAGAACCGCTCCTTCGACCACTACTTCGGCACGCTGAAGGGCGTCCGCGGCTTCGCCGACCGCAGCGCGATCCAGGTCGCGGGCGGCTACAGCGTCTTCAACCAGCCCAACGGCGCCGGCCGGCAGTACCCGTGGCAGTTCAGCGCCACCGAGCCGGCCGGCGGCGCCGACCCCGAGCGGCTGGCGCAGTGCAGCGGCGACCTCGCGCACGGCTGGGCGGACCAGCACGCGGCGTGGAACGGCGGCCGGATGGACGGCTGGGTCGCCGCCAAGGGCAACGTCCGCACCCTCGGCTACCTCAACCGCGACGACATCCCCTTCCACTACGCCCTCGCCGACAACTACACCGTCTGCGACGCCTACTTCAGCTCCACGCTCAGCGCCACCGGCCCCAACCGCACCTTCCACTGGAGTGGCCAGATCGACCCGGACGGCCGGAGCGGCGGCCCCGCCTACGACGGCGGCTCGGAGTCGGGGCTGCGCTGGCAGACCTACGCCGAGGCGCTCCAGGACGCCGGGGTGAGCTGGAAGGTCTACCAGAACGCGGCGGACAACTTCACCGACAACGCCCTCGCCTACTTCACCCAGTTCACCTCCGCGGCCGCCGGCACCCCGCTGCACGACCGGGGCATGGGCTCGGTGCCCAAGGTGACCGGGAAGACCCCGGACGACATCGCCGCAGCGATCAAGGCCGACGTCCTGGCGGGCACCCTCCCCCAGGTCTCCTGGGTGGTGGCCGACGAGGGCTCCTCCGAGCACCCGTACGCGACACCGGCCGACGGCGCGCACTTCGTGCACATGGTCGTCGACGCGCTGGGCGCCGACCCGGCCGTCTACAACTCCTCGATCCTCTTCCTCAACTACGACGAGAACGACGGCTTCTTCGACCATGTGCCGCCGCCGGTCCCGGTGGACGGCACCGCCGGCGAGTTCTGGACCGGCACCCCCGTCGGGCTCGGTGTCCGGGTTCCGATGATCGCGATATCCCCCTGGAGCAGGGGCGGTTGGGTCGACTCCGAGGTCTTCGACCACACCTCGGTGCTGCGCTTCCTGGAGACCTGGACCGCGGCCCTGGGCACCCCCGCCACGTGCCCGAACATCAGCGCCTGGCGCCGCGCGGTCTGCGGCGACCTCACCTCGGCGTTCGACTTCGCCCATCCGGTGCCCGGGTTGCCCTCGCTGCCCGACACCTCGGCCGTGATCGGCGAGTCCACCTGCTCGCCGCTGCCCAACCCGGCGCCGGTGACCAACGCGCTGCCCGCGCAGGAGTCCGGCACCCGACCGGCCCGCGCGCTGCCGTACCAGCCGGGCGCCAACCTCGACCACATCGAGTTCGACTCCGGCGGCGTGACCCAGGTCTGGCTGGCGATGGACAACACCGACGCCCGCTCGACCCGCACGGTGCACTTCGCCGCATACGCCAACGCCCACCGCGGCGGCGGCCCCTGGCAGTACACCGTCGCCGCGGGCAGCGCCACCAGCGACTTCTTCAACTGCGGCCCCGGCTACGGCGACGGGAAGTACGACCTCAGCGTGGTCGGCCCCAACCGCTTCCTGCGCCGCTTCCAGGGCGACACCACCGCGCCGGGCAAGGACGTCGCCGTCACGTCCTCCTACGCCGTCACCAGCAGCACCGGCAAGCTCGCGCTCTGGTTCGACCTCGCCAACAACGGCTCCGCACCGGTCACGTTCACCATCACCAGCGGCAACTACCGCACCGACGGCCCCTGGACGTACCAGGTCCCGGCCGGCGGGCACGTGGCCGACTACTTCAACGCGGTGGCCTACTTCAACGGCTGGTACGACATGACGGTGACGGTCAGCAGCGACCCGAGCTGGTCGCAGCGGTTCAGCGGCCACTTGGAGACCGGGCTGCCGAGCGTCAGCGGCTGACCGCCGGGATCAACGGCTGACCGCCGGGGTCAGCCGCTGGCGGCCGGGATCAACGGCTGCGCGCCGCACGGCGGTTGGCGCGCAGCCACTCCTTGTTCATCGAGGTGATCGAGAGCAGCGGGATGCCCTTGGGGCAGGCGGTGGCGCACTCGCCGGTGAGCGTGCAGCCGCCGAAGCCCTCGGCGTCCATCTGCCCGACCATGTCCAGCACGCGGCTCTCGCGCTCCGGTCCGCCCTGCGGGAGCGCGGCGAGGTGGTTGACCTTCGCGGAGGTGAAGAGCATCGCGGAGCCGTTGGGGCAGGCCGCGACGCAGGCGCCGCAGCCGATGCACTCGGCGTGCTCGAAGGCCCGGTCGGCGTCGGGCTTGGGCACGGGCGTGGCGTGTGCCTCGGGCGCGGCGCCGGTGGGCACCGAGACGTAGCCGCCCGCGGAGATGATCCGGTCGAAGGCGGAGCGGTCCACCACGAGGTCGCGGACGACCGGGAAGGCGGCCGCGCGCCAGGGTTCGACGTCGATGGTGTCGCCGTCGCGGAAGGACCTCATGTGCAGCTGGCAGCTGGTGGTGCGCTCGGGGCCGTGCGCGTCGCCGTTGATGACGACGCCGCACGCGCCACAGATGCCCTCGCGGCAGTCGTGGTCGAAGGCGACGGGGTCCTCGCCGTCGAGGGTGAGGCGTTCGTTGAGGGTGTCGAGGACTTCGAGGAAGGACATGTCGGGCGAGACGCCGTCGACCTCGTAGGCGGTCATGGCACCGGGGGCGTCGGCGTTCTTCTGCCGCCAGATGCGCAGGGTGAGCCTCATGCGTAGCTCCGCTGGGTGGGGTGGACTTCGGTGAAGACGAGCTCTTCGCGGTGCAGCACGGGCGGCGCTCCGGTGCCGGTGTACTCCCAGCCGGCGGCGTAGCTGAACTCGTCGTCGCGGCGGGCGGCCTCGCCGTCGGGGGTCTGCGACTCCTCGCGGAAGTGGCCGCCGCAGGACTCGGCGCGGTGCAGGGCGTCCAGGCACATGAGTTCGGCGAGTTCGAGGTAGTCCACGACGCGGTTGGCGCGCTCCAGGGACTGGTTGAACTCTGCCTCTGTGCCGGGCACCTTGATCCGGCGCCAGAACTCCTCCCGGATCTGCGGGATGCGTTCCAGGGCCTTGCGCAGGCCCTGCTCGGTGCGGGACATCCCGCAGAACTCCCACATCAGCTCGCCGAGTTCACGGTGGAAGGAGTCGGCGGTGCGGTCGCCGTCGACGCTCACCAGCCGGTGCAGCCGCTCCTTGGTGCCGGCCATCGCCTCGACCACGGCGGGGTGTTCGGCGTCGACGGGGTCGGCGGCCGGGTGGCGGGCGAGGTAGTCGTTGAGGGTGGCGGGCAGCACGAAGTAGCCGTCGGCCAGGCCCTGCATGAGCGCGGACGCGCCGAGCCGGTTCGCGCCGTGGTCGGAGAAGTTGGCCTCGCCGATCGCGAACAGCCCGGGCACGGTGGTCTGCAGGTCGTAGTCCACCCACAGCCCGCCCATCGTGTAGTGCACGGCCGGGTAGATCCGCATCGGCACCTCGTACGGGTTCTCCGCGGTGATCCGCTCGTACATCTCGAAGAGGTTGCCGTACTTCTCCTCCACCGCGCGCCGGCCCAGCCGGGCGATGGCGTCGGCGAAGTCGAGGTAGACGCCCTGGCCGCCGGGGCCGACGCCGCGGCCCTCGTCGCAGACGTTCTTCGCGGCGCGGGAGGCGATGTCGCGCGGCACGAGGTTGCCGAACGAGGGGTAGATCCGCTCCAGGTAGTAGTCGCGTTCGGCCTCGGGGATCGCGGCGGGCGGGCGGGTGTCGCCCTGGGCCTTCGGCACCCAGATCCGGCCGTCGTTGCGCAGCGACTCGCTCATCAGCGTGAGTTTCGACTGGTGGTCGCCGGTGCGCGGGATGCAGGTGGGGTGGATCTGGGTGAAGCACGGGTTGGCGAAGTACGCGCCGCGGCGGTGGGCCCGCCAGATCGCGGTGGCGTTGGAGTTCATCGCGTTGGTCGACAGGTAGAAGACGTTGCCGTAGCCGCCGGAGGCGAGCACGACGGCGTCGGCGAGGTGGGTGGTGACCTCGCCGGTGACCAGGTCGCGGGCGACGATGCCGCGGGCCCGCCCGTCCACGACCACCAGGTCCAGCATCTCGGTGCGCGGATGGATCTCCACGTTGCCGGCCGCGATCTGCCGGGACAGCGCCTGGTAGGCACCGAGCAGGAGTTGCTGGCCGGTCTGGCCGCGGGCGTAGAAGGTGCGGGAGACCTGGACGCCGCCGAAGGAGCGGGTGTCGAGCAGGCCGCCGTACTCGCGGGCGAACGGCACGCCCTGCGCGACGCACTGGTCGATGATCTCCACCGAGATCTGCGCCAGCCGCCGGACGTTGGACTCGCGGGCGCGGAAGTCGCCGCCCTTGACGGTGTCGTAGAAGAGCCGGTGGATGGAGTCGCCGTCGTTGCGGTAGTTCTTCGCGGCGTTGATGCCGCCCTGCGCGGCGATGGAGTGGGCCCGGCGCGGGGAGTCCTGGTAGCAGAACTGCACGACGTGGTAGCCCTGTTCGGCGAGGGTGGCGCCCGCGGAGCCGCCGGCCAGCCCGGTGCCGACCACGATCACGGTGTGCTTGCGGCGGTTGGCGGGGTTGACCAGCTTCGCGGTGAAGCGGCGGGTGTCCCAGCGGTCCTCGATCGGCCCGTCGGGGGCCTTGCTGTCGGCGATGGGCGCGCCGGTGCCGTAGCGGGTGTAGTCGGTCAACTCGGCTCCCTCAGTGGACGGTTCCGGTCATGACGCCGACCGGTACGGCGATGAAGCCGGCCGTCAGCAGGACCGCGAGGCCGGTGGCGGTGACCTTCAGCGCACGGTCACGGCGGTGGTTGCCCGCGCCGAGCGTCTGCGCGGCGCTCCAGAAGCCGTGCTGGATGTGCAGGCCGAGCGCGAGCATCGCCACGATGTAGATGACGTCGCCGTACCAGGTGTGGAAGGTCGCCTCGACGTTCTGGTACGGGTGCCCGGGTTGGGCGTTGCGGTTGACGGTGAGCGTGGTCAGGTCCAGCAGGTGCCAGACGATGAACAGCGCGAGGATCACTCCGCCCCAGCGCATGGTGCGGGTGGCGTAGCTGGAGCGGGCCTTGCGGTGGGCGTAGCCGACCGGACGGGCCCGCAGGTCGCGGCGGCTGAGCTGGTAGGCGCTCACGCCGTGCGCGACGACCGCGACGACGAGGAGGACCCGGATGATCCACAGCGCCCACTCGTAGTGCAGCGCGGGCTCGCCGAGGGTGCGCAGCCAGTGCGCGTACCCGTTGTAGTCGTCGGCGCCGAAGAAGATCTTGAGGTTGCCGAGCATGTGGGCGACCAGGTAGAGCAGCATGACCAGCCCGCTCACCGCCATGACCGCTTTCTTGCCGACGGTGGAGTCCCAGGCCGTTTTCAGCGTGGGCGGCCGCCGGTATGTCCGCGTTGCCAATGCCATGGACACGACGGTAGGGCGCCGACCGATGAGTGGTCCAAGACATGATCTGGCTCGTTTCCATAGTGAACGCCTATGAAGGCGTACGCTGAGGGCATGCAGTTCCAGCAGCTTGCGTACTTCGTGGCGGTCGCGGAGGCGCGGCACTTCACCCGCGCCGCGGAGGCCGTGCACGTCTCCCAGCCGTCGTTGTCCCAGCAGATCAGGGCGCTGGAGAAGGAGCTGGGGGCGCCGCTGTTCAGCCGGGCGCGCGGCAACATCGCGCTCACCGACGCCGGGGAGGCGCTGCTGCCGCTGGCGGTGCGCATCCTCGCCGACGCGGACACCGCGCGGCACGAGGTGCTGGAGCTGGCGCAGTTGCGCAGCGGCCGGGTGCGGCTGGGCGCCACGCCCAGCCTGTGCACCGGGCTGCTGCCGGTGGTGCTGCGCGCCTTCCACGACCGGCACCCCGGAATCCGGCTGCTGCTGGAGGAGGGCGGCTCCCACGACCTGGTCCGCGAGCTGGCCCGCGGGGCGCTGGACCTCGCGCTGGTGGTGCTGCCGCTGCCCAGCCCCTCCCCCGCGCTCACCACGGTCGAGCTGTTCCAGGAGGACCTGGTCGCCGTCTCCGCGGTCGGCGCGGACCCGCCGCCCACGCCGCTGCGGATCGAGGATCTGCGCGGGCAGCCGATGGTGATGTTCCGGCACGGGTACGACCTGCGGGACCTGACGCTCGGCGCGTGCCGCGCCGCCGGTTTCGAGCCGACCTTCACGGTCGAGGGCGGCGAGATGGACGCGGTGCTGGGGTTCGTACGGGCCGGGCTCGGGATCGGGGTGGTGCCCTCCATGGTGGCCGCCCGGGCCGGCGACGGCCTGCGCGTCACGCCGCTGGCCCGCCCCGGCCTACGGCGCACCGTCGCGCTCGCGCACCGCAGCGATGTGGCTCCGCCGCGGGCCGCGCGGGTGCTCCAGCAGGTCATCCTCTCCGAGGCGCCTCCCCGGTGACCCGACCCCCCGGGGTGGTCCGCCCTGGGTCGGGTCACCGCGAACGCCTCGATCGCCTTTCTCGGCGTGTCCGCGGTACTCGGCGCTGTAGATCGCCCGCATCGCCTTCGTCGCACCGGGCTGGGCGGACTTGGGGAGGCAGTTGTTTGACGTTGCGGGCCTGCGCACCCAGCACCTCTGCGGCTGAGCACGGGCGGGTCCTCCCGACCCGCGCTGCAACGCGGGCCTACTCGGAGACCAGCATCTGTACGCGCACCACGATCCGCTCGCCTTCGACAGACCCCTGGGACCTGGCGTCTCAGGATGTGGTGTAGAGGTGGTTGACCTCTCCCGCGGTCAGTGCTGCGGGGTAGGTGCGGACGTCGGCGATGGAGCCGGGCCACTGGTTGTAGGGGGCGGCGCTGGTCGGCGAAGTCGTCGGCCAGGGCGGGAGGATCGGCGGCCGACGCGGCGAGCGCTCCGGCAGGCACGCCCTACAGGATCGACGTCCTGCCGAAGGGCACTGCGGCCGAACTCGGCGAGCGAGGGCCGGTGGTGGCACTCTCGCGCAATGCCAAGGGTTCGTCCGGCTCGGTCGAGGTCGGTGTCGACGTGAGCAGTCTCGATGCCGAGTTCGGCGGTGACGCGGCGTCCCGGTCCCGGTTGGTCGAACTGCCGTCGTGCGCCTTGACCACTCCGGGTTCACCTGAGTGCGCCCGGCAGACACCCGTCGAGTCGCACTACGACCCGGCGACGCACCGCCTGGTCGCTGATGTGGTGGTACCGGCAGGCAGCGGTACCACAGCCGGTTCCAGTGCCCCAGCGTCCGAGAACGTCGTGCTCACCGCCGACACCACGCCGGCCGGCGGCGGAGGTACTTACGCGGCGACCAGTCTGAACCCGAGCAGCGGTTGGACCTCGGGCTCCAGCAACGGCGGCTTCACGTACAGCTATCCGATCCAGGTGCCGCCCTCGATCGGCGGCGGCACGCCCGCGGTGGCGCTGTCGTACGACTCCTCGTCCGTGGACGGTCTGACGTCGTCCACGAACGCGCAGGCTTCCTGGATCGGTGACGGGTGGGACTACAGCCCCGGATACATCGAGCGTTCCTACAAGTCCTGTGACAAGGACGGCATCGCCGGGTCGAGCGATGTGTGCTGGGGCGGCTACAACGCGACCATCCTCCTCGGTGGCGAGTCGAGCCAACTGGTGCGCGACGACAAAACGGGAACCTGGCGGCTACGGGACGACAACGGTTCGAAGGTGGAGTTCCTCACCGGGGCGTCCAATGGCACCTCGAACGGCGAGTACGTCAAGGTGAGCACGTCCTCCGGGGCTGCCTACTACTTCGGCCTGAACCACCTGCCCGGCGGCGATCAGAGCGACCCGGCGACCAACTCCGCCTGGACCGAGCCGGTCTACTCGCCCAATTCCGGCGACCCCTGCTACGACAAGACCAAGGGTGACGCGTCCTGGTGCCAGATGGCCTGGCGCCTGAACCTGGACTATGCCGTCGATGCCCACGGGAATCTCACCACGTACACCTACCAGGCGGAGACCAACTACTACGAGCGCGGCGCCGGCCAGAACAACGGTAACGGGGCTCCCACCTCCTACGTCCGGGGCGGCACGCTCAAGACGATCGACTATGGCCAGCGGCTGGCGGACCAGGTGGCCGCGAAGGGCGCGCTGATGCCCGCCGACCGAGTGGCTTTCACACCTGCTCCGGAGGGTCGCTGCTCTGTCGCCGGCGGTTTCACCTGTCTGGGCGCCACCCTGGGCGCCTCCAACGCGGCCCACTGGCCGGACGTCCCGTACGACGAGAACTGCGACAAGGGCTCCACCACCTGCAAGAACTACGGAGTGGAGTTCTGGACCACCACCAGGCTGCAGACGATCACGACCCAGGTCGCTTCCGCAGGCAAGTGGAAGGACGTCGACAGCTACCAGCTCAACCAGAGTTTTCCGGACCCGTACGACGGCAACAAGCCGTCGATGTGGCTCGATTCCATCGAGCGAACCGGGAAGGACGGCGCGACGGACCAGCAGATGCCGAAGGTCAGTTTCGAGTGGCAGGAACTGCCCAACCGCGTCGACGGAACAAACCTCATACCCGCGCCCACCATCTTCAACCGCCCGCGCATGAAGACCATCACGACCGAGACCGGCGAGCAGATCCAGGTCGTCTTCAGGCCGGCGGCCTGCTCCAGGATCAGCGGCAAGATGCCTGCCAGCGCGGCCACCGACACCATGCCCTGCTACAACGTGAAATGGTATCCGCCGGGTCGGGACGAGGCCGAAGGCCCCGAGTCGGACTGGTTCAACCGCTACCAGGTCGACTCCGTCACCGAGAACGACAAGGTGGCCGATTCGCCGGCAGTGGTCACCCACTACGACTACGGCCCGGCCGCGTGGCACTACGACGACAGCGAGCTGACCGACTCCGCAACGCGCACCTGGAGTGACTTCCGAGGCTACGCCTACGTCACGGCCACGACCGGTTCCGGGCAGGACGGTCCCGAGTCGCAGACGAAGACCGTGTATTACCTCGGCATGGAAGGCGACCGGAACGCTTCCGGGGGCAGCCGATCGGTGTCGCTCACCGACTCGCTCGGAGACCACGTCACGGACTCCGACTGGCTGGCCGGCCAGACTCTGGAGACCGACACCTACGACAAGGCAGGCGGCAGCATCGCCACCTACCAGGTCAACACCAGCTCTCAACCTGTCACCACCGCCACACACGCGCGGGGTTCAGACCTGCCCGACCTCGTCGCCCGATACGACTCCACCGCGTCGGTCCAGACCACCAGGGGCCTCAAGGCTGACGGCACCTGGCGTACCGCGACGACGACGACCCGGACCGACCCCAGTCACGGCAACCTCGCTGTCAGCGTCGACGCCAAGGCCGACGGCGAACCGGAGCAGTGCACCCTCACCTCATACGCCACCTCCGCGAACCCTCTGCTGACCACTCTGGTGGACGAGAAGAAGGTCATCTCCGGCACCGGTGCGTGCACGGCTACGGCCACCAAGGACAACACGGTCAGCGACTCACGCAGCTTGTACGACGCGAAAGGCTTCGGGTCGGCCGCGGCGAGCGGCAACATCTCCTCGGCACAGGAGTTGGACCACTACGACGACTCGGGCACACCCGTGTACGTCACCACGTCGGCCACCACCTACGACGACTACGGCCGCGTCGTCTCGGCCACGGACCCGAACGCGACTGACACGCAGCACCCGCACGGAGCCACGACCACGACGGAGTACGACGCCGCGCACACCGGTGAACTGCCCACCACGATCACGGTGAAGAGCCCAGCCCCGGGGAGCACCACCGACTGGCAGGCCATCACCACCATGGACCCCGCGCGGGGCCTGCCGTTGACCTCCAAGGACATCAACGGAAACACGGCAACCGAGGAGTACGACCCCCTCGGCCGCCTGGTCAAGGTCTGGGCTCCCGGACGGACCACGGCCGACCACCCCAACATCACCTACACCTACGCGGTGAACGGTACCGACGCCCCCTCTGCCGTCACGACCTCCACGCTCTCCGTGGATGCCGGAGCGAGATACACGCAGTCCGTTCAGATCTTCGACGGTTTCGGACGTCCCCGTCAGACCCAGGCGACCCCGGGCATCTCCGCCTACCACGGCCGAGTACTCACCGATACCCTCTACGACTCCCACGGCCGGCCCTTGGAGACCCACTCTCCCTACTACGACGACTCCGCCCCGCCCGGTAGCACGTTGTTCGCCGTCGACGACGACGAAGTGCCGGGTGAGACCGCCACGATCTACGACGGCCAGGACCGTTCCGTCGCCTCGGTGTTCTCCGCGTACGCGCAGGAGCAGTGGCGTACCGCGACCGCCTACCCGGGCGTGGACGAGACCGACACCACTCCTCCCGCAGGTGGGACGCCGACCACGGTCATCACGGATGCCGCGGGCCGGACCACCCAGGCGTGGCAGTACAAGACCTCCACGGCCACCGGCAAGTCATCCGACGCCGACGTCACCACCTACACCTACACCCCGGCCGGCAACCCCGACACGCAGACCGACTCCACCACCAAGGACACCTGGTCCTACCGGTACGACCAGCGCGGCCGCCCGACGAGCCAGACCGACCCCGACATGGGCACCACCACCAAGAGTTACGACGCCGACGGGCGACTCGCCGCCACCACCGACGCCCGCAAGATCACGCTGTCCTACGACTACGACCTCCTCGGACGCCAGACGGCTGAGTACAGCACCACCGCGCCGTCGACCACGAAGGTCCCGGAAGCCACCTGGACGTACGACACGGCCCCTGGCGGTAAGGGGCAGCCGGCCGAGTCCAACAGCTACACCGGTGGGGACACCGCACACCCGTATTCCAGCACGGTGCTCGGGTACGACATCGGCGGGCGCTCCACGGGGACTTCGGTCACCATCCCCTCGACAGAGGGAAAGCTCGCCGGCACCTACAAGACACAGGCCATCTACGACCCGATCACCGGCAACGTCTCGGCGACCCACACGGACGCCCGTGGCGACCTGCCTGCCGAGACCCTCAACTACAGCTACGACGTCAACGGCGCCCTGCTCAGCTACGGTTCGACCGCCACCGAGTACGACCTGTCCACGGACTACGACGCGTTCGGCCGACCGGTGCGCACCACGGTCAACCCGTGGGGCACCGAGATCGTGGCCACCGATAACTACGATCAGTCCACCGGCAACCTGCTCTCCTCCTATCTGGACAAGCAGTCCGCGGGTACCGGTGCGGTCCAGCAGATCACCTACACCCGGGACCCGGCCGGGAAGCTGACCGCGATCCAGAACATCGCGGACAACACCCCGTCCCTGACCGATCTGCAGTGCTTCAGCTACGACTACCTCGGCCGGCTGACCACCGCGTGGACCGACAACGGCGGGGTATCCACCGAGCCCCAGCCGAAGGTCTCGGGTCTGGGAAGCTGCAAGAACAACTCGCCTACCAGCGGCGCGGCGACGGGCAAGACCACGGTCGGCGGCCCCGCGCCCTACTGGACCTCGTACTCCTATGATGAGACCGGAAACCGCACGGGTCAGGTCCAGCACGACATCTCGGGCGACACCGCCAAAGACATCTCCACCACTCAGGCCTTCGCCATCGGACGGCAGAACACCCCGACCACGGCAGCGAACAGCGGCGGCGGTACCGGCGGACCCCACGCCCTGCTGTCCACCACCAGCACCGGGCCGGGGAACCCGGGCACGTCGGCCTTCCAGTACGACGCCGTCGGTGACACGACGGCGGTCACTGACACCTCCGGAACCACCACACTTACCTGGGACACAGAGGGTCGACTCGCCTCCGACACCAAGACCGGCACGAGCGGCGGGACGACGTACGTCTACGACGCCGACGGCAACCAACTGCTCCGTCACGACCCGGGAAAGACCACCCTCAACCTCGGCGACGACGAACTGGTCCTCGACACCGCTACCGGCTCCGTCACCGACACCCGTACATACAGTCTCCCGAACGGCCTGACCGCCGTGGTGCAAGCCGGTTCGCGCACCTGGCAGGTTGCCGATGACCAAGGCACAGCGACGCTCGCGCTGGATGCCACCACGCTGACCGAATCGCGCCGCCCCGCCGACCCCTTCGGTGTGCCGCGCGGTACACAGCCCACCAGTTGGGCCGGCGACCACGGGTTCGTCGGCGGCACCAAGGACGACGCCACCGGTCTGACGAACCTCGGTGCCCGGGAATACCAGCCGCTGACCGGCCGGTTCCTCGACCCCGACCCGCTACTGGACCCATCCGATCCCCAGCAGTGGAACGGCTACGCCTACGGCGCGAACGATCCCGTCAACCAGAGCGACCCCACAGGTCAGCGCTCGGAGTGCGGCCAGAACGGCGACGCCCCCTGCAACCCGGCCTCCACCTCTGCCACGGGCGGCAGCTCCGGAAAGTCTTGGCCCTGCAACATCGCCAGTGTGTGCGCGCCTGCGGCGAAGTGTGACCGCACCTGCCTCGACATGGGAAAGTCGGACCCTCTCACGAAGAGCGGGTACACGGAGATCTACCCGAACGTCGTGATCCGCAACGACACCAAGGACTTCTCCCGCTTCCGCGCCGAGTTCTACAAGATGATCCAGCAGGACTGCATCGACGGCAGTTACAACTGCTACGACCCCACCGCCCACCTAGGCGAACCGCCGGCGGCGGCCCAGGTGATGGGCTGGCTTGCACGGTTGGAACAGATCGAATACCTCGTCAAAGTCGATCTGAAGATCCCCACGCTTGCCGATGTCGTGGAGGATATTCTCGCGACCAAGGCCGTCGAAACGGTGGCGAAGATGCTCGGCCCCGATGCCGGCATTTCTGATATCGAGGAGGCGCAGGCGAATCTCGGCCGTGACGAGGCCGAGACGCTAGCGGGTAAGGAGGGTGAGGGCTGTGTAACTGTCAACAGTTTCCCGGGCGAGACCAAGGTGCTGTCGGCCGACGGGAACAGCGAGCGGATCGACCACGTCAAGGTCGGCGACAAGGTCGTCGCCACGAACCCGCTCACCGGGAAGACACAGCCTGAAAAGGTCACAGCGGTCATCAAGACCCTCACCGACACCGACTTCACCGATGTCGGCATCGCCAACCACACCATCACCTCGACGCAGCACCACCCCTACTGGGACGTCGCCCTCCACCGCTGGGCCAACGCCGCCGACCTCCACCCCGGCGACCTCCTCCGCCTCCCGGACGGCACCACCACCCGAATCCACACGGTCCGCAACTACACCGGCCACACGGTCACCCTATAACCTGACCGTCGCGGACCTGCACACGTACTATGTGCTGGCGGGAGCCACGCCGGTCCTGGTTCACAACAGCAACTGCCTCTTCGGCTCCCCGCTCAAGGAAGGGATTTTCGGGCAGAGTAAGGCCGCAACCCAGAGCCGAATCCAAGAGGTTGTTGACTTCTACGACATGAACGGGCGACCGCCTGCCATGACGCATCAGGGCGGCAGGAGAGGTCGACCGGCCGGAGAGTACGGCAACGGAAATGGGCAGCTTCCAGATAGACCGCTCGGCTACTACACGGAGAGCGATGTTTGGCCTTCCGGTAGAGGGACGGGAAATCGAGGGGCGGAGCGTCTCGTATTCGGGCGAAAGGGTGAGGTGTACTACACCTCCAATCACTACGACAATTTCATCCGGCTTCGATGAGGAGTTGGCGAAAGGTTGAGGAAACGTGCAGTGGCGACCGATCTCTAGCGTAATCCCAGGGATGTCTGCCCCACCCTATCTGCTTCCAGAGACTGGCCGAGACGCGGTCGGACGTCGCATAGAGGGCCAGGGGTTCCAGGTCCGATGCGTCGATGCCTCACGCTTCCAATCGGAGCGTGACGCCTCTCTAGCTGTTGGGCGAGAGCTTGACTTCCCGGGCTACTTTCGTGGCGGCTGGGATGGGTTCTTCGACTTGCTGTCTGCCGAGTTCCAGGAGAAGCCGCGCCGATTGATCGTGGGGCTTCTGAACTCGGATGTTCTTGCAGGTCGGGATTTGCGCCTGTTCGTCAATACGTCGTGGCATCTTCAGAACGCGACAGAAACGATCGAGTCTGAAGGTGGCGGTGAGTGGCAGCTGGAATTCTTCTACTGGGGGTCTTGGCGCCCGGAGGGGGAGTGAGGTTGGCTCGCTGCCCGTGATCGCGTCGTGAGCGATAGCGAACTACAGGCCCGACCGGAACCTTCCGGTGGGGCCTGTGCGGTGTCTGACGGCAGTAGTTGACGGCAACGTCAGCGGATGCCAGCAGCGCAAGGTGGCGGTTCGTCGCCGTCGGACCTCTCGGCCTTGGTGGTCGTCGGGCCGTCGAGGGCTCTGCCGAGGGTGTTGATGGCGTCTCGCTGGAGGCGGAGTCGGACGTGGGCGTAGACGCCGGCGGTAACGCCGATGTGGGCGCGGCCGAGGAGTTCCTTGACGACGACGAGGTCGACGCCCTGTTCCAGGAGCAGGGTGGCTGTCGAGTGGCGGAGATCATGGAAGCGGATCGTTCGGAGTCCTGCGCTGTGGAGAAGGCGACGGAAGCGGCGGGTGAGGTTGGTGGGGTCGAGCGGCCCGCCCTTCGAGGTGGTGAAGACGAGCCCGTTGTCCGTCCAGCCCGTCCCGGGTACCTGACGCTCTTCCTGCTGCCGTTCCTGGTGGATCTTGAGGGAGTTGATGCATTCGGTGGGGAGGGCGATGCGCCGTTCGGAGGCGAGGGTCTTGGTGTTCAGGACGGTCAGGCCCTGGCTGCGGGTGCGCTGGAGGGAACGGTGGATGGTGGCGGTTCCGCTGGCCAGATCGAGGTCTTCCCAGCGCAGGCCGAGGAGTTCGCCCTTGCGGAGTCCGGTGTGGAAAGCGAGTTCGAACAAGGCGTGCAGCCGGTGTCCGCGTACGGCGGTGAGGAACTGGCGGGCCTCGTCGGCGGTGAGGGGTTCGAAGCGGCGGGGGCGGGGAGTGCCGGTGCGGACGTTGCGGGCCACGTTGCGGGGGATCTCCTCTTCGCGGACTGCGTGTTCCAGGGCGGACTTGAGGATGGAGCGCACGTAGGCCAGTGTCAGCGGGGAGAGCCGCTTGCGGCAGCACCTCCCGACGGCGCAGCACTGGGGTTGGTCGCGGTTGGTGTCGGTGCCGCGTGTGCAGCACTGGCAGATGGTGCGGAGCTGGTTGAGCCGGGTGCGGACGTCCTTGGCGGTGAGCTTGGCGAGCTTCTTCTTGCCCAGGCCGGGGAGGACGTACAGCCGGACGACGGCGGTGTAGCGGGTGTGGGTGTTCTCCCGCAGATGGTGCACGGCGACGTTCTCCAGCCAGTACGTCAGGTACGCGGCCAGGCTGCCCTGCGCGGAGGGCGCGGGGAGGCCGCGGTTGCTGGCGGCGATCTTCTCGGTGAGCTTGGCCAGGGCGTCTTTGCGGGTGGTGCCGTAGACGCGGACACACTTGCGGGTGTCGCCGACGGCCAGCAGGTAGCCGGCGGCTTCCCAGCGGCGTCCTTGCGCTGATAGACGGTGCCGTTGGCGCGGGCCCTGCGAGAACTGGTGCTGGGGGCGGGGTTGGTGTCGGGGGCGGTCATCAGGCTGCCTGTTCGAGTTGGTGTGGACGAGGGTGTACACAGGGCGTGGGTGGGGATGCGGCGGGCGCGGCCGATGGTGTTGGAGGCGAGCTGTGGGTGCGGATGAGGTCGTAGACGGTGGAACGGCTGATCTTCAGGCGTGCCATGACCTCGGGGACGGTCAGGAGCTCGGCGTCGGCGGCCCTTGAAACCCACCGGCGGGGGTCCTTCGACCGGGAGCCGGGGCAGGTCGGCGGGGGGAGGGTCAGAGCCGGAGCGGGAGCTTCGTGCGGGGGCCGGGGGCGCTGCCCGTGTTGGAGGTGCCCGCGGGTTCGAGGAGGAGGACGGCGGTCTCCTCGTCGGCGCGGGGGCAGTGCTCCGCGCCCTTGGGCACGACGAACAGCTCGCCGGGCCCGAGGACCACGTCGCCGTCGCGCAGCTGGATGGTCAGCCGGCCGCTGATCACGAAAAACAGCTCGTCGGTGTCGTCGTGGCGATGCCAGACGAACTCGCCGTGCAGCTTCGCGAGCTTCACCTCGTAGTCGTTGACGTCGGCGACGGTCCGCTGCGCCCACAGCTCGTCGAACGAAGCGAGCTTGGCCGCGAGGTTCACGGCTGCGTGCCCGGACGTGGCAGGGTTGGTGGGGTCGGTCATGGGCTGAGGGTGGCCGAACCGGCCGGTGGGGGTCTTGTACGTTCCTGACCCGTGTGGCGGAGAGGGGGTGCCGTGGACGGCCCCGAGATCCATCAGGTGGACGCGTGGCGCCCGGGGGTGCCGGGCATCACGGAGGTGCTGCACGCGCACTTCACGGACCACGCCTACCCCGTGCACACCCACACCACGTGGGACCTGATGCTGCTGGACGACGGCGTGGTCGACTTCGCGCTGGACCGCACCCGCCACGGCGCGACGGACGCCAGCCGGGTCGTCCTCCTTCCACCCGGCGTCCCGCACGACGGCCGGACGGTCAACCCGGCGGGCTTCCGCAAGCGCGTGCTGTACCTGAGCACGGATGTGCTGCCCGCCCGGCTGGCCGGAAAGGCCGTGGCCGGCCCGATCCTCGGCGACCCGGCGCTGCGCGCCAGGGTGCACCGGCTGCACGGGACCCTGCGCGACCAGGACGACGCGCTCGAAGCGCAGTCACGGCTCGCCTTCGTCCGGGAGCGGCTGCTGGTCCACCTCGACGCCCACCGGGTACGGCCCCCGGGCCGCGAGGGGGACCGCCTCGCCGCTCGGCTGCGGGAACTCCTCGACGCCCGGATCGCCGACGGCCTCACCCTCGACGAGGCCACCACGCTCCTGCACGCCCACCCCACCCACCTGATCCGCAGCTTCTCCCGCACCTACGGCCTGCCGCCGCACACGTACCTCACCGGGCTGCGGATCGACCGCGCCCGGCGGCTGCTCCTCGCCGGCGAGCGGCCGGTCGCGGTCGCCTCGGCCGTCGGCTTCTACGACCAGGCCCACCTCAACCGCCACTTCAAACGCCACCTCGGCGTCACCCCGGTCGCCTACGCCCGCCGCAACGGCCGGTCGCGCTAGCCTCCTAGGCCCTGGGCACGGGGCCCGCCGCAGCCTGGGCGAGGAGGCCGTCGACGAACGCCCTCAGGCCCTGGGGGTAGGTGTCGCGCTCGGCCAGCGCCGGCCACTGGTCGCCGACGGCGGCAAGCCGGGGCAGCCGGGAGGTGTCGACACCGCCGAAGAAGATGTCGCGGCGGACGGCCTGGTCGCCGTCCGCGCGCCGGTGGGCGGAGTGCGCCCGGACGAGGATCTCGCCGACGGTGTAGTACCAGACGCCGCGGAAGAGGTCGACGGCCTGAACCGGGGAGCAGCCGCAGTCGATCGCCCCGGCGACGACGGTCTCCACCACCCGCAGGGCCGGCTCGCCGAGGCGCCCGAGGAAGCCGTCGACGGTGAGGATCTCGGCCGCCCACGGCCAATCGGCGAGGGAGTCGTGGATCGCGGTGGCCGCCGCGACGATCCGCTCCTGCGGATCGCCGGTCAGATCGGGCGGCAGGGTCTGGTCGACGTGCTCGTTGAGGAGCTGGACCAGCAGGTCCTCGCGGTCCCGCACGTGGTGGTAGAGGGTCGTGGTCCCGATGCCGATCTCCGCCGCCAGCCGGCGGACGGTCAGCTTCTCCCAGCCGTCCCGCTCGATGAGCCGGCGGGCCGCCGCCAGGATCTCCGCTCGTGAGGTGACGGGTGGCCGACCTGTACGGCCGGGCGATGCGTTGGTTCGGGGCACTGCCCCATCATGCCGCCCCACGATCCCGCACCGCGAAACGGCGGTTCCGACCCGCGGGTCCGCGGACCCGCACCAGCGAACTCGACAGCCGAGGTCCGTCCGGAGTACTTTCGGAACATGTTCCTAAATATCGCGGAACCCCTGCCGCGACACCCCTGCGGCGTCCACCCGCGGTCGGGCGCCACGAGCGAGACGGACGGACATGGCATGACCCGCACACCGATCACCGGGCGCACCGGCCCGGCCCTCCCGGATGTCCAGGACGCGCCCGCCGTACCGGACGCACCGCTGCCTCCCGCGGCACGCCGCACCGCCCGCGGCCGAGCGACCCGGCGGGCCGACGCATGACGGCCACCGGAACGGCGCGGCCCACGAAACCGCGCACCGGCGCCGAGGTGAGCCCAGGCCGCACCCTCGCCGTGGTCGCCGTCGTGCAGTTCATGGTGTCGCTCGACCTGTCGGTCGTGAACGTCGCGCTCCCGCGGATCGGCACCGGCCTCGGCTTCGGCGCGCTCGGCCTGACCTGGGTGGTCAACGCGTACGCCCTCGCGTTCGGCGGGCTGCTCCTGCTGGGCGGCAAGGCCGCCGACCGGTACGGCCGCAAGCGCGTCCTGATGCTCGGCCTCGGCCTGTTCGGACTCGCCTCCCTCTTCGGCGGCTTCGCGCAGAACCCCGGCCAGTTGGTCGCAGCCCGCGTCGTCCAGGGGATCGGGGCCGCCGCCCTGGCGCCGGCCGCGCTGGCACTGCTGACCGCCACGTTCCCCACCGGGCGGGCCCGGGTCCGCGCCTTCGGGGTGTGGAGCGCGACGAACGCCGCGGGCGGCGCCTTCGGTGTCCTGGTCGGCGGCGTGCTCACCCAGTACGCCGGCTGGCGCTGGGTGGTGTTCGTCAACGTGCCGATGGCCGCCGGCGCGCTGGCCCTGGCCTGGCGGGGCGTCCCCGCCGACCGCCCCGCGGCCCGCGGCGGCCGCCCGGACGTGCTCGGCGCCATGCTGGCCACGACCGGCCTGAGCCTGACGGTGTTCGGCGTGGTCCGCACCGACCGCTACGCGTGGTCCTCGCCGGTGACCGTCACGACCCTGGCCGTCGCCGCCGTACTGCTGGCCGCCTTCCTCCGGGTCGAGCGGAGCACCACCCGCGAACCGCTCATCCGGCTCGGCCTGTTCGCCAACCGCTCGGTGGCCGGCGCGAACGCGTACAACCTCCTGGTCGGCGCCGCGATGTCCTCGGCCTTCTACTTCATGTCCCTCTACCTGCAACGCGTGCTCGGCGCCGGACCGGCGAGAACCGGGCTGGACTTCCTGCCGTTCGCGCTCGGCGTGGTGGCCGGCTCGGTGCTCGCCGTCAAGCTCGGGTACCGGTTCACGCCACGCACCCTGCTGATCGCCGGCGCGGCGCTGACCGCGACAGGGTTCGCCTGGTTCGGCCTGATCAGCCCGGGCGGCGCCTTCGTCACCGACGTCCTCGGGCCGTCGATCGTCGCCAGCGTCGGCTTCGGGCTCTGCCTCGGGCCGGTGGTCTCCACCGCGACCGCGGGCGTCGCGCCCCGCGAGGCCGGCACCGCGGCGGGCCTGCTCAACAGCTCGCGTCAGATCGGCGCCTCGCTCGGCCTGGCCTCGCTCGGCACCGCGGCCCAGCAACGTACCGGCGGGAGCGTCGCACCCGAAGCCCTCAACCGCGGCTACGCGCTCGGTCTGACGCTCGGTGCCGCGCTGCTGGCCGCCGCGGTCCTGATCGCCCTCACCGTCCTGCGCCCGGCCGGGCCGAAACCCTCGGCGGCGGCCACCCAGGGCGCCGAGCCCGCCGGGCAGGCCGGACCGGTCGGGCGCTAGAGCCGCCGGGCCGGCTCCTTACGGGGCGGGCCCGGCACCGGCGCGGCCGGCTACACCGTCGCGATCGCCGGGTCGCTCACACCCGGGCGGCCGTTCTCCACGTGCCCGGCGAAACGGCGGGTGAACGCGGGGTCGTGGTCGGACAGCACCGTCACGTCGTACCAGCGGCCGGAGCGCGCGAGGTCCAGCCGGTGGCTCTCGCGGCGCCCGGCCCGGACCACGAGCATCCGCTGCTTCCCGTCGTACGCGTTGCGGACCGTGAAGCGGAGGTCGGTGTGCCCGGAGTTGGTGAGGGTCAGCTCGACCTGCCCGGTGAGGGCGTCGTGCCGGGCGGTCACCTCGGCGCCGGTGCGGTGCGCGGAGCCGCCGAAGGCGCGCAGGAAGCCGGCCGGACCGTGCACGGTGAGGTCGTACTCCCCGCCGGAGGTGCCGGTGTCCCAGTGCCCGGAGACGGTGTGCCCCGCGCCGGTGGTGTACGTCCAGGGCCCGTCGGTGCGGTTGCCGGAGGTGACGTGGAAGCAGGCGCCCGCGCCGGTGCCGCCGCCGAAGGTGAGGGTGATCCGCGCGTCGGACGCGGTCACGGCGGCGTCGGTGCGCGGCGCGTAGGGCAGCGGCCTGGTCGGCCGGGAGCCCTTCTCCTGGCGGGGCAGCGCCTGGTGGGCGGGCGGCACCGGTACGTAGGAGTCGTGCCGGTCGGAGTCCGGCGGCTGGTAGCCGTCGGTGCCGGGCAGGTGCGCGGGCCGGTCGTGCGTGAGGGAGAAATCGAACGCGGAGGTGAGGTCGCCGCAGACGGCGCGCCGCCAGGGCGAGATCTGCGGCTCGCGCACGCCGAACCGCCGCTCGATGAAGCGGAGGACCGAGGTGTGGTCGAACGTCTCGGAGCAGACGTAGCCGCCGGTGCTCCACGGCGAGACCACGATCATCGGCACCCGCTGGCCGAGGCCGTACGGGCCGGGCGCGTAGGTGGCGTCGCCCGGGAAGAGTTCGAGCGAGGTGTCGACGGTGGAGGCGCCCTGCCCGGGCGCGGCGGCGTACGGCGGCACGACGTGGTCGAAGTAGCCGTCGTTCTCGTCGTAGGTGATCAGCAGCGCGGTCCTGCTCCACACCTCGGGGTCGGAGGTGAGCGCGTCGAGCACCTGGGAGATGTACCAGGCGCCGTAGTTCGCGGGCCAGTTGGGGTGCTCGGAGAACGCCTCGGGGGCGGCGATCCAGGACACCTGCGGCAGCCGGCCGGCCTTGACGTCGGCGCGCAGCACGTCGAAGAAGCCGTCGCCCGCCTTGGCGTTCGTGCCGGTGCGGGCCTTGTCGTACAGGGGGTCGCCGGGCTTCGCGTCGCGGTACTGGTCGAAGTAGAGCAGCGAGTTGTCGCCGTAGTTGCCGCGGTAGGCGTCCTCGATCCAGCCCCAGCCGCCGGCCGCGTCGAGGCCGTCGCCGACGTCCTGGTAGATCTTCCAGGAGACGCCGGCCTGCTCCAGCCGCTCGGGGTAGGTGGTCCAGCCGTAGCCGAGTTCGGAGTTGTCGACGACCGGGCCGCCGCCCTTGCCGTCGTTGCCGGTCCAACCGCTCCACAGGTAGTAGCGGTTGGGGTCGGTGCCGCCGATCAGCGAGCAGTGGTAGGCGTCGCAGACGGTGAACGCGTCGGCGAGCGCGTAGTGGAACGGGATGTCCTCGCGGGTCAGATGGGCCATCGTGGCGGCGGACTTGGCCGCGATCCACTGGTCGTAGCGGCCGCCGTTGACCGCGGCGTGGCTGCCGGTCCACTCGTGGTTGAGGCCCTCGATGAACTTCATCCCCAGGTCCCCCGCGTCCGGGTGGTACGGCAGGACCTCGCCCGCGCCGGCGCCGGTGCCGTCCGGCTGGTGCCACACCGACTTGCCGCTGGGCAGCGTGACCGGGCGGGGGTCGCCGAAGCCGCGGACCCCGCGCAGCGAGCCGAAGTAGTGGTCGAAGGAGCGGTTCTCCTGCATGAGGACGACGATGTGCTCGACGTCCTCGAGGGTGCCGGTGCGGCGGCCGGCCGGGATGGCGGCAGCCCGGGTGATGCTGCCGGACAGCGCGGAGAAGCCGGCGGTGGCGCCCGCGATCTGAAGGAAGCGGCGCCGGTTGAGTTCGGTCATGGCTCGCGAGACCTCTTTGGCTCGGGGCGGAGGTGTGCCGCGGTATCCGGTCGCGGCAGCCCGGTCGGGTCCGTCCCAGACCACCGAGCGCCGGCGAAGGGCGGGTGTCGCCCGCGTGGCGCGCCGAGGTACGGACCGCGAACAGCCCTGCCCGCGGCGGCTGATGGGGCGCGCGGGCACGGGGGTGTCCGGGCGTCGGGGCGAGTTACGGGGGTACGGGACGGTTCGGTCCGGGCGCGAACCGGACGTTCTTCGGGCTCCACAACCACGTCGGGAGGTGCGGCGGTGGGTGCGGGAGGACGGTTGCGTCACAGCAGACTCGACCTGGCGTGCGGCCCCTCCGCCGTCCACGTCGCCCCCATCCGCCAAAGAGGCCCCCTCCAAAGGAAGGGGCCTACGTGCGACGCACAGCCGGCAACGCTTCTTTGGGGTGTCAGACTCCCAGGGTCGGGAAGCGACCTTCAACGACCGCGTCCACGAAGGTCTGCCACTGCTCGGGCCGGAACGTGAGCGCCGGCCCCGTTGGACAACCGGGGGCCGGCGCCTCCGACATGTGCTCAGGCGAGCAGGTCCTTCTGTCCGGCCTGCACGCTTGCTGTGAACAGCTCGTAGTCCCGACGGGAGACGATCAGGACCTTGGCGTCGGGGTCACCCACGTCCACGGAGTCGCGCAGCGCCACCACCCCGTCCACGAAGGCGACCTCCAGGCAGTTGTTGCCAGCATTGGACATGTCGCTCTTGGCCCAGGTGGCGTTGGTGAGATCGACCTGCTTGTTCATGCGTAGTAGTCCTTGATCAACTCGTGGATGAAGCGGCGCGAGGCCGGGCCGTCGAGGGACCGGGAGCGGAGGTATTCGAGGGCCGACTCGTACCTGCCCACGTCCCCATCCTCCTCCAGGTAGACGGAGGTTGTCATCGTCTCAATGACGGCAACCGGCGGTCCCACCGGGAAGTGTAGGAGCTGGAACGGACCGTTCATGCCTGCGTGTGCGCCAGACCCGAAGGGGAGCACCTGTATCACTACGTGGGCGTGCTCCTCGGTCACATCCAGGAGCCGTTGGAGCTGCGCGCGCATCACGTCCGGGTCGCCGATCACGCGTCGCAGCGCCGCCTCGTCAAGGACACAGGACACGCTGAGTGGTGTCTCGCGCGCGAGCACCGCTTGCCTCGCCATGCGGAGATCCACGAAGCGGGCGATCTCCCGCTTCGACGGCCACTGCTGACTCTGCTCGACGACAGAGGCCGCGTAGTCCCTGGTCTGGAGCAGGCCGGGCACCATGGTCAGGTAGGACTCGGCCTTCGACGCCATCCCTTCGAGGTGCAGAAAGTCCTCGAACTCGTCGGTCTGGATCGCTTCCTTGTACTCGTCCAGCAGGTTCGTCCGCTTGCCCGAGGCCGCGAGGGACGCCATCACCTTGATCTTCGTGCGAGTCTCTTCCGAGTCGACGCCGTAGATCTCGAAGAAGGCGGTCAGACCGAGGCCGGAGACACGTTGCTTGCCGTTCTCGATCTTGCTCAGCGCAGGCTTCCCCGCGAGGCCAAGCCGGTCCGCGGCCTCCTCCATCCCGAGTCCCGCGGCTGTCCGCAGCGACCGCAGGGCCGATCCGAGCCTGCGTCGGTGCACGTTGGGCCTTGCTTCCGCCATCGGCCTGCCTCTCTTGTGTCGGTTGCAGGGTAGCGCCGCCAACGTTGCTGGCATATGCCAATTTTCAAGTCGGAAACCAACTTTTCCGGATCAGGTTGCCAGAAACGTTGCTCATACTTCACAGTTGCATCCAGGCGCTCGCAACTCAGCGTACGGTAATCGTCATTTCCTGTTACCACCGCGTGCGCCCCTCAACTCGTGAACCGGTGAGAGGTGTTGGCCATGGCGCCCAGTTTCCGTCGAAGCAGGCTGGACTTGGCGTGCGAACCCTCCGCCGTCGGCCGCGCTCGGAGCCACGTCGGAGACACGCTCACGCGCTGGCGGCTCCCCAAAGACGTGGTGTTCGACGCTGCGACCGTGGTCACCGAGCTGACGAGCAACGCCGTTCGCCACGCGGGGAGTTGCGCCGATCCGTTCGACGCCGGGCAGGTCCGCCCGTCGACCGTACGGCGGTGCGCCCTGACCCTGTGGCTGACCAACACGCGCCTGTACCTGGGAGTGTGGGATCAGAGCCTTGCCCGCCCGGTGCTGCAGCCCATCTCCCTCGAAGCCGAGGGCGGACGCGGCCTCCAGGTGGTGGCCGGTCTCTCCGAGGGGCAGTGGGGCACCGCGCTGACCCGGCCCGAAGGAAAGTTCGTGTGGGCCGCGCTCCCTCTCCCCACTGGGTATCGCCGTCCCACGGCACGGGACAGCTCGCCATCGCGAGCTTCGTCGTGGCGGTGAGCGCGTGAGGACCGTTGCCGCTTCACCGCCCCCGATCCGGCACCCCCGGCCAGGCCGGCCGACGCCTGACCGCGCCGCGCCACCCTCCGATTCCACCGCCCGACCACGAACAGGAACCCCGCACCATGAACGCGGTCCCCTCATCCAGCGCCTTACCCGACCCCGCTACCCCGCAGAAGTCGACGCCGACCCGGCGGTGGGCGATCACCACCACCACCGGCGAAACCGCCATCGGCCATCTGCCGGCCTGGGCCAGCACCGACCCCAGCGAACACGACGTGCCCCCAAACCAGTTGGCCGCGCGCCTGGCCGACATCAACCACCACGTCCGCTTCCCCGGAGAGATCCTGCGCGTCTACTCCCCCGCCAACCCCGAACGGCACCCGACGCCCGTGGAAGTCCTCCACACCAGCATCGACTGCAACCCCTACGCACCCGACCCCGAACCCTGTATCCCCATCGCCAACCTCCACCTGGCCGGAGAGTACTGGCTCACCGATCTCGGCCCCGAAGAACTCGGCCACCTCGCAGACGGTCTCCGCGCCCTGGCCGACCGCCTCGATCACCAGGTCCGCCCCACACTCATCGCCGCCCGCTCCGACTGGACCGGCTACCAGTCCCGCTCCACAGGCACCCACCGGTGAAGGCCCACGTGACGAAACCCAGCACTCCGGCGCCGCTGTTCGCGAACAGCGAGGCGACCGCCCGCGCCCTGTACGCCCACCAACTCGCCGTGCTGCGCGCGAAGGCCGGACTCACTCTCACCGAACTGTCCGACCAGTGCCACTACGAACAGTCCTACCTGCACCGACTGGAGACCGGGGGACGACTGGGCACCCTCGACGTCGCCCTCGCCCTGGACCGCTTTTACCACACCGGCGACCTCCTGGTCCGACTGTGGCACCTGGCCAAACGTGAAGCCAAACAGGTCGCGGCCGGCGGCATCGCCAGCCTCGAAGCCACCGCCACCACCATCCAGGAATACGCCCTCACCGCCATCCCCGACCTCCTCCTGGCCCCCGCCTACGCCAAGGAGCAACTCGCCGCCACCGGCCCCCACCACCTCCGGGCACTCAACGCCCGCCTCGAAGAACTCCGGCTGCGGCAGGCCCGGTTGACCGCCACCGCGTCCCCGCCGGTCCACTACCGCGCCATCCTCGACGAGATCGTGCTCCAGCACGCGGTTCACCACCCCACCACCTGGGCCGATCAGCTCGACCACCTGATCACCGCCGCCCAACACCCCGCCGTCGCCCTCCACATCCTCCCGCTGGGCGGCGGTCCGCGCGTCCTCCACGGCCCCCTCCAACTCCTCTCCTTCCGCGTCGGCCGTCCCCTCGCCCACGCCCACAGCACGCTCACCGGCCACCTCACCGACGACCCCGACGACGTCGAACAACTCCGCCAGAGCTACGACAACCTACGCGACACCGCCCTGACCCCCACCCAGACCCTCACCCACCTCCACGCCCTCCGCACCACCAACGCGACCGCGTCCACGTCCACCGCACCGCCACCGTGACCACGTCCACGTCCTGAACAGCCCGCCCCGGGCGCCGCGACCGGCCCGTCACCGTGGGTTCCGTCGCCGTCCGGCAAGGCGCCGTTCAACTGCCCGTCGCCGCCGGGCGGGAGTCTGCCCGATGTCACCGCGCCGTACCGGTGGCACCGGCACCGCTCAGCACCTCCACGCACCGCATCCGCGCCAAGGAGCCATGATGGTCGCACAGTTGGACCCGCTGGACCCGTCCGAGCCGTCGTCGTCCGAGTCCTCGTCGGAGTCCTCGTCCGGTCCGCGCATCGGCCGCCGGACCGCGGTCGGCCTGCTCGGCACCGCGGGTGCCGCCGCGGTGGCCGCACCGCTGCTGACCGCGACGCCGGCCGCCGCGTCGGCCCCGGGCAGCGCGCCGGCAGGTGCCCCGGCGGGTGCCCCGGCCTTCCACCCGTCGCCGGACGCAGGCGGCGCGCCGCCGGTGCAGGGCCTGCACCTGACGTTCGGCAAGGACCCGTCCACCCAGATGGTGGTCTCCTGGCTGACCGACGCCCCGGTGAAGCGGCCCCGGGTGATGTACGGCACGCTCGACCACGGCCTCGGCTCGGGCGCCGACGCGGTCACCCGCGTCTACGCCGACGGCAAGTCCGGCCGGAAGGTCTACGTCCACCACGCGGCACTGAACCGGCTCTCCCCCGGCAAGCAGTACTTCTACGTCGTCTCGCACGACGGTGCCACCCCCGACAGCGGCACCTTCGCCACCGCGCCGCGCGGCCGGCAGCCGCTGACCTTCACCAGCTTCGGCGACCAGTCGGCGCCGCAGGTCACCTGGGCGGCCGACGGCACCGTGGCGCTGGACGCCAACTCCACGCCCGCCACGAAGGACATCGTCACCGGCATCGAGCAGGTCGCGCCGCTGTTCCACCTGCTCAACGGCGACCTGTGCTACGCCAACCTGGACCTGGACCGGGTGCGGACCTGGAACAACTTCTTCACCAACAACACGCGTTCGGCCCGCTTCCGGCCGTGGATGCCCGCCGCGGGCAACCACGAGATCGAGTCGGGCAACGGCCCGATCGGACTGGGTGCCTACCAGACGTACTTCGCGCTGCCGTCGACCGAGACCGACGCCGAACTCGCCGGCCTGTGGTACGCGTTCACCGCCGGCTCGGTGCGGGTCATCGTGCTCCAGAACGACGACAACTGCCTCCAGGACGGCGGCGACCTCTACATCAACGGCTACTCCGGCGGACGCCAGCTCGCTTTCCTGGAGCGGGAGTTGAAGGCCGCCCGGGCGGACCGCGAGATCGACTGGGTGGTCGTCGCCATGCACCAGGTGATGATCTCCTCCTCCGACGCCAACGGCGCCGACCTGGGCCTGCGCGCCAAGTACGGCCCGCTCTTCGACCGCTACCAGGTCGACCTGGTCGTCTGTGGGCACGAGCACAACTACGAGCGGTCGCTCGCCGTGCGCGGCGTCGTCAGCGGCAGCGAGACGCTGACCCCGAACCCGGCGTCCACCCGCACCGACGACATCGACACGGGCCTGGGCACCGTGCACATGGTGCTCGGCGGCGGCGGTGTCTCCGGCACCACCAACCAGTCCTTCTTCAAGGACGGCACCGCGAAGGTCCTGACGGCGGTGGCCGACAGCCGTCCTGAAGGCGGCAAGCGCGCGCCGACCTACGTCAAGGAGGAGGCGGTCTGGACGGGCGTGCGCGACATCGAGCACCCGTACGGTTTCGCGGCCTTCACCGTCGACCCGGGCCGCTTCCCCGGCGACACCACCCGCCTGCACGTCACGTACTACAACGTGGACAAGCCCGCCGGCGAGCTCTCGGTCTTCGAGAAGTTCACGCTGCACCGCAAGCGGTCCGACGCACGTCGCTGACGGCACCCGGTCCACCCGGGCGGCACGGTCCGCCCGGGTGGCACGCTCGGGGTCACCCGACACGCTGCTTGTACGGCACACCACCACGCACGGCGCGGTGAACTACGATCCGCGGTGGGCGGCCGGGTGGACGGCGGCCCACCCACCCCTGGCCCACCCACGCAGGAGGCGTTACGTGGCCGACAGCGAATACCGCGTCGAGGTCGACGGCGCACGCGTGCTGACCCCGCGGCTGATCCTGCGGCCGTGGCAGGACGACGACGCCGCGGGCGCCCTGGCGGTGTACGGCGCCGACGAGGTGACCCGCTGGCTGGCCCCGGCGATGACCCGCACCCCGGACACCGAGGCGATGCGCGACCTGCTCGGCTGCTGGCGGGCCAACTGCGAGGAGATGGAGCCCCCGGCAGGGCGCTGGGCCGTCACCCGCCGCGACACCGGCGAGCTGGTGGGCGGCGCGGCCCTGCTCCCGCTGCCCCCGTACGGCGTGGACCTGGAGGTCGGCTGGCAGCTCGCCCCCACCGCGTGGGGCCAGGGGTACGCCTCGGAGGCCGGGCACGCCGTGGCGCACTACGCGTTCGAGGCGGGCGCCGACGAGATCTTCGCCGTCGTCCGCCCCCGCAACGAGCGCGGTGCCGCCACCGCCCGGCGGGTCGGCATGGAGTGGGTCGGCGAGACCGAGAAGTACTACGACCTGCGGCTCCAGGTGTACCGCCTGCGCAAGGCCGAGTTCCCGCCGGCCCCCGCACCGCTCATCGCCGAGTAGCCCGCACCCGGGCGCCCGTACGACCCCGGCGGTCGTGCGGCGGCGGTGCGGCGGTCGCGGACCCGGGGCGGACCCGGCGCGGGAGCCGGGCGAAATGCGGGAGAGCCGCGCGGACCCCTGCTGTTACCGTACGAGGGCCGGCCGCGGGACTCCGGTGCGACTTCCGGAACCTGCCTGTAAAGCAATGATTCGCAGCTCGCGCCCTCACACCCCGGCCGGCGTCCGTCGCCATGGAGGGGGTGCGCGGTGCCGGCTGCGCCGGAGGGCCTGGTGGCCGCCGAGGACGTGCTGCTGTTCGTGAACGCGGCGGTCACGGCGACCGGCCAGCGCGAGTTCCACAGCGGAGCGGACCGGCAGCGGATGTCCCTGGACTTCCTGCACGCGTACATGCTCGGCAACTACCGGGAGTTGTACGCGGCCGCCCTCGCGCTGGGCGTCAACGACCACAACGCGGCGCTGATCGTCCGGCACCTGCTGGAGACCGCGGGCGAGGCGGGCCCCGAACAGCGCCGTACCGAAGGCGCGTTGATTGCCCGGCGGCTCGAACTGCTCCCGCCGCAGCGGGTGTACGCCCTGTTCGCCGAGCTGCGCGCGGCCCGGGTGAACAACCGCCGTACCCGGGCGATCATCCGGGACTGGCTCGCCACGCGGCCCGACCCGGCGTTCGACGCGGTGAAGTACCGCGCGGGGGTGAAGAGCGCCCTGCGCCACGCCCATCTGCCTTCGGCCACCGAGGAGTTGGGGCCGTTCCTGTTCGCGCCGCGCAGCCGCGCCCGATTCGGCCACCCGCTGCTGGACGCGCGCCGCCGGGCCCGCTACGAGCAGGCGGCACTCTACGAGCTGCCGTTCACCGTCGCGGAGGGGTTCGCGGCGCGGCACGGCATCGCCCGGGAGGTGTTCCTGGAGCGGATCGCGCCAAGGCTGACCCGCCTGGAGCGGCTGCGCCTGCAGGAGTCGGCCAGGCGCGCCGGCGCCGAGGCGGTCCGCACCGACCTGGCCCGGATGCCGCTGACCCGGCTCGCCTCCTACGTCCTGGGGCTGCCGGCCCCGGACCGGGTGGAGCGGCGGGCCGAGCTGACCGCCGCCCTGACCGCCGCCGCGCGCCGTACCGCCGGTGCGCGGGCCGGGAGTTGGGGCCGGGTGACGGCGGTGCTCGACGACTCGTACTCCGCGTACGCGTCCGGCCAGAAGCGGCGCCGGCCGCTGGCGGTCGCGCTCGCCGCGCACTTCCTGCTGGCGGCGCTGGCCGGTTCGTACCGGGCGCTGTGGACCTCGGGCCGTACGGACGCGCTGCTGGCCCGGCCGCAGGGGCCCACCCCGCTCGGCGCCCGGCTGCTGGACGCGCTGGAGACCGGGCCCGACCTGCTGCTGGTGGTCTCCGACGGTTTCGACAACGCGCCGCCGGGCCTGGCCGCGGAGGTGCTGCGGGTGTGGCGCACCCGTATCGACCCGGCCGGCCGTACCGACGTGGTCCACCTCAACCCGGTGTACGACGCGCGGGAGTTCGAGGTGCGCCGGCTGTCCCCCGCCGTGCCGACCGCGGGCATTCGCGACGCGGAGGACCTGCCGGCGCTGGTCGAGCTGGCCGCGTTCGCCACCGGGCGCACCGGGTTGCCGCGGCTGCGGGCGCACCTGGACGCGAGGGTCGCGGAGTTCCTGGCGGCGGCGCCCGAGCGCGTCCCGCCCGCGCCCGCCGTCGGGGCGACCGGGACCGCCGGGGGCACGGCATGAGCGGCACCTTCCGGCTGGACCTGGCCGGCCTCGAACCCGGCCCCGCCCAGGTGTGGGGCGGCGTCCGGCTCGTACCGCTGCTGCGCGCCGAGCCGGTCGAGGGGCTGCGGCTGCACGCCGAGCTGTACCGCGACGGGTACGGCGTGGTGGCCGTCGGCCCGCGCACCGCGTACACCTCCTACATCCCGCACGGCTTCGTCGCGGACTGGGGCGCCGACACCGGGCACACCGGTCCGGCCGCCGCGTACGGCACGCAGTTGCGCGGCGGGCCCGACGGCGGCGGCGCACCGGGCCGGGGCGAGCGCGAGGGCGGCAAGGGCCGCGGCGAGCCGCCGGTCTCCTGCGTGCCGCTCACCCTGCACCGGCGGACGGCCCGCCGCGAGGCGAAGCACCGGCTGCGGTTCCTGCCGCTGCACCTGGCGCTGGAGGGCTATCTGAGCCTGCACTTCGGCGGTCCGTCCATCGCCTGGGCGGAGTGGTCCCGGCAGGCGCTGCGGCGCGGGCTGTCGCCGCGGGCGGAGGAGGCGTACCGCGGCGCCGAGGTGAGCGGACTCGAGGACGCGCTGCGGATCTTCGAGGTGCACCCCGGGCAGTGCGGGACGGCGGTCTACGTCGCGGACGCGCCGGCCGCCGTGTTCGCGGTGCCCCACCCGGAGGACTACCGGGCCCTGCACGACACCCTCCTGCTCGACCTGTACGGCGAACTCGTCCACCAGTACGCCCTGTTCGGCTCGCCGGTGCCCGAGTTCACGCCCGCGCTCGGCGAGCCCGGGTCTCTGCCGGAACTGCGCGCCGCCGTCGCCCGCGAGGAGCGCGGCTGGCGGGAGTTCCACGACGGCACCATGGCCGCGGGGCTGCTGGACGCGGAGTACACCGCCCAACGGGTCTACCGGGCGGGCCCGTTCACGCTCCAACGGTTCCTGCCGGCCTTCCTGCCGCGCCGGGAGAACCACATCGGCGAGGCGATCACGACGCGTGACGGGCGCGTCGCCTACCTCAAGACGTTCCGGCTGTCCGAGGCCCAGGTGCGGCGCGGCCACCTGCTCAGCCGGCTGGCCGCCAGCGACTGGCAATTCGGCGCCACCGCCACCGAACTCGGCCTCACCGTAGCCGAGTTGGCGCAGCGCCTGCGCACCGCCGGATTCGGCCACCTGCTGCGCCAGGACATCGCCGACGCCTTCCGCGCCCGCGCCGCCCGCGGCTGACCGAGCAACGCGGGCCGGACGGCGCCGGCGTGACGCGTACGCGGCGCCCCCGCACGCGCTTCCCCCCGCGCCCTGCGCCCCACACCCGTCGGGACCTCACCCCCACCACCGCACTGAATCGTTCAATTCCTCACCCTTCTTCCCACCGCCACCACACCCCGCCCCGGTCCAGCAGCGGGCGGCCCGGACCGGGGCGGCGTACACCACTCGACACGCCTCCAACTGCACCGACCCGATCGACCGATCCGCGCACGAGCATTGACGCCCACCCGGCGGCTGCCCTAGCGTCCCTGACGATTCGTTTGAATCATTTCATTCCGTCCTCCGGGAAGGGCGGCCCGGCGGAGGACATCCGGGGCCGCAGGTGAGCGGGGCCGGTGTGTCGGACGCATGCTCCACGGAGGGAATCCGATGAACGACGACGGCTGTCCGACGTCCGGCGGCAGTGCCCGTCCACCCGTCTCCCGGCGCCGTGTGCTGCAGGTCGCGGCGGCCGCCGCGGCCGCCGGCACCGTGGGGAGCTTCTGGCAGCCCGCCTACGCGAGCGCACCCGGCACCGCGCCCGGCGCCGCCCACGGAGCGTTCTCCACGGGGCGGTTCGCCGATCCGCCGGCGGACAGCATGCCGCTGGTCCTGTGGTTCTGGAACGGCACCGTCACCGACGACCTGATCGACTCCACGCTCGCCGATCTGCGTGCCAAGGGCATCAGCGAGGTGCTGGTCTTCCCGTTCGACACCGGCGCGCTCCAGCCGGCGTTCTTCACCGAGGACTGGTTCGCGGTGGTCGAGCACACCCTGCGCGAGGCCCAGCGGCACGGCATGCGGATCTGGCTCTTCAACGACGACTTCTTCCCCAGCGGCCGGGCCGGCGGTCTCGTGGCCGAGGGCGGTACGGTCGGCACCCGCACCTACCGGCCGCGCCCCGACCTGCGCACCAAGTGCGTGGTGCACACCGGCAGTCAGGTGACCGGAGGCGCCCGGGTGCCGCTGGCCGCCGCCGCGCTCAGTGTCGCCGGCGGCCGGCTCGTGGTGGACGCTGCCGCGTACGACGGCGTGCGCGTGCTCAAGGACGGTGCCGGCTGGGGCGATTACACGGTGTCCGGCACGGTCCGCGTCGAGTCGGGCACCGCGGGGCTGATGGTCCGCTGCGCCGACGCGTACAACGGCTACCTCGCGGACCTGCGGGCCGACGGCGGGGTGGACGTGTGGCGGCAGACCGGCGGCGCGTTCTCGCTGCTGCGCGCCGGCACCGCGGTGGCCGGGTTCGACCCCGGCGCCGACCACCGGCTCCAGGTCACCGTCGAGGGGCAGCGGATCACGCCGTCGCTGGACGGCACCGATCTGGGTCCGGTCACCGACGGTTCGCATCCCGCCGGGACGGTCGGGGTGCGGGCGACGGCGACGCAGCGCTCGTCCTGGGCCGCGCTGACCGTGACGGGCGCGGACGGCGGCCGGTGGTACGCGGGTGCGTTCGACGACCCCTCCGCCGTCCTGGACTTCGCGGTGCCCTCCGACCTGGGCGAGACGTTCGCCGCCTCGGCCCGCCCGCTGGACGCGGACGGCGACCCGGTGGCGCGGACGGTGGAGCTGACCGGCTCGGTGGGCGCGGGAGCCGTGTGGACGGTACCGGAAGGCCGGTGGCAGCTCGACGTGTTCAGCGTGCGCACGCTGGCCGACTCCGGCGGCAGCCGGCGCGACTACCTGGACCTGATGGACGACGAGGCGGTGGGCCTGTTCATGGACGCCGTGCCGGGCGAGTACGTCCGGCGCTTCCCGTGGGCGGTCGGCGGGGTGCTGCGCGGCTTCGCCGACGACGAGCCGTTCGTGGCGTCCGCGTCCGCGGAGTGGGCGCAGGTGCCGTGGTCGCCGACGCTGGCCCCGGAGATCGACCGGCTGGCCGGCGAGCTCGCCCGCGACGCGGCGGCAGGCGCCGGCAGCGCCGGGCACGGCGGCACCGGGCACGGCAGCGGAAAGGGCGCCGGAAAGGATGGCGGGAAGCCCCGACCCGCCGGGATCGGCACCGTGTTGTCGGCCGTGTTCACCGATCTCGGCGAGCACGGCGGCGAGTTGCGCGGGCTGTTCTGGCGGGCCGTGTCCAACCGCTTCTCCGACTCCTACTACAAGGGGATCGGCACCTGGACCGGCCGGCACGGCCTGGAGCTGATCTCCAATCCGCTGTGGGACGAGTACGGTCCGGCCGAGCAGATCAAGAGCACCGGCAACCTCAACACCGCGCACCAGTGGGCGCAGGTGCCGGGCACCGACCTGATCTCCGACCAGTTCCAGCGCGGCTACTACCGCACCCTGCCGCGCTGGCCGGCGTCGGCGGCCCACCAGGTGGGCCGGGAGCGGGTCTACCTGGAGGCGATGGGCGCCGCGGGCTGGCAGGTGACGCCGTCCTTCACCCGCCAGGTGATCGGGGCGTTCGTGGTGCGCGGCATCAACAAGGTGCTGCTGCACGCGCGGTTCTCCGACTCCGGCGACATCGTCTTCGCGCCGCCGTTCCAGCCGGAGAACCCGTGGTGGAACGTGTCGGCGCCGCTCAACGAGTGGATCGGCCGGCTGGTGCAGGCCGCGCGCGGCACCCCGGCGGCGCGGACCGCGCTGCTCCAGCCGCAGCGGGCCGCCGAGGCGTACCAGGACCGCCCGGAGCGGACCGCGATCGACGACGCGTTCATCGGCGCGGTGCACGCCCTGGAGGACCGCCAGATCGACTTCGACTTCGTGGACGAGGGTGCGCTGACCGGCGACCCGGCGCTGATCGAGCACGCGCGGACATCGGGCGGCGCGCTCACCGTCGGGCACGGGCGCTACACGGTGGCGGTGCTGCCGGAGACTCCCCTGCTGTCGCTGGCGGCCGTGGCGGCGCTGACGGCGTTCGTGGACGGCGGCGGCACGCTGGTGGCCGTGGGCGAGTTGCCGGCGAAGGAGGCCGCCGGTCGTGACGCGGACCTGGCCGGAGCGCTGTCCGCGCTGTTCTCGGGCCGCCGCGCGAAGCGGGCGCTGCGGGCGGCGGACGCCCCGGCCGCGGCGGCACGGGTGGTGGCGGCGGGCGCTGCGGCGGCCGTCCTGACGCCGGCGGTGCCGGAGGTGCGGGTGCTGCGGCTGGCGCAGGGCGGCGAGGAGTCGTTCCTGGTGAACAACGAGCACGCGGCGGCGGTGGAGTCGACCGCGGTCTTCCCGGCGATCGGGGTGCCGCTGGTCTGCGACCCGGACACCGGCGCGGCGGCGCCCGCCGGGGTGTGGCACCCGGCGGCGTTCCCCGGCCGGAGCGGCGGGGGTACGGCGGTGCCGCTCGCGCTGGAGGCCGGGCAGGCGGTGCTGGTGGTCTTCCGGCAGCCGTCCGGGGGTGATCCGGCGCACGCGGTCGCGGCGAACGTCCCGGTGCGGCAGGTGCGGGTGCGCGGCGCGGCCGCGGTGGCGACGGTCCAGGTGACGGCGCCGGGCACGGTCCGGGTCACCGCGCAGGACGGGGGCCGCCGCTTCGCGGGAAGCCTGGACGTCACCGACCCGCTCGCGGCGGTGGCGCTGGACGGCGACTGGAGCTTCCGCTTCGACACCGGCGGGGCACCGGCGGCGGACCGCCCGCTGGGTTCGTGGACGGAGCTGGACCCGTCGTGGTCGGGCGCGGCGTCGTACGAGCGGACCTTCACGCTTCCCGCGGCCACGCTGTCCGGACGGCGGTGGGCGCTCGACCTCGGCGCCGTACGCGATGTCGCGGAGGTCGAGGTGAACGGCGTCGCGCTGCCGTCCCGGCTGTGGGCGCCCTACCGGTTCGACGTGACCGACGCGCTGCACGCCGGCGCGAACTCCGTACGGGTACGGGTGACGAACACCGGCGCCAACGTCCACGGCGACCCGCAGATGTCCGGTCTGCTCGGCCCGGTGCTGCTGCGGCCGTCCCGCGTGGAGGAGGTGCGCCTGACCCGGTCGGGCGGATGAGCGTGCCGCTGGGCCGGGTGGGCGGCGCCGCGGGGCCCTGCCGTTCGGGGGGAGGTCAGACCGTATCCCAGGGCACCGCGGCCCATGCCTCGTCGAGCCGCGCGTACGCCGCCGGCGGGTTCGCGAAGGCGATGTCGTCCACGGTCGCGAGCGGTTGCGACGGGCACCAGGAGTAGCAGGCGAACGCGGTCTGGAATCCGGCGAGTTCGTCCACCCGCACCGGCCGGGTGCGGGCGGGCGCGCCGATGCGGCCCAGCCCCGCCGTCAGGAGCTGCTCGGTGATGCCCGGCAGTTTCGGGCCCTGCGGCCAGGTGACGGTCTCGCCGTCCCACAGGCCGAGGTTCCAGAGGGAACCCTCCAGGACGAGCCGGTCCGGCCCGGTGAAGAGCGCGTCGTCGAAGCCTTCCGCCCTGGCCGCACGCCGGGTGTGGCTGAGCCCCGTGGTCGCGGTGTGCTTCAGGTGCGGAGCGTCCCGCAGGTAGGGCACGGCGCGCACCCGCCAGGGCGGCCGGCGCGTCTCGGCGACCGGGTCGGTCAGCGACACCATCACGCCGAGGTCGGGGGTGTCCGTGGGCACGGAGACGTCGCCGCCGCGGGCGAAGACGGCGATCCGTGCGGACACCTCGCGCGGCGCCCCGGCCAGCGCGTGGCGCAGCAGTTCGCCGACGCGTTCCGCGCCCGGCGACGCCCCGAACATCTCCCGCGACGCCTCGTGTAGCCGCCGCAGGTGCAGCTCCCACCCGTGGACCCGGCTCCCCCGCACCTGCATCGAGGTGAAGTGGCCGTAGTTGACGACCGCCACCCGATGGAGCTGCGCCGTGGTGGGCACCGCGCCGTCGATCTCCACATGCAGCATCGCGGCAGCATACGGACCCCGCCCGCCCGCGAACGGTCAGAACCGGTCAGGACCGGCGCCTTCCGTGGACGGGCCGGCCGCCGCCCGGCCGCCCGGCCGTGCCCGACCGGCGTGCCCGCGGGCCGGTTTCGAGGCGCCCGCCGGTCAACGCCCGCCGGCCGGCCGGTCGGAGGCGGCGGCGGGGCGGAGCGACGGGTCGCGGATCATCGCGCTGATCTCGGCCGCGGCGCGCTCGGCGGCCGGTTGGCGGCCGGCCCGGGCGGTCAGCCGGCCGAGGCCGACCTGGTCGAGGGTGACGTCCTGGTGCGCCCCGCTGCTGTCGAGGAACTGCCCCGCGTGGAGCGGGCCTTCGGCCGGCCGCAGGCGGAGCGTGAGCACGCCGCCGGAATAGTCGGCGCCGACGAGCCGCTCCCAGGGCACCTGGCGGCTGACGACGTGGCGCCGCACCCGCAGGCCCGCGGGGTCGGCGCTGATCCGCCAGGTCAGGACGGCGAACGGGCCCGCCAGCCCGGCCAGGGCGACGGGAGCCGCCCACACGATCCGCCACGACGTTGAGTGCTCGAGGAAACCGAAGCCGACGGCCGGCACCACCGCGAACATGGTGATCGCACCGGTCAGGGACAGCCCGCTCGCGTGCCACCGGGTGGGAAGGGCCGCGCCCGGCCGCCGCATCGCGGCCAGCGCGTCCTGGATGCGGGCCTCGGCGGCCCAGCGCTCCTTCACCGTCAAGCCGTCGCCGTCGCCGTCGCCCCCGCCCGCCGTGGCCGCTCCCGCGTCGCCGGCGCCGTTCTCGTCCTCGTCGTCCTCGTCGGGGTCGTCCTCCGCGCCGATCCGGATCGGCCCCGCCGAGGCGTCGACGTACCAACGGCCGTTCTCCGTACGGACCGCCAGCAGCAACTCGCCGCCCTCGGCGCCGTCGGCGAACATCAGCGCCTGGCGCAGCGGCGCGGGCGGGTCGTGGTGCGGGGCGTAGTGGAGCACCGCGTGCGCGCCGGCCGTGTCGTCGTGGGCGAAGACCTCCGTGCTGCCGCCGCGCACCCGGGCCAGTACCCGCAGCACGGGCACGGGTCCGCGCCGCAGCCGGGCCGCGCGGCCGGCGGCCACCAGCCCGGAGCTGACGGCGACCACCCCGAGGCCGCCGAGTACGAGCGCGAGCAACTGCCGGTCGGCGCGGTCCCCGTACGGTTCGGCCGCCAGCAGGACGCGGCCGCCGCCGGGCAGCAGTACCCGTACGGTACTGAGGTTCCGGTAGTCGCCCTCGACGTCGAAGTGGTGCCGGCGCCGGCCGGGCAGCCGCACCACCAGGGTGCCCTCGCCGGAGTGGAACGCCACGACACGCGCGTCCACGGCCGGGGCGGTGCGCGCGGCGCGGTCGTCCGCCCGGTCGGCCTGGACGATCGATACCGTCAAGGCGGCGGCCGCAGCGCACATCGCCGCGCCCACCACCCACCGCACGGCGCCGCGTTTCGGGCGCGCGGTCCACGCCAGGACGGGGGCCCGGGCGGTGATGCCTCCGGCCGCCTCGCGGAACCGGCGCCGCTGGGCCCGCCGCAGCACCAACTTCCTTACCGACACGGCCAGTCCCCAGCACAGCCCGGCGACCACGACCGCGTCGGCGATCCGCAGGGAGGTGCCGCCCTCCCAGATGCTGGGGTCGGCCATGCAGCCGACGAGCAGCAGCCCGCACAGCACCGCCGCCTCGGGCAGCACGAACAGCCACCACAACTGCGGCCAGAACAGCATGGTGATGATGGCGTCGGTCCACTGCTCGCCGCAGGGCGCCTGCGGCGTGCACACCGGATCGGGGGCGTTCGCCATCGCCGCCACCACGCCGACGACGAGCAGCAGCGCGGGCCCCAGCGGATGCGCCCACCGCCCCGCCCGTGCGCCCGCCCACCGCGCGGTGTCCGGGGTGAGCCACGGCCGGGCGGGTATGTCCGCGAGAAGCGGCGAACTCGTCGTCACCCGGGCATTATGCGCGCAGGTCCGCACACGTGTGCGCCGAACCCCCGGCCCCGCCGTCCGCCGCGCGCGACCGCCCCGACCGGGCCGCCCGACCGGCGAAACACCAGGCCCTACGGCCCCGTTCACCCCACCCGGTTCACGCATCCCGGCCGCGCGCCACGGACGCGTTCCGGCCCGGACGGAGGGGATGGCCGGTCGCGCACGACCATGCCCGCGCGATCCTGGCGGAGACGGCGGCCGGCCCCGGCACGAGCGAGGGCCGGCACGACCGGGCCGCCGAGCCGCCCCGCCCCGCCCGTGCCGTCCGCAAGACCGAGCACGGCACGCTGCGCGCCGAGCCAACGCCTCGGGACCTGCCCACGCACGGGGGACGCGGTGCGGCCGGACCTGCTGCGGACCGGCCTGCCGGAACCGGCACCGGAGCCGACGCGGTTCTCCCGCACCGATCAGCCCGCCCACGGCACATCACAGCACCGCCCGCTGCCCATCCCGCCCCGCACACCGCGGCGGTGCCACGACCGCCACCCGGTACCTGCCCACCGCACACGACTCCACCCGCTCGGTGACGGCGCATTCGGCCCGGCGACACGGCGAGCGGTCCCGGAACTGGCACCGGAGCCGACCCGGTTCCCCCGCACGAATCAGCCCGCGTTCCCCCGCACCGATCAGCCCGCCCACGGCACATCACAGCACCGCCCACTGCCCATCCCGCCCCGCACACCGCGGCGGTGCCACGACCGCCACCCGGTACCTGCCCACCGCACACGACTCCACCCGCTCGGTGCACGGCGACTCCGGCCCGGCGACACGGCGAGCGGTCCCGGAACCGGCACCGGAGCCGACCCGGTTCCCCCGCACGAATCAGCCCGCGTTCCCCCGCACCGATCAGCCCGCCCACGGCACATCACAGCACCGCCCGCTGCCCATCCCGCCCCGCACACCGCGGCGGTGCCACGACCGCCACCCGGTACCTGCTCACCGCACACGACTCCACCCGCTCGGTGGACGGCGACTCCGGCCCGGCGACGCGGAGGGCGGTCTCCGCCTTCCGGACCGGCCGGGGCCTGACCGCCGACGGCATCCTCGACCGCCGCACCCGGGAGGTCATCTCTCCCGACGTCGACGCGCTGTGCGCCGGTCCGCCGCTGTCCATCCGTCCGGATCAGCGGGGGCACAGCCGCCCGGCCCGGCCGAACGAGGGCACGGGCGAAGCCCGTTGAGGACGGCCCGACCGACCCCGGAACGCCCGCGCAGCGACCCGCACCGGTTCACGCCGTCCTCGCCGCGTCCGCCGCGGCGGCGACGAAGGAGGCGACCAGCTGGCGGCGGTCGTCCTGCGCCCACGCGAGGACGAGTTCGCTCGTGGGCGCGTCCGTCACCGGCCGGTAGACGAGGTCGGGGTGCAGGGGCTGGGCCAGCGAGCGCGGCAGCAGCGCGATGGTGCGTCCCAGCCTGATCATCTGCAGGGCTTCGGCCGCGTCCGCGACCTCGGGCCCCGGCCGGGCCTCGGGCGCTCCGGTCCAGCGCACACCCTTCCAGCGGGGCAGTGACTCCTGCGCGAGGTCGGCGAGGGTGACCTCCGAGCGGGAGGCGAGCCGATGGCCCGGCGGCAGGATCGCGACCCGTCCCTCGACCGCCAGGGTTTCGTGGTCCAGGCCGGTCATGTCGTCGAACGGCGCGTACAGCAGGGCGACATCGGCGCGGCCGTCGCGGACGTGGTCGGCGCGGTCGGTGGCTCCGCCGAAGAGGATGTCCACCTGGCGGGCGTCGGGCCGGCCGGCGTAGGAGGCCAGGATGCCGGACAGGAGGTTGCCGTCGCCGCCGGGTTTGATCACCAGGCGCAGGTGGTCGTGCCGGTCGCCGGCCCGGCGGGCCTTCTCGGCAGCCGCGCTGACGGCGTTCAGCGCGTGTCGGCCGTGGTGCAGGAGCGCTTCACCGGCGGGGGTGAGAGCGACGTGCCTGCTGGAGCGCTCCAGCAGCTTCACGCCGAGCCGGGACTCCAGCCGCCGGAGAGCTTTGGACAGCGCCGGCTGCGCGATCGCCAGGCGGGCCGCGGCATGCCCGAAGTGCAGTTCCTCGGCCACGGCGACGAAGTACTCCAGCTCGCGTGTCTCCAGTTCGGCCATGCCGCAAGCCTACCGCCCGATCCATTCCCACCAGGCATGGATCGGGAACGGATGGATCTTGGACGCGCGCGAGAAGTGCCTGTTCACTCGGGGCATGATTCACCACACGATGATCGTTGCGTTCGACAGTCCGATTCCCGCGAGCGAGCTGGACGCGTACATCAAGGAGTTCGAGGAACTCGTGACGAGTTCCGGCACGGTCGAGTCGGTCGCGGCCCGGCACCACATCCGTGTCCCGGGCGACGACCATGCCCCGGTGGCCGTCGCCAGCGCCATCCTGCAACTGCGCGTGGCCGACCTCGACGCCCTCAACGCGACCTTCACCCTGCCCGGGACGGTCGATCTCATCAGGCGCTGGCAGAGCCGCTATCCGTACAAGGCGATCTGGGCCAACCACGAGCCGCTGGCATGAGCGGGAGCGGCTACGCGGGCAAGGCGGGGCTGGTCACCGGCGCCGGCAGCGGGATCGGGCGGGCCGGCGCGCTGGAGTTCGCCCGGCGCGGGGCCGCGGTCGCCGTACTCGACCTCGACGAGGACGGTGCCCGCAGGACCGTGGAGCTGATCGCGCGGGAGGGCGGTCGGGCCGAGGCCGTGGCCGTCGACATCGGCGACGAGGAGTCCGTGCGGCGGGCCGTGGCCCAGGTCGTGGCGACGTTCGGCGGGCTCGACTTCGCGGTCAACAACGCCGGAGTCCCCTCACACCAACGGGTCCTGACGGAGATGACGGTCCAGGAGTGGGAGCACGTGCTGCGGGTCAACGTGATCGGCACCTGGCTGTGCATGAAGTACGAACTGCCCGCCATGAAGCGGCGCGGCGGCGGGGCGATCGTCAACGTCGCCTCCAACGGCGGCCTGTACGCGATCCCCGGCGCCCCGGCGTACGTGGCCGGCAAGCACGGCGTCGTCGGCCTGTCCAAGGCGGCTGCCGTGGACTACGGGCCGGACGGCATCCGGGTCAACGCGCTGTGCCCGGCGATGACGAAGACCCCCATGCTCGACGGTGTCGTCGCGTCGGCCGGTGCGCGGATTGCCGAGCGGCAGGTGGCCGCGACCCCGCTGGGCAGGCCGGCGGAGCCCGAGGAGGTCGCCGCCGCGGCGGTGTGGCTGTGCTCGCCGGACGCCTCCTACGTCACCGGCACCGCCCTGTCGGTCGACGGCGGCCGCCGGGCCTGAGCGCAGGACGACGGACGGGTGCGGGGCGGGGGCGCACCCACACGCCCCGCACCCCTCGCGGCCGCCGGAAAACGCCCGCCCGCAGCCGCCGGTACGCAGCCGCCCGTACGCCGGCTATCCGAGCCTGCGGGCCAGCACCAGCCGGCAGCGCGGGCTGCCGTCGGGGCGCCGGCCGAACTCCTCCAGCGCGAGGGTGGCGACCGAGAAGCCCGCGGCGGCGAGGTCGGCCCGTACCGGTTCCAGCGGGAAGGTGCGGTAGTACATCACGAAGGGCGGCCGCCACAGCGCGTTGCGCAGCCGCATGGCGGCGTCGAAGCCGGTCAGCGCCCAGTGCCAGGGCGAGCGGATCGGGGGCGGCGCGGCGATCGGGAAGGCGAACAGGCCGCCGGGCCGCAGCGCGCGGTGCACCCCGGCGAACAGCGCGGGCCGCTCTCCGGGCAGGAAGTGCCCGAACGCCCCGAAGCTGACGGCGAGGTCGAACTCGGTCTCGAACGGCAGCGCCCGCGCGTCGGCCCGAACCCAGCCGTGTTCCGGGTGCGCGGCCCGGGCCCGGTCGAGCATGCCCGCGCTGAAGTCCGTCCCCGTCACGCCGTTGGGGCACAGCCCGTCCAGCACCCGTACGCCCGCGCCGGTGCCGCAGCACACGTCGAGCCCGGTCCTGAACGGCCCGTACGCCCTCAGCGCGGCCTCGGTCGCGTCGAGGAAGCGGTCCGGGGTGCGGAAGGGCGTGTGGTCGAAGGTCGGCGCGAGCAGGTCGTAGCCGTGCTCGACGGATGACAGTGCCTGGACGGCGAGTTCACGCGCGGAGGGGCCCTGGGAGGAGAACACCCGGCCCAGCGTAGGGGGCAGATGGGGCGCGATGTGCGCGAGATCTCACCGGAACGAAACGGAACCGTCATTCCCGTTGGCTTATCCTGTCTTTAGCGGAACCCCAGTTCCGGTTCCGCGCCCTCTTCTGAGCTCTCCTGAACTCAGGCACTCTCTTTCTTCAGTTCAAAGGAGTTCCATGGCGTCCGAGACCCGGCGCACGCACCATCAGGTGACGTTCGCGGTGCTTGCGGCCAGTGTCAGCGTCTACGCGCTGCTCCAGTCGCTGGTCACCCCGGTCCTGCCGACGATCCAGGCATCCCTGCACACCTCGCAGAACACGGTCACCTGGGTACTGACCGCGTACCTGCTGTCCGCTTCGATATTCACCCCGATCATGGGCCGGATCGGCGACATGGTCGGCAAGAAGCCGGTCTTCGTGGCCACCCTGGTCGCGCTGGCCGCGGGCTCGCTGCTGGCGGCGCTGGCCACCAACGTGACGGTGATGATCATCGCCCGGGCGATCCAGGGCGTCGGCGGCGGCGTGCTGCCGCTCGCCTTCGGCATCGTCCGCGACGAGTTCCCCCGCGACAAGATGAGCGGCGCGGTCGGGGCGATCGCCTCGCTCGTCGCGGTTGGCGGCGGTCTGGGCATCGTGCTGGCCGGCCCGATCGTGAACGCGCTCGACTACCACTGGCTGTTCTGGCTGCCGATGGTGCTGACCATCGTGGCGGCCGCGGCCTCGCTCTTCTTCGTGCCGCCCACCCGCACCCGCACCCCGGGCCGGATCAGCTGGGCGCCGGCGCTGCTGCTGTCGGCGTGGCTGGTGGCACTGCTCGTCGCGCTCAGCCAGGCGTCGGTGTGGGGCTGGGGCTCGGGCAAGGTGATCGGCCTGATCGTCGCCGCCGTGGTGCTCGCGGTCGCGTGGGTCGAGACCGAGCGCCGCTCGGCGACGCCGCTGATCGACATGCGGATGATGAGCCGCCCCGCGGTGTGGACCAACAACACGGTGGCGCTGCTCTTCGGCGTCGGCATGTACTCGGTCTTCGCGTTCCTGCCGGAGTTCGTGCAGAGCCCCAAGTCCACCGGCTACGGCTTCGGTTCGTCCATCACCCAGTCCGGGCTGATCCTGCTGCCGATGTCGGTGGCGATGTTCCTGGTGGGCCTGGGCGCCAACACCCTGGCCGCCCGGATCGGCGGCAAGACCGTGGTGCTGCTCGGCTCGGTGATCAGCGCGGTGTCGATGGCGCTGCTCGCCTTCGCGCACACCGCGACCTGGGAGCTGTACATCGCCACCGCGGTGATGGGCGTCGGCTTCGGCCTGGCCTTCGCGGCGATGTCGAGCCTGATCGTGAGCGCGGTGCCGGCCGAGCAGACCGGTGTGGCCAGCGGCATGAACGCCAACATCCGCACCATCGGCGGCTCGATCGGCGCGGCCCTGATGGCCAGCGTCGTCACCTCCAACCCGGCGGCCGACGGCCTGCCGCGCGAGGCCGGCTACACCCACGGCTTCGCGATGCTCGGCGTCGCGCTGCTGGTGGGCGCGCTCGCCGCGCTGCTGATCCCGGTGAGCCGGCGCGGCACGCTGGTGGCGGGCTCGACGGAGGAGAACGAGCCGGCGCACGCGCCGCTCACGGCGGTACCTGGCGGTACGGTCATGAGCGACACGTCGGAGTGAGGTCCGGCGCCGGCGGACCCGGTGCCACCCTCACCGGAGGGGCCGGCACCGGGACGAGTCGCACGATCGGAAGTGGACGATGGCAGCGCAGCACCCCGTGCACGAGTCGGGGCACGGTTCCGTACCGGACAGCGCCGCGCGCGACGCCGAGTGCGGCGAGCACCCGGCGCCGCCGGCCGCGGCCGGCCCGTCGGCCGGCGCCGACCACGTCACGCAGCACCGGCCGATGCGGCGCGACGCCGCGCGCAACCACCAGCTGGTGATCGCCGCGGCCCGCGAGGTCCTCACCGAGTACGGCACCGACGCCAGCATGGAACTCATCGCGTCCCGCGCCGGGGTCGGGGTCGGCACGCTCTACCGGCGCTTCCCGAACAAGGAGGCGCTGGTCGACGAGATCGCCGCGCAACTCCTCGGCGAGCTGGTCGGCCAGGCCCGCACCTCGCTCTCCCACCCCGGCGGCACCGGATTCGAGGCGTTCGTACGGGTCTTCGGCCGCTGGCTGAGCGAACACCGCGGCTACGCCCACAAGTTGATCGGGCGCACCGAGGCCGCGTGCGTGGAGCAGCTGCGTGACCTGATCGACCGGCTCCTCGACCAGGCGAAGGCGTCCGGCCGGATCGACCCGCACATCGAACTCGGCGACGTGATGACGCTGATCTGGGGGATGCGCGGGGTGGTGGAGACCAGCGGCACCGTGACGCCCGACGCCTGGCAGCGCTACACGGACATCCACCTGGCCGGGATGCGCGCGCCGGGCGCCCCGAGCACGCGCTCCGCCGTCACCCGCGAGGAGTTGACCCGCATCAACGCGGGCGGCTGACGGCCGCCGGGGCTTCGGCCCCGGCACCGGCGCGGCCCCCGGCGGCGGGCCACGGCGCTCGGGCGTACGCCCCGTCATCGCCGCCGCGCGAACGCCGCGTGCACCCCGCGCGACACCCTGACGCCGCCGCCCAGCCCCTCGATCGCGTCGTGCAGCGCCCGCTGGAGGGCCGCCAACTGCCCTGGGTCCAGGGCCTGGTGGTCACTGAAGGTGGCGATGAGCCCGACCCAGTCGTCGGCGCTCACCGTCGCCTCCCAGCGGTACTGCCGCACCTCGAACGGCTCGAACTCCCCGATCGGCTCGAAGGGTTCGCTCCGTGTCTGGTGCGGGAGGTAGCTGTGCGTCCTCGCCCGCGGCGCGTGCTCGTCGTAGAGCCGCTGGAAGAGCGCCGCGTCGTCGTCGGCGAGGAGCAGGTAGCTCCAGAACAGGGCGAGCGTGCCGCCCGGCCGCAGCAGCGACGCGGCCTTCCCGGCGCCGCGGGCCGGGTCGATCCAGTGCCACGCGTCGCCGCAGGTGATCAGGTCGAAGGTGCGGCCCGCGGCCTCCCATGCCTCGAACGCCCCGAGCTCGACCGGCAGTCCGTGTCCCCGCGCCACGGCGGCCATCCGCGCGTCGATCTCCACTCCGAGCACCCGCGTCCCGCGGCCGGCCAGTGCGACGGCGACCTTGCCGGTGCCGCAGCCGACGTCCAGCGCGTCGCGGGGCGCACGCGCGACCAGGTCGTCCACGAGTCCGGGCGGCGGGGAGGGCCGGAACCGGTCGTACTGCTCGCTGACGGAGCCGAAGGAGAGCGCACTGGTCCGGTCCAGGTGGTACGCGGGCGTCTTCGTCACGGCGCCGAGCGTAGTGGGCGCGGTGCGCGGCCGGACCGTCACGACGGGACGGCCACGGCGGGACCGTCACGGCGGCGGCCCGCGGCGGTCCTCAGACGGCGCGTTCCATGCAGACCAGCCGCTCCCGCTCGTCCCACGACGCGGTGACGGTGAATCCGAGCCGCTCGTACAGCGCGATCGCGTCGGTCCGCCACTCCCACACCGACAGCCGCAGGGTGCGCACACCGCTCCGCGCGGCCCACGCGAGGGCGGCGCGGACCAGGCCGGACGCGACGCCCCGCCCGCGGTACGCCGGATCGGTCCAGAGCCTCTTGATCTCGGCCCTGCCCTCGACGGGGTCGGTCACCACCAGGCAGCCCACCGCCGCGTCGCCCGCGTTCCCCGCGTCGCCGCCCAGTGCCAGCAGCACGACGTCGGCGGCGAAGGCGGCCTCCGGGTCGGCGATCTCGGCGCGGTAGCGCTCCGGCAGGTTGTCCACTCCGGCGACGGCCTCGCCCTTCTCGGCCTGCGTCCGCAGATGGTAGGCCGCCAGCAGCTCGGCCGGCCCCTCCTGGGGTTGCGCGCCCGGGTCCCGGTCAGGCCAGCGGACGACGGCGACCTCGTGTCGATCAGTCATGCCGCCAGCATCACACGTCGCAGGTCAGGACCAGTGCAGGGGCCCCGAGCCGCTCCCGGTACGCCAGGACACCGCACCGCCGGGGCGGTACGGTGCGACGCCGGAGCGGTGCGGGCGGAACGCGTCAGCGGCGGGTGCCGCAGTCCGGGCAGAAGGCCGCGCCCGCGGGGAGCTGGGCGCTGCACGAACCGCAGGTGTCCTGCTGCGCGAGCTGGTGGCCGCAGCCGGGGCAGAAGGCCGAACCGTGGGTCTCGGCGCTGCACTGCGGACAGACCAGCTGGCGCGGGGTGTTCACCGCGAACGACTGCCCGGAGTTCTGGCCGGCGGCGTAGGCGCGCTCGGAGACCATGTCGTTGAGGCCGCGCTGCTGGGCGGCGACCGCCTCGGCGGCGGTGTCGGGCGCGCAGGTCAGGCAGATGCCCTGGCCGGCGTTCCAGCAGCGGTTGCAGACGTAACCGGTGCAGCGCGGGCAGCGGTTGAAGTGGCCCTCCGCGTTGCTGATCGCGCGCTGGAACGCCGCGTCGCGGGCGCTGCCGTAGCCGGCTCCGGCGAGGCCGTCGGCCGCCGTGGACATGCCGCTGCCGGCCCGACCGAGCATCCCCCAGGCCGCGTTGACGCCCTTGCCGACCCAACTGGCCATCCGTCCGCCGGTGTACGCCTCGAACCGCGAACGCCAGGTGTCGTTGCACCGGTTGCAGGAGAACTCGAACTGGAACCCCGCGCCCGTGCCCTGTTCCTGGCACAGATCGCGGTAGTTGTTGCTGAAGTAGATCTCCGCGGTCACCGGTCGCCCTCCCCGAGCAGTCTCCGGCCGGGCCCGTACCCGCCGGTCGTCCCCCACCGGCAAGGGACGCCCCGTACGTCCTCCCGGTTCTGCGGGCCGGTCCGGCACCGCAGGCAGGCATACTTTCCCACATCCGGGGGCCTCCGGGCGCCCCTGTCCGCGGCCCCGAACGCCCCACCGCGCCCCGCTCCTCCCACCCCCATCACCAGGCACTGACGACCCACCTCCCACGGCCGCGCGGCACCGTGCGGAGGCGGCCGGGCGGGCTCGGGGCAGCGCGCCCGGGCAGCACGCGGCCGCGGCCGCCGGGACCCGGATCGGGTGCGGCGGCCGCGGCCGGATGGACGTGCCGGGGTCAGCCCTGGCGGGCCTTGCCGCGCGGGTCCTTGCGGTTGATCACGTAGACCTTGCCGCGGCGGCGGACGATCTGGGCGCCCGGCCGGCCCTTCAGGGAGCGAAGCGAGTTGCGAACCTTCATGGCGGCGCCTTTCTGCTCGTAGTCTCTACGGTGCAGGGGCGACAACCGCGGCGCACGCGCGTTCATTCCGCGCGGGCGGGCGGCCCAGGAGGGGACGGCCGAGGCCATGACCGACGCACCGCAGGACGGCACCGAGGGCACCGACGCGACGAAGCGCGCGGGAGGAGCCGAGGACGACGACGGCCCGGACTTCTCCAGCCCGGGTTTCTCCAGTCCCGACTTCTCCAGCCCGGACTTCACCAGCCCCGGCGGCGACCGGATCGGCGACTTCACCCCGCCCGACTACGAAGTGCCGCCGTTCAAGGGCCCCGACTACGAGGCCGAGGACGCCGACGACCTCGTGCCCGAGGAGGCGGGGTTCTCCAGCCCCGGCTTCTCCAGTCCGGACTTCACCAGCCCCGGCCCGATCGACGACCCCGAGGACCACTGAGCCTCGGCCGAGCCTTCCGCCCTGCCTGCCCGGCCCCCGGTGCGGGCGGGGCGCTCGCATGATCCGGCTCGCACCCGCGAAGGGCGTCAGCCCTCGTCGCCAGCCGTCGACCATCACCGTCGTCCGTCAGCGTCAGCCCTCAGCCCAGACGGTCGGTCCGGACCGTCAGGTCGGCGATGTGCGCGAGCATCGCGTCGAGTGCCGCCTCCAGCGGGGCGGTCTCGCGCCGGGTCTGGGTGAGCAGGAGCCCGCCCTGCAGAGCGGCGAGCAGAGCCAGTGCGAGCTGGTCCGGGTCGGCGTCGCGCCGTAGCTCCCCGCGGTCGTGCATCGCGTGGATACCGGCCCGGATCGCCGCCTCCCAGCGGGCGAAACCGTCCACGAGGTCGCCGCGCGCCACGTCGTCGCTCTCGGCGAGTTCGCTGGCCAGCGACCCGATCGGGCAGCCGCCCTGGCAGTGCCGCTCCCGCTGCAGGTCGACCACGAGATCACGCCAGGCCCGCAGCGCCGGCAGGGAGTCCAGGCTGCTCAGCAGCGGCTCCTGGGCGTCCAGCACGGCCTGCGTCTGGTGCGCTATCACCGCGCGGACCAGGGCGTTCTTGTCCGCGAAGTAGTGGTAGATCTGCGAGGTGCTGACCCCGGCCGCGGCACGCACGTCGTCGGTGCTGGTACCCGCCACGCCGCGCTCCAGCATCAGCCCGGCCGCGGCGGCCACGATGCGTCCCCGGGTGGCGGCGCCCTTGCGGGTCAGCCGCTGGGGGGCCGTCGGGTCGGACCCGGGAGGCGAGTCGATGCTCATGCGCTCAGCGTAGCGCGCCACGCCGGTTTCTGGAGTTGACACTCCAATCCTTCTGTGCCAAGAATGGAGTCATCGCTCCAATCTTTACCGGCGGCGACGACTTCGGCGGCGGGCACCCCGTACGTCCACGCGGGCCGCGCACCGCGCAGCGCACACCACTACAGAAACCAGGCGGATCACCATGGAGTTCGAAGGCCGCAAGGCACTGGTCACCGGCGGCACCGCCGGCATCGGCCGGGAGGTCGCCCTGCAACTCGCCACCGGGGGCGCCGAGGTCATCGTCACCGGGCGCAACGCGGAACGCGGCGCGGCGACGGTCGCCGCGATCGAGGACGCGGGCGGCAAGGCGCGCTTCTTCGCCGCCGACATGACCGACCTCGACTCGGTCCGGCGGCTCGCCGAGGAGGCCGCCGATGTCGACATCCTCGTCAACAACGCCGGCATCTTCGACTTCAGCCCGACCGCCGAGCAGACCGTGGCGTCGTTCGACGCGATGTTCCAGGTCAACGTGCGGGCGCTGTACTTCCTCACCGCCGCGATCGCGCCGCGGATGGCCGAGCGCGGCGAGGGCAGCGTGGTCAACATCAGCACGATGGCCGCGACCATCTCGCTCCCCGGCAGTTCCGTCTACGCCGCCACCAAGGCCGCGGTGAACTCGCTGACCCGCACCTGGGCCGGGGAGTTCGGCACGTCCGGGGTGCGCGTCAACAGCGTCTCCCCCGGCCCCACGCTCACCGAGAGCGCTCCGCTGGAGATGGTCGACGCGCTCGGCTCCACGACGCTGCTGAGCCGGCACGCGAGCACCGAGGAGATCGCCGCGGCGGTGGTCTTCCTCGCCTCGCCCCGCGCCACGTACATCACCGGCGCCACGGTCCCGGTCGACGGGGGCCGCGCCGTCGCGTGACCCGGCGGTGATCGAGGGGTCCGCGGGCCGGGCCGTACGGCCGTGCCGCCCGGCCCGGGTCAGCCCGCCGTCGGCGTCGCCGTCGCCTTCACAGGTGCCGTCGCTGCTGCCGTCGTCGGGGAGAGTTCGCGGGCGGCCGCCCGGCCCACCGCGTCCGCGACGACGGCCAGGTCAGGGGAGTCGAGCTTCCACTGCTGCCAGTACAGCGGCACGTCGATCGGCCGGCGGGCGGCGAGTTCGACGAGGGTGCCCGCCGCCAGATGGGGACCGGCCTGCAGGTCCGGGATCATGCCCCAGCCCAGCCCGGCGGCGACCGCGTCGAGATACGCCTCGGACGAAGGCATGTAGTGCCGGGCGCGGGTGGCCGCGCGGGCCTGCCGGGGTGCGAGCCCGCGCAGGAACCGGTCCTGGAGTTCGTCCTTGCGGTCGAAGACGATGACGGGGGCGGCCGGCAGCGCCTCGCGCAGCGGACGGTCGGCGATCCAGCGGGCGGCGAACCGGGGCGCGGCCCTGGCCCGGTAGCGCATCCGGCCGAGCGCCCGCACCGAGCAGCCCTGCACGGCCTGCGGCGAGGAGGTGACCGCGGCCATCACCCGGCCCTGGCGCAGCAGCGCCGCGGTGTGGTCCTCGTCGTCGCGGTGCAGGTCGAAGAGGATGCCGCGGTCGGCGGCGGCCTCGGCGAGCGCGGGCAGGAACCAGGTCGCCAGCGAGTCGGCGTTGACCGCGATCGGCAACGTGGCGGGGCCGAGTGCGTCGCCGAGGCCGAGTTCGGCGCCGGCGTCCTGCTCCAGCCGCGCGAGCTGCCGGCCGAACCGGACCACGACCTCGCCCGACGCCGTCAGCCGCACCGGCTTCGTCCGCAGCAGCAGCACCCGGCCGGTGCGCTGCTCCAGCGCCTTGATCCGCTGGCTCACCGCGGACGGCGTGACGTGCAGGGCCTCGGCCGCCGCCTCGAACGTGCCCTCGTCCACGGCGGCCAGCAGCGTACGCACCTGGTCCAGCGGAAGCCCCGCCATCGACCCGCACCCCACTTCCTGCCGCCCGCGCCGGCGCCTTCGTCGGCGCCGCCCGCCACCGCCGCCGTCCGGCCCGGAAGCCGTACGGAGGGTGTTAAGGAATCCTCATGCTACCTAAGAATCATTAGCTGGCCTGTACGATCCGCCCGCTCCTAGCCTCGGTCCATGCACGCAGCTCTCCTCGCCGCCCTGGCGGGCCTCGGTACCGGTCTGACCCTCATCGTGGCCATCGGCGCCCAGAACGCGTTCGTGCTGCGCCAGGGCATCCGCCGGGAGCACGTGCCCGCGGTGGTCGGGATCTGCGCCGCCTCCGACGCCGTGCTGATCGCGGCGGGCATCGGCGGCGTCGGCACCGTCGTACGCCGCTGGCCGGCCGCAGTGACCGCCACCGGGTGGATCGGCGGCGCGTTCCTGGTGACGTACGGCGTGCTGGCCGCCCGCCGGGCGCTGCGGCCGCAGCGGCTCTCCGCCGCCGAGGGCGCGGGCGCCTCCGCCCGCACCGCCGTCCTCACCTGCCTGGCGCTGACCTGGCTCAACCCGCACGTCTACCTGGACACGCTGCTGCTGCTCGGCTCGGTCGCCAACTCCTACGGCGGCGCGCGCTGGCCGTTCGGGGCGGGCGCGGTCACGGCGAGCGTGCTGTGGTTCAGCGGCCTCGGCTTCGGCGCGCGGCTGCTGCGCCGCCCGTTCGCCCGGCCCGGGTCCTGGCGGGTGCTCGACGCCGTGATCGCCGTGAGCATGGTCTGCCTGGGCGTCCTGATGGCGACCCGGGCGTGAGACGGCGCCGCCGCGACCGTACGAACCGGGCCGGGATCGCGCTTGGCCGGCCGCCGCCCGACACGGCCCCAACGCCCCTGTTCCGCGCGGCGGTTCAGCCGAGAAGGGGTCCGCCCCACGCGGCGCCGGGGGTGGTGCCGCCCTGGTGGACCGGGCGGAAGCCGATCACGGCGGCGTCGTCGCGGCGGTTGCCGACGCCCGACAGCAGCTGGGCGCAGATCTCCGCGAGGGTCAGCCCCTCCGCGCGGGCGGTTTCGGCGATCCGGGCGAGCGTCGCCATGCCCTCGCCGAGGTCCGTGCCGGGCACCTCGATCAGGCCGTCGGTGTAGAGCAGCAGGGTGTCGCCGTTCTTCAGTTCGTGGTGCCAGGTGGTGCGCGGCATCGACGGTGCCACGCACAGCGGCAGGTCCGGGCCCGCGCCGTGCAGGTAGCGCGGCTCGCCATCGGCGGGCAGCAGCAGTGGCGGCGGGTGGCCGGCGTTGGACCAGGCCACGTGCCAGCGGCCGCCGGCCCGCGGCACCAGGTTGGCGTGCACCACCGTGACCAGCGGCGCGATGTTCAGGCCGTCCACCACCCGGTCCAGCTGGGACAGGCTCTCGGCCGGGCTGTTCGGATGGTCCTGGTCGTAGGCGATCACCCGCAGCATGCTGCGCAGTTGGCTCATCGAAGTGGCGGCGTCCAGGTCGTGGCCGGCGATGTCGCCGATGGTGAGGGTGACGGTGCCGTCGGGCAGCAGCAGCGCGTCGTACCAGTCGCCGCCGATCTCCGCGGTCTTGCTGGCCGGCTGGTAGTGCGCGGCCAGCTCGGCGCCGGGCACCCGCGGGGTCGCCGACAGCAGGGCGCGCTGGAGGGTCAGCGCGGTGTGCCGGGTGCGTTGCAGCTCCACCGCCTGCCGCAGCGGCTCGCGCACCTCGTGCAGGATCTCGCCGAGCAGCGCGAGGTCCGCGGAACCGGGCGGCGGGCTGTCCGCGCAGCCGGCCGCGCAGGCGAACGCGACCACGGCCGAGTCGATCACGATCGGCACCAAGGTCAGGCTGGTGGCCCGCGCCGCGCGCAGCCACTTCCTGGACATCTCCGACAGCACGCCGTCGGGCGGCTCGCCGGCGGGGAAGACCAGCAGCTTGGGGCGGCTGCTCTCGATCACCTGCTGGGCGACCGAGCCCACGATGTAGGGCTGGTTGCTCAGCGGGGGCATGTCCGGCAGGCCGGAGCGGGCGGTGGACGCCACCCGGACCGCGGTGAGCGGGCCGCCGATGCCGGCCGAGGGCAGCATGAAGACCGCGCACGCGTCGGTCAGGTCCGGCACCACCGCCGCGGCGACGGCGGCGAACGCGTCGGGCACGTCGTCGGTGCCGGTGACGGTGGCCACCCGTGCCAGCAGCCGCTCGCGCAGCCGGTTGCGCCACTGGTCCTCGATGTCCGCGGTGGCGCCGATCCACTCCACCAGCACCCCGCCGCGCTCGATCGGCACGGCGCGGGACTGCACGTGCCGGTACTCGCCGGAGGCGGTGCGCAGCCGGAACGTGCACACGAACAGGGACGGGGTCCCCTCGGACGCGTCGATCCAGGTGCGCACCAGCCGGGTCCGGTCGTGCGGGTGCACCGCCCTGAGCCACTCCTGGTCGATCACCGGCCGCCACGGGCTGCCGGTGAAGTCCTCGAAGCCGCCGACCAGCTCGGTGATGTCGCCGTTGGGCTTCATCAGCCAGACGATCTGCGTGACGGCGGACATCAGCGCCTCGTACCGCTGCAACGCCTTCTGCCGCTGCTCGGAGAGCAGCTGCGCGGCCTCCACCGCGTCGACCTGCGGGGTGGTGTCGACCGCCACGGCCAGCACGCCGGGACCGAACCGGGAGACCACCGGGGAGCAGCTGTAGACGAAGTGGCGGCGGCCGGGCGCGCCGGGCGCGGTGCCGTCGGTGGTGCGGGTATCGGTGACCTGGCGGGCGGCCCGGTCCCGGTACACCTGGTCGAGCATCTTCAGGAAGCGGGCGGCCCTGGGCTCGGTGAACACGTCCGCGGACCGGGCGCCCAGTTCCCGAGGCCCGAACAGGGCGCGGAACGCCTCGTTGATGTACACCAGCCGGTGCTCGTCACCGGCGGTCAGGGCAACGGCAACGATGGCACGGTCGAACACCTCTGGTTCGAGCTCGGGCACGCCCGTTTCGCCGCCGATCCGCCTCATCCTCCGATCATCGCTCGCCACGGCCCACCGGGCGCGCCGAAAGGGCCGGGCGTTCGCACATGTGACCGGCTACGGCGCCCAGGGGAGCACTGCCCCGCGGCTCGGGCGGCCGGGCGGCCGTCGGCGGGCCGGGCCGGGCCGCTGCCGTTACGGTGGGTACCGGGGGCGGCACGCCGGCCCGGCGCCGCGACGGGCGGACGGCGGCCTCGGGGACTTCCGGGGGCCATCGCAGAGCCACCAGGACTTCGAGGACCCGCGAGGGCCCTTCGGGGACCTTGGGGGACCTTGGGGGGACAACCGAAGAGCACCCGCGGCACCGCCGACCACGCAAGGAAGTCGCGCACCATGACCTCAGCGCCCACGATCCCCGATGTCACGCTCAACAACGGTGTGGTGATCCCGCAGCTCGGATTCGGCACCTACCTGATCGAGCCGAAGGACACCAAGAAAGCGGTGCTCGCCGCGCTGGAGACCGGCTACCGGCACATCGACACCGCCGAGATGTACGGCAACGAGAAGGAGGTCGGACAGGCCGTCCGCGCGTTCGGCCTGGAGCGCTCCGACGTCTTCGTCACCAGCAAGCTCAACAACGGCTTCCACGCCTACGGGGACGCGCTCACTGCGTTCACCCGCAGCCTGGACGACCTCGGCATGGAGTACCTGGACCTGTTCCTCGTGCACTGGCCGCTGCCCGCGGTCGGCGACTACACCGAGACCTGGCGGGCGATGGAGGAGATCTACCGGTCCGGCCGGGTCAGGGCGATCGGTGTGTCGAACTTCCAGACCACCCACCTGAACCGGCTCTTCCAGGAGACCTCGGTGGTGCCCGCGGTCAACCAGATCGAGGTGCACCCCTACCTCACGCAGGACGAGCTGCGCGCGTTCGACGCCGACCACGGCATCGCCACCGAGGCGTGGTCCCCGATCGCCCAGGGCAAGGTCCTCGGCGACCCGGTGATCACCGCGATCGCCGCGCGGGTGGAGCGCACCCCGGCCCAGGTGACGCTGCGCTGGCACCTGCAGCGCGGCGACATCGTCTTCCCGAAGTCGGTGACGCGCTCCCGGGTCGAGGAGAACTTCCGGCTCTTCGACTTCGAGCTGACACCCGACGACATGGCGCAGATCAGCGCGCTGGACCGCGGCGAGCGGACCGGCCCGGACCCGGACACGTTCAACTGGGTGCCGTGACCGGTCCCGCGCGGCGCGCAGCGCGCTGACCTCTCGGTCGGCGCGCAGCGCGCTGACCTCTCGGTCCAGGTCAGGCGGAGGTCTCCAGCAGCCGCCGCAGGTCCTCCGCCATCCGCAGCGCGGCCGCGCGCCCGTCTCCGCCGAGGGAGCCGGCGTCCGCGGGCCGCGCCCGGTCCACGACCACCCGCAGCGCGGCCGCCGCGTGCCGGGCGAACAGCGCCAGCAGGTCCAGCTCGCTCAGGCTCGACCTGGCCTGGGGCACCGGGTCGAGCACCTCCAGCACGCCCAGCACCCGGTCACCGTGCGTCAGCGGCGCGGCCATCAGCGAGTCGGGCACGTACTCGGTGGACTCGGCGAAGTCCCGGTCGAAGGAGGCGCTGCGGGACAGGTCGTCCACGACCATGGGCTCGCCCGAGGAGACCACCCAGCCGGCGATCCCGCTCTCGGCCGGGAAGCGCCGCCCCACCAGAAAGCTCTCGCCCTGGCCCGAGACGGCCTGGAAGACCAGCTCGTGGCTCGACTCGTCCAGCAGGAACACCGAACTGGCCTGGGCGCCGAAGATGGCCCGGGCCGTGTCGACCACCGACTGCATCAACTCCTGCGACAGCGGATCGGTCTCTGCGTTGCTCTGTGTCACGAAGCACCCCTGATGCCCAGTTGGACGTTGGCCGCGGAAAGGTAGAGCGCGTTCTTGAGCTGGAAGGTCGTCATCCGGCGGTGCCGGGACAGGATGCGGGCGCAGAGCCCGGCGATGTAGGGCGTGGCGAAGCTGTTGCCCGTGGTCCTGATCGTCGCCCCGCCGAGCCACGCCACCTGCACGTTCTGGCCCGGGGCGAAGAACTCCACCGGGGGGCTCGGGTTGTACAGGTGCAGCTCCGGGTCGTCCTCCTGGTGGCTGCCCACCGAGATCACCGAGGCGAAGCGCCAAGGGAAGCTCTCCACCGGCGTGTTGTGCGCGGAGGCGACGATCGCGGTGCCGCGGAAGTACGCCTCGTCGGCGAGCACCCGCAGTTCCTCGGCGAACTGCGGCCGGGTGGTGGACAGGCTCAGGTTGATCACGTCGAAGCCCTGCCGGATCGCCCAGCGCAGGCCCGCGAGCAGGACGTCGCCGGTGCCGCCGAACCCCTTGCCGAGCACCTGCACGCTGTACAGCTCGCACTCCGGAGCGGTTCTGCGGATGATGCCCGCGCAGGCCGTGCCGTGGCCGCAGGTGTCGGTGGCGTCGGTTTCCACGACGCTGGTCCCCGTCTCGTCCTTGCGGACCGTCCAGGCCCCGTCGACCCTGCCGATCAGCGGATGGCCGTCCTCCACCCCGGAGTCGACGACGCACACCCGCACGCCGGTGCCCAGCGCGCCGGCCCAGTCCCGGTCGGGCGCCGGCCGCTCGCCGTCCGCGGCGACCAGTACGTCCTCGGGGCGCTTGCCGCGCAGACTCCAGGTGAGTCGGGGACCGGCGCCCTGCTCGGCGGTTGTCATTCAGCAGCCTCTCGCGTTCTGGCGGTGTCACGTTCCGGTGCGGGGGTGGCCGGGGGTCCGGCGGGCCGGGGTGCGGCGGCCCGGCGGCGGGCGGCTCATGTCGGGACCCGGTGCCATCCGGCGGCGTGCCGCGCCCCGGGCAGGTGGCCCTTGGCCTCGAACTGCCGGGCGGCCTGGGCGGCGGCCTGACGCGCGTCGTCCGCGCGGCCGGCCTGGCGCAGGACGTCGGCCCGGTCCAGCCAGGCGGTCGCCAGCAGGACGGGCGAGTCGGTGCCGGCCGCGGTGCGCACCGCGCGGGCGGCCAGCGCCTCGGCCTCCTCGGCGCTGCCGCGCGCGGCGGCGATCCTGGCCTGGAGGCCGTCGAGGTCGGCGGTGTCCGAGGCGGCCTGGTCGCCGTCCGCCGGCTCGGCCGCCGCCGTGCCCGGGGCCCGCGCCAGCCGCGTGGCCGCGTCGCCGTAGCGGCCGGCGTCCAGCAGCAGCCGGGCCGACTCCCGGGCCACCACCCCGCGCAGGCCGTCGGCCTGGAGGCTCGCGGCGGCGCCGTCGGCCTCGTCGAGCAGGTCCAGCGCCCGGCCGCCCTCACCCGCCAGCGCCGCCACGGCGGCGGCGAACAGCGGCAGCACCACGCGGCCCTCGGCGTAAGCGAGTTCACCGGCCAGCCGCCGGGCCCTGGCCAGGCAGGCGTGCGCGTCGTCCCACCGCTCCTGGAGCGCGAGCAGCACGGCGAGCGGGCAGTTGAGCGTGAGCCGTACGGTGGGGCGCTGCTCCCCGTGCTCGGCCAGCAGCGCGCGGCTGCGGGCGACCGCCGAGGGGACCGGCTGCGGGCCGCGCCACAGCGAGACGCCGATCGCGCCCAGCGCCAGGGCCCGTTCGGGTTCCGCACCTGCCCGGCGGGCGTGCGTCAGGGCCCGGGACAGCAGGCCGTCGGCCGCCACGTGCCGGCCGTGCGACTGCCGCTCCTGCGCGATCCGGATGCACGCCCGCGCCTGTCCGAGGTCGTCTCCCGCACTCTCGAAGACCGGCAGCGCCCATTGGGCGACGGTTCCCGCGCTGCTCCCGTCGGGGGCCGCGGACACGGCGGCCAGGGCCAGCCGCGCGTGCGCGGCCTCCACCGGGCGCACCGCCTCGCGCGGTTCGGCGTCCGCCGCGGCGAGCACTCCCAGCAGCAGCGCCCGGCCCTCGTCCGTACGGCCGGTCGCCAGCAGTACGTCGCCGAGCCGCCGGGCCGCCGCCGCCCACTCGGGCTCGCCGTCGGCGGCCAGCTCCACGGCCCGCTCCAGCAGCCCCGCCGCCCAGGCCAGGTCCGAGCGGGCAAGCGCCCTGGAACCGCTGTCGATCAGCAACCGGACGGCGTCCAGCCGCAGTTCGTCGGTGTGGGCGCCGAGGACGCCGAGCTCGGCGCGGTAGCGGTAGGCGTGCTCCAGGTGCCCGGCGACGGCGGCGGTCGCCTCGGCGGACGGCAGGCGCCGGGTGCCGCGGGGCGGTGCGTCCTGCGCGCCGCCCGACGGGCCGCTGCCCGAAGGTCCGGTGCCCGTGGCGCCGCTGTCCGACGCGCCGCCGCTTGGCGTGGCCCCGCCCGCGAGCCGGTCGGCCAACGCCCGCGCGGCGTGCTCGTGCCGCTCCGCCCGGGTCCGCTTGGCCATCGACTGGTAGGTGACCTCGTGCACGAGACCGCTGCTGAAGCGCAGCGGGTACGTGCCCGGCCGCGGCCGGTCCGCGGGCCGCAGCAGGCGGTGCCGGCCGAGCCGGGCGAGGGCCGCGCCGACCGGCCCCGGTACCGGAGCCGGCGACTCCGGTTCCGCCGCCGGCGCTTCCGTGGCGTGCAGCGCGCCGCCGGGTGCGCCCTCCCGGTCGCCGGCCACCAGGTCGGCGACCTCGTCGGCGGTGAACTCCCGCCCCGCGACGGCCGCGATGTCCAGCGCGGCGCGCTCCGCGCGGCCGAGCGCGCCGATCCGCGCGCCGAGCAGCGCCTGAAGGGTGGTCGGCAGGTCGCCGCCGCCGTCGGGGCGGTACCCGGAGTCCGGCTGGGTGAGGGCGGCGATGAGCATCTCCAGGTAGAAGGGGTTGCCGCCGGCGGACTCCAGGACCTGCGGCGGCACACGCGTACCCCGGCCGCCCCGGGCGGAGCCGGCCAGGGCGCCAGGGCCGGCCCCGGCACCGGCCGCCGTAGCGGTCCCGGCCGGGCTCCTCCCGCCGTCCCAGTGCGCGCCGACCTCGGTCAGCGCGTCGGCCACCGCCTCGGCCTCCGCCGTGGTCAGGCCGGGCAGGGTCAGCGACCGCGCCCCGCCGCCGCCCCATCCGGTGCGGCGGTCGGCCAGGTCGGGACGCGCCGCGCAGACGAACAGCACGCCGGCGGCGGCGAGTTCGGCGCACAGCGTGGCGACCACCGCAAGCAGCGGATCGCTCGCCCAGTGCAGGTCGTCCAGCACCAGCACGACCGGGCGGCTGCGCGCGAGCACGCCCAGCAGGCCGGTCAGTGCCGCGCAGGTGTCGTCCGTCGACGGGTTCGGCGTGCCGTCCTCCAGCAGCCCGGCCGACAGCACGGCCAGCGCGGCGCCGACCTCGTCGCGTTCCGCGGCGGCCGGATCGGACGAGGCGGCGCCGGCCGCGGCGCACCGGGCGCCGCCCAACTCCCGTACCGCCCCGGAGTCGTCGGCCCGCACCGGCCACAGGTCCGGGAACTCGTCGAGGAGTTGGCGTACGGCGTCGGCCAGCGGCGCCAGGCTGCCGCGCTCGCCGTACGGACGGCAGCGCCCCGAGCCGTAGTTGAAGGCGCGGCCGGACCGCTTGCGCCACTCGTGGATCAGCCGGGTCTTGCCCATGCCGGCCTCGCCGAACACCGTCACCAGGTTCGGGCCACGGCCGTCCCGGGCCGCGACGGTGCCCAACGCCTGCCGCAGAACTGCCAGTTCGCGGGTCCGGCCGACGAAGGGCACGTCGAAGCGGCGGGTGACCTCCGGCTCCTCCTCGACCACGGCGACGAGCCGGTACGCGGTGACCGCGTCCTCCTTGCCCTTCAACCGCAGCGGGCCGACGCGTTCGGTCAGGGCGCTCGCCCCCGCGGCCCGGCGGCTCTCCGGGCCGATCAGCACCTCGCCCTCGGCGGCGTTCTGCTCCAGCCGCGCCGCGACGTTGACCGTCTCCCCCGACACCAGCGCCTGCCGGGACGAGACGTCCGACGCCGTTACCACGGGGCCGGTGTTGATGCCGATCCGGACGCCGATCCTGATGCCGAGCGACGGCCCCAACTCGGTGTCGTTGAGCCGCTGCACGGCGTCCAGCATGGCCAGCCCGGCGGCCAGCGCCCGCGCCGCGTCGTCCTCGTGGGTCACCGGGACGCCGAAGACGGCCATCACGGCGTCGCCGATGAACTTCTCGACCGTCCCGCCGAACTCCTCCAGGCACTCCCGCATCCGCTCGAAGTAGCGCAGCACCACGGTGCGCAGCGTCTCCGGATCGAGCACGCCGGACAGCGCCGTCGATCCGACCAGGTCGCAGAAGACCACGGTCACGACCTTGCGCTCCTCCTGCGGTACTCCCGGGGCCCGCACGGCGGCCGGGGTGCCGCAGGACGGGCAGAAACGCGCCTCGGACGGAAGCTCGGCATCGCACGCAGCGCAGCGCATGGTCGGGTCCCTTCCCGCTGGTCGTGGAGCGGCTCAGAAGAGCGCGCCTCCGGCGATCTCGCTGTGGGCCTGCACCTCGGGGCCCACCTCGTCCAGCCGCGCCTTGATGTCGAGCATCATCGACAGCTCCTCGGAACTCAGCGCGCGCAGCACGTCCCGCTGCTCCTCGGTGAGTTCGGAGACGCCGAAGCCGTGTGACTCCAGCACGTCGAGGGTGTCGTCGGCCGGGTGGCCGCCGACCGCGCCCCGCCCGGTCCCGCTGCCGCTGCCGTTGCCGTTGCCGTTCCGGTCCTGCGCCGCCCCGTCGCTCATGACGTGTGCGTCCTCTCCCTGGAGTGATCCGGCTCCGCTGCCCGGCCGATGTGCGCGAACAGCTCGACGAGGCCGTCCACGGTGTGCAGCGCGCTCATCACGACCGCGTTCACCAGGGACGGGTCCAACGGCAGCTCGTCGAGCAGGGCGAAGAGCGCCGCCGTGTGTCCGGTGTCCAGCTCGGCATGGCCGCGTACGGTGCGCAGCGCCGCCTCGGGCACCCCGGCGGCGGCGATCCGGTCCGCCAGCCAGGGCGCGGGCGCGTTGCCCTCCAGTACGGCGATGTAGCCGAGCAGCGCGACGGGATGGTGGTACTCGATCCAGTAGTGCTGCGCGCCGGCCAGCCGGGCGACGACGGGCGGCGGCTGCCGGTCCAGGACCACCGCGGGGTCCCCGCCCAGCGCGGCGATGTCGGCCAGCAGCCAGTCGTCGTGGCCGCGTTCCTCCTCGATGTGCCCCCGCAGGTACTCCGCGAGCGGCCCGCACACCGGGTCGGCCGGGCCGAACACCGTTTCCGCGGGACCGACTTCGGCGCAGCGCAGCACCGCCCGTTCCATCAGCGGCACCGACGCGCGGATCACGCCGTGCATCGCCGCCAGGTAGCCGCCGTAGCGCGGGACGAGTCCGGGCGAGCGCCACATGGCGGCGGTGGCGGACCGCACCGCGGGCGCGGTCAGCCGCAGCCGGGCCCGCAGCGCCGTGCTCGCGGACACCGCCGTACCGGCGCTCATCGCTCCGCTCCGAACAGCGCGACCAGGTCGGCGTACGGCGCGCAGCCGTGCCGCCGCACCAGCGCGACCGCGCCCGCCTCGGCCTGGCCGCGGGCGGCGTACCGGTCCAGTAGCGCGCCCGCCGGCCCGCCGCCGGCCGCGGTCACGGCGGCCAGCACGGCGGGGTCGTCGCCGACCGCGCGGCAGCCCTCGCAGTAGCCGCGGCGCACCGCGGCCGACCCGGCGGCGCCGTACCGGTGCTGGAGGTTGGCCGGGCCGACGGTCCTGATCATCCGTAGCACCGGCGAGCCGAGCACCCGGGTCCGGATCGCCGGCCAGCCGTCCGTGCCGATGTGGCCGAGCGTCAGGTGGACGGGGGCGGGTCTGCGGTCGACGACGTCCTGGTTGCAGCAGGCGACGACCGTGCCGTCGGCCGCGACGACCGGCCAGGCGGCCATCGAGCAGGGCAGCGCCCGCTCCGGATCGGGCAGCGCGGTGTCGGCGGTGGCCCAGGAGGCGGCGCGCCCCACCCGGCGCAGCGAGTTGACGAGCATCGGGACGCGGTCGCCGAAGGTGCGGCGGATGTCCGCGGTGACGTCGGCGAGGTACGGGTCGTCGGTGCCGGCGCCGACCAGGTGGAAGCTGGTGGCGATGCCGGCGTCCAACACCCGCCGGACGAGGGCGAACACGGGGGCGCGGCCGGTCTCGCGCTCGTGGAAGGCGTCGAGGCTCACCGAGAAGTGGTCGACGGAGGTGACGGCCCGCCAGATCCGCTCCGGCACGGCCGCGGCCTGCCCGGGGCGGTCAACGCGGCCGGCGAAGAAGGCGCCAGTGAGCAGCGCGGTCCTGGTGCCCGCCGTACGCGCGGACTTGGCGATCGCGGCGACCAACTCGGGCCGCAGCAAAGGCTCTCCGCCGGTCATCATCAGCACCGAGGGATGCTGCTCGGGGGTGAAGGTGCCGACGAAGGAGCGGAGTTGAGCGGCGTCCGGCTCGCCCGAGGCCATGGTGGCGGAGGTGGAGCAGTGCGCGCAGTGCAGGGGGCAACGGCCGGTGACGGTCAGAAGCAGTCCCGCGCCCGGCAGCGGACGCAGTGTCATCAGTTCGGCGAGTTCCATCACACGCTCCCTCATCGTCCTCCCGAAGTGTCGGCGGGTGCGGTTCGAGGCAAGGTCGGAAACGGTATGGAAACGGTATGTCCGCAGCTCGGAGCCGTGGGCGACCGGGCGGCGGCCACCGTTTGCGGGGCACCGCTTCCGGAGCACGCTTGCGGGCCCCCGCTTCCCGACCACCTCCGCCGGTCCGGAAGCGGGTGCCCGCCGCCCGGGCCTCAGGCGGTGGCGCGGGGCAGCGGTCGCACGTGCAGCGCCTGCCGAAGGGATTGTTCACGCGCGTAGACCTTCGCCAACCGCGGAAGTTCGTACAGCGCCGCGTGCGCGGTGACCTCGCAGTCCGGCGCCGGCAGCGCGCCCGCGTCCATCAGCGACTCCAGCTTGTGCAGGGCGTCGTCCTGGTCGCAGGTGAGCGCCTCGGCGGCCTGGCGGAGCGTGAAGGGCCCCTCGGGCAGCTCCGCCAGCAGGCAGAGCGTGGCCTGGTCCGCCGCGGCGAGCTCCCTCCATCCGCTCGCCAGCCGCGGCCGCACGTCGGCGTCGCCCGCGACCAGTTCGTCCAGGACGGCCCTGCTGTCGGCCAGCCGCTCGGCGTACTCGCACAGCGGCAGGTACCGCCGCACCGCGAGTTTCAGGCCGCTCACCCTGACCGCGAGCGGCAGCATCCCGGTCGCGGCCACGATCCCTTCGGCCGCCTCCGGACACGACCGTAGCCGCTCGTGCCCGACGATCCGGCCCAGCAGTTCGAGGCTCTCGGCCTGGTCGAACGCGGCCAGCTCCAGCCGGTTCGCCGCCACCAGTCCCGCCAACTGGGCGCGTGCGGTGACCAGTACGGCGCTGGCGCCGGTGTCGGGGACGAGCGGCCGCACGGACGCCTCGTCGGCCGCGTCGTCCAGCACCAGCAGGACCCGGCGGGGTGCCAGCCAGGCCCGCCACGCGGCGGCGACCTCGTCGGCGTCGCTCTCGTCCCGCTGTTCGGGGAGGTCGGCCATCCGGGCCAGTTCGGTCACCAGCGAGGCGGCCGGGCGCGGATGGCCGGTCGCGTCGCGCATCCGCAGCAGCACCCGGCCGTCGGGGAACTCCGCCGCCAGACCGTGCGCGGTGTGCACCGCGAGCGCGGTCTTGCCGGTGCCGACCGGACCGGTGAGGACGGTGAGGCGCCGCTCGCCGTCCAACAGGCCGCGCAGCGACCGCAGATGCCGGTCGCGGCCGGTGAAGTCCGCCAGGTCCTGCGGGAGGAGGGTGCCCAGCGCGCCGCCCGCGCGGCGCGGCGCGGTCCGCCCGCCGGAGGCGGCGAAGGGGCCGCCGGGCTCGTGCGGACCGCCGCCGAGGATCGACCGGTAGAGCGTCTCCAGCGCGGCGCTGGGCTGAAGTCCGTACTCGACGGCGAGCAGTTGGCGCAGTCCGGCGTACGCGGCGAGCGCCTCCGTCTGCCGGCCCTGGTCGAACAGCGCGGTCATCTGGACCGCGCGGAGCCGTTCACGCTCGGGGTGGCGTTCGACCAGGTCCCCCACGGTCTCGGCGACCTCGGTGGCGCGGCCGAGCCGCAGCTCGACCTCGGCCCAGTCCTCGTAGACCTGGAGGTGGCGGCTGTCGAGGCGTTCCGCCTCGGATCTGACGGCGGGCGAGAAGCGCAGCTCGCGCAGCGGGAGTTCCTGCCACAGACCGAGCGCCTCGCGCAGCATCCGGGACGCCGGTCCTAACGCGCCCTGCGCGGTGGCCTCGCGGGCGGACCTGGCCAGCCGCTGGAAGCGCAGGGCGTCCAGCTCGTCGTCGCGCACCCGTAACAGATAGCCGCCCGCGTGATGGGCGAGCCGCTCGCCGGCCCCGACCCGGTCCAGCAGCTTGCGCAGCGCGGAGATGTACACCTGGATGTTCTTGCGCGCGGTGCGCGGCGGCCTGCCGTCCCACAGGGTGTCGGTCAACAGGTCGAGCGACACCGGGGTGTTGGGGCGGCACAGCAGCATCGCCAGCAGCAACCGCTGCTTGAGCGGACCGAGCGGGAGAGGGCCGCCGGCCGTGCCGACGGACAGTGGACCGAGGACGGTGAGCCGCAGGCTGTCGTGCGCGGTTTGCGCTGGTTCGGCCATTTCTGGTTTCACCTTTCCCACCGGCTGATCCGGACAGCGGATCGTGAGCTGAGATGAATGACATCAGCCGGATGACTTATATCAGACGATGTCGCCCAGGTGAACAGGGCAACGTCCCCATCGTTCGGGGCTGTTGCCGCCAACCCCCGCCGAACTGCGGCGATACCGACCTCATACCGCGGATAGACCGGTTCCGAATTCGCCGGTCCTACCTTCTGAGACGTTCCCAGCAACGCTTCACATCCGCCGAGACGAGGAGACGATCATGGCTGACGCCGTCGACCCGACCAACGAGGACAACGCCGCCGAGACCGAGACCGACAACGAGGTCGAGGCGCACTCCGAGGCCCCGCTGGACCTCCAGGAGATGGGTGTGAACTCGCCGGTGGTGGCCCCCGGCAGCACGGTCAGCCTGGCTGCCTGCGCCTGACCGGACGATGTGGGTGGCGCGCCCTCGCGGCGCGCCACCCACACACGCGTTGTGCCGGTGCGGCCCGCCCGGGCCGTCCGGAGGCCCGGAACCGACAGGAGTCGACCATGGCCGATGCCGCAGAACCCAGTTCCGCAGTGCCCAGTTCCGCTACGCCCGACGACGGGCAGAGCGCGCCCGAACCAGCCGCCGACGGGGGCGAGTTCGAGGTGGAGGCACACCTCGCGGGGCCGCTCGACCTCCAGGGGATGGACGTCAAGACGTCCGTGACCGCCCCAGTCCCCACCTCGCTCAGCGCGACCAGCGTCATCGTCTGCTGCTGACGCCCGCCCGACGCCCGCCCGAGGTCGCCCCGCCGGCGCGAAGCCGGCCCGCCGCCCCGGCCGGCCGCCCCGTCGATCCGCCCCGTCGATCCGTCGATCCGTACCGGAGAGGCCCATGATCCCGTTCCCGTTCGTCGTCGCGGACCGAGACTTCTACGCACCGCTGGAGACCACCCGCGACCGCGGGGAGATCTACCGTCCCGAGCGGGTACCGGACGGCTGGACCGAGACCGAGTCCGGCATCTGGACGATGTGGCACCGGGGAAGGCAGTTGCGCGGTGTCGAGGACGGCTGGAAGGTGCACGTGTCCGCGCGACCCGGCCGCCAGCAGCACGTCCTCGACACCGTCGCCGCCGTCTGCTTCGCGCAGGACGTCGCCTTCAAGCACCTGGCCGGCCAGCTCTTCTACTGGTGGACGCACCAGAAGCAGGCCGCCCGGCAGCAGAGCGGCAAGTTCATCGCCGCGTATCCCACCAGCGTCCCCGCAGCCCGCGCCCTCATGGAGCGGCTGCGCACGGAACTCGCCGACGAGGAAGGCCCGTTCATCCTCACCGACCGGCGCTACCGGGACTCACGCACCGTCCACTACCGCTACGGCGCCTTCCTGCCGCGCGAGCGGGTCAACGCCGACGGCACGCACACCCTGCTGGTCCGCGGCGCCGACGGCGAGCTCCGGGAGGACCGCCGCGGCGTGTCCTTCCACCTCCCGCCCGGCATCACCGACCCCTTCGCCGAGCGCCGCCCCGCCGGCGCGAAGCCGGCCCGCAAGGCGGGGTCAGCACGCAGGACGGGGTCGGCCCGCAAGGCGGGTTCGGTGAGCTTCCACGGATACGTCTTCGAGGAGGCCCTGCAGTTCACCAACTCCGGCGGCGCCTACCGCGGCCTGGAACAGGCCACCGGCCGCCAGGTGTTCATCAAGGAGGCCCGCGCGCACACCGGCATCGCCCACGGCGAGACCACCGCGCCCGACCAACTGCGCTCCGAGTGGGCGACGTTGACCGCGCTGCACGAGACGGCGCCCGGCCTGGCCCCGCAACCGCTGGCCTACTTCCGCGAGTGGGAGCACGACTTCCTCGTCACCGAGTTCATCGAGGGCGAGACGCTCCAGCGCTGGATGGTCGCCCACCACGCCATGCTCGGCGTCGGTCGCGCACCCCACGAGTACGGCGACTACTACGCCCGCTGCGAGAAGGTGCTCGCGCGGATCGAGAGCGCGCTGGAGCAACTGCACGCGGCCGGCTACCTCTTCGTCGACGTCAGTCCCGGCAACGTGATGGTCGACGAGGACGACGGCATCCGGCTGGTCGACTTCGAGGCCGCCCAGCGCGCGGACGCCGACGAGATCCTGGTGATGGGCACCCCCGGCTACGCGGTCCCCACCGACCTCGTCGGCGACGACCGGCTGATCCACGACGAGTACGGGCTGGCCGGCCTGGCCCTGCTGCTCGTCGGGCCCTACCACCAGGTGGCGCAGCGCAACCCCGACACCCTCGCCCACCTGCGCGCCGACCTGCTGGAGCGGGCGCCGCTGCCGGAGCCGCTGTGGCGCAAGGCCGTCAGGTTCCACCAGCCGCGCGCCGCGGTGAAGGGCGTCACGCCCCTCCCGTCGCCCGCAGAGGTGGCCGCCGACCCGCTGCGGCACCTCGCCGAGCTGCGGGACCGTACCGCGGACGCGCTGATCGCCATGGCCGACCCGACCCACCCCGACCGGGTGTTCCCCACCATCGCCGACGGCTACCACAGCAACACCCAGTGCCTCGCCTACGGTTCCGCGGGCGTCCTGCACGCCCTGACCCGGGCCGGCCGCGCACTGCCGCAAGGGGCGCTGGAGCGGCTGCGCGACGACGCGTTCGGCGGCGTCGAGCGCCTGGCCCCGGGGCTGTTCGCCGGCGCCGCGGGCATCGCCTGGGTGCTCGCCGACCACGGCATGCTGGACGAGGCGCGGGACCTGCTCGCCGTCGCGGACCAGCACCCCCTCATCACCTCGGGGTCGTCGGCGACGCTCTTCGGCGGCACCTCCGGCGTCGCCCTCGCCCACCTGGCGATGTACGGCCGCACCCGCGACGCGTCGCACATCGAGCGGGCTCTGGAGCTGGCGGAGGCGCTGCCCTCCGACGCCGACCTCACCGAGTGCCTCGGCCCCGACGACGCCACCGGCGTCATGCACGGCCGGACCGGCATCGCCCTGATGCTCCAGCAGCTCGCCGCCGTCACCGGGTCGGCCGACGGGTTGAGCCGCGGCGTACGGCTGCTGCACGCCGAACTCGACCGCGCCACCGACCCCGAGGCGCCCGGCCTGGCCTTCCCGGTCTCCGCCACCGACCAGCGCAGCCTGCCGTACCTCTACTGCGGCTCCGCGTCGGTCGCGCACACCGCCGTCCGCTACGCGCGGGTGGTGGACGACGACCGGCTCGCGCGGGCGCTGCCGCTGCTGCTGGTCCCGATGCGCACCACGTACACCGTGATGCCCGGCCTGTGCCAGGGGCTGTCCGGCCTCGGTTTCGGCCTCGCCGAGTACGCGGAGGCGACGGGCGACGAAGCGGCCAGGGCCGACGCGATCCGCAGCGCGCGCGGGCTGTTCAAGTTCGCCGTGCCGCACGAGACCGGCGTCCGCTTCCTCGGCGACCAGCTCATGCGGTTCAGCGCCGACCTGTGGAGCGGCTCGGCGGGCGTGCTGCTCTTCCTGACCCAACTCCTGGACCCCGCGCCCGATCCGCTGTTCACCGTGGACGCGCTGGCCGGCGCGTACGCCCGTCCCGTCGTGACCCGGTGAGGTGCACCGATGAGCCGTGAGAGAGCCGCCGGGCCGGCGGGCGAGGCGACGGACGGCGTGAGCGCCGCCGGTACGGACACAGGCGGCACGGACCCGGGCGGCACGAAGACGGACAGCGCGAAGGCGGGCGGCTCGGGCTGGGCCGTCGACCGCGACGTCAACCTCTACTGGTGCGGCCAGACCGCCTCCGCCTTCGGCTCCGTCTTCACGGCGATCGCGCTGCCGGTCGTGGCCGTGGTGCACCTCAACGCCTCCGCGGGAGCAATCGGCCTGATCAGCGCCGCCGCCACCGCCCCGATCCTGCTCTTCGGTTTCCCCGCGGGCGCGCTCGCCGACCGCCTCGTCCACCCGCGCCGCGCGCTGATCCTGCTCGACCTGGTCTGCGCGGTGGCCGTCGGCGTGGTCGCCCTGGGGCTGGCCGCCGGCGCCGTCTCGCTGCTCTGGCTGGGCCTGCTCTGCGCCGTCATGGGCGGCGCGTCCACCCTCTCCACGGCCGTGTACTTCCTGCACCTGCGCCAACTCGTCGGCCCCGACGGCATCGGGGGCGCCCGCGCCAGACTCCAGGCCGGACAGTACGGCGCCGCGCTCGTCGGCCGCCTGCTGGCCGGACCCGCGATCGCGGTGCTCGGCGCGGCCGCCGCGCTGTCGGTCGACGTGGCGAGCTACGCGCTCAGCGCCGCCGCCCTGCTGACCATGCGCGCCCCCGATCTCGTGCCACGCGGCCCCGCGCCCTCGGTGCTGACCATGCTGCGCGGCGCCATGGCCGGCATGCGGGTCTTCACCGGGGACGCCTTCCACCGCGCGCTGGGCGTGTTCATCATCGTGCCGGCCGCGACGCTGGCCGGCGTCACCACCCTCACCGGACCGTTCCTGCTACGGGTGATCCACCTGCCGACCGCCGCGTACGGCTCCCTCTTCGCGCTGTCGGGGCTGATGGGCCTGGCCGGCTCCGCCGTCGCCGGACGGGTGCTGACGCCGGGGCGCAACGCCCGCCGGGTGATGCTGGGCGCCTTCACCGCCGGCATGGTCTGCAGCATGCTGCTGCCGCTGGCCGCCGGGCCGCTGCCGCTGGCCGCGTTCTGCGCGGCGATGGGCATCGGACTGCCGATCTTCTTCGGCGCGATCGCCAACGTGGCCGTCAGCTCCGTACTGGTCTCCGACATGTCGGAGGAGACGCTCGGCCGGGCGATGGCCGCGCTCCAGGTGTGCCTGGCGGCGGCCGGCCTGGTCGGCGCGCTGGGGTGCGGTGTGCTCGGCGACTGGATCGGGGTGCGCGGGGCGCTGTGGACCATGGGGCTGATCGCCCTGGCCGGCATCGCGCTGAGCCTGCCGTCCGCGCTGCGCGCCGCGCGGCGCACCGAGAGCGCGCCGGAGCCGGCGCCCGCGCCGGTCTGAGCGGGCCGCCGCCGGAAGGCGGACGGACAGCGACTCCCTTGTCACGTACGGCAGTCGGCGGCGGTGCCGGGAGCGGGTGCACCGCCGCCGATGGGCCGGCACACGCCTGCCGGCCATTCCGGGATCGTGGGGGCACCAGCTAGGATGAACCCGGGTGCGGGGGTACCCCAGCCTGGCCGGCACGACGTGGGGGAGGCGGATGATGGGCGAGAACACTCCCACCGCGGCCGATTCCAGGGGCAGTTCGGCGGCGGGTTCCACGAGCGGTCCGGCCGCCACGTCCGCTGACTCCGGCTCCGACTCCACCTCCACGCTTGCCGGCAAGATCGACGCGCTCTTCCAGGTCATCCGGCGCCCGACCCGCGAGCCGTACAGCCACGAGGAAGTCGCCCGCGCCTGCCGTGAGGCCACCGGCGAGAGCTTCTCCGCGACGTACCTGTGGCAGTTGCGCACCGGGCGCCGTGACAATCCCACCAAGCGCCATCTGGAAGCCCTGGCACAGTTCTTCGACGTCCCCGTCGGATACTTCTTCGACGACGAGCAGGGCGCCGCCATCACCAAGGAGCTGGAGCTGCTCGGCGCGCTGCGCGACGCCGGCGTGCGCAGCATGGCGCTGCGCGCGGTCAACCTCTCCCCCGAAGACGCGGCCACGATCAGCGACATGATCGACGTGCTCGCCCGCAGGGAGCGCGGTTCACCGAGTCGCGAACTCTGAGCGTGCTCGAACTCCTCCGTGAGATCTCGCGGTTCCGGCCGGCGGACAAAGGGACAGCGTGTGAGACATACCAGAAGTGACGGAAGTCGGGCCATGTGGCAGCGCTGCCGGCGGACGGTGGACGCGCTCGACCTGCCCAGCCCGTTCGACGCGACCGTCTTCGTCGGGATGCTCGCCGGCACCCGCGGCCGTCCGATCGAGCTGGTGCCGGTCTCCTCCGCGCGGGACACCCCGTGCGGCCTACTGGTCACCACCGACCGCGCCGACTGCATCGTGTACGCGGCCGACACCACCGCCCTGCACCAGCAGCACATCCTGCTGCACGAGGCGGCCCACCTGATCTGCGGCCACCACGAGACCGCGCCCGCCGCGTCGGCCGCCGCCCAGGTCCTGCTGCCGCACTTATCGGCGTCCCTGGTCCAGCGGGTGCTCGGCCGCACCGTGTACACCGAACCGCAGGAGCAGGAGGCCGAGTTGGTCGCCTCCCTGATCCTGACCCGCACCGCCCAGGCGGCCGGCAGCACCCGCCCGGCGCCGCCGCCCCACCCCCAACGGGCGCGGCTGGAGCGGCTGTTCGGCATCCCGGAGGCCCCGGCGCCGGGCCGCGCCGATGGCTGACCTGCTGTCGTTCCTCGGGGCCGCGTTCTTCCTGGTCTTCGGCGCCCACCGGCTGGCGATCACCCGCGGCGCGCGGGCGGACTCCGCGCAGCGCCACGTCTCTGGATTCGCGCTGTGCATGGGCCTGGCGCTGGTCTTCAACGCCCCTTCCGTCACTGACAGGTTGTCGCGTGATCCGACCCTCGACACGCTGGTCGGGCTGATCACCCACGACCTGAAACTGGCCGCCTTCGCCTTCCTCGTGCTGGTGGCCTACGCCCTCAGGTCCCCGACAGCCGGACGGCGTGCGGTGCGCCGCCAGGTCTGGGCCGCCGGTGCGACCCTGGCGGCGTCCGTGGCCCTCTTCCTCGCGGCCCGCCCCGCCACCACGAGCGAGCAGCTCTCGGTCTCCCCCGGCCACCGGTGGGCCCTGGCGTCGTACAGCGCGCTCTTCGCCGCCTACGGCGCCTGGTGCCTGCTGGTCCTGGCGAGGGAACTCGCCGACCACGTCGAGCGCACCGCCCCGGGGCTGCTGCGGACGGGGCTGCGGCTGATGATGCTCGCCGCCGCGTTCGGTGCCGCCTGGACCGCGTGGACGCTGGACGACGTGATCTCCGATCTGAGCACCGGCAACCAGGACATCGGCGAGGACATGGTGTCCTCCGCGCTGGGCGCGATCACCGCGCTGCTCGCCACCGGCGGCGCCACCGCCACGCTGTGGGGCGACGCCCTCGGCGCCCCCGTGCGGTGGCTGCGCGCCTACCACCGCTACCGGGCGCTGGAACCACTGTGGTCGGCCCTGCACCGCGAACTGCCGCAGATCGCCCTCGACCCGTCGGTGACCGACCGCCGTCCTGGCCTGCCACGTGCCGAGTTCGCCCTCTACCGGCGGGTGATCGAGATCCACGACGGCCATCTGGCGCTGCGCCCGTACTTCGACTCCGATGTCGCCCGGTGGACGGCCGAGGCCGAAGCCGAGGACCGCGACCGCGACCGGCACGCGGTGCTCGAAGCGGCCACCATCGCGGCGGCGCTGGAGAACAAGCGGGCCGGACGGCGGTGCGACGCGGCGGGCGCCCCGCGGCCGACGCCCGCGGCACCCGTGCCGCCCCCGGTGCCGGGGACGGTGGCGGCGGAGACCGCCTGGCTGCTGGAGGTGACCGCCGCCTTCACCGGCTCGCCCGCCGTCGCCGACGTCCGCCGCCGCGTCCGCCACGCGGTGGACGTCAGCCGCCGGGACGCCGGGAGCGGACCCGGCGGCTCCGGCGGCTCCGGCGTGCCCGGCGCCCCCCGCTCCGACGCGGACGGCGCCGGCCCGCGGACCGGCTGAGCCGGCTCCCGTCGGCGGCAGCGCGTGAGCGGCCTGCCGTCAGCCCACCTGGCTGCCCTTGCCCAGCGCGATCACGCCCGCGTCGGAGACGGTGTACAGCTCTCGGTCGCGCTCGGGGTTGACGCCGATGGTGGCGCCGGGCGGGACGTCCACGTTCTTGTCGAGCACGGCCCCGCGGACGATGGCGCCGCGGCCGACCCGCACGTTGTGGTGGAGAACCGAGCCCTGGACGACGGCGCCGGAGTCCACGATGACGCCCGGTGACAGCACGGAGCGGGTGACCTGCCCGCGGACCACGCAGCCCGGGCTGATCACGGACTCCCCCACGATGCCGCCGGCGCCGATCTTCGCGGGCGGCAGCGACCCGGGGTTGGTGTGGATCGGCCAGTCACGGTTGTAGAGGCTGAAGGCGGGCCGGTCGGAGATGAGGTCCATGTGCGCCTCGTAGTACGCGTCCAGGGTGCCGACGTCCCGCCAGTAGCCGTGGTCGCGGGCGGTCTCGCCGGGGACGTGGTTGGCGTCGAAGTCGTAGACGTGCGCGGCGCCTTGGGAGGTGAGCCGGGGCAGGATGCTGCCGCCCATGTCGTGCACGGACTGCGGGTCCTCCGCGTCCTCGCGCAGCGCCTCCAGCAGCGCCTTGGTGGTGAAGACGTAGTTGCCCATCGAGGCGAAGACATGACCGGGGTCGCCGGGCAGGCCGGGCGGGTCGGCCGGCTTCTCCAGGAAGCGCTCCACCTGCACCCCGTCGGCGCCGGGGGTGATCACACCGAACCCGGACGCCTCGGCCCTGGGCACCTTGATCCCGGCGACGGTGACGCCCGCGCCGTGCTCGGCGTGCTGGTCCAGCATCTGCCGCGGGTCCATCCGGTAGACGTGGTCGGCGCCGAACACCGCGACGTAGTCGGGCTGTTCGTCATGGATGAGGTTGAGCGACTGGAGGATAGCGTCGGCGCTGCCGAGGTACCAGCGCGGGCCGAGCCGCTGCTGGGCGGGCACCGGCGTCACGTAGTTGCCCAGCAGGCTGGACATCCGCCAGGTGGTCGTGACATGGCGGTCCAGGCTGTGCGACTTGTACTGGGTCAGCACGCAGATCCGCAGGATGCCGCCGTTGACCAGGTTGGACAACACGAAGTCGACCAGGCGGTACGTCCCGCCGAACGTCACGGCCGGTTTCGCCCGGTCGGCGGTGAGCGGCATCAGCCGCTTCCCCGCGCCGCCGGCCAGCACTATGCCAAGGACCGAAGGTCCACCACCGCGCATCGGCGCCCCCTTTGTTCGTCGTGATGAGTCGATTCCGTACGCCGTGTCCGCGTACGCCGTGCCCGCGTACGCCTGCTCTCCCTACGACCGTTCGCCGTACCCTGTGCCTCCGTACGACCGCTCCTCGCGCGCCGCGTCCTCGTCCGCGGCGGCACGCGTTACGGCGGCACGTGTTACGGCGCCGCGCCGGCCTTGACGACCGCCTCGTACAGGTCGGCGGTGCGGCGGGCGACGGTGTCCCAGCCGAACTCGCGGACCGCGCGCTGCCGTCCCGCCTCGCCCATCCGGGCCGCGGCCGCGGGGTCGCCGAGCACCCGGTCCAGGGCCCGGGCCAGCCCGGCCTCGAACTCCTCGGCGTGGCCTTCCCGGTAGGGCACCAGCAGTCCGGTCTCGCCGTCGTCGACGACCTCGGGGATGCCGCCGACCGCGGAGGCGACCACCGCGGTGCCGCACGCCATCGCCTCCAGGTTGACGATGCCCAGCGGCTCGTACACCGACGGGCAGACGAACACCGCGGCATGGGTGAGCAGTTGCACCACGGCAGGGCGCGGCAGCATCGCCGGTATCCAGTGCACGCCGTCGCGCACCGAGCTGAGTTCGTCGAACAGCGACCTGAACTCCCGGTCCAGGGCGGGGGTGTCGGGGGCACCCGCGCACAGCACGAGCTGCGCGGCCGGGTCGATCGCGCGGGCGGCGCGCAGCAGGTGCGGCACGCCCTTCTGCCGGGTGATCCGGCCGACGAACAGCACGTAGGGGCGGTCGGGGTCGATGCCGACCCGGGTGAGGGCGTCGGTGCGCGGGTCGGCCCGGTAGGTGGTGGTGTCGATGCCGTTGCGCACCACGTGCACCCGGTCGGGGTCGAGCGCCGGATAGCAGGCGAGGATGTCGCCGCGCATGCCGTCGGAGACGGCCACGACGGCGTCGGCGGACTCCATCGCGGTGCGCTCGGCCCAGCTCGACAGGGCGTAGCCGCCGCCGAGTTGCTCGGCCTTCCAGGGGCGCAGCGGCTCCAGCGAGTGCGCGGTCAGCACGTGCGGGATGCCGTGCAGGAGCTTGCCGAGGTGGCCGGCGAGGTTGGCGTACCAGGTGTGGGAGTGCACCAGGTCGCGTCCCTGGAGGGCGGCGGACATCTGCAGGTCGACGGCGAAGGTGCGCAGCGCGTCGTTGGCGCCGTCGAGGGTGGTGGGCGCGCGGTGGCGGACCACTCCGGCGGCGCTTCCCTCGCCCCAGCAGTGCACTTCGAGGTCGAGCAGGGCGCGCAGTTCGCGGGCCAGGAACTCGACGTGCACGCCCGCGCCGCCGTAGACGTCCGGGGGATACTCCCGGGTCAGCAGTGCGACCTTCATGGGGACCTCCGACCGTTGGCAACCGTGCTCCTTGCCTTCCCCGGTAACGGGCGGAGCTATCCCGGTGGACGGGTCGGGTTCCGGGGGCGCCCGCGCCGTTCGGCGAAGGCCCGGGGGAGCGCCCGCACGTGAACCGGCGCACGGACGCGGTGCGGGTGGGTGTCGGTTGACCCGTATTCGGCCACAGTCGACCCGTTGTCACCTCTTGCCCCTGGTTGCCACCCGTTTGCCACCCATGACCGCCCGCAATCACCGTAACGGCCGTTTACTGACGAATGGGGCGCCGGCGTATTCGTGGGTCCACTGGGACGTGCCCACAGGCAAGCACAACCCCGCTGCGCCCGCGGCAATACGGCAGATCCCGCCCCGGCGGACCGGCTGCGGAATGACGCTTTATGGACGGCTGCCACCCCCCGGTTCCGGGCACACGTATGGGAGAGACGACACGTGATGACCACCCCCCACTCCCTCGCACCTCTGCCACTGCGCGCCGGAGAGCGGTTGGCACTGGCATTGGCGAGGGAAGAGATGATGCAGGACTACCACCGGTGGGAGACCGACCCGGCGACGGTCGTCGGCTTCGGTGCCCGCTGGCCGGTGTCCTGGGAGGTGTTCCAGGCCCGATTCCTGAGCAGTCACACCTCGAGGCACTACCAGCTGTTCGAGGTGGTCACCACCGAGGGCGCGGTGCCGGTCGGCACCACCGCGCTCAGTGTCGACCAGGCGGTCAACACCGCCGAACTCACCCTCGTGATCGCCCCGGAGCACCGCGGCCGGGGCTACGCGACCGAAGCCACCGCACTCACTCTCGACTGGGCGTTCTCCATCGCGTCGCTGAGCGCGGTGTGGTTGGAGGTGCTGGCCCCGCACACCACCGCGGTCAACGCCTACCTGAAGGCCGGCTTCCACACCGCCGGACGGCTGCGCAGCGCCGCGCTGTGGCGCGGCCGGCGGGTGGACAAACTGCTCCTGGACTGTGTGCCCGACGACCTGGCAGAAAAGAGGTGATCCGAGATGTCCTGCCCCGACGTGAACTGCCGCAAGGGCGGCTGCACCACCGACCCCGGCCAAGGCCGGCCCGCCCCTGAGCGCGGTCCCAAGGCATGACCCGCTCATCACCTGCCGTACCCCCGCTCGCCGGGGGTACGGCCCGTTTCACGGCCACCGCGGCCACCGCGGTCACCGCGGCCGCCCCTGCACGCGCCCCGCCCGCGCGGCCCGCCCGCACCCTCTGACGTGCGACGACCCGGGGCGGACACGGCCGGCCCTGCCAAGTACCGTATCCGGGACGTGTGGTGCCCAGCCGCGGAGGGGAACGTACCAATGGCCCAGTTCGACCTGCCGATGGAACAGCTCAGGACCTATCGCAGCGACGCGGTCGAGCCGCCGGACTTCGACCGGTTCTGGGCGGACACGCTGGCGCAGGCCCGCACCCATGACCTCGACGCGCGCTTCGAGCCGGTCGCGACCGCGCTGCGGACCGTCGAGACGTACGACGTGGAGTTCTCCGGCTTCGGCGGCCACCGGATCAAGGGCTGGTTCACCGTGCCGGCCGGGACGAGCGAACCGCTCCCGCTGGTCGTGGAGTTCATCGGATACGGCGGCGGGCGCGGCCTGCCGCACGAGCGTCTGACGTGGGCGTCGGCGGGATACGCGCACTTCCTGATGGACACCCGCGGGCAGGGCGGCAGTTGGTCCACGGGCGACACCCCCGACCCGGTGGGCTCGGGCTCGGCCACGCCCGGTTTCCTCACCCGGGGCATCACCGACCGCGACGACTTCTACTACCGGCGGGTGATCACCGACGGCGTACGCGCGGTGGAGGCGGCCCGCACCCACCCGCTGGCCGACGCCGCCCGCACGGTGGTGACGGGGGTCAGCCAGGGCGGCGCGCTCACGATCGCGGTCGGCGGCCTCGTGCCCGACCTCGTCGCGACCGCGCCCGACGTGCCGTTCCTGTGCGACCTGCCGCGCGCGGCGCGGATCACCGACGCGCCGCCGTACCGCGAGATCGCCGTCTACCTGTCCACCCACCGCCCGGAGCGCGAGCGGGTGTTCGCCACCCTCGCCTACTTCGACAACGTGCACTTCGCCGCCCGCGGCCGGGCGCCCGCGCTGTTCTCGACCGCGCTGCTGGACATGACCTGCCCGCCTTCCACGGTGTTCGCGGCGTTCAACGCCTACGGGCACCACGACAAGACCATCGAGGTCTACGACTTCAACGGCCATGAGGGCGGCGGCGCCCACCAGGAGGCCCTCCGTCTGGAGTGGCTGCCGAAGTACCTTTGAGCGGCGCGGCCGGACCGGACCCGCGGCCCGGCCGGCCCTCGTCGGTGAACCGCCCCGGAAAAAGCAGGAATACGGCGGCGGTCGGCGGGCAGGCGCGCGGTTGACCGTCCTTGGAGTGCGAGGCGATGACGTGACCGCGAACACGCAGCAGTCGAGCAGCACCAACGGGACCGCGACCTGCGTCCGGCAGGCCGGTGAGCCGCAGCGGCAGGCGCCCGGCGGCCTCCCGTGGATCGAGCACGCGACCCGGGTCGCGCCGAAGGACGCACGGGTGCTGTCGAAGCTCTTCTTCGACCGCCTCCAGGAGTTGGAGGAGGGCACTCCCGCCTACAGCTACGCGCGCAACACCCTGATCGAGATGAACCTCGCGCTGGTGCACTTCGTCGCCGGCCGCTACCGCAACCGCCCGGCCACCGACCGCGAGGAGATCGTCCAGGTCGGCACGATCGGGCTGATCAAGGCGATCGACCGGTTCGACCTGTCCCGCGAGACGGAGTTCACCACCTTCGCGATCCCGTACATCGTCGGCGAGATGAAGCGGTTCTTCCGCGACACCTCGTGGGCGGTGCACGTGCCGCGCCGGCTGCAGGAGTTGCGGGTCGAGCTGAGCAAGGCGAAGGACCACCTGTCGCTGCTGCTCGACCGCGACCCGACCGTGGCCGAGCTGGCCGGCTACCTCGACATCGGCGAGTCCGAGGTGCTGGACGGCCTGGTCGCCGCCAACGGCTACACCGCCGGGTCGCTCGACGTGCCGTGGTCGGACGCCGACGCCGGCCCCGACGGCGAGGGCCGCACCCTGGCCGACACCATCGGCGAGTGCGACCCGTCGATGGAACTCGTGGAGAACCTCGGCAGCCTGGCCCCGCTGATCGCCCGGCTCTCCGACCGCGACCGCACCCTCCTGCGGATGCGCTTCGGCGAGGAGATGACCCAGTCCCAGATCGGCGAGGTGCTGGGGTACTCGCAGATGCACGTCTCCCGGCTGCTCAGCCGCATCGTGGCGAAGCTGCGCGCGGGACTGCTCGTCCAGCAGTGAGCAGCCCATGTGGCATCCCCCGAACCGACCGCGACAGGCCGCGTGGCCCCTTCCACGCGGCACGGCGGCCGCGACCCGGCACTTCCCCCCGTCCGGGCCGCGGCCGCCGTATCCGCGCGGCACGCCGTCACACGTCCGCCGGATCGAGCGCCCGCCGGATCTGAGCGCCCGCCCTACGGCGTGCTGATGTCGGCGCTGTCCACCGCGATGTTGGTCCCGCTGGACGCCGGGTTGCGGCCACCGGTGTTGATGATCGTCAACGTGTGTGCGCCGGAGGCGAGTTGCGGGCTGGTCCACACCACCCCCGACGCGTTGCGACTCGGCGCGTAGTCGTCGACGCTCACCGGGGTGCCGCCGTCCACCGCCAGGGACATCTGCCCCTGGTCGACATCGCGCACCGCGTGCAGCGCGACCTTGCTGCCGGTGAAGTACAGCGTCGCCGAAGCGCCCGCGGTGTAGGTCCAGTTGGCGGTGGAGTCGTACATGTCGGCGACGCCGTTGGTGACACCCCAGTTCGGCCCGTACCCGAAGTGGTCGACGTCGCCGGCCGCCGTGTCGTTGCCGTCCACGGTCACGGTGCCGGTGACCGGCCCGGTGGAGCCGTTGCCCGGGGTGAGGGTGACGGTGTACGCGTCGGTGCCGGCGAGCAGCGTGACCGGCACGTGCAGCGTGCCGCCGTCCGGGGTGACGTCGCCGTCGAAGACCGTGGCGGGCGCGCTCAGCGCGGTCTGGTCCGGGATGCGCCGCACCGTCACGTGCACGGCGCCGTTGCCGACCAGGTACGGCGTCGCGGACAGGTTCGTGAAGTCCACGGTGGTGCTGCCGCCCTGACCGGAGTTGTTGCCGATCAGTGCGAACGCCCGCTGCGCGCCCGCGTCCGCGCTCGCCGCGACCGCGATGCCGCCACTGCCGGTGGTGCTCAGCAGCTTCCCGCTGAGCTGGGCGTACGCCTGGTAGACCCACCACTGTCCGGTGGGCTGACCGCCGGACAGCACCGAGTCGAGGGTGCCGGCACCGCAGCAGTCGGTCCAGATCGCGTGGGCTGCCGCGCTGACCCCGGAGGCGGCGAGCCGGTCGAGGAACCACGCGGTGTAGCCGGAGTTCTGCTGCTGCGAGAACAGGTACTCGTTGATGGTCAGCGGCAGCCCGCTGACGCCGTGCGCGGCCAGCAGCGCGCGGGCGTCGGCGGCGTCCGCGGCGGGGTCGTCGCCGAAGTGCCAGTTCACCACGTCGGGAACGGTGCCGTCCGCCTTGGTACGGCCGAGGAAGTCGTCCAGCCAGCCGTGGTTGTAGCCGCTGTAGGACGGCCCGACGATCTGCGCCGACGGCTGGAGCCGGCGGATCTCGCGGACCGCGGTGTCCCACATCTGGTAGTACTGCTCGCTGTTGACGCCGCGCTGCCAGAACCCGGTGCCGTCCGGCTCGTTCCAGATGTCGTACGACACGTTCACCCCGGACGCCTGCACGTCCGTGACCAACGTGTCGATGAACGAAGCCCAGTTGGAGCAGTCGCCGTTGTCGCACGGGTAGACGGTGGAGGCCGGCTGGGTGGTGTCGGCGCCCCACACGTCGGAGACGAGCAGGTGGTACGTGGCGTGGTAGGGGGCAGCCGTGACCCGGCGGGCCTGGTCGAGGGCGGAGTCCAGTCGGACCTGGTAGCCGCTGCCGGCCCGGTAGCCGTCGCCGAGCCAGCCGCCGCCGTCGATCCGTGCGCCGCCGCCGCGGAACAGCGTGGGCTTCAGCGGTTGCAGCAGGTTGTCCGCGGGGCCCGAGCCGTCCTGGCTGAGCCCGTAGAGGAAGCCGGCGCCGGCGCCGTTGGGGGCGGCGCCCTGGGCGGACAGGTCGACGCCGACGGTGCTGTCGGCGGCCGGCGCGGCGGACGCCCCGGCCGGGCTCAGTGCGGCGGCGGCCAGCACGCTCGCGGCCAGGACGGCGAGCGCGGCGAGCAGCCGGACCCGGCCGCGCGGGCGGCGACGGCGGCGGCGCGGATCGGTCGGCGGACGAGGTGCGGTCGAGCGGTGCATACGGTCCTCCCGGTGGGGGGTGGGCGGTTCGGTGAGGTGCGCACCCGGCGGGCCCGGGCGTCCGGGCCCGCCGCGTGGGTAGGGGGGCGCCGGCCGCTCAGGCGGGCCCGGGCGGGCCGGCCGGCTCGGTGACGGGGTCGGTGACGGGCTCCGCGAAGGAGCCTGCGGCGTCCAAGGGGTCGGCGAAGGGGTCGGCGTCGTCGCGCAGGAAGAACGGGACGGACTCCAGGGCGGCCGGCACGGTGACCCACGCTCCGCCGGGGTGGCGGACGCCGGTCGCGTGGTGGGTCCACACCGCGCCGGCCGGCAGGTAGACCCGGCGGGAGCGCTCGCCGGACCGCAGCACCGGCGCGACCAGCACGTCCCGCCCGCACAGGAACTGGTCGTCGACGTCCCAGCAGGTCGCGTCGCCGGGGAACTCCAGCAGCAGCGGCCGCATCAGCGGCAGCCCGCTCGCCCGGCCGTCCTCCAACTGCGCGTGCAGGTAGGGCCGTAGCCGCTCGCGCAGCCGCAGCCCCGCGGTCATCGCCGCCTCGGCCCGCTCGCCGTAGGACCAGATCTCGTTGGGGCCGCCGCCGGTGCCGATCGGGCCGGAGAACTCGCGCGGCTCGCGGTGGCCGTGCAGCCGCAGCAGCGGGCAGAACACCGCGAACTGGAACCAGCGGACCGTCAGTTCGCGGTAGTCGTCGTCGTCGGGGTGGCCGCCGTGGAAGCCGCCGATGTCGGTGGTCCACCACGGGATGCCGCTCATCGCGACGTTGAGCCCGGCCCGTACCGAGTCGGCGAGCGCCGCGAAGGTCGCGGGGATGTCGCCGGACCACAGCGCGGCGCCGTACCGCTGGGAGCCCGCCCACGCGGACCTGACCAGGGTCAGCACCTCCGTCTCGCCCTGCTCGGTGAGGTGCTCGTGGACCCCTCGGGCGTGCTCGCGCGGGTAGAGGTTGGCGACCTCCGAGCCGGCTCCCGCCGCGTAGGCGAGGTTGTGCGGGTGGCCGGGGCGCATCTCCGGCTCGCAGGCGTCCAGCCAGAACGCCCGGATGCCGAGCTTGTAGTAGTGCTCCTGCAGCCGGCTCCACAGCACGGCGCGGGCGGCCGGGTCGGTCGCGTCGTAGAAGGCGACCCCGATGCCCTCGGGGGCGCCCTCCAGGTCGGGCCAGTCGCCGTGCACGTCGAAGCCGCTGTTGGTGGCCACCAGCATCCCGGCGTCCCGCAGTTCGGCGTACGTCGCGGACAGCGGGCTGACCGACGGCCACACCGACACGGCCAACTCCACGCCGAGGCCGCGCAGTTCGTCGACCATGGCGCGCGGGTCCGGCCAGTCGCGGCGGTCGAAGTCCCAGTCGCCGAGGTTGCGCCAGTGCAGGTAGTCCACCACGATCACGCCGAGCGGCAGCCCGCGGCGGGCGTACTCCCTCGCCACGTTGAGGAGTTCGGCCTGGTCGCGGTAGCGCAGCTTGCTCTGCCACAGCCCCGAGGCCCAGCGCGGGAAGGCCGGCGCCCGGCCGGTCGCGTCGGCGTAGCGGGCGAGGATGTCGGCGGGGGTGCGGCCCGCGGTGAGCCAGTAGTCGAGCTGGCGGGCCCGGTCGGCGACCCAGCGGGTGCCGTTGGCGGCGAACTCGACCCGCCCGACGGCCGGGTTGTTCCACAGGAAGCCGTACCCGCGGCTGGAGACCGCCAGCGGCACGGTCACCTCCCCGTTGCGCTGCTGGAGTTCGAGCACGGTGCCCTTGTTGTCGAACCGGCCGTGGCCGTGCTGGCCCAGGCCGTGCACCCGCTCCCCGTCGTAGGCGGCGAAGCGCTGCTCGATACGGTAGGTGCCCGCGCCGGCGGCCTCGAAGTGCCGGGCGCCGGGCCACCAGAAGTGCGGCGGCTGCTCGCGCAGCAGTTCCTCGCCGGTGTCGGTGCGGAGCGCGGTGACCAGGCCGTCGCCGGTGCTGACGACCACCGTGAGCAGGCCGTTGACGAGGGTCGCGTGGGTGGCGTGGATCGTGATCCGGCAGGGCTCGGGGGCGGGCGCGGGCTGCTCGTCGAGCGCGCCGGGCAGCCCGTCCACGACGCGGTGCATGCCCGCCCGGACGCGGACGCTGTCCTGGCCCCAGGGCTCGATCTCCAGCACGTGGTGGCCGTGTCGCCACTGGAGGCGGTGCGGGGTGCGGGTGAACGCGGGCGGCAAGGTGTTCTCCTCGGGGTGGCGCAGGTACGGGTCGGGCGGGGGCTCTGCGAGACGGCGGGGCTCGGCGGGGCGGCGGGGCGTGACGTGCTCGGCGGGGCGGCGTGGTGGCGGGGCGGCGGCTCAGTCCTTGACGGCGCCGCTGGTCACGCCGGCCGCGACATAGCGCTGGGCGACGACCAGCAGCACGGCGGCGGGCAGCGACGCGATGATCCCGGTGGCCATCACGCTGTTCCAGTCGCTCAGGTGCGCGCCGATGAAGCGGTAGATGCCCACGGTGACCGGCGCCCGGTCGTCCTGGGTCGTGAGGGTCACCGCGAACAGGAAGTCCGCCCAGGCGAAGAGGAACGAGAACAGGCTCGCGGTGACCACCGCGTTGCGGCTGACCGGCAGGACCACCGACAGCAGCGTCCTGATCCGGCCCGCGCCGTCCAGGACGGCGGCCTCGCTCAACTCGGCCGGCACCCCGCGCATCGCGGTCTGGAGGATCAGCGTCGCGAACGGCACGCACAGCGTGGAGTCGGCGAGCACCAGCGCCAGCGGCGAGTTGAGCAGGCGCAGGTGGTTGGCCGCGGTGTAGAAGGAGTTGGCCATCACCACGCCGGGGATCATCTGCGCGATCAGCAGGGCGAAGGTGAGCGGCCGCCCGCCGGGGGCGCGCAGCTTCGCCAGGCCGTACGCCGCCGGCACCGCGATCAGCAGCACCAGCAGCACCGTGCCCGCGGACACCCCGAGGCTGACCAGAAGGTGGCCGCCCTGGCTGGACAGCGCCCGCCGGTAGCCCTGGAGGGTGCCGTGCACCGGCAGCCACGTCGGCGAGCTCTTCACCAGGTCGGTGGAGGGCAGCAGCGACGCGTTCAGCAGCCAGTACAGCGGGAAGAGCATCACGCCCAGGATGACCACGGCGGCCAGCGTGTTGACCGCCGCCGGCACCCGGCGGGTAGGCTGGACGCGGTGCGCGCGGGCGGCCCGGCGGCCCGTCACGGCGCTCACCGGCCGGCCCTGCGCTGCTCGCGGGTGGCCCGCAGATAGACCGCGGCGAAGACCACCGCGACCAGCACCAGCAGGTTCCCGACGGCCGCCCCGCGGCCGAACTCCAGTTGCTGGAAGGACAGGTTGTACGCGAACGTGGTCAGGGTCTGCGAGGAACCCGCGGGCCCGCCCTGGGTGAGGATCATGATCACGTCGAAGACCTTGACGGTGTAGATCAGGCCGAGCGTGAGCACCACGGCGGTGACCGGGCGCAGCAGCGGCAGCGTGATGTGCCGGAACCTGCGCCACGCGTTCGCGCCGTCCAGCGCGGCCGCCTCGTACAACTCGCGTGGTATGGACTGCAGTCCGCCGTAGAGGATGACCATGTTGAACGGGATGCCCACCCAGATGTTGACCAGGGTGACCGCGATCAGCGAGTCATGGGTGCTGGCCAGCCAGGGCACCGGGTGGCCGATCAGGTGCGCGCCGAGCAGAGCGTGGTTGAGCACCCCTGAGTCGGTGTCGAGTATCCACCGCCACGCGGTGCCGGAGACCACCAGAGGCAGCAGCCACGGCACCAGCAGCAGCGAGCGCAGCGGCCCGCCGAGCGGGAACGCGCGGTTGAAGAACACCGCGAGCGCCAACCCGACGCAGAACTGGAAGAGCAGCGAACCGGCCGTGAACAGGAGCGTGTTGGTCACGGTGCGGACGAAGTGGCTGTCGTGGAGGACCGCGCGGTAGTTGGCCCAGCCGACGTAGGGCGCGACACCGGTGTAGAAGGAGGAGACGGTGTAGTTCTGGAAGCCCATCCGGACGCTGCCGGCCAGCGGGTAGAGGTAGAACCCGGCGACGTAGAGCCAGGCGGGCGCGGTGAAGGCGAGCGCGGCCAGCCGGGCCCTGGCCGGTCCCGCGGTGCGCGGCCGCGGCTTCGGCGGCCGGTCCGCGCCCGGACCGGCGGGGCGGGCCCCGGCGTGGTGGAGGGTGGTGGACATGGGTGCCGTCCTCAGTTCTGGGCGGTGCGCTGGGCCTGGGACAGGGCCGATGCGGGGCTGGTGCCGCCGGCCAGTGCGGCCTGGATGGCGTCGGCGAGCGCCTGGCTCACCTTCGGGTAGCCGGTGCCGAGTTCGGTGGTACGCGCCTTCGCGGTGCCGATCTCCTGCACGAACGCCGCCATCTGTGGGTCGGAGTGGGCGAGTTGGGCGGCGGCCTGCTGGTTGCTGGGTATGTAGCCGGCGTCCTTCGACCACTTGGCGCTCTCGTCGTGGCCGAGCAGGCACTTGACCACCTTCACGGCCTTCGCCTCGCGTGCGGCGTTGCTGTGGCCGACGGTCCAGGTCTCGCCGCCGAGCGGGGTGACCGGCTTCGCGGCGGCGTTCGGCACCGGGATGGGCACGATGCCGAAGTGCAGCTTCTTGTTCGCGTCGAGCGTGGGGAGTTGCCAGGGGCCGTTCACCATCATGGCCGCGTTGCCCGCGCCGAACTGGTCGTTGACGTCGGCCTGGGTCCAGGTGACCACGGACTTCGACGCGGACCCGGCCGAGACCAGCTTCTGCCACAGCGTCAGCGCCTGTTCGGCCTGCGGCGAGTCGAGCTTCTTCAGGTCGGCGCCCGCGGTCCAGAAGAACGGCTCGAACTGGAACGCGCCCTCCTCGGTGCCGATCGCGCTGAACGCCACTCCGTAGCGCGAGCCGTGCGTCAACTTCCTCGCGTCCGCGGTGAGTTCGTCCCAGGTCTTGGGCGGGGTGAGCCCGGCCGCCTTGAACATGTCGGTGTTGTAGTACAGCGCGAGCCCGTTGACGCCCGGCGCGATGCCGTACGTCTGGCCCTGGTACTGGCCGGCCTGGACGATCGACGGGTACAGTCCGGCGGTGCTCAGGCCGGCCTTCGACAGCGACACCAGGCCCCCGGTGGCGGCGAGTTGCTGGAGGTCGGGGTTGTCGACGAGGGCGAGGTCGGGCAGCGAGCGGGCCGACGCCTGCTGGAGCAGCTTGGGCAGGAACTGGGCGCGCGGCACCTGCTGGTGCTTGATGGTGACGCCGACCTGCTTGCCGCACTCGTCGAGGATCGCGGGGAGTTGGGTGTTCTGCGGGGCGGCGTCGTAGTAGTCGATCTCGGTGAGCGTGTCGGAGCCGCCGCCCGACCCGCCGGAGCCGGTGCCGGTGCCGCAGGCGGTGAGCACCAGGGCCGCGGCGGCGGTGAGCGCGGCCAGCGTGCCTGGTCCGGCCGGCGCGCGGGAGGTACGGGGAAGGCGGACGGTGCGGCTCATGACGTGCCTTTCGACTGTTCGGCGGCTCGGCCGGCAGCTCTGTTGCGAGCCCGTGGCGCGGCGCGAGGAGGACGCGAGAGGGTGGCAGGTTGTCGAATTGATTCGACAGCGACAAAGGTGACGGACCGGCGGCTTCCGGTACGTCACCGGCAGGCGGTGGCGCGGAGGCGGTGGTGCGGTGACGCACGGACAGGTGACGCGGCGACGGAGCGACGCGATCGTACGGAGGTGCGGTGGTCCCGGCGCCGCGGCCCGTGGACCGCGGCGGGTCGGTGCGGTACGGGCGGCGCGGGCCGGCAGGGGGCGGGCGCTACCCGGCCGCGTCGTGCGGCGGTACGTGCGAGGAGGCGTCCGGCGGGAGCCGCGACGACGACGCGCGCGGCGACACGTCCGGCAGGACATCGGGCGCTCCGCCCCAGGGCCCCACGGCGCGGTCGCGCCGGGGCCCGGTACTCGCCCTGACCTTGAGCGCGGGTGCCAGCAGGGTCGCCCCCGGCAGTTCCTCGCCCTCGATCCGGCGGGCCAGCAGCCGGACCGCGGCCCGGGCCAGCTCCTCCGCGGGCAGCGACACCGAGGTCAGCGGCGGGCTGCACCGCTCGGCCTCGTCGTCGGTGCAGATCGCGATCACCGAGATGTCCGCCGGCACCCGGGCGCCCAGCCCGGCCAGCCGGTCCATCACCAGCGGCAGCACCCGCTCGTTGTAGACGATCAGCGCGGTCAGGTCGGGCTGCCGGGCGAGCAGGTCGTCCAGCGCCCGCACCACTCCCCCGGGCGCGGGCTCGCACGCCGCCCACACGCTGCGCTGCCCGCGCGAGTGCAGCGCGTGCGTGACGCTCTCCTGCGCGTGGATCGCGTACGCCACGTCCCGGCCGAACGCCTCCGGTGCCTGCCCGAGGTAACCGACCGAGGTGTGGCCGGCCTCCCGCAGGTGCTCCGCGCAGGCCCGTGCGGCCAGTGCGAAGTCGAAGTCGGCGCGCGGCAGTCCGTGGGGGTCGTCCGGGGTCCCGACCAGCACCGCCGGACACTTCAGCTCGTTCAGCAGCGGGACGCGCGGGTCGCTGCGCTGCACCTCCATCAGCATCACCCCGTCGACGAGCGCGCCGGCGACGGTGTCGCGGATCGCCGCCTCGCCGTCGTCGTCGGTGAGCATCAGCACCTTCAGCCCGCAGTCCTGGGCCGCGGTCAACGCGGCCCACACGTACGGCATCTGCACCTGGTTGTGCGGGCCGTACACCATCGGCAGCGCCATGGCGATCACGCCGGTGCGGCGGGTGCGGATCGAGCGGGCCCCGGCGTGCGGCCGGAACCCGAGCGCCTTGATGCTGCGCTCGACCCGCTTGGTGGTCTCCGCGGAGATGGTCCGGTTGCCGCTGAGCACGTACGAGACGGTGCTGCGGGACACGCCGGCGTGGCGTGCCACGTCCGCGATGGTGACCGTCATGGGCCGGCTCCTGGGTGCTGCTCGACGGGTGAGGGCGAGTGAGGGCGGGTGGTGAACGGGGTCGTGCTCGACCGGTGGTGCTCGACCGATGATGCCCCGGCGGGTGGCGCCCGGCGGTACGGCGAACCGGGCGTCGAGTCGGATCGTCGAACTGATTCGACGACCTGCCGAGTATCGAACTGATTCGACGAGCTCGATTGGCCGTGAAATTAGCACGGGCCCACGGTGCCCACAAGGGACCGTGCACGAAGTTCCCGGTTGCCCCCGGTTCCGGCGCTCCCGTGTTGCGCTCGACCTGGAGTGTGCTCCAACTCCTAGGTTTCCGGTCATGAACCAGGACAGCCGATCGAAGCCCGCGTCCCCGACCGCGAACCCGACCGCGAACCCGCCGGCCGAAGCCCCGGCCGAGAGCCGCGAGGCGCGCTTCGAGCGCGGGATGGAGACGCTGTCGCGGATCGACGGCGAGGCCGGCCCCAAGGTGATCGACTCCCTCGCGGACATCTCCCCCGAACTCGGCCACCAGGTGGTCGCCTGGGGCTTCGGTGAGATCTACTGCCGTCCCCAACTGGCGCCCCGCGACCGGCAACTCGTCACGCTCGGCATGCTCACCGCGCTCGGCGGCTGCGAGCCGCAACTCGACGTGCACGTCAACGCCGCGCTCAACGTCGGCCTCACCCCGGAGGAGATCGTCGAGGCACTGCTGCACTCCGCCGGGTACTGCGGCTTCCCGAAGGCACTGAACGCCACGTTCGTGGCGAAGAAGGTGTTCGGCGAGCGGGGCCTGCTGCCGGTCGGGCAGGAGGCCCCGCAGGAGTAGCCGCGCAGGGGTGGCCGCGCGTCCGTACGGGCCCGGCCGGTCAGGTCAGGCGGAATCGGGCCGGGCCGATCAGGTAGGACGGGGCCGGGTCAGGCCGCGCCGTGCGACGGTTTCGGCCCGGCGGTGGACGTCGGCGTGGCCGGGCCCGCGGAGGACAGCGGTGTGGCGATGTCCTCCAGGGACTTCTGCTCGGCGTTGACCGCGAAGACCGCCGCGACCAGGCCGCCGGCGCACATCAGGGCCGCGCCGATGCAGAACGCCAGCACGGTGTCGCCGACCTTCCCGGAGGAGGTGAGGTCGGAGAAGACCAGCGGGCCGGTGATGCCGCCGGCCGCCGTACCGATGGCGTAGAAGAAGGCGATCGCCATCGCCCGGGTCTCCATCGGGAAGATCTCCGACACCGTGAGGTACGCGCTGCTGGCGCCGGCCGAGGCGAAGAAGAGCACCACGCACCAGCACGCGGTGAGCGTGGTGGCGTCCAGCGAGCCGCGGTTGAAGAGCCACGCGGTACCGAAGAGCAGCAGACCCGACAGCAGATACGTCCCGCTGATCATGATCCGCCGGCCGACGATGTCGAAGAGCGGGCTGAGCAGCACCGCGCCGAACAGGTTGCCGGCCGCGATCACCGCGAAGTAGTAGCCGGTGTGGCCGGAGTTGACACCGTAGAACTTGATCAGGATCGCGCCGAAGCCGAAGGTGATGGCGTTGTAGAGGAACGCCTGGCCGATGAAGAGGGACAGGCCGAGCGTCGCGCGCTTGGGGTACTTCAGGAACACGGTCCTGGCGATCAGGCCGAAGCCGATGCTCCTGCGCTGGTGGATGGTCATCTCGCGGTCGGCGGGCGGCAGTCGGGTGCCCTTCTCCGCCTCGACCCGCTCTTCGACCTGGCCGACCAGTTCCTTCGCCTCGTCGCCGTAGCCGTGGATGAACTGCCAGCGCGGGCTCTCCGGCACGTGCCGGCGCACCAGCAGGATGACCAGGCCGAGCACCACGCCCAGCGCGAAGGTCAGCCGCCAGCCGACGTCCTTGGCGAAGATGCTCGTGTTCAACGCGACGATGGACAGCAGCGAGCCGCCGATCGCGCCGAGCCAGTAACTGCCGTTGATGGTCAGGTCCACCCGGCCGCGGTACTTCGACGGGATCAGTTCGTCGATCGCCGAGTTGATCGCCGCGTACTCGCCGCCGATGCCGAAGCCGGTCAGGAAGCGGAAGGTGAAGAACCACCACGGCGCGAAGGACAGCGCGGTCATCGCGGTGGCGCTCAGGTACACCGCGAGGGTGACCATGAAGAGCTTCTTGCGGCCGAACCGGTCGGTGAGCCAGCCGAAGAAGAGCGCGCCGACGCACGCGCCGGTCACGTACAGGGCGGCGGCGAGTCCGGTGATCTCCGACGAGGTGACGGCCAGACCGGAGCCGGGCTCCGACAGGCGGCCGGCGATGTTGCCGACGATGGTGACTTCCAGCCCGTCGAGAATCCACACGGTGCCGAGGCCGATCACGATCATCCAGTGCCAGCGCGACCACGGCAGCCGGTCGAGTCTCGCCGGCACGTCGGTGGTGATGGTGGGGCCGTCGGTCGGGGACGGGTCCGGAGCGGACGTCGCCATGGAAGATCACCTCCTTGCCGGTCAGTTTCACATCGGCGAGCACGACACGCGCGCTCGCCACTTCCGGCGGGTCGGGGCGGCCACCATGCTGGGGAGCGCCATTGCCCGCGTGATCCGTCTGTCCCGGCGGGCGGCGGGTACGCCTCCCGGGAGGATTCACGCCGTGCGCACCACGCTCCGTCAGATCCGTGCGATCGTCGCGCCGCCGCTCACCGGTCCGCACGGTCCGCTGCCGCCGCTGCTGCTCGTACTGACCCTGGTGACCGGCCTGGTGGACGCGTTCAGCTATCTCGCGCTGGGCCGGGTCTTCGTGGCCAACATGACCGGCAACGTGGTGTTCCTGGCCTTCTCGCTGGCCGGTGCCAAGGGCTTCTCGATCCTCGCGTCGGTGCTGGCGCTGGTCGCGTTCGTGGCGGGCGCGGTGATCGGCGGGCGGCTGTACGGGCTGGTCTCCGAGCACCGGGCGCGGCTGCTGCTGGTCGCCACGGTGGCCCAGCTGGTGCTGGTGCTGGTCTCGCTGGCGCTTGCCGAGGTCTTCGACCTGCCCGCGACCGGCGGGCAGCGGGCGGTGCTGGTGGTGCTGCTCGGGCTCGCGATGGGGTCGCAGAACGCCGTGGTACGCCGTCTGGCGGTGCCCGATCTGACCACCACGGTCCTGACCATGACGCTCACCGGGATCGCGGCGGACTCGCGGCTCGCCGGAGGTGCCGACAGCAAGGCGGGGCGGCGGTTGCTCTCCGCGCTGGCCATGTTCCTGGGGGCGCTGGCGGGCGCGGCGCTGATCGTGCACGGACATCCGACGGTGCCGCTGCCGATCGTGGCGGTCCTGCTGGTCGTGGTGGCCGTCGGCCTTCTCCCGCACCGGCACTCGACCCTGCCGTGGGCGGCGCCGAAGACCACGTGAGGCGCCGCGCGGGACGCGGACGTGGACGCGGGCCCGCGCACGCGACACCGCTCGTCACGCGATACTCGACACGAATGTCGCCGCGGATGTCGATACGGGCCGCCGCCGTTCGTCGTGTGGGTGACCGGGCGGAACCCCGCCCGCGCGACACGGCCGACGGGCCCCGCGCCCGCGCCACGAAGGAGATGTGCCATGAAGTACCTGCTGCTGATCTGCCACGACGGCAACGGATACGACGCGACGCCCGAGCAGATGGACGCCACCCCGTGGGTGGAGGAGATGGACCGCCGCGGTGTCCGCCTGATGGGCAACCGCACCCGCGAGTCGTCCGACGCCACGACCGTACGCGTCCGCGACGACGGCCTGCTGCTCACCGACGGCCCGTACGCCGAGACGAAGGAGCAGATGGCGGGCTTCGACGTGATCGAGTGCGCCGACCTGGACGAGGCGGTCGAGGTCGCCTCGAAGCACCCGGTGGCCCGGTACGGGATGATCGAGGTGCGGCCGTTCTGGACGGAGTGACCGACCGGACCGACGGGGCCGACGGGGCCGACCGGTCCCGCGCGGCCCGCGCGGCGGTGGCGGCGGCCTGGCCCGAGGAGTGGGGCCGGGTCGTCGCGGCCGTGATCGGGCAGACCGGTGACTGGGACCTGGCGGAGGAGTGCGCGCAGGACGCCTTCGAACGGGCCCTCGAACGCTGGCCGCGCGACGGCGTGCCCGACCGCCCGGGCGCCTGGCTGACCACGACGGCCCGGCACCGGGCGCTGGACGTGCTGCGCCGCCGCTCCAACGAAGCGCGCAAGCTGCGCGAGGCGGCCCGGCTGGAACCGGACGCGCGGCACGTCGCGGAGCCGGCCGAGGAGGTGGTGGCCGGCCAGGCCGCGGCGGCGGACGCTGACGCGGTGCCGGACGACCGGCTGCGGCTGATCTTCACCTGCTGCCACCCCGCGCTGCCGCGGGCCGCACAGGTCGCGTTGACGCTCCGCTCGCTGACCGGGCTGACCACGGCGGAGATCGCCCGGGCCTTCCTGGTGCCGGAGTCGACGATGGCGCAGCGGCTGACCCGGGCGAAGGGCAAGATCCGGCACGCGGGCATTCCGTTCCGGGTGCCGCCGCGCGAGGTGCTTCCGGAGCGGACCGGCGCCGTACTGGCGGTGCTGTATCTGCTGTTCAACGCCGGGTACGCGGGCGGCGCGGACGGGCTGGACCAGCGCCGGGTCACCGCGGAGGCGATCCGGCTGGCGCGGCTGCTGGCGGGGCTGCTGCCGGACGACCCGGAGCCGGCCGGGCTGCTGGCGCTGATGCTGCTGCACGACGCGCGGGCCGCCGCCCGTACCGACGCGCGCGGCGACCTGGTCCCCCTGGAGGAGCAGGACCGTAGCCGCTGGGACCGGCGGCGGATCGACGAGGGCCTGACGGCTCTCGACGCCGCGCTCGCGGTACGCCGCCCCGGGCCGTACCAGGTGCAGGCCGCGATCGCCGCGTGCCACGCGTCGGCGGCCCGCCCCGACGATACGGACTGGCCGCAGATCGCCTTGCTCTACGGGGAGTTGGCCCGGTTCGCGCCCGGGCCCGTGGTCGAGCTCAACCGGGCGGTGGCCGTGGCGATGGCGGACGGGCCCGCGGCGGGCCTGCCCCTGGTCGAGGCGCTGGCGGAGGTGCCCGCGCTGCGGGGCTACCACCTGTTGCCCGCCACCCGGGCGGATCTGCTGCGCAGGCTCGGCCGCCATGGTGAGGCCGCCGCCGCCTACCGCGAGGCCCTCCGGCTCGCCCCGACAGCGGCGGAGCGCCGCTTCCTGGAGAACCGGGCGCTCCACTCCGAACGGATGCCGGGTGCCCCGACCTCCCCGCCGGCCCCGTAAGACCCGCCCCCGGGCCACCCCCCGGTGGTGGGTTGCTCGCCGGCCCCGTACGGCCCGTCCCCGGACCACCCGCCCGGCGGCCGGTTGCTCGCGCCGTTCCCCGCACCCCTGAGCAACTGCGGCACCTCCCCCGCGAGCTACCGTCCCAAGACCCTCAAAACCTGCGGCAGCTGTCCGTTTTCACTCGCGTGGCCCTCGTCAGGGGAACCGCCGGGAGACAACTGGCGTCACTGGGGGAACATGGGTGGGGATCGCTTGTTCCGTCGACCGGCCCCATGAGGTGAGGTTCCGCAGTGCGCAAGCACCAGCAACATTCCCCCGCCGAGAGAGCGTCGTACGCCGCACGTGTCCGCCAGGGGGCGCTCGCGGCGGGCCTGCTGGTGGCCGTGGCCGCCTGCGGGAACGGCCACAACTCGTCGGGGACGCCATCGTCCGGCACGACGTCCGCGTCCGCGTCGGAGTCGAGCAGCGCGCCGACGACGTCGAGCAGCACCTCGGCAAGCGCGTCGCACAGCGCCACCGTGGTGCCGCCGGCGTCGAAGACCTCGAAGGCGACCACGGCCGCGCCCGCGGACTGCGTGAACCGGGCGTACAACGCGATGACGAACGCCCAGCGGGTCGGCCAGCTCTTCATGACGTCGGTCACCAGCACCGGGCTGACCACCAGCGAGTCGCAGGCGATCACGACCGGCAAGACCGGCTCGGTCTTCCTCAAGGGCCACACGACGGCAGGCGCCACCGCCGTGAAGGCGGTGACCGCGAAGGTCCGCACCCTCGCCTCGCCGGTGCGGGGCGTGTCGCTGGGGATGTTCGTCTCCACCGACCAGGAGGGCGGCCAGGTCCAGGTGCTCAACGGGCCGGGCTTCAGCACGATCCCGAGCGCGGTGACCCAGGGCACGTGGTCCACGTCGACGCTGCAGAGCAACGCGGCCACGTGGGGGCGCCAACTGGCCGCCGCCGGGGTCGACATGAACCTCGCACCGGTCGCGGACACCGTCCCGCCGAACCAGGTGACGGTGAACGCGCCGATCGGCAAGCTGGACCGGGAGTACGGCACGAACCCGTCGACCGTCGCCTCGCACAGCACCGCGTTCCTGCGCGGCATGCTGCAGGCCAAGGTCGTGCCGACCATCAAGCACTTCCCGGGTCTTGGCCGGGCCAGCGGCAACACCGACTTCACCGCGGGCGTCACCGACTCCGTCACCACGACGACCGACCCGTACCTTCAGCCCTTCCGGGCCGGCATCCAGGCGGGCACACCGTTCGTGATGGTCTCCTCGGCGATCTACACCCGGATCGACCCGCACAACCAGGCCGCCTTCTCCCCCGCCGTGATCCGCACGCTGCTGCGCGGCAAGCTCGGCTTCAAGGGCGCGGTCATCTCCGACGACCTCGGCAACGCCGCCGCGGTCGCCGACCGCACTCCCGGCCAGCGCGCGGTGGACTTCGTCGCGGCCGGCGGCGACGTGGTCCTCACCGTGAAGCCCAGCGACATCTCCCCGATGACGTCGGCGGTGCTCAGCCGGATGACGGCCAGCTCCTCGTTCCGCTCCGACGTGGCCGACAGCGTCCACCGGGTACTGACCGCCAAGCACAACGCGGGTGTGCTGACCTGTAGTTAGCAGAGGGCGGGGGCGCCGGGCGCGGGCGTCGGGCGGGGTGCGCCGGGCGAGGCGTGCCGGACTTCTCCCACCGCACCGCGCCGGATCACCGCGTTCCTGGCGGCGCCCCAGGACGCGGGGGCCATAACGACCCAGGCCCCCGCACGTGACGCCACGCGAGCCCGTCGCCACCCAACCGGGGGATGCATAACACTCCATCCGGGTGGACAAGCCGTTTCCCTGGGCCGGTTCGACGGCACGGCATGCCATGAAGGAGGTGCACGAGGGAGAGCAGTACCTTTCAGAAAGAAGGCAGCAATGTACTCAGCGCATGCCAAGCACCGTGTCACGACCGGTATCGCCGGTCTGCTGATCGCGGGCTCGGGCCTGCTCGCCGCGACGTCCGCGTACGCGGCGGACCCCAAGCCCGGCACCGGTACGGACACCGGCGCGGCCGCCGCCCCGGCCGCGCCCGCGCAGGACGCACAGGGCGCACAGGGCGCGCAGGGTTCGACGCCCGCCGCCGGCACCAGCGCCGCCGCTCCGACGTCCAACGGCCAGCAGGCGCAGGCCGCCGCCGAGCCGCAGGGCAAGGTCATCTCGCGTCTCCCGCTGTCCATCCGCGAGATGGCCACGTCCAACTCGCGTTCCCTGGGCTCGTTCCAGCCCGGCACCGTGATCTGGCTGCACTGCAAGGTCGTCGGCCAGAACGTCGAGGGCAACAAGCTCTGGTACAAGCTGGGCAACGGCCGCGCGGGTTACGTCTCCGCGCGCTACGTGCAGAACCTGGCGGTCGTGCCGTACTGCAAGTGACGTCACCTGGGCCCGCGCCGAGCCGCGAAGGTCGGTAAGGGCACCCTTACGGTGACGCGCGGGTGAACTGCGGGGGAATTGTGGGCTCCCGGCCTTTGTGCAGGTGGGTGGGCGTGCCACCGCGTGCTTAGCATGTCGGCGTCACGTACCGCTGCACCGATTCCCGGAGGTCCGGTGTGCCCGCCGAACCCGCACCCGAGCCCGCACCTGCGGCCGGCTCCGACGCCGACCGCGCGTCCGCACCCGAGGGCGGTGCGGCAGCCGACGACACGGCTGCCGCACCGCCCGACGGCATAGCGGCGGCCGCCGAGGACACGTCGCAGGCCGAGGCCGTATCCGAAGCGGACGGCACCGACCTCGCGGACACCCAGGAATCCCCGCACACCGAGAACGCCGAGAACGCCGGAAGCCCCGAGGGCACCGCGGACACCTCGGGCTCCCCCGGTGACCGCACCCGGCGCGGCGCGCGCGGCTGGACCGTGGCCGGCACCGCCGTCGCCGTCGCCGCCGCGATCACCGCCGGCGTCCTGGCCACCGGCGGCGGGCACCACGCCACCCACCCGGCAGCCGCGGCCGCCTCGGACGGCCTGCGGCACACCGCGGTCGACGTGTCGCCGAGCACCTGCGGCCGGGGCTGGGGCGCCGCGCAGAAGCCGCACGCCGGCACGCAGGCGTTCGACCTGCACAACTCCGCGGCGAGCGCGACCGAGGTCTACCTCAAAGACCCCAGGACCGGGCGGCTGTTCGCGGAGATCGAGGGACTGGCGCCCGGCACGACCCGCGCGATGGTCGTCGACCTCGGCAGCGGCCGGTACGCCTTCGAGTGCCAGCAGGAGGACACCGACTCGGTGACCGGTCCGACCGTGACGGTCCCCGGCAAGGCGCCGCAGGGCCCGTCCTCGCTGCCGGTCACCGTGCACGACCTGATCCCGCCGACCCTGGACTACCAGAAGTGGATCAACGCCCGGATGGCGGAACTCTCCACCGAAACAGGGGTGTTGAAGTCCGAAATCGACCGCGGCGACCTGACGGCGGCCCGCCGCGACTGGCTCACCGGGCACCTGGTGTACGAGCGGATGGGCGCGGCCTACGACACGTTCGGCGACGCGGACGGTGTGATCAACGGCACCACCGCGATCGGCCGGGACCCGCTCAAGGACCCGGACTTCACCGGCTTCCACCGGATCGAGTACGGCCTGTGGCACGGCGAGTCGGCGAAGTCCCTGCGCGGCCAGGCCGCGACGCTGGACAAGGCGGTGAAGGCGCTCCGGTCGCAGTGGACAACGCAGCAGATGGACCCGGCGAACATGGGCCTGCGGGCGCACGAGATCATCGAGAACGCCGAGCAGTTCGAGCTGACCGGCCGCACCGACTACGGCAGCGGCACCAACCTGGCGACGGCGTCGGCGAACATCGACGGCACCCGGGAGATCCTGGCGAAGCTGCGCCCGCTGCTGGCCGCCCGCGACTCCGGCCTCCCCCGGCTCGACGCGTCCCTCGACCGCGCCCAGGCATACCTCAAGTCCCTTGACCACAAGGGGACGTGGACCGCGCTGGACCGGCTGAGCCGCGCGCAGCGCGAGCAGGTGAACGCCGACTTCGGCGACCTGCTGGAACAACTCGCCCCGGTGGCGGCGATCTTCGACGTACGGAGGACGGCATGACGACCGACACGCACGGCCCGGCCGGCGGCGAGCTGCGGCGGCGCGGGTTCCTGCGCGGCGCGGCGGTCGGCGTCGGGGCGGTCGGGGCGGTGGCGGGCGGCGCGGCCGCGCTGACCGGGTCGAGCGCGGCGGCCGCGACCCCGTCGCCGGGCGCCAAGGCCGCGGCGGCGCCGTTCCACGGCCCGCACCAGGCAGGCATCACGCAGGCCGTCCAGCAGTCCAGCGTGTTCCTGTCCTTCGACGTCACCGCGGCCGACCGGCGGGAGCTGGTCGAGCTGCTGCACACCGTCACCGAGCGGGCCCGGTTCCTGACCACGGGTGGCACCCCGGCGGCACTGGGCATCACCGACTCGCCCTCGGACAGCGGCACGCTCGGCCCCCAGGTCCCGCACGACGGCCTGACGGTCACCGCCGGGGTCGGCGCGTCGCTCTTCGACAACCGGTTCGGACTGGCAGACCGCAAACCGCTACGCCTGACCACGATGCCCGCCTTCGCGGACGACGACCTCCAACCCGACCGGTGCCACGGCGACCTCAGCCTCCAACTCAGCGCCCCACACCCGGACACCGTCCTGCACGCACTGCGCGACATCGCCCGCCACACCCGCGGCGCCATGCAAGTGCGCTGGCGCATGGACGGCTTCACCAGCCCACCCCGACCCAACGGCACCCCCCGCAACCACCTCGGCTTCAAAGACGGCACCGCCAACCCCGACATCACCGACCCCACCATCGCCCGACAACTCCTGTGGACCGACGGCAACGGCGAACCCCCCTGGACCACCGGCGGGACCTACCAGGTCGTACGACTCATCCGCATGCTCGTCGAATTCTGGGACCGCGTCTCCCTCACCGAACAGGAACGGATGCTCGGCCGAGCCCGCGACACCGGCGCCCCACTCGACGGCACACACGAGTTCGACACACCCAAATTCGCACAGGACCCCATGGGCGACGTCATCCCCCTGGACAGCCACATCCGAGTGGCCAACCCCCGCACCACGAAAACCGACAACTCCCGCATCCTGCGCCGCGCCTACAACTACGACCACGGCATGGACAACGACGGCAACCTCGACATGGGACTCATCTTCGTCTGCTACCAACAGGACCTCGAACGACAGTTCACCGCCATACAGAAACGACTGGCCGGCGAACCACTCGTCGACTACATCACCCCCTACGGCGGCGGCTACTTCTTCGCACTACCCGGCGTCAACGACCGCACCGACTGGCTCGGCCGCGGACTGCTCGCCTGAGCAGGCGCCCGCCGAGGGCAACCGACAGCAACCAGGGGCGACCCGAAAGCGACCGGGGACCCGTCCCCGGCCACGCACACCGAACCGCCCCCCTCTGTTCACCGGGACGTCACCACCGGGCCGTTGTCATGTCGCGGCTCACCCGGACGATCGCGTTCGACACCGTGCGCGAATCGACATCGGCACGCGTAAGCACCACAAAGCGGAGGCTGACACAGCATGAGCACCACGGGCAGTACGAGCAGGTCAAGAAGAGGTCCGCGGCAGCGGACCGCGCGCTGGGGGGCGTTCGCCGGAGCAGCGGCGCTCGTACTGCTGGGCGGAACCGCGCCCGCCCACGCCGACACCGCGCACCACAGCGGCGGCGGCGACAGCACGACCACCCCGATCAAGCACCTGGTGGTCCTCTTCGACGAGAACGTGTCGTTCGACCACTACTTCGGCACCTACCCGCAGGCCGCCAACACCGACGGCACGAAGTTCACCGCGGCGAAGAACACGCCGAAGAACATCGACACGGCCGCGCACGCCGGCCTGGTCAAGAAGAACCCGAACCAGTACGCGCCGCAGCGGCTGAGCCCGTCCGAGGCCGTCACCTGCGACCAGAACCACTCCTACGGCCCCGAGCAGTACGCCGCGAACGGCGGCAAGGCCGACCAGTACGTGCAGAACACCGACTCCGGCAAGTGCTCGGGCGGCCTGTTCTACCAGCCCGGCCTGGTGATGGACTACTACGACGGCAACACGGTCACCGGCCTGTGGAACTACGCCCAGCACTACACGCTCGGCGACAACTCCTACAGCTCCAACTACGGCCCCTCGACCCCGGGTGCGCTCAACCTGGTCTCCGGCCAGACGCACGGCGTGATCTCGGTGGACCCGAAGTCCGGCACGGAGAACCCGAAGCAGACCGCCACGCCCGACCCGTACACCGTGGTCTCCCCGAACGCCAAGGGTGTCGGCACGGTCGCCAACGACCCCGACCCGGCCTTCGACGACTGCTCGGACAACAGCCACACCAGCACCAACGCGCTCGGTGAGCTGACCGGCAAGAACGTCGGCGACCTGCTCAACTCCCAGAAGGTCAGCTGGGGCTGGTTCCAGGGCGGCTTCCGCCCCTCCACCGCGTGGGACGGCAAGCAGGGCGACTACGCCAGCTGCCTGGGCAGCACGCACGCCAACGTGGCCGGCGCCTCCTCGGTCGACTACAGCCCGCACCACTCGCCGTTCCAGTACTACAAGTCCACGTCCAACCCGCACCACCTGCCGCCCAAGAACACGGCCGAGATCGGCCACAACGGCCAGGCGAACCACAACTACGACCTGACCGACTTCGACTCGGCGCTGAAGGCCGGCAACCTGCCCGCCGTCAGCTTCCTGAAGGCGGCCGAGTACCAGGACGGCCACGCGGCCTACTCCGACCCGATCGACGAGCAGAACTTCCTGGTCAAGGAGATCAACGCGATCCAGTCCTCCGCGGACTGGAAGGACACCGCGGTCGTGGTGGCGTACGACGACTCCGACGGCTGGTACGACCACGCCTACGCGGTGCCGCACAACGGCTCCAAGGACACCACGGTCGGCTCCAACAACAAGGCCGCCGACAGCCCCGCCTGCCAGGCCGGCCCGGCCGCCGCGCAGGGCTACAACGACCGCTGCGGCCCCGGCACCCGGCAGCCGCTGCTGGTCATCTCGCCCTACAGCAAGGTGAACTCGGTCGACCACACGCAGACCGAGCAGGCGTCGATCACGAAGTTCATCGAGGACAACTGGAAGACCGGCCGGATCGGTGACGGGTCCTTCGACGCCCGCGCGGGCAGCCTCACCGGCGCGTTCGACTTCAAGCACCCGAACAACAAGCAGGTGCTGCTGAACACCAACGGCTCGGTGAAGTCGGTCAAGCAGATCAGCAGCCACCCGACGCCCCCCGGCAAGCCGGGCAAGCCCGGGCACGGCGGCAGCGGCGGCTCGTCGAGCAGCTCGACCGGCGGCGGCAACGACCCGTCCACGCAGCTCGCGCAGACCGGTACCTCCTCCCCCGCCCTGCCGCTCGGCATCACCGCGGGCGTCCTGGTGGTCGGCGGCGGCGCGCTGTACTACGCCCGCCGGAACCGCGCCACGCGCAGCGTGGCCTGACCGCGCCACCGCGCAAGGCACCACCGCACCACCGCGCTAGAGCGCTAGAGCGCTAGAGCGCTAGAGCGCTAGAGCACCTTCGGCCGCCACGCACGGGGCCTGCGAGGGGCCGTCCCGGAAGTCTCCGGGGCGGCCCCTCCGCCATGCCCGGGCACGCCGCTCCGCCACGCCCGCACACGCGTCGGGCCTTGAAGCAACCGCCGGACGGTCGCGCCGCGTTGTGTTCACGAGCTGAACGCATTTCACCGCTCACGGTCACGCCTGACATCCCTCCGTATTCCGATACGGGCTTTGCGCACAACTCTTGACATGGATGAAACACAGGGAGAAACATTCCGGTGTGCGTCGGGAGAGCGCTCTCACTGATCAACCGGTGGGCGCCCGCCCGGAGTTCGACACGTTTGACCCCCCACCCTGGAATCAGGAGAGTCGCCCATGCTCCCTCCCCCCACCGGCACCATGGCGCTGAGACCCGTGGCGCCCGCGGACCGTCGCAGACGGCGGAACATCGTGGCCGCGGTGATCACCGCCCTGGTCGTCTCGCTGCTGCTGTTCGTGCCGATGCGGTCCGCCCACGCGGCCGACAGCCTGCTCTCGCAGGGCAAGACCGCCACCGCCTCCTCCACCGAGAACGCCGGCACCCCCGCCTCCGCGGCCGTCGACGGCGACACCGGCACCCGCTGGTCCAGCGCCGCCTCCGACCCACAGTGGCTCCAGGTCGACCTCGGCGCCTCCGCCACCATCACCTCGGTGACCCTCAACTGGGAGACGGCGTACGCCACCGCGTTCAAGATCCAGCTGTCGTCGGACGGCGCCAACTGGACCGACGCGTACTCCACCACGACCGGAACCGGCGGCAAGCAGACGGTTTCCGTAAACGGTTCCGGGCGTTATGTCCGGATGTACGGCACCGCGCGCGCCACCGGATACGGCTACTCGCTCTGGGAGTTCCAGGTCTACGGCTCGGCCGGCGGCACCACTCCGCCGAGCGGCGCGACCCTGATCTCGCAGGGCCGCCCGGCGACCGCCTCCTCGACCGAGAACGCCGGCACCCCGGCCTCCGCGGCGGTCGACGGCGACACCGGCACCCGCTGGTCCAGCGCCGCCTCCGACCCGCAGTGGCTCCAGGTCGACCTGGGCGCCACCTCGACGATCAGCTCCGTCACCCTCAACTGGGAGACGGCGTACGGCAAGTCGTTCAAGATCCAGACCTCGGACGACGGTTCGACCTGGACCGACGTCTACTCCACCACCACCGGCACCGGCGGCAACCAGACGCTGAACGTCACCGGCTCCGGCCGCTACGTGCGGATGTACGGGACCGCGCGCGGCACCCAGTACGGCTACTCGCTCTGGGAGTTCCAGGTCTACGGCACCGCGGGCGACGACTCCGGCGGCGGGGACAACGGCGGCACCACCGGTGGCGGCACCGGCCCGATCCAGGGCGGCGGCGACCTCGGCCCGAACGTGAAGGTCTTCGACCCCTCGACGCCCGACATCCAGGGGCAGTTGGACTCGATCTTCGCCCAGCAGGAGAGCAACCAGTTCGGCGACGCCCGCTACCAGGTGTTCTTCAAGCCGGGCACGTACAACAACATCAACGACCAGATCGGCTTCTACACGTCCGTCTCCGGTCTCGGCAAGAACCCGGACGACGTCCAGATCAACGGCGACATGACCGTGGACGCCGGCTGGTTCAACGGCAACGCCACGCAGAACTTCTGGCGCAGCGTGGAGAACATGGCCATCAAGCCGGTCAGCGGGGACGACCGCTGGGCCGTCGCGCAGGCCGCGCCGTTCCGCCGCATGCACGTCGAGGGCGGCCTCAACCTGGCGCCCAACGGCTACGGTTGGGCCAGCGGCGGCTACATCGCCGACAGCAAGATCGACGGCACCGTCGGCCCGTACTCGCAGCAGCAGTGGTACACCCGTGACAGCTCGATCGGCGGCTGGACCAACGGCGTGTGGAACATGGTGTTCTCCGGTGTCCAGGGTGCTCCCGCCCAGGGCTTCCCGAACCCGGTCTACACGACGCTGAACACCACGCCCGAGTCGCGGGACAAGCCGTACATGTACCTGGACGGCAGCGGCAACTACCAGGTGTTCGTGCCGAACATGCGCACCAACGCCAGCGGGGTGGACTGGCCGAACACGCCGGGCACCTCGATCCCGCTGACCCAGTTCTACGTCGCGAAGCCCGGCGTGTCCGCGGAGACCATCAACGCGGCGCTCGCGCAGGGCCTCAACCTGGTGCTCACCCCGGGCATCTACCACATCGACCAGCCGATCAACGTCACCCGCGCCAACACGGTGGTGCTCGGCCTCGGTTACGCCACGGTCATCCCGGACAACGGCGTGGACGCGATGAAGGTCGCCGACGTGGACGGCGTGAAGCTGGCCGGCTTCCTGATCGACGCGGGCGCCGGCAAGTCGCCGCAACTGCTGCAGGTCGGCGCGCCGGGCTCCTCGGCGAGCCACGCGAGCAACCCGACGACCATCCAGGACGTGTTCGCGCGGGTCGGCGGCGCGGGCCCGGGCCAGGCGGGTACGGCCTTCGAGATCAACAGCAACGACGTGGTGATCGACCACACCTGGCTGTGGCGGGCCGACCACGGCGCGGGCGTCGGGTGGACCACCAACCCGGCGGACGAGGGCCTGAAGGTCAACGGCAACAACGTGCTGGCGACCGGCCTGTTCGTGGAGCACTTCGAGAAGTACGACGTCGAGTGGGCGGGCCAGAACGGGAAGACGATCTTCTTCCAGAACGAGATCGCCTACGATCCGCCCAACCAGGCGGCCATCCAGAACGGCAACACCCGAGGTTTCGCCGCCTACAAGGTGGACAACAACGTCACCAGCCACGAGGGCTGGGGACTGGGCAGCTACTGCAACTTCACCGCGGACCCGACGATCATCCAGGACCACGGGTTCGAGGCGCCGAACACGCCAGGGGTGAAGTTCCACGACCTGCTCGTGGTGTCGCTCGGCGGGATGGGCCAGTACGCCCACGTCATCAATGACACGGGACCGGGTACCTCGGGTACCTCGACCACCCCGTCGACGGTGACCAGCTACCCGTAGCCGCACCGCGGTGGGGAAGGGCGCACGCAGTACACGGTGAACAGTGCGGGAGGGGGCCGTCGTCCGGCAGCGGACGGCGGTCCCTTCCGCTGTCCCGGTCCCGGGGCGCCGGTCGGCATAGACTCGCGCCGCATGAGCGCAGGGCAGATGCACCCGGATCAGCATCCGATCGGGGACGACCTCGTACGGCGGCTGGTCGCGGGGCAGTTCCCGCGGTGGTCGGGTCGTACGGTGCGGCGGCTCGCGTCCGGGGGCACGGTGAACGCGATGTACCGGCTCGGGGACGACCTGGTGGTACGGCTGCCGCTGGTGCGGGGCGGCGCCGCCGACGTGGCGCTGGAACAGGAGTGGCTGCCTCGGCTCGCCCCTCTCCTGCCCGTGGCCGTGCCCGAGGTGCTCGCGGTCGGGAAGCCGGCCGAGGAGTATCCGTGGGCCTGGTCGGTCCTGCGGTGGCTGGACGGACGCACTCCCGAGGCGGGTGCGCTGACCGACCCCGTCGCGCTGGCACGGGACTTGGCGGCGTTCGTGGCGGCGATGCGGAGCGTGTCCCTCCCGGGTGCGCCGGCCGCCTACCGCGGCGGGCCGCTCTCCGCGCTCGACGCGCCCACCCGTACGGCGATCGCCGCGCTGCGCCACCTCCCCCAGGAGAACGTCGACTGCGACGCCGTGGCCGCGATATGGGACGACGCGCTGGGCGCCCCGGGCCCTGACGGTCCCCCGGTCTGGCTGCACGCCGACCTGATGCCCGGCAACCTGCTCGTCGACGGCGCCGGCCGGCTGACCGCGGTGATCGACTTCGGCTGCACCGGAGCCGGCGACCCCGCCTGCGACCTCATCCCGGCGTGGAACCTCCTCCCCGCCCCCGCCCGGCACGCCTTCCGCGACACCCTCGCCGTCGACACCCCCACCTGGCACCGCGCCCGCGCCCGAGCCCTCTCCCAGGCCCTGATCGCCCTCCCCTACTACCGCACCACCAACCCCACCATGGCCCACAACGCCCGCCACGTCATCCGAACAGTGACCCAGCACCCCTGAGCACGTACGGCCCTTTCCGTGCTCGCCCCGGCAAGAGCCGCGGCAGGCCATCCACACGCCGCAAAACCCCTGGCCCCCGGGGCACTTCGGAGAGCCAGGGTCTCCCGCTCACCCGAGTTGGATGCTGAGCTGGGTGCCCAACTCCCTGAAGCCGAGCGCGAGCGCCACCTGTCGGGAGGCCGGCACCCGTGCCCGCCATTGGGGCAGCAGGCCGGCGGCGAGCGCATGTGCGGTTGCCGCGGAGCCCACGACCCTCGCCAGGCCCCGCCGCCTCCACGCCGGTGCGGTCAGCACGCCGATGTGGGCGGTCCGCCGCGGCCAGGTCCGGTAGCCGGCGGCGGCGACCACCTGCCCATCGGCGCGGACCACGAACGCGGGCGAGGTGATCTCGTCCAGGCCGGCCTCCTCGGTGTCCTCCCGGCCCGCCAGCTTCTCCAGGTTCCGCAACTCCGCGTGGTCTCCCGGACGTTGCTCCGCCGACCGCACGCTGTCCGCCACCGGACGGAACCCGGCCGCGGAGACGTACGCCAGCGCCGCCGGACCGAGCACTCTTGCCACCGGCAGCACCTCGCGAACGGCCTCCGCATTGGCGACGGCCGTCGCCGCTAGCTCGGCGAACGCGTCACGAACGATCGCGGCGGCCTGCCGGCCGGGCGCGGTCACCAGCGCGGAGCCTCCCAGCACCACCACCCCGACCCATCCCGCCGGGCAGAACCGCGACTCCGGCGAGGTGACCACCCGCACGCCCTCACCGGACGGGAACGACACCGGCACCGCGGCCAGTTGCTCCCACAGTCCGCGGGCGCTGTCCAGCAGGGGGTCCGGCACAGGTCTTGTCGACATATTCCGATCATGCCAGCCTTGACCCTCGGGTGCCCGAACCGGTGGGTCAGCGGAGCGGTTTGCGGGCCTCGATCAGGAAGCGGGTCGAGTGGGCCACGAACGGGCCCTCGGCGGCGATGAGTTCGTGCAGGTCGCGCAGCCGGTCGCGGTAGCGCTCGACGGTGAAGTCGGGCACCATCCAGATCACCTTGCGCAGGAAGTACACCATCGCGCCGACGTCGTGGAACTCCATCCGCAGCCGTTCGTAGCGCAGGTCGAGCACGTCGAGACCGGCCTCGGCGGCGGCCGCCCTCGCCGTGTCGGGGTGGCGCGGGCCGCGGTCGGCGTGGGGCTGCGGGCCGAGGAAGAACTCGTACACCTCCACGGCGCTGTCCGGGCCGACGTGCTGGGAGAAGTAGGTGCCGCCCGGCCGCAGCACCCGGGCGATCTCATGCCACCACGCCGTGACCGGGTGACGGCTGGTGACCAGGTCGAACGCCTCGTCCGCGAAGGGCAGCGGCGGCTCGTCGGCGTCGGCGACCACGACCGCGCCGCGCGGGTGCAGCAGCGCGGTGGCCTTCGCGACGTTCGGCGGCCAGGACTCGGTCGCGGCCATCACCGGCGGGAAGGACGGCGCGCCGGCCAGCACCTCGCCACCGCCGGTCTGGATGTCCAGCGCGGCCGAGGCCCGGCCCAGCCGCTCCGCCATCAGCCGCTGGTATCCCCACGAGGGACGCTGCTCGCTCGCCCGCCCGTCCAGCCAGGAGAAGTCCCAGCCGGCCACGGACACGGCGTCGGCCTCGGCCACCAGGTCGTCGAAGGTGCGGTTCATCCGCTCACTCTCGGGGGATCGGCCGAGCCGCGGCAACCGGTTTTGCTCGCACCCCGGCCCGGGTCCCGGCTCGCACGCCGACCCAGGCCCGCAACGCTCACGCCGGCGCCGGCGGGTTCAGCGTCAGGTAGCAGCGGATCGCGGTGCCGGCCGTGCCGGTATGGGTGCGGACGAGGTCGGCGAGCTGATGGACCATCAACAGGCCGCGCCCGCCGGGTCGTCCGGGCGGCGGCAGCCGGCTGCCGGCCAGCGGGTCGACCAGCCGTCCGCCGTCGCGCACCTCGCAGGCGACGTGCCCGTGCTCGGCCCACACCCGCACCACCCCCGAACCACCGCCGTGCAGCACGCTGTTGGTGGTCAGTTCGGCGACAGCGAGCGCCAGGTCGTCCAGCCGCGGGCCGGCCAGCCCCAGCGCGTCGGCGGCCTGCACGGCGAACTGCCGTGCGGCCCGCAGCCGTTCGTCGTCGAAGGTGTACGACGCGGCGAACCGCGGTTCCGCCAGCGGCACGTTGTAGGAGGCGACCGCCAACTCCGGGGCGTAGTGCGCGCTGATCCGGCGCCGCCCGCCCTCGATCAGCACCGGGTGGGTGACGCAGGCGTCGCCGAGGGCCTGCGGACCGAGCCGCGACGCGTCGTACAGGCACAGGATCGTGGCCCGGCGGCCGTCGAACGCCGCGTTGACCAGGGCCTCGTGCTGGACGCAGGCCGGGTACTCCAGCGGGGTGCGGCCCGGCCAGACCGGTTCGGCCACGATCCGGACCGGGCCGACCGGCTGCGCGTCGGCGAATGCGGCGAGCACGCCCGGGATGATCCGGCCGGGGTTGCGGCCCGCTCGGGCCATGTCGGTGAAGTGCACACCGTCCGCGAGCGGCCCCAGCGCGTTGTGCAGCAACGCCATCCGCTCCCCGGGGACCGCGACGGCGACCGGCTCGCCGGCGGCCAGGCCGTCCCGGACGAAGGAGAGGGTGCTGTCGAGGTATTCGGCGTCGTCGCGGTAGAAGAAGGCAGGGTGCGAGAAGGCGCTGGCGGCGGGCTCCACGTCCTCCGGCCCCCTTTCGGACACGTGTACCGGTCTCGCCAGTATGCGCCCCGAAAAGATGACCTTGTCGGGGGGCTGCCCCATGGCCGTCCCGATGGCCGTTCCGATGGCCGTTCCGGGGGCGGGCGGCGCGAGGGCCGCCGTGAGAACGCCGCCCGTGCCGGCACCCGCCGTGACTCCGCCCGCCGCCGCCCCGGCGACTTCCGGACCGCCGAATTCCGTACCATCGGCTTCCGCACCACCAGCTTCCCTACCGCCGGCTTCCGCACCGCCCACCGCCGTACCGCTCATCGCCGTGCCCCCGTCCGCCGTGGCACCGCCGGGCAGCGCCGTGCCGTCGTCAGTCGTGGTTGATCGCCTCGAAGGCCGCGGACAGCGTCTCGCTCTCGTCGGCCGGCACCGCCCGCTCCAGCGCCGGCACGAGGTCGCGCCGCTCGTGGAAGAGGTACTGGTACATCTGGGTGAGGGCGCCGTCGATCGTCAGGCGCCGGGTCTCCTCGGGGTGCCGGCCGGTGAGCGCGCGGTCGAGGATGCCCTGGATCAGCTCGCCCTCCTGCCGGTCCCGCCCCACGAGACGGGCCGACTCGCCGTGCCGCTCCAGCACCTTGCTGACGGTGGCCTCCTTGGCCGCGAGGTGCCGGGCGAAGGTGTCGGCCAAGGGCCGCACCTCCTCGGGGGTGTCCCCGCCCCGCATCCGCAGGTCCTCGACCATCGCCAGCAGCAGACCGCCGGACGTCACGAGGCTGGCCGCGAGCCCGGTGGGCACGTCGTGGTGGCCGTCGTGCCCGGCGGCGCCGCGCCCGGAGTGCCGGCGCCCCCGGCTCCACCGGCCGTGGCCGCCCCCGCCGTCGGCGTCCGCCACCCGCTCGTGCGTGGCCGCGCCGCCACCGGCGGCCGCGCCCGCGCCCAGGTCCGCACCCGGGTCGTCCGGAGCCACGCTCGCACCGCCCGGACCGGCCCGGTCCGGCGCCGGCGCGCCCGTGCCCGGACGATCGGGCATCTCCTCGCGCTCGCTCGCTTCGCTCATGCCACCGGCTCCTTGTCTGCGCTCGCGGGGACCTCGGGGTCTGCCCGATCCCGGCGGCCGTCCGCGCCCTGCGTCGTGAGTTCCTCCATGTCCTACGGTGCTACGGTCCGGCCGTCCGCGCCCCTCACCTTCCGCCGGAGCGGGGACGGCTCACCGGCCGCCGCCCGCGGTTCCACCGCCGCTCCCGGGCCCGGAGCCGTCCTCCTCGTCGGGCAGGTCCGCATCGGCCACCAGGTGCACCGCGGCCTCCTCCGCCGAGGCGGCGCCGCCGTCGATGCCCACGTCCTCGCCGGTCACGCCGTCCTCCCGGGAGTGCGCGCCCTCGTCGGGGCCGACCAGACGGCCGGAGCGCAGGTCGCCCGCCTCCGGGTCGAGCAGTTCGCCGTCGGTGTCCGAGGCGTCGCCGAGGCCGTCGCCGCGCGGCGGCTGCCGGTCCGGGCGCTCGCGGGCGAGCCGGTCGTCCAGCGAGTCGCCGGCTTGCTGCTCGTCGCCGGTGGTGCCGGTGTCCTCGACGACCAGCGGGCGGTCGGGCGGTGAGTACCCCTCGTCGAGGACGTCGACCACACCGCGGTCGTCGAGGGTGTCCTCGGGTTCGAGCGGCCCGGTGTCCTCTCGGATGTCGCGGTCGCCGCCCTTGTCGGGCTGGTACACGTCGTCGCCGCGGCCGAGGTCGTCCGGTCCGCGCTGCTGCTGAGTCATGTGCGTGCGCTCATCTCGTCGAGGACCGCGCCGTTGAAAGCGTCCAGGTCGGCAGGCATCCGGCTGGTGATCAGGGTGTTCGGGCCGTTGGTGCAGACCCGGACCTGCTCGTCCATCCAGGTGGCGCCCGCGTTGCGCAGGTCGGTGCGAAGGCTGGGCCACGAGGTGACGGTGCGGCCGCGCACCGCGTCGGCCTCCACCAGTTGCCAGGGGCCGTGGCAGATCGCCGCGACCGGTTTGCCCGCGGCGAAGAAGGCGCGGACGAAGTCCACGGCGCCCTGGTGCAGCCGCAGCGCGTCGGAGTTCGGCACGCCGCCGGGCAGCACCAGCAGGTCGAAGTCGGCCGCGGACGCCTCGTCGAGGGTCACGTCGACCGGGAAGGTGTCGCCCGGTTCCAGGTAGTTGTACGCCAGTACGGTCCCGGGCAGCGGCGCGACCACCTGCGGGTGGGCACCGGCCTCGGTCAGCGCCCGCAACGGCGAGGTCAGCTCGCTCTGCTCCACTCCCTGGGGCGCCACGAGGATCGCGCTCCGCACGTCCATCACGTCCTCTCGTGTTCGGGGTGGGCGCAGCCGCATGACCACGGACCCCGCCTACCCCTTCACCTGGTGCAGAAACGGGCATTTCACCCGCTTTCCACCATCCCTCCGAGTCCCCCGCGCCGCCAACCCGCAGATCGGCCCCACCGGGCGGACGGCAGAACACACCCCCAGGGGGACAGGCCCTAGGTGTTCTGTCCACGGAGGTTGGTGACAGTGATCACGGTGGGGTGATCTTGAACGAGTAAGGGCCTTCCGGGTTCGGTGTGGATTGCGACATCGACATCGAACGATCAGAAGGCCCTCATGCCCCACCGTAATGCACCTCTGACCGAGACCGGCCGTCTGCGGCTGGCCCGCTGCATCGTTGACGACCGGTGGACCCTGCGCCGGGCCGCCGAACGCTTCCAGGTCTCGCCCACCACGGCTCAGCGGTGGGCGGCCCGCTACCGGGAGCTGGGCGAGGCCGGGATGGTCGACCGCTCCTCGCGCCCGCACTCCAGCCCGCGCCGGACACCGACCCGTACCGAGCGGCGGATCATCAAGGTCCGTGTCCTGCGCCGGTGGGGACCGGCCCGTATCGCCTACCTTCTCGGGCTGAACCCGGCGACCGTGCACCGTGTCCTGACCCGCTACCGGCTGGCCCGTCTGGCCCACCTGGACCGTGCCACCGGCCGGGTGATCCGCCGCTACGAACACGCCGCCCCCGGCGACCTCGTCCACGTCGACATCAAGAAACTCGGCAACATCCCCGACGGCGGCGGCCACAAGGTCCTCGGCCGGCAAGCAGGCCGCAAGAACCGCACCAAGGCGGGCATGAGCTTCCTGCACAACGCCATCGACGACCACTCCCGCCTGGCCTACAGCGAAATCCTGGCCGACGAGAAGAAAGAGACCGCCGTCGGGTTCTGGCAGCGCGCCCACGCCTTCTTCGCCGCCGCCGGTATCACCGTCCAGCGGGTCCTGACCGACAACGGCTCCTGCTACAAGTCACATCTGTGGCGCAACTCCCTTGCCGAGCAAGGTATTTCACACAAACGCACCCGGCCCTACCGGCCCCAGACCAACGGCAAGGTCGAACGGTTCAACCGCACCCTGCTGGACGAATGGGCCTACGCGAAGCCCTACCGCACCGACGCCGAACGACGCGCCGCCTATCAGCAGTGGCTCCACACCTACAATCACCACCGCGGACACACCGCACTCAAAGGCCAACCACCCGCCAGCCGCGTCCCCAACCTAACGGGTCAGTACACCTAGCGCACTCCGTGGGGGCGGAACTGGACGCTGATCCGGCCGCCCACCGCGGAGCGCGTCTTGGGGATCGCGTGGTCCCACGTCCGCTGGCAGGACCCGCCCATGACGATGAGGTCACCGTGCCCGAGGGGCCGGCGAACCGTGGCGGGGCCGCCGCCGCGCGGGCGCAGCAGGAGTGGCCGGGGCTCGCCGAGGGAGAGGATCGCGACGAGCGTGTCCCGGGTGCTACCCCGCCCCGTACGGTCGCCGTGCCAGGCGACGCTGTCCCGCCCGTCGCGGTAGTAGCACAGCCCGGCCGTGGTGAACGGCTCGCCGAGTTCCGCCGCGTAGTAGGCGCCGAGGGCGTCGCGGGCGCGTTCGAGCACGGGGTCGGGCAGCGGCTCGCCGGCACCGTAGTGGGCCAGCAGCCGGGGGACGGCCACCACGTTGTCGTACATGAGGCGCCGCTCGGCCCGCCAGGGCACCTCCGTGGCGAGGCGCTCGAACAGGTCGTCGGCGCCGGTGAGCCAGCCGGGGAGGGTGTCGATCCAGGCGCCGTCACCAAGGCGGGTGCGGTGGACCGCGGCGAGGCCGCCGAGGCCGGGCCCGCTGGTGTCGAAGAGGGACGCCTGCTGATGGTGCATACCACCAGCGTAACCGATATTCGTACGTTCATTCGAATCTGGAGGGTGCGGGAGCGCGTGGCGCCCGGTCGGCGCACGATGGGGGCATGCTCTTCGCCGAGGTCGCCCGGGTCTCCAGGGAGGTCGCGCGGACGTCCGCGCGGTCCCGCAAGACGGAGCTGCTCGCCGAGTTCTTCCGCGCCGCACAGCCCGAGGACGCCCCGATCGCCATCGCCTACCTGGCCGGGCGCCTGCCGCAGGGCCGGCTGGGCATCGGCTGGGCGGCGCTGCGCGACCGCGCGGAACCGGCCACCGAGCCGACGCTGACGGTGCGGGCGGTCGACGCGGCGCTCACCGATGTCGGCGAGGTGTCGGGGCAGGGCGCGCAGGCCGGGCGGCGGGCGCTGCTCCAGGACCTGTTCGGCGCGGCGACCGCGCCGGAGCAGGAGTACCTGCTGGGGCTGCTCACCGGGGAGGTGCGGCAGGGCGCGCTGGACGCGGCGGCGATCGAGGGGCTGGCGGCGGCGACGGCCGCGCGGCCCGCGGACGTACGGCGGGCGGTGATGCTCGCGGGGGCGCTGGAGCCGGTGGCGCAGGCCCTGCTGGACCGCGGCCCGCAGGCACTGGCCGGCTTCGCGTTGCAGGTGGGGCGGCCGCTGCTGCCGATGCTGGCCGGCGCGGCGAAGAGCGTCGAGGAGGCGCTGGTACGGCTCGGGCCGTGCGCGGTGGAGGAGAAGCTGGACGGCATCCGGGTCCAGGTGCACCGCGACGGCGACCGGGTGCAGGTCTTCACCCGCACCCTGGAGGACGTCACCGCGCGGCTCCCGGAGATCGTGGCCGCCGCCCTCGCGCTGCCCGCCGAACGCTTCGTGCTCGACGGCGAGGTGCTGGCGCTGGACGCCGACGGGCGGCCCCGGCCGTTCCAGGAGACCGCGGGCCGGGTCGGTTCCCGGGTGGACGTGGCGACCGCCGCCGCCGCGCTGCCGGTGCACCCGGTCTTCTTCGACGTGCTGTCCGTCGAGGGCCGCGACCTGCTGGACCTGCCGTACGCGGAGCGGCACGCGTCGCTGGCCGCGCTGGTCCCGGCCGAGCGCCGGGTGCGGAACCTGCTGGTCGCCGACCCGGGCGACGAGCAGCAGGCGCGGGCCGCCGAGGACTTCTTCGCGGCGACCCTGGCGCGCGGCCACGAGGGCGTCGTCATCAAGGCCGCGGGCAGTCCGTACGCGGCGGGGCGGCGCGGCGCGACCTGGCTGAAGGTCAAGCCGGTGCACACCCTGGACCTGGTGGTGCTCGCCGTCGAGTGGGGCCATGGCCGCCGCACCGGCAAGCTGTCCAACCTGCACCTGGGCGCGCGGGCCGACGACGGCTCCTTCGTGATGCTCGGCAAGACCTTCAAGGGCCTCACCGACGCCCTGCTGGACTGGCAGACCGAGCAGTTGCTGGCCCGCGCGGTCTCCGACGACGGCCACGTGGTGACCGTACGGCCCGAGCTCGTGGTGGAGATCGCCTACGACGGTGTGCAGACCTCGCCGCGCTACCCGGCGGGCCTGACGCTGCGCTTCGCCCGGGTGCTGCGCTACCGCGAGGACAAGACCCCCGACCAGGCCGACACGGTGGCCGCGGTCCGCGCCGCCCACACCGGCTAGCGTCCGCCGGTTGCGGCGCGCCTGCCCGGGTACCCGAAGGCGACGCACCCGAGGAGAGGTGAACGGTCATGGCCCGCACCACTCGGCGCGCCACGGTGCGCGCACTGCTCGACCTCCACGGCCGCACGTACGCCGACGAGGCGGGCATCCGCCTCACCGACACCCCGCAGCCGCTGTACCGGCTGCTCGTGCTGGCCGGCCTGCTCAGCGCCCGTATCCGGGCAGGTGTCGCGGTGGCGGCGGCCAGGGAGCTGTCGGCGGCGGGCCTGCGCAGCCCGCGCGCGATGGCGGAGGCGACCTGGCAGCAGCGGGTCGACGCACTCGGCCGCGGCGGCTACCGGCGCTACGACGAGCGGACCGCCACCCAGCTCGGCGACGGCGCGGAGCTGGTGCGGACACGGTACGGCGGCGACCTGCGGAGGATGCGCGCCCGCGCGGACGGTGACCTGGGGGAAGTGCGCCGCGAGCTGCGGGAGTTCCCGGGCCTCGGCCCGGCCGGCGTGGACATCTTCCTGCGCGAGGCGCAGGCCGTCTGGCCCGAATCGGCACCCTACTTCGACGCGAAGACGCTCCAGGGGGCCGCACTCCTCGGCCTGCCCGACTCCCCCGCCCGCCTGGCGCGGCTCGCCGACGGCACCGACCCGTCGGTGCTGGCCGCGGCCCTGGTCCGCGTCGCGCTCGACAAGCACGCGGTGGCCACCGTCGAGGAGGCGGCCGCCGGGCGCTGAGCGGCACCGCCGGACGAGCGGCACCGGGGCACCCCGGCGGCGGGTCGGCCGGTTTTGGGTCGGCCGTCTCCGGGGCGGCGGCGCGTTACTGGTTCTCCAGCCGCAGCCTCGCCTCCTGCTCCTGGTCGCCGGCGGCGGTGCCGACCACGCGGACCGAGAACGCCTCCGCGAGGCCCTCCCGGAGCCGGTCCACCGCGAGGTAGCCGCCCTGGGCGGTGATGGTGACGGGTTCGGAGAGCCGGCCGGGGCCGGCCAGACCGAGGGTGCGCGAGACGTCGAACGTGGCCGTCCACACCGTGGGGTGGCCGCCCTCCGTGTCCACGGGTTTGTCGTCCTCGGCGCGGTCGGACGGGAAGCTCGCCTGGAGCGCGGCCAGGACGGCGACCGCGTCCTCCTTGACGCAGCTGTCCAGGACGACCGCGACCTGCGCTGACGGGTCAACGGGTTGTTCTTGCGCGGTACTCACGATGATTCCTCTCCGGTGGTCCGGTGGACCGGCGGGCGGGCGGTCGGTCCGCGGGCGCGGCGGGCCATGGTCAGCGCATTTCCGCTGCGAGCCGGACAAAACCCCGTACTGGTCCGAACGGGCGAGGGCTTTCCGGGTGGTTCCGTCGCCCGCGGTCTGCGGCACAATCGGGGGATGCCGCGACGCACCGCCCGTACCTCCCGCACGCCCCGAGCCGACCGCCCCGCTCCCGCTGCCGCTCCTCCGCCGGCTGCCGCCTGCCCCTGCGGGCTGCCCGCCCCCTACGGCGAGTGCTGCGGCGCCCTGCACGCGGGGCAGGCGGCCGCGCCCACCGCCGAACGGCTGATGCGGTCGCGCTACGCCGCCTTCGCCGCAGGCGACGCCGCGTATCTGCTGCGCACCTGGGCCGCCGCCACCAGACCGCCGGGCCTGGACCTCGACCCGGAGGTGCGCTGGACCGGCCTGGACATCCTCGGCCGCACCGGGGGCAGCGCCTTCCACGCCGAGGGCACCGTCGAGTTCCGCGCCCGCTACCGGCTGCGCGGGCAGGACGGCGAGCAGCGCGAGAACAGCCGCTTCGTCCGCGAGGGCGGGCTGTGGGTCTACGTGGAGGCGCTCGCGTGACGGAGGTGCCCGGGCTCGATCCGGTGGTACGCGCGGCCGTGGCGCGCCATGTGCTGGAGGTGCTGGCCGAGGCGTGCCCCGGCGGCCGGGCGGACCTGCGCGGGTCCCTCGCGGCGGGCACGGCCGACCCGTACAGCGACATCGACGCCGTCTGGACGGTGCCGGACGACCGGTTCGGCACCTGCGTGGACCGGGCCGGCGACCTGCTCGCCCGGGTGCGTCCGCTGATGTCGCTGCGCGGCGACCCGGACACCGCCGGCACCCCCGGGCGGCGGCTGCTCTTCGTGGCCTTCCAGGGGCTGCCCCCGTTCTGGCGGCTCGACCTGGACATCGCCGCGGAACCCGGTACCGAGCCCTCCGACCCCACCGTGCGCCACCCCTGGCCGCCGGCCGCCAGCGCCCTCGCCAACGGGGTCGCCGCCGTCAAGGCACTGCACCGCGGCGACCCCGCCACCGCCCACGCCCTCCTCACCCGCGCCTACCCCCGCGTCGGGCTGCCCCCGCACCCCACCGGCCGCTTCCCCGACGACCTCGCCGCCCTGACCCGCGCGGCCCTCGCCCTGGACCCGACCGTCGGCGCCCAGGCCGCCGCCCTCACCGCGCTCCCGCTCCCCTGACCGCGTGACCGGCGCCCACCCGCCGGTGCGTACCCGCGAAGCGCGTGATGCCCGCGACAGCCGGATCGCGTGCGTTCGCGCGTTACGCGATCGGGTCGCGGGCGTCGTAGTGCAGGAAGCCGCGCTGGAAGAGCCCGATCACCGTGATCGCGACGATGCAGGCGATCCCGCCGCCGACCACCGCCGCGGTCGGGGAGAACAGGTCGGACGCGGAGCCGGCGAGGAAGTCGCCGAGCCGCGGCCCGCCCACCACGACGACCAGGAAGACGCCCTGGAGCCGCCCGCGCATGTCGTCGGGCGCGGCGGACTGGAGCATCGTGTTGCGGAAGACCATGGACACGGTGTCGGCGCAGCCCGCGACCGCGAGGAAGAACAGGCCGAGCAGGAGGTTGCGGGTGAGGCCGAAGACGGCGACGGCCGCGCCCCAGGAGCCGACCGCGACGAGCACCGCGAACCCCTGGCGGTGGACCCGGCCGAGCCAGCCCGAGAAGACGCTGCCGAGCAGCGCCCCGGTCGCGGGCGCGGCGGCGAGCAGGCCGACCGTACGGGTGTCGCCGCCGAACCAGAGCCCGGCGACCGCCGGGAACAGCACGCGGGGCTGCGCGAGCACCATGGCGGCGAGGTCGGAGACAAAGGTCGTCCGCAGGTTGGGCCGGGCGCCGAGGTAGCGCAGCCCCTCCAGGACCGACGGCCTGCGCCGTACGGCGGCCGGGTCGGCGCCGGGCTCCCCCGGCAGCATCGCCGGCAGCCGCCACATCGCGTACAGGGAGGCGGTGAAGGCCGCCACGTCGATCAGATAAGCCGCCTGGTAGCCCCAGAAGCCGACGAAGACGCCGCCGAGCATCGGCCCGGCCATCTGCCCGACCCCGCCGGCGAGGGAGGCGAGCGCGTTGGCGGCGGGCAGCCGCTCGGGCGGCAGCAGCCGGGGGATCATGGACGAGCGGGCGGGCGAGTTCATCGCGAAGCACACCGCCTGGAGGGCGACGATCGCGTAGAGCGGCCAGACCTTGTGCACGTCGGCGATGGCGACGACGGCGAGCGCGGCCGACAGCACCGTCGCGCCGCTCGCGGTGACCAGCCCGAGCCGGCGCCGGTCGACCGCGTCGGCGACCGCACCGCCGTAGAGGCCGAAGACGATCAGCGGGACCAGGGAGCACAGGCCGACCAGGCCCACGTAGAAGCTGGAGCCGGTGATCGCGTAGACCTGGAGTGCCACGGCCATCGCGGTCATCTGCTGGCCTATGTAGGACACGGCGTTGCCGAACCACAGGCGCCGGAAGTCGGCGTGCTCGCGCAGCGGGGAGATGTCGGCGAGCAGCCGGGAGCGGCGCGGGGCGGGGATCGCGGCCGGCGCCGCGACGGTCGAGGCAGCGGCCGGGGCGCCCGCGGCGGTGCCGGTTCCGGCCGGCGTAGCGGACGGCTCGACCGCGTCGCGGTGGTCTTCTTCACTGTTGAGCACGCGAAACCGTAGCAACCGGGGCCGCCGCGCGAAGCGGCGGGGCGCACGGCGCCGCAGGTGGGCGCACGGGTGACACATCCACCCAGGTGGCCGACGCGGACCGAAACCGGCTGGTGGCTCAGCGTGCGTCGGCATACGCTGACCGGGACGAGCAAGCCGTCGGGGAAGTACCTGGCCCCGCGGCCCAGTCCCGGAACCAGTCGCCGACTCGGCCACGCTTTCCGGCACCGGCATCAGGCGCCACCGCGTCCGCACCGCCCGAAAGAGAAGGACCTCCCACCGGGCGCCGTGACGCGAGGAACCGACCGCGTTCGGCCTTCCCGGACCACGCGACGCTAAGGAGTGCGCGGTGTCAGCAGACAAGCCCATCCGCAAGGACAACACGGCCGAACGCGGCGGGGACGTCACGTCCCTGCTCGACGAGGAGCGCCCGCTGGACGCATGGTCCCGCTGCGCGCCGATCCGGCTCGCCGGATACGAGGACGACCCCAGCGAGACGCACATCCTGCGCAGCATCGACTGACAGTGCCACCCAGCTGACGGCGCCTCGTACGGGGCGCCGTTCGGCGCGCGGGCGCGACCCGCGCCGGCAGGTGCCCGCCGCCCGGAAGACCTCCGGGGGCGGGCCCGGGCGCCGCCGTCCACGACTGACGGAATGTCAGCGGCCTTTCACCCCAGGTACATCGCAACTCCCGGCCGACCCACGGGTATCCGACCCAGGACACCGATGTGACATGTGTCATGCACGGATCGACGTAAATTCCGTGTGTATTTCGCATGCATGGGCCCTGACCGGGCAAACGGCCCTCGTGTGCGCCGATTTCGCCGACCACTCGAGGAGCAAACCTATGCTGATGGCCCACCCGACCGTCCTGCGCAACCTGGTGGAGCGTTACGAGACGCTCCGCGCCGTCGTCGACGAGGGGCACGCGGACGGGTCGGACCGTGCGGAGGGCGCCGACCCTCTGGTACGGCAGCAGTTGCAGGACACGATGTACACGTTGTGCGTGTCGACCGGCACCCGGGAGATCGGGGCGGCGCTCGCGGCCGCGCGCCGGCACATCGACACCATCGCGGCCGGGGCGCTGGACGCGGACCCGGCTCGCGACGTCAGCGCGGCCTGAGCACCACCCGGCCGCGCCCCTGATCCGGTGACCCGCTGAACGCCGGCCACGGATCTCCCCCCTCGCAGCACCGCAGCACCGGACAACCGAAGAACGAAGGCTGAAGCACCGACCGGACGACGGCGTACCGGACAGCGACCCCGCGGGTGCGGGTCGCGGTCGTCCACGCGGCCCGCCGCCCGCGCATCATGGTCACCATGAACCCGCAGCACCGACCGGCCTCCGCCGCGCCTTCCGCCGAATCCGCTGAATCCGTCGAACCTGCCGAACCTGCTGAATCCATCGTCCCCGCCGCCTCCACCGGCTCGGCCGCACCCGGGGTCGTGCCGGGCAAGTACGCCCGCGTGGAGCGGGAGCGCCGCTTCCTGTTCGCGGCGCCACCGGGTGCCGGGCACGGACCCGTACACCGGATCACCGACCGCTATCTGCTCGGCACCAGGATGCGGCTGCGCCGCGTGGAGCCGCTGTCCACCCGGGCCGCCGCCTCCGGTGCCGGGAATGACCGACCGGGGCTTTCCGCACCGCGGTTGAAGCTCACCCAGAAGATCCCGGCGGACTCCCCCGGACCCGTACAGGGGTTGCTCACCAACACGTATCTCTCCGCCGCGGAATACGAGGTGTTCGCGGTGCTGCCCGCGCGCGTGCTGCGCAAGTCCCGCCACAGCGTTCCGCCGCTGGGAATCGACGTGTTCGAGCCGCCGCTGCACGGACTGGTGCTGGCCGAGGCGGAGTTCGCGGACGACGCCGAGATGCACGCCTTCGAGGTGCCGCGAGGCGCGGTCGCCGAGGTGACCTGCGACCCCCGGTTCACCGGCGGCAGCCTGGCCGCGGCCGGCCGGGACGAACTGCTGGCGTGGCTGGCCGAGTACGGCGTCACCCCGGAGACAGCGGTCATGGGAGATTCGTAGTTTCGTTCCATCCTTCCGGGGCATCCGCTCTCGAATCCCGCGGCTCACCAGGCATTTCCCGGTTCCGTCCGGAGGTCCCGCCATGGCCGGCGGGGCGCGAACACGGCCGGTGCACGGTCACCCGTTGGGATGAATCGACGTGCGGACATGCCCCGATTGGCCGTGTCGCGCGTTGTCCTCGGTGCGGGCATACGGCTCGTGATGTTTTCCCGGAAGGCAGTGAGCGTATGAACAAGGTCGCCCGAAAGGGACTGGTCACCGCGATGGTCGCGGGCGGTGTGCTCGCGTCCGCCGGGTACGCACAGGCGGACTCGGCGGCCGGCGGCGAGACCGCGGGCTCGCCGGGCGTCCTGTCGGGCAACTCCGTCCAGGTCCCGGTGCACGTCCCGGTGAACGTGTGCGGCAACACCGTCGACGTGGTCGGCCTGCTCAACCCGTCGATGGGCAACACCTGCGCGAACACCTCGGCCGGGTCGCCGGCGGCCGGCTCGTCCGCGTCGTCCGGTGCCAAGTCGTCGACCTCGTCGACCAGCGCCCGCCCCGCCAGGCACGCCGGCCCGGCCGCCGACGAGTCCGAGGCCGGCTCCGCCGGTTCCCGTTCCTCCGGCGGCGCCCACGCGGCGGGCCGCACCACCGGCTCCCCCGGTGTGCTGTCCGGCAACTCCCTCCAGTTGCCGATCGACATCCCGGTCAACGTCTCCGGCAACTCGGTGAACGTGGTGGGAATCGGCAACCCCGCCTTCGGCAACACCGCGGTCAACAGCACCCCGCCTCCGCCGCCGGCCCACCAGCCGATCCCCGCGCCGCCGAACGACACGGTGGACACCGCCTACTCCGCAGCCCACCCGTCCCTCGCCCACACCGGCGCCGACGGCCTGGGCTGGACCGCCGGCACGAGCGCGGCGCTGCTGCTCGGCGGCGTGGTGCTCTACCGCAAGGCGCGCCCGGCGGCCCGAACCGCCGCCGCGGCGCAGGCGGTCGGGTCCGCCCGGCGCTGACCGCCGCCGGCCGGCGGCGCCCCCTCCTCGTCCGCCGGCCGGCCCCCACAGCACCCCCGCAACACCCCGCACAGCCCCCACTCCCGGCCCGCCATGCGCCTTCCGCACGGCGGGCCGAATCCGTCAACTCGATTACCCGCGCCCGTGACCAGGAAAGACGCCGCTCGGCCGGGCGCGGCGGAGCGCTCCAACCCCTAGGGTGTATGCGCGCACATACACGCACGCAGGCTTCAGCGCCGAAGCCCGTCCGTGCCGTGCCCCACCCTTACCGCATCACCGCGAAGACGTGATTCGAGGAGCCCCGCAATGGCGTTGCCGCAAGGCACGCTCAGCCACCGCTACCGTGGCGAGCACCCTCTCCGTACTCTCCTCTACCTCTTCCACCCCGACCGGCGCCGCGTCGGCTTCGCCGTCGCCGCGTTCCTCGCCAAGCACGCCCCCGTGTGGCTGCTGCCGCTCATCACCGCCAACGTCGTGGACGTCGTGGTGCAGCACAAGCCGATCTCCATCCTGTGGTGGAACTCCGCGGTGCTGCTGGTGATCCTCGTCCTCAACCTGCCCCTGCACCTGACGTACGTGCGCAACATGCAGGGCTCGATCCGGCGCACCGGCACCCGGCTGCGCACCGCGCTGTGCCACCGGATGCAGCAGTTGTCGATCGGCTACCACGCCAGGGTGAGCGCGGGTGTGCTCCAGGCCAAGGTGATCAGGGACGTCGAGACCATCGAGACCGCCGCCCAGCAGACCGCGGACAACGGCCTGGCGGCGATCGCCACACTCTCCGGCGGCCTGGTGGTCATCGGCATCCAGGCGCCCGCGTTCCTGCCGGTCTACCTGATCGTGGTGCCCGCCTCGGCCGTGCTGGTGGTCAAGTTGCGCCGCCGGCTGAAGGACCGCAACGAGCTGTTCCGGCAGCAGGTCGAGCAACTCTCCTCCCGGGTGAGCGAGATGACCACGCTGATCCCGATCACCCGGGCGCACGGCCTGGAGGACACCGCGCTGCACCGGATGGACCGCACCCTGGGCGAGGTGCTGCACGCCGGGCTGCGACTCGACCGGCTCAACGGCTGGTTCGGCTCGATCGCCTGGATTCTGCTCAACGCGATCGGCGTCGCCTGCCTGTCCGGCTCCGCGCTGGTGGCCTACTACGGCTGGCTGAACGTCACTCCGGGCACCGTGGTGATGCTCTCGGCGTACTTCTCCAGCCTCACCGCGTCGGTGACCACGCTGCTGACGCTCGCCCCGCAGATCGGCAAGGGCCTGGAGTCGGTGCGCTCGATCGGCGAGGTGCTCCAGGCGCCCGACCTGGAGCAGAACGACGGCAAGGCCGAAGTCGCCGGTGTGGTGGGCCGGTTCGAGTTCCGCGCGGTGGAACTGACCTACCCCGAGACCGACCGCCCGTCGCTGGCCGGCTTCGACCTCGACGTACGGCCCGGCGAGACGATCGCGCTGGTCGGCGGCTCCGGCGCCGGCAAGTCCACGGTGCTGAACCTGGTGATCGGCTTCCTGCGCCCGACCAGCGGCCGCATCCTGCTGGACGGCATCGACATGGAGTCGCTCGACCTGCGGGACTACCGCAGCTTCCTGTCGGTGGTGCCGCAGGACTCGATCCTCTTCGAGGGCAGCGTGCGGGAGAACGTCACCTACGGCATGGCCGAGGTGTCCGAGGACAAGGTGCGGGCCGCGCTGCGGGACGCCAACGCGATGGAGTTCATCGACCGGATGCCGCACGGCCTGGACACGGTGGTCGGTGAGCGCGGCGCCCGGCTGTCCGGCGGGCAGAAGCAGCGGCTGGCCATCGCGCGCGCCCTGATCCGCGACCCGCGGGTGCTGGTGCTCGACGAGGCGACGTCCGCGCTGGACTCCCGCTCGGAGTCGCTGGTGCAGCAGGCGCTCGGCCGGCTGGTCAAGGGCCGTACGGTCTTCGTCGTCGCGCACCGGCTGTCCACGATCAGGAACGCCGACCGGATCGTGGTGATGGACGAGGGCCGGATCGTGGAGGTCGGCTCGCACGCCGAACTGCTGCGGCGCGGCGGCGCGTACGCGGGTCTCCAGGCGGCCCAGCTGGCATGAGTCGCGGGGCGGCCCGAGCGCGTGCGCCCGGGCCGCCCGTCCCACGGCCGCCGGCCGGCAACCGCCGGCCGTCAGCCCTCCGTCAGCCGCCGAGTACCCCCGAGACCATCGCCTTGGCCTCGTCCTGCACCCGGGCCAGGTGCTCCGGGCCCTGGAAGGACTCGGCGTAGACCTTGTAGACGTCCTCGGTGCCCGACGGGCGCGCGGCGAACCAGGCACTGTCGGTGCAGACCTTGATGCCGCCGAGCGGGGCGCCGTTGCCGGGCGCCTCGGTGAGCACTGCGGTGACCGGCTCGCCGGCGAGTTCGCGGGCGGGCACCTGGTCGGGCGAGAGCTTGGCCAGCACGGCCTTCTGCGCGCGGTCGGCGGGCGCGTCGATCCGGGCGTAGGCGGGAGTGCCGAACTTCGCGGTGAGGTCCGCGTAGTGCTCCGAGGGGCTGCGGCCGGTGACCGCGGTGATCTCGGCGGCGAGCAGCGCCAGCAGGATGCCGTCCTTGTCGGTGGTCCACACGCTGCCGTCGCGGCGCAGGAACGACGCGCCCGCGGACTCCTCGCCGCCGAAGGCGAGGGTGCCGCCGAGCAGCCCGTCCACGAACCACTTGAAGCCGACCGGGACTTCGGTGAGGGTGCGGCCCAGACCGGCCACCACCTTGTCGATCATCGACGAGGAGACCAGGGTCTTGCCGATCGCCAGGTCCTCGCCCCACTGCTCGCGGTGACCGGCGAGGTAGTCGATCGCCACCGCCAGGTAGTGGTTGGGGTTCATCAGGCCGCCGTCGGGGGTGACGATGCCGTGCCGGTCGGCGTCCGCGTCGTTGCCGGTGGCGACGTCGTACTCGTCCTTGCGGGCGATCAGCGACGCCATCGCGGACGGCGAGGAGCAGTCCATCCGGATCTTGCCGTCCCAGTCGAGCGTCATGAACCGCCAGGTCGGGTCGGCGTACGGGTTGACCACGGTGAGGTCCAGGCGGTGGCGTTCGGCGATCTCGCCCCAGTACCCGACCGAGGCGCCGCCGAGCGGGTCGGCGCCGATCCGCACGCCCGCGCGGCGGACCGCGTCCAGGTCGAGGACGTGCGGCAGGTCGTCGACGTACCCGCCGCGGAAGTCGTGGCGGCCGGTGGTGTCGGCGGCCAGCGCCCGGGCGTAGGGGATGCGGCGCACCTCCCGCAGCCCGTCCGCGATCAGCGCGTTGGCGCGGTCCTGGATCCAGCCGGTCGCGTCGGAGCCGGCCGGGCCGCCGGTGGGCGGGTTGTACTTGAAGCCGCCGTCGCGCGGCGGGTTGTGCGAGGGGGTGACGACGACACCGTCCGCGAGACCGGTGGTACGCCCCCGGTTGTACGTCAGGATCGCGTGCGAGACGGCCGGGGTCGGGGTGAATCCGTCGGCGGCGTCGATCAGGACGGTCACGTCGTTCGCGGCGAACACCTCCAGCGCGGTGACCCGCGCGGGCTCGGACAGCGCGTGCGTGTCCGCGCCGAGGAACAGCGGGCCGTCGGTGCCCTGCGCGGCGCGGTACTCGCAGATGGCCTGGCTGGTGGCGGCGATGTGGTCCTCGTTGAACGCCGTGTCCAGCGCCGAGCCGCGGTGCCCGGAGGTGCCGAACGCCACCCGCTGCCCGGGCTCGCCCGGGTCGGGGTGCAGGGCGTAGTACGCGGTGACCAGGCGGGGTACGTCGACCAGGTCCTCCGGCCGGGCGGGTGTTCCGGCACGCTCGTGCGGCATCCTGCACTCCTTCTCGCTGCTGGCTGTCGTGGTGGGTGGCCTGCCCTGCCCGCCTATTCTCACGCGGCCGCCCCGCCGTGCCGACACGGCCTCGCCGCAAGGTCCGCATCCGCTCCGCGGCCCTAGGATGGTGACGCTTCGGCAGGTGTGGGCACCCGGCGTGTGCGCACCCGGCGCGCGGGAGAGGCGGAGGCGATGGCCACGGCAGAGCTGCCGGCATCGGACGGGGTACGGCTGGCGTCCCGCACCGGGCGGTGGGTGCTGGCCTGTTCGGTACTCGGCTCGGGCATGGCGATGCTGGACGGCACCATCGTCAACATCGCGCTGCCGAGGATCGGCGAGGACCTGGGCGCGTCGCTGGCCACCCTGCAGTGGACGGTCAACGGCTACCTGCTGACGCTGGCCGGGCTGATCCTGCTCGGCGGCGGGCTCGGGGACCGGTACGGGCGGCGGCGGGTCTTCACGATCGGCGTGGTGTGGTTCGCGCTGGCGTCCGCGCTGTGCGGGATCGCGCAGGACAGCGCCATGCTGATCGCCTCCCGGGCCCTGCAGGGCGTGGGCGGCGCGCTGCTGACGCCCGGTTCGCTGGCGCTGGTGCAGTCCACGTTCCGGCCGGAGGACCGGGCGAAGGCGGTCGGCGCGTGGTCGGGCCTGGGCGGCGTGGCGGGCGCGGTCGGCCCGTTCCTGGGTGGCTGGCTGGTGGACGGGCCGGGCTGGCGGTGGATCTTCTTCATCAACGTGCCGCTGGGCGCGGTGGTCGTGGCGATCGCGGCGCGGCACGTGCCGGAGAGCCGCGACCGCACCGCGTCCGGGTCCTTCGACATCGCCGGGGCCGCACTGGCCGCGCTGTGCCTGGCCGGGATCACCTACGCGCTGATCACCGCGTCGAGCCATCCCTCGCCGCTGAAGGTGGGGCTGCCGGTGCTCGCCGGGGTGCTGTGCGGGGTGGCGTTCCTGCGCACCGAACGGGTCAGGGAGCATCCGATGCTGCCGCTGAACGTCTTCTCCTCCCGGCTGTTCACCGCGATGAACCTGGTGACGCTGTGTCTGTACGCCGCGATCGGCGGGGTGTTCTTCCTGCTGCCGGTGCAGTTGCAGATCGCCGCCGGGTACAGCGCGCTGCGCGCGGGCCTGGCGACGCTGCCGGTCACCGTGCTGATGCTGCTGCTCTCCGCGCCCGCGGGCGCGCTCGCCCAGCGGATCGGGCCGCGCCGGCCGCTCACGGTGGGGCCGCTGCTCGCCGCCGCGGGCATGCTGCTGCTCACCCGGATCTCGCCGGGCTCCTCCTCCTACCTGGTGGACGTGCTTCCCGCGGTGGTGGTGCAGGGGCTCGGCATGAGCCTGTTCGTGGCGCCACTGACCGCCACCGTCCTCGCCTCGGTCGAGGTCGACCACGCGGGCGTGGCCAGCGGCGTCAACAACGCTGCGGCCCGGGTCGCGCAGCTCCTCATCGTCGCCGCCCTGCCGCTGGCCATCGGGCTGTCCAACAACGCGTACACCTCGCCGCACGCCGTCAACGACGCCTTCGGCAAGGCGATGGTGATCTGTGCGGGCCTGTGCGCGGGCGGGGCCGCCCTCGCCGCCTTCCTCGTCCCCTCCCGGACGGTTCTCTCCGAGGGCGAGGCCGACAACGTGGAACCGCAGTGCGCCGCGAACTGCGGCTTCTCCGCGCCCCCGTTGGAGCCCGGCAGTTCCAGGGTGCCCTGACCCCCCGGGGTGCCCCGTCCTGCCGGTTCAGGGACCTTGCGGTCCGCCGTGGCTTGTCGCGCAGTTCCCCGCGCCCCTGAGCCTGAGTCACCGCGGCTCTGCCTGGGTCAAGCACACGCCGAGCGGCACATAGTCAGGGGCGCTGGGGGCACCTCCCGGCGAAGCCAGGGGGAGAACTGCGCGACCAGCCCACCACCGGCGGATGGTCCCTGACGGCGCTCAGCCGGGCGAGTTGTCGGGTGGGGCCACTTCCGTAAGGAGCAGCTCAAGGACGGGAAGTGCCGCGCTGAGCGTCGCCCGCTGCTCCGGCGTCAGTCGGCCCATGCGGCGGGCGAGGAGTTCGGACCGTTCGCGCCGGATACGGCCGAGCAGGGCGCGGCCCTCTCCGTGGATGCTGACCAGCCAGGACCGACCGTCACTGGGGTCCGGCTCCTTCCCGATCAACCCGGCCTCGGCCAGCGGCCGCACGGTACGCGTGAGAGTCGGCGCGGCGACCTGCTCGCGCGCGGCGAGCTCACCCAGCCGAATCGGCCCGAACTGCTCGATCCTGGCGAGCGCCGAGAGCTGCGCGTAGGTCAGGTTGAGGTCGTCCGCCGACGCCTGCGCGAGCTGGCGGTACAGGCGGGCGACGATCAGTGCGACGGCAGCCGGTGAGGCGCCCCCGCGCCCGTCGTGCTCGGTCATGGCGGGGGCGCCTCCTTCGGTCGTACGGTGTCAGCCCTGCTTCTCGGTGACCTTGCGGGCGCGGATCAGGGACGCACCCGCCGCCACCAAGGACATCACGATCGCCAGGGCGAACACCACGACCAGGCCGTCGTGGAAGGGCCCGGAGATCAGGTGCGGGAAGAACTCCCGTCCGGTGAGCGTGTGTGCGTGCCGCTTGGACAGCTTGCTGAGCAGGTCGGGGCCGAGCAGTTGCTGGATCGGGTTGTACCCGAGGAACGCGGCGAACAGGGTACCGACCGGGGGCAGGTTCGCCACCTGGTGGGCGTTGGCCGCCGGCACGCCCTGGGCGGTCAGCCCGGTGCTGAGGGTGTTCGGCAGCGAGCGGGCCAGCCCGGCCACCATGAGCGAGAAGAACACACCGATGGACAGCACCATGCCGGCGTTCTGGAAGGTGGCCCGCATGCCGGAGGCGGCGCCGCGGGACTCCGCGGGCACGCTCGCCATGATGATCGAGGTGTTGGGCGCGGCGAACAGGCCGCCGCCGAGGCCGTTGAGGAACACCACGAGCGCGAAGACCCAGTAGCTGAAGTTCGTCGGGATGAGCAGCAGCCCGGCGAAGGAGCCGGCCATCACCACGAAGCCCGCGGAGGCGAACAGCCGGGCTCCGTACCGGTCGGAGAGCGCGCCCGCGACGGGGCCGGCGGCCAGGAAGCCGACGGTCAGCGGCAGCAGGTAGATACCCGCCCACAGCGGGGTGTCGGCGTAGTTGTAGCCGTGCAGCGGCAGCCAGATGCCCTGCAGCCAGATGATCAGCATGAACTGCAGGCCGCCACGGGCGATGGAGCCGAGCAGGGTGGCCGCGTTGCCGCCGGCGAAGGCCGCGTTGCGGAAGAGCGCCAGCGGGAACATCGGTTCGGCGACGCGCGACTCGATCAGGCAGAACACGACGATCAGCACGACGCCGCCGATCAGCCCGGCCAGCACCCACGGGTTGGTCCAGCCCATGGTGTGGCCGCCGTAGGGCTGGATGCCGTAGGTGATGCCGGCGAGCAGCGCGGTCAGGCCGACGGCGAAGGTGATGTTGCCCCACCAGTCCATCTTCGCGGGGCGGCGGATGCCGGTGTCGTGCAGGGAGCGGTAGGCCCACACGGTGCCGATCAGGCCGATCGGGACGTTCACCCAGAAGATGGAGCGCCAGTTCCACTCGGCGAGCAGGCCGCCGAGCACCAGGCCGACGAAGGAGCCGGCGATGCCGGCCACCATGTTCACGCCGAGCGCCATGCCGCGCTGCCGGGCCGGGAAGGCGTCGGTGATGATCGCCGCCGAGTTGGCCATCAGCATGGAGCCGCCGACCGCCTGGGCGACGCGCCAGCCGATCAGCCACAGGGCGCCGCCGCCGCCGTGCATCGGGTCGACGGACAGGATCACCGAGGTGATGGTGAAGATCAGGAAGCCCGCGTTGTAGATCTTCACCCGGCCGAGGATGTCGCCGAGCCGGCCGAGGCTGACCACCAGGACCGCGGTGACGAGCATGTAGCCCATCAGCATCCACAGCAGGTAGCTGACGTTGCCGGGCTGGAGGGGGTCGAGGTGGATGCCGTTGAAGATGGCGGGCAGTGAGATGAGCACGATCGAGGCGTTGATCGTGGCGATGAGCATGCCGAGGGTCGTGTTGGACAGGGCCACCCACTTGTAGTGCGGATGGTCGGCGGCGATACGCGGGGGACGCCGTCGTATTCGTGTCGTCGAGTCTTCTTCGGTCGCCATGCGGCGGTCACACCCCAGCCGGAGAGCAGTTAGTTAACTTAGGTTAAGTAACTCTAGCACCGGAGGTGCCTGCCTTGCAGGGCGGTTCGAGGGCGTCGCGGGGGTGCGGGGAGCGCGCGTTCGACAGGCGCGCTCCCCTGGATTCCCGGGCTCTACGGCGGGAGTTGAGGTCAGCGGCGGCGCAGCAGGATGCCCCGGATGTAGGCCGCCTGGCCGGCGTGCTGGAGGTCGTCGCCGATCACGCTGATCAGGCGGACCCCGAGGGTGACCGGCGGGTCCCAGCGCTCGTCGACGACCTGGTCGAGGTCGTCGTCGGTCAGGCCGCCGAGGTAGTCGAGGGTGCCCGCGTGCACGGCGTCGTAGTAGCCGGTGAGCAGGGCCGGGTCGGCGACCTCGACCTGCCCGGACTGTGCGGCGCTGTGGCCGTAGCCGATCGTGCCGGCGGGGAAGGGCAGGTCGAAGCGCTTGTCCCAACCGTCGGCGGTCCAGACCTGTTCGCGGCCGGCCACGTCGGCGACGTGGTCGTCCTGGACCCGGGCGAGGTGCCAGACCAGCCAGCCGATCGAGTTGGCCTCGTCGTCCAGCCGTACGGCCACCTCCTCGGCGGTCAGACCGTCGACGGCGGAGTGCACGACCTCCTGGATACGGCCGTAGGCGTCGGCGAGGACTTCAGCGGTGTTCATCGAGTACTCCAGCGGCTTGTCGGAGGTGATTGCCCCCAGGGAACTTCCAGCAGCCCTCGCATTCTTCCCGCCGGCCTCGCCGCCGGCGCGCACCCGCCACGCAGGGCGTGCCCGTGTCCATGGTGCGGACACGGGCACGCCCCGGGCGCGTTCTGCTCTCCTGGCTGTCGATCCCTCCTCTCACCCCGTCAGCCGGGGCTCGGGCCTCAGTTGTTGACGTTGATGGTGAAGGTGGACGTGGTGTTCTCGATGTCCACCGCGTTGTCGCTCTCGGTCAGTCCGTTGATCGTCACCGATCCGTCGGCCGGCCCCTGGCCCGCCTCCGGTTGCGGGTTGGCCCACAGACCGAAGCCGGACTTCGCGTCGTAGGTGTCACCGCTCTTGTGCGCGCCGGTCACCGACAGGTCGGTGATGGTGGTGTCGGTGATCGGGTTGAGTGGCGTGCTGCCGTTCCACTTGGTCTGGAACATCACGCCGGAGTAGGTCGGGTCGCTGATGTCGATGTCGCTGAGCCGCAGGCCCTGCAACGTGAACTCCGCCGAGTAGATCCACAGTGCCGGGAAGGTCTGCGCGCCCCAGAAGTGGCCGCCGTCCCTGGCCAGCGTGATGTTGGAGAGGTTCGTCTGCGGCGAGGACTCGAAGCCCAGGGCGGGGATGCCGCCGAAGGCCAGCGAACCGATCGTCACACCCGGGTAGGTGAGGCTGTCGGCGATGTAGAGGTTGCTGAAGGTGTTGCCGCCACCGCCGTAGACCGCCAGGCCCGCGGCCCGCCACACCGTCTGCACGCTGAGGTTGGAGAAGGTGTTGCCGGTCTCCTGCTCGTTGTGGTTGTCGATGGCCGGGAACAGCGCGAAGCTGTCGTCGCCGGTGGACCGCGCCTCGTCGTTGCTGACCGTATTGCCGGTGGAGCCGTTGGTCAGGTTGATGCCGTCCGCGAAGGTGTCACGGATGCGCAGGTTGGTGAAGTGCGAGTCGTCGACGTTCGTCGCCCACACCCCGCAGATCATGTGCTCGACCCACAGGTTGTCGATGGTCAGGTCGGAGACCCCGTTGAGGTCGAAGACCTTGCCGGGGCCGTCGATCCGGCTGGTGTAGTTGCCGAAGAAGGCGAACCCGGTGAAGGACGAGCCGTCCGCGGTGCTCTGCACCGTGAAGCCGCCGTCGGTGTTCGACTGGGTCTGCGGCGTGGTGAACTGCGTGAACCACGGGCCCGCGCCGATCACCTTGACCGCCCGGCCGTAGACGTTGAACTTGCTGGACACCTGGTAGGTGCCGGCGGGCAGGTAGACACCGAGCTTGGTGGTGTCCTGCCGCGCGGTGTCCAGCGCGTTCTGCACGTCCTGCTGGGTGAAGCCGGCCGGCACGACGTACTTCGTCGCGTCGGGGTTCGGCGTCGCGGTGACCTGCTCCAGGTCGATGTAGTCGATGTTGTAGTAGGCCGCGGTGTTCGCCGCGTCCTTCTGCAACCTGATGGTGTGACCGGCCGGCACGGTGGTGCCGAGCATCAGGTTCGCCTCGTCGTAGATGTGCCGCGGGCCGCCGGAGCCGGGCGACTTGGTGGGGCTCGACTCGTCGCCGTACAGCCACTCGTACTTCGAGCTCAGGCTGATCGTCTTCAGCAGGGTCCCGTCGACGTAGACGTCCAGCGTGGTGGAGTCGGTGCCGTCGGGGATGTTGAAGCGGGTGACCAGCGTGTTGGTGTCCGCGCGGGTGGTCCACTGCACGTACTGGCCGTTGCCGGCCAGGTGCACGGCCTGCCGGCCGGACGCCTCGCCGGCGGGGTCGCCGATGGTGCGGTTCGGCCCGAGGACCGTCGCGCCGCCGCCCACCGAGCCGTCCTCCGCCTCGTAGGCGTCATACGGCATGTTGGCGCCGCGGCCCACGAAGAAGGACTGGTTGTCGGTGTTGTTGGCCTGCTTGATCGACACCTCGTTGGCGTCGACCGCGACGACCGTCTTCACCGTGTACTTGCCGTTGACGGCCGTCCAACTCCCCACGTTCACCGGGGCGGTGGTGGCGCCTACGGCGATCGCGCCGCTGTAGGAGCCGGTGAGGGTCTTCACCACGTTGCCGCTGGCCGTGTCGATCACCGACACCGTGACGGCGTGCGCGCCGGAGGCCGAGGCCACTGTGCCCTGGTTCTTGATCGCCACCGTGAAGTTGGTGTTCTGGCCCGCCGACGGGTTGCCCGGCGACCAAGCGGTCACCGGCACCAGGTCGGAGCTGTCGACCGGCTTGACCACCAGCGGACTCGGCGCGGTGTAGGTGTTGTTGGTCTTGTTCTGCTCGATCACCAGGTTGGCCTCGTCGACCTTCGCGGTGAGCTGGTAGCTGCCGGAGTTCTCGGCGCCGATGTTCGCCGTGGCGGTGGTGCTGCCGCCGGCCGCCAGGGCACCGACACTCGCGGTGCCGACCTTGGTGGTGCCCAGGTAGAAGTTGACGTTGGTCGCCGGGGAGGCGTTGGTGCCGATGTTCTGCACCGTGGCGCTCAGCGTGATCGGGTCGGTCTCCACCGGGGCGGCCGGAGACGCGGTCAGCGCGCTCACCGTCAGGTCCGGGTTGGGCCCGGGCACCCCGATGACCTGGACCTCGGCCGCCTGGCCGCCGCCCGCGCCGGAGTTGTTGCTGAAGGTCAGCCGCACGTCGGCGACCCGCGCGGTGACCGGGATGGTCACACTGTTGCCGGTGGCCGGGTCGAAGCTGTACTGCTTGGCCGCCGAGATCTGGCTGAAGTCGGTCGCGGACTGCTCGCGGCCGTCGACCTCGATGGTCTGGGTGCGCGCGCCCCAGGCGGAGGACGGGTTGAGCTTCACCACGACCTGGCTGGTGTCCACGTTCGCACCGAGCTTGATCGTCAGCGAGCTGGTGCCGGTGCCCTCCCAGTAGGTGGTCACGTCGTCGTCGTCGGCGTTCGTGGCGACGAAGTTCTGCACCGTGGAGGAGGCCGTGATCGGCTTGCCGACGGCCTGGTTGGTGCCGCCGGTGGGCGGTGACGTGCCGTTGCGGGTCACCGTGTTGCTGTTCGCCGACTCGTTGCCGGCCGCGTCCACGGCCCGCACGAAGTAGGTGACGGTGGCGGTGTCCGGCTGGCTGTCGGTGTAGCTGAGGGTGTCGCCCGCGGTGGTGGCGGCCTTGGTGCCGTTGCGGAACACCTCGTAGCCGGTGACGGCGACGTTGTCGCTCGCCGCGCTCCAGGTCAGCTTGATCTGGCCGGAAGCCGGCAACGTGTAGGCCAGGTTGGTCGGCGCCGACGGCGGCTGGGTGTCACCCGAGGTGCCGGTGCGCGTCACGCTGTTGCTGGCCGCGGACTGGTTGCCGGCCGCGTCGTGCGCCTTGACGGTGTACGTCACGGTGGCGGTGTCGGGCTGGCTGTCGGTGTACGTCAGCACGTTGCCGGCCACCGAGCTGCGCAGGGTGCCGTTGGCGTAGATGTCGTACCCGGTGACACCGACGTTGTCGGTGGAAGCGCTCCAGGTCAGCTTGACCTGGCCGGAAGCCGGCTGCGTGTAGGCGAGGTCGGCCGGCGCGGAGGGCGCCTGGGTGTCGCCGGTGGTCGGCCCGTACACCTCGAACTCGGAGATCTGGCCCGCGGCCCAGCCGGTGTTGCCGGTGACGTTCAGCCGGACGTAGCGGGTCGTGGTCGAGTTGAAGGTGATCGTCACCGTGTTGCCGCTGGCCGGGTCGAAGGTGTACCCGGCCGAGGCGACGATGTCGGAGAAGGTGTTGCCGTCCGTGCTGCCCTGCACCGCGAGCGTCTCGGTGCGGGCGGCCCATGAGGTGGCCGGGGGCAGCTTCAGCACGACCTTGTTCACCGGGACCGCGCTGCCGAGGTCCACCCGGAGCCACTGCGGGAAGGCGTTGTTGGCGCTCTCCCAGTAGGTGTTCGCGTCGCCGTCGACGGCGTTGCCGGACGGGTAGACGTCGTTGTGGCTCGACTCGGCGGTCGGGCGGCCCGCGGCGAGGTTGTCCGTGGAGGCTGCCGCGGCCACCGCGGTCAACTCCGAGAGCTGCGCGGTCTTTCCGGCCGTGTTCGCCGAGACCTCGGCCCGCACGTAACGGGCCTTCTGCGCCGGGAAGGACACCTTGACGGTGTTGGCCTTGCCCGGGTCGAAGGTGTACTTCGCGGAGCTGACCAGGGTCTCGAAGCTGACCCCGTCCTCGCTGCCCTGCAGCGACATGGTCTCGCTGCGCTTGCTCCAGGAGGCGGGCACCTTGAGCTGGATCTGGTCGACGACCTTGTCCTTGCCGAGGTCGATCTGGGCCCACTGCGGAAGAGTCTTGCCCGAACTCTCCCAGTACGTGCCCTGGTTGCCGTCGTTCAGGTGGGCGGCGGTATTGCTCCCGTCGGTACTGCTGGCCGCGGCGGACTTGCCCGCCACCGCGTTCGATCCCCCCGCGGCGGTGGCGGGGATGGCCTGCAAGCCCAACAGGAGCAGGCCGGCCGCGGTCACCCCCGCCACCAGCCGTGGAATGGAGCGCTTGGGTCTCATGGCGTCCCTCTGTGTCGTGGTCCGGATGGAGGAGACTCACTGACTGCACAATCCGAAACATGCGGATCGAGCCATTGAAGTTGCACTGTGCCCATGCAGATCAATCGGCGATCTGCGAATATTTTGCGTACGTGCTGGCAGAGTGTTACAGACGCGCTACGGCGCCGTCTATCCTTGTGACAGCAACGATTCCCGCGCGGCCAACGGAAGTTGAACCCTCGGCGCGGACCCGCTCCCGCGACCGCCCCCACCGGCCCACCAACGTCCAGCTTCCAGTCCAGGCCGCCCCGAGCGGAAGCGCGGCATGGATACGAAGCCGTGCACCCACCAGGCGGGGCGCGCCGAGGGGACGGACGGCGGCGCCGAGCACGCCCGCGAGAAGGGGGCCGGGGGTGCGCCCCTCAGCCGTCGGTACCGATCAGCCGTCCGAACCCGTCAGACGTCGTCACCGATCGGACGTCGGAGCCGATCAGCCATCAGAACAGCTCAGTCGTCGGAGCCGAACTGCCTGCGGAACACGGCCTTCACCGGAGCCGACGCGCGCTGCACCGCGCTCTTCCCGCTGATCCGGCGCCGCATCATCGCCAGCCGGGGGTGCCGCTCGCTCATCTCGGTGGACTGCCGGTCCAGCTCCTCCACCAGCCGCTCGGAGCGCTTCTCCACGGCGAGTTCGTCCAGGATGCGGTCCACCTCCGCGAGCAGCGCCCCGTGCAGCTGCCACTGCCGCGGATGCGACTGCACCCCGGCCAGCAGCAGGTCCGCCACCCGGTCGCGGACCCGCGCGGCATCGAGGAGCGCCTCCGCGAGGCGCTCCTCGGCGGTCTGCGCGTTCGCCGAGACCTGAGTGGTGATCAGCACCGCGAAGCTCTCGATGGCGCCCGCCACATGGTCGAAGAGCTGCTCCAGCTCCCGGCCGATCTCCTCGGGGAAGAGCGGTTCGCCGGTGCGTTCCTTGGCGAGGTCGGTGAGCGTGCGCGAGAGCACCCGCAGCACCACCGCGCAGATCTCCAGGGTGTCCAGGCCGGTACGCAGCACCACCCGGGACAGCAGCCCCTCGCGCACCCGGGGGTTGAACCGCAGGCTGTCCTCGGCCTGCCGCAGCGACGCGTCCACCTCGGTGATGTCGTGGTCGACCCCGCGTGCCTCGTGCAGCCGGGCCGCGGCGCGTTCGACCGGCAGGTGCCCGGCCACCTGCCCGCCGATGTCGCGGAAGAGCCGGCCCATCCGGTGGGCCATCTCCTCGATCGACCCGCCCGCGGACTGCACCCACACCGGCGGGGCGAAGAGCAGGTTGAACAGCAGGCCGACCGCGGCGCCGATCAGCGTCTCGTAGATCCGGTCCCACGCGGCGCTGCCCACCTTGGTGACGCCGAGCACCAGCATCGCGGAGATCGCCACCTCCGCCTCGAACTCGCCCACCCGCACCACCCGCCCGACCAGCAGCGCGGTGAGGATGATCAGGCCGAGGCTCCACCAGCGCAGCCCGACCAGCGAGCTGAAGGCGATCGCGATGACCACACCGATCACGACCGCGTTGACCCGCCTGATCCCCGTCATGAACGTGGAGTAGAGGGTCACCTGGACCACCAGCAGCGCGGTGAGCGGCGCGGTCAGCGGGACCGGCTGCGGCAGCAGCCAGACCGCGGCGAGGTAGGAGATGACGGCCGCGGCCGTGGACCGGACGATCTGGTTGGCCACCGGCTCCGCGGTCCAGCGGACCAGCTTGACCATCGGTTCTGGTACGTCGGGCATCCCGTGCCCTTTCCCGCTCTCGGCGATCTCACTACTCCCGAGTCAGCCTAGGGTCGATCTTTACCAGGGCACGTCATGGCGCGCGGGCGGCACCGGCGCCCGCAGCCGCCCCGGGCACGCCATGACGGTCGGGCACCCGCCCGCGTCAAGGTCTTGGACACATCAACGCCCCACGGCACCAATCTCGTTCACTTTCTTGACGGGTCAGCAACAGCGCCGTAATCATCACAGCATTCAGAGAGCGCTCTCTCGCCCGCGACATCCAGGAGAAGGTCGTGACTGGCAACCCCCCACATCTGCCCGGCCCCACCCCCAGACGTTTTTCCCACTCCCTCATCTTCGCGTGTGTCGCGGCCCTGGTCGCCGCGTTCGCGCTGGTGATCACCCAGACCCCGGCACGCGCGGCGAGCACGCTGCTGTCGCAGGGGAAGGCGGCCACGGCCTCCTCGACCGAGAACGCCGGCACCCCGGCCTCGGCCGCGGTGGACGGCGACAACGGCACCCGCTGGTCCAGCGCCGCGGCCGACCCGCAGTGGCTCCAGGTCGACCTCGGCACCACCTCGACGCTCGACTCGGTCACCCTCAACTGGGAGACCGCGTACGCGACGGCGTACCAGATCCAGACCTCCACCGACGGCACCACCTGGACGAGCGTCCACTCGACCACGACCGGCAAGGGCGGCACGGAGACCGTTTCCGTAAACGGTTCCGGGCGCTATGTCCGGCTGTATACGACGCAGCGAGCCACCCAGTACGGCGTGTCGCTGTGGGAGTTCCAGGTGTACGGCAGCGCGGGCAGCACCAACGCCGCGTGCTCCACCACCAACGCGGCGCTGCACAAGACCGCCACCGCCTCCTCGACGGAGAACGCCGGCACGCCGGCCTCGGCCGCGGTGGACGGCGACAACGGCACCCGCTGGTCCAGCGCCGCGGCCGACCCGCAGTGGCTCCAGGTCGACCTCGGGTCGTCCCAGCCGATCTGCGGGGTGCAGCTGAACTGGGAGACGGCGTACGCGAAGGCGTACCAGATCCAGGTCTCGGCGAACGGCCAGGACTGGACGAGCGTGTACTCGACCACCACCGGCCCGGGCGCGACCGAGCTGATCACGCTGTCGGGCACCGGCCGCTACGTGCGGATGTACGGCACCCAGCGGGCCACGCAGTACGGCTACTCGCTGTGGGAGTTCCAGGTGTTCACCGGCGGCAGCGGCGACACCGGCGGCACCACCGGCGGCGGTGACGGCGGCGACGGGGGCACCACTCCCCCGCCCGGCGACGCGACACTGCTGTCGTACGGCAAGCCGGCCACCGCCTCCTCGTACCAGGACGACGCGAACTGCGGCGGCTGCACCCCGGCGAAGGCGTTCGACCACGACCCGGCCACCCGCTGGGCGACCAGTGACACCACCGGCTGGGTGGACCCCGGCTGGATACAGGTGGACCTGGGCGCGACCGCGCACATCACCCAGGTGGTCCTGCAGTGGGACCCGGCGTACGCGACGTCGTACCAGATCCAGACCTCCGCCGACGGCACCAACTGGACGAGCGTCTACTCGACCACCAGCGGCAAGGGGTTCAAGGAGACCCTGAACGTCGACGGCACCGGCCGCTACGTGCGGATGTACGGCACCGCGCGCAGCAACGGCTACGGCTACTCGCTGTACGACTTCGACGTGTACGGCACCGGCGGCGACCCGACACCGCCGCCGGCCGCGCCGCCGAACCCGGGCAACCCCGAGAAGGTCGTCTTCGACGACGAGTTCAACGGCGCGGCGGGCAGCGAGCCGGACTCCTCGAAGTGGAGCCAGGACCCCGGCAACGGGCAGAACGGCGAGCTGGAGACGTACACCGACGGCGACAACACCAAGATGGACGGCAACGGCAACCTGGTGATCGAGGCGGACAAGACCTCGACCGGGTACACCTCGGGCCGGATCAACACCTCGGACCACTTCAACTTCACCTACGGGCACGTGGAGGCCCGGATCAAGGTGAGCGGCACGCAGGGCCTGTGGCCGGCGTTCTGGTTGCTGGGCTCGAACTTCAAGACCGGCACGCCGTGGCCGCAGTGCGGTGAGATCGACATCATGGAGCACGTCGGCAGCGTGCCGGACGCGGTGTACTCCACGCTGCACGCGCCCGCCTACAACGGCGGCAACGGCGACGGCTCGCCGTACACCGTGGCCGGCAGCGACTTCTCCACCGACTTCCACACCTACGCGCTGGACTGGGACTCCGGCCACATGACGTTCTCGGTGGACGGCAACGCCTTCTTCACCGTGGACAAGGCCAACCTGGAGCAGACCAGGGGCCCGTGGATCTACGACCACCCGTTCTACATCATCCTCAACAACGCGGTGGGCGGTGACTGGCCCGGTGCCCCGGACGCCACCTCCGTCTTCCCGCAGAAGATGCTGGTCGACTACGTGCGCGTCTCGCAGTAGCGGCAGCCGGCACCGCACCTCCGCCCGGGAGATGTGGGTTCGGTGTTGCTGATGTGACGACTCGGTGGGCTCCTCCCCTGGAGCCCGCCGAGCTCGCATGTGATCGCCCAACCCCCTTGTCCCGGGACTTGGTTCAGGCCAATAGTGGAGGACCACATTCCTACCGACGGGTACGCCGGTGGTGCGGCCGCACCGCCCGCGCCCCCCATCCCGCAGGAGGAGTACGTGCTCTCTCGACGATCCTTCGTCAAGGCGGTCGGCACCACCGGCCTCGCCGCGGCGGCGAGTTCAGCGGCGGGCTTCGCCGTCCTCGCGCCCCGCGCGTCCGCCGCCGGCGTCTCGCTGCCGGTCTCGCTCGCGAACACCTCGGGCAGCGACACCGTGTACGCCTACATCAGCGGCGCCGACGACTCCGGCTGGCCGGGCTTCGTCACCGCCGACGGCGCCTTCAACCGGCTGCCCAACCCCTCGTCGCCGGTCACCCCCATCCCCGACTACGCGATCCAGCTGGGCGGTTCGGGCTCGGCCGCGACCACGGTCACGCTCCAGGAGTACGTGATCAGCGGGCGGGTCTGGTTCTCGATCGGCGACCGCATCCAGTTCTTCGTCAACCCGGGCGCCGTACCGGGCCTGGTCCAGCCCGGGTTCACCAGTTCCGACCCCAACTGGCAGGCCCAGTGGACGTTCGCCGAGTTCACCTACAACAGCGCCAACCTCTACGCCAACATCAGCTACGTGGACATGGTGGCCCTGCCGATCGCGATGGCCACCACCGGCGCCAGCGGCAACCAGTCGGTGAGCCCGCTGCCGGACGGCGCGCTCGCCTCCATCATCTCCGGGTTGCAGGCCCAGCACGCCTCCGACGGCGCCCCCTGGGACCAGCTCGTCGCCACCAACTCCGCCGGCGCGCCGCTGCGGGTGCTCGCCCCGGCCCACTCCCCGACCGACTTCGGCGGCTACTGGGACCCCTATCTCGACGCGGTCTGGAGCCACTACGCCTCGACCCCGCTGACCGTCAACGCCCAGGGCAGCTCGGGCACTTACTCCGGCACGGTGTCCGGCGACGCGTTCGTCTTCGGCGGCCTGAACGACGACGGGGTGCCGTTCACCCGGCCCAGCGCCGTGGACATCTTCGGCTGCGCCAGCGGGCCGCTGTACAACTCCGGCTCGGACGCCCGCGGCGCGGTCGCGGCCCGCCTGGCCGCCGCCCTCAACCGCAGTTCGCTGCTGGTCGCCGGCGGCGACAACCAGCCCGACGGCGTCACCCCGTCGGCGTACTACCAGGACCCGGTGACCAACCACTACGCCCGGCTGGTCCACCAGTACGCCTCGATCGGCTACGCCTTCCCGTACGACGACGTCGGCCCGACCGGCGCGGCCCCGGTCGACGGCCACCTCCAGGACCCCGCGCCGACGTCCTGGACCCTGACGCTGGGGAACCCGGGCGGCGCGTAGCGGCTCCGCCGGACATCTCGCCGGAAGGCGCCCCGCCCGCCCGGCGGTCGGGGCGCCTTTCCGCCGGATGGCCCAGATGCCGCGGGGCGCACGCGGGCGCGGCGCGGGACGCGCTCCCGTGCGGCCCGCCGCGGCCCGCGCGGCGTCCCGCGGCCCCGCGGGCGCCGCGCCGACCTGCGACGTGAGCCGGCGCGCGCGGTGAGCGGCGGGAGGGGGTACGCCCACCTCTCCGGCCCCGCGGGCGCCACGTGTGGCGCGAGAATACAGCGGCCGCCACGTAACGTGACCAGCAGCGGCGGAACGGCCCCGGTGCCGGACGCCGGGCGCGGCGGTTCCGAGGAAGCTGAGGCGGGTGTGGCGATGAGCGGTCCCGGACACGGCGGCGACGTCGCACCGGCCGGTGCCACCGACGCGCTGCGGCTGGCGGTGCTGGACGCCGCGGAAGGGCTGGGCGAGGCGGACGTCCTGCGGCTCGCGGTGCAGCAGTGCGTCGCGGCGCTGGGCGGGCTCGGCGGCTTGGCGCACCTGGCAGGACGCGAGCACGACACGCTGCGCCTGGCGGCGGCCGGCGGCGTACCCGACCCGGTGGCGCGCGCCTGGGAGCGGGTCGACGACCACCGGCTGGCGCCCGTACGCGCGATGGACCGGCGGCAGGTGCAGTGGTCGCCGCGCTGGCCCGACGACCCGCACCACGCCGCCCCGGGGCACCCCGGTACCGCGCGGGCCGAGCCCGGCGGGTCGGAGGCAGGCGGGTCCGAGGCAGGCGGGCGGAGGCCGGACGGTGTGCCGCCCGGGCTGCGCGCGTGCGGGCTGCTGTCCGCGCCGATCCTGGTGGACGGCTCCCCCGTGGGTGTGCTGTCGGTGCTCGCCGAGCGGGAGCCCGCCCCCGACCGCAGGCGGTTCCTCGCCGAGGTGGCGGCGCTGGTGGGCGTGCGGCTGCCGGTCGCCCGGCGGTGGCGCAGCGGCACCACGCCGTGGTGGCAGGAACCGCAGGGCGTCGGCGGGCAGGTGATGCGGCAGATCAGCGTCGGGACGTGGAGCTGGGATCTGGACACCGGCCTGCTCGACATCGACGAAGTCACCGAGGGACTGGTGGAGTTGGCCGGCCTCGACCCGGACACCTGGGACCACCGGATCGAGAGCTGGATGGAACGCATCCACCCCGACGACCGGCCGGGGGTGCAGGAGGCGATCGAGGAGTCGCTGACGTACGGCCGGCCGTACGCGGTGGAGCACCGCGTCCTGGACGACGCGGGACGGGTCAACTGGCTGGAGCTGCGGGCCGCGATCGAGCACGACGACAGCGGCCGCCCGGTGCGGATGGTCGGCACCGTGTGGAACATCACCGCGCGCCGCAGCCAGTTGGAGTGGCTCGCCGGGCTGCTGGAGTTGAACCCGGAGCCGATCTTCGTGGTGGCCGCCGACAACCGGGTGCAGTGGGCGAACCGGGCCGCACGCCAACTCGGCGGCGGCGGAGACGTCACCGGCCGCACCCCGTGGGAGACCGAACCGCTGCTGCGCGAGCGCGGGCTGCCCGAACTCCTCGACCGGGCCAGGGCCGCGCCCGGTTCCTCGGCCACGCTGGAGGTGGACGTCGAGCGCCCGGCTCCGCGCGGCACGACGTCCTACCTGGTCAAGGCGGTGGAGATCGGCGGCTTCATGTCGATCCAGATGTCCGACACGACCGAGCGGCGGCGCGCGGAGCAGGCCGCCGCCGAACGCGGCCGGCAGGTCGCGGACCTCAACGCGGCGCTGGTCCGCGCGCTCAACACCCAGGACGTGGTCGCGGCGGTCGTGCAGCACGTGCTGCCGCTGGTGCACGCCGACGGCCTGGTGGTCCACGACCTGACCGGGGCCGTGCCCCGGCTGATCGGCGACATCGGCTTCTCCCCCGCCCTGGTCGAGGAGTTGCACGCCCTGCAGTTGCGGCAGTCCGCGCGGCAGCAGCCCACGGAGGGCGCGGAGACCGGAACGGAGGCGGGCGCGGAGACGGGCGCCGCGGCGGAGGCGGGGGCCGAAGGGGAGGCCGGCGCAGGGGCGGAGCACGCGGGGTACTGGGGAGGCGCGCAGGGCGCGGACGACCTGGGCCTGGGGGGCGCGGTGGGCGCGGAGGGCGTCACCGACCAGCCCCGGTTCATCTCCCGAGCCGACCGCTTCACCAGGGCGACCACCGACCGCGAGGAGCGCCCCGGCACAGCGTCGTGGCTGCTCAACAGGTTGGCCGAGCTGGACGGTGTCGGCGCGTGGGCGGTGCTGCCGCTGGCCGTCGGTGACCGCCGGGTCGGGTCGTGCGTCATCGGCTGGAGCGCGCCGCGCCACTTCACCGAGGACGACAAGACCCTGCTGGGCACCGTCGGCGTCATCATCGCCCAGGCGCTCGGCAACGCCCGGCTCTACGAGAGCGCGCGGCACCGCGCCGAACGCCTCCAGCAGGAGTTGCTGCCCGGCCGGCTGCCCGACACCGTCGGCCTGCGCGCGGTCGCCCGCTACCGCACCGCCGACGGCCAGGAACTCGGCGGCGACTGGTACGACACCATCGCGCTGTCGGGCGGGCGGACGCTGGCGGTGATCGGCGACGTGATGGGCCACGGCCTGGAACAGGCGATCGCGATGGGCATCATCCGGCACGCGGCGCTGACCGTCGCCGCCCTGGACATGCCGGTGGACGAGATCATGGCGCACCTCAACGACGTGGTGGTCCGGCTGGCCCCGCGCGTCGACGACCCGGTGGTGTGCGCGACCTGCCTGCTCGCGCTGTACGACCCGACCTCCGGCGCGTGCAGCATCGCCAGCGCCGGCCACGCCCCGCCGATCGCCCTGGAGCCCGGCGGGACCGCGCACCGTCTGACCATCCCCAGCGGGCCGCCGCTGGGCATGGCCCAGGTGCCCGCGCAGGTCACCGAGACGGTCTTCGCCGAGGGCACCGTCCTGGTGCTGTACACCGACGGGCTGCTCGGCTCGCAGGCGCCGGACGCCGGGCGGCTGACCGACGCCGTCGCCCGGTACGCCGGCACCGCGCCGGTGCCGGTCGGCGGCGAGCGCGCCGAGCACTGGCTGGCCACGATGTGCGACGCGGTGGTGGCGCAGCTGCCGCCGGACCCGTGCCGCCAGGACGACGCGGTGCTGCTGGCCCTGAGCACCGGCCGGGTGCCCGCGGACCGGATGGCCGCCTGGGACCTGCCGTGGGCGCCGGAGTCCGCGGGCCGGGCCCGGGACCTGACCGCCGCGGAACTGGCCGCATGGCACCTGGACGACCTCGCCGACACAGCCACCCTCATCGTCAGCGAGCTGATCGGCAACACCGTGCGGCACGCCGTCGGGCTGGTCCCCGACACCGAGGAGGCGGCGGACGGCGACTCCGACGAGGACGCCGACCTGGGAGACCTCGGCGACCTCAGCGACCTCGGGCTCGACAGCGGCCTGAACCTGAAGATCGGGCTCGGCCTGGACGACGGCCCTGACGCCCAGGCCGCCGACGCCGGCTTCGTACGGCTGCGGCTGCTGCGGATCGAGCACGCGCTGATCTGCGAGGTGTACGACGGGTCGCAGGCCACGCCGCGGGTGCGGCACCCGCTGCTGGACGACGAGTTCGGCCGCGGGCTCCAGCTCGTGGCGATGATGGCCGGGCAGTGGGGCACCCGCTACACCGAGAGCGGGAAGTGCATCTGGGCCAGCCTGGACGCCCCGTCCCCGCCGGACGACGACCCGCCGGGCGCGACGGCCGACGCGGACGGCGGCACGGGCGCGGCGGCGGGCGCGGGGCACGCGGGGCGGCGGACCGCGGGGCAACCCGCCGCTGGCTGACGGGAGTTGCTCCGTTCGGCGCCTGCCGGGAAGGTGCTACGACGCCAGCGTGGTCATGATCGCGCGGGCCGCGGCGGCGAGCGACGCGGTGAGGCGGTCGAGGTCGGGCAGGTCGGGCGGCTCGGTGTCGGGGCCGGTGCCGTAGGCGGTGGTCGTCGACTCCAGCCGGAGCGTGATCACCGCGCCGCCGCTGAGGACTTCGAGTATGCGGGTGGGGTTGTCGAAGCTGAGGAGGTACGCCTTGTCGCCGAGGCGGGGCACGGCGCGGGTGCGGGTGGTGACCCGCAGGTTCGACGGGTCCACCGCCCGCTCCGCCTCGAACTCCGCCGCCGGGTCGGAATAGCGGTGCAGGGAGACGTCGACCTGGACGGTGTACGAGGTCTTCGTGCCCTGGGTGGGGGTGCCTTGGGCGACGAAGCCGCACTGGGCGCGGTCCAGCCGCGCGGTGTGCTCGAAGACCGCGGGCCACACCCCGCTGTCGGTCGACTCGACGGCCGTGCCGAACGCGTCGAAGGCGTAGGCCGTGCAGGGGTTCTGCGCTATCCGGTAGCCGTGCATGTCCGGTCCGCGGTGGCGCTGCGGCAGCACGCCCGCGTAGGCGAGGGCCGCACCGGCCAGCGAGGCGACGAGCACGCCGCCGAGGGCGCCCCGCAGCCACCCCGGCAGCTTTCCGAGCGGGCTGGGTCGCGGCGGCAGGCCCGCCATCACCTCGGGCCGCGGGCCCGGCAGCAGGCCCCGCCGGCCGCTCCCCTCGCCCCAACCGCCGTCACCTCGGGGGCCGTTGAGTGCGGGGCGTCCGTCGTCGGAGTGGGGCCCGTAGGCGCTGCCGCCGTCGCCTTCTTCGGCCTCCCAGGACTCCTCGGGTTCGGTGATCATCGGATCTCCCCCACGTCAGCGTGCGAACACTGTACGGTCGGGCCGCCGAAACGTCACTGCACTTCTCCGCCGGCCCCGGGGGCGGTCCGGGGCCGAGGGAGACGGGCGGGAGCAAGCGGGGAAACCGGTGGCGGGCCCGGGAAGGCCGGGGCGGGAGGCTTGTCAGACCTCCAGGTCGTTCTCGATCCGCTTGAGCTGGTGCCGGGCCATCGCCAGGTTCGCCCGCTGCTTGTCCAGGGCGAGGTAGAGGAACAGCCCGCTCTTGCCGCGCCCGGTGAGCAGGCGGATCAGGTGGTACTGCGTGCCGAGGGTGATGAGGATGTCCTCGATCTCGTCCTTGAGGCCGAGCAGTTCCATGGTGCGGGCCTTGGCGCGGACCACGTCGGTGTTGCCCGCGGCGGCCACGGTGAGGTCGAGGTCCTTCCCGCCGCCGATCGTGCCCAGGGCCATGCCGCTGGTGTAGTCGACGAGGGCGACGCCGATGACGCCCTCGATCGAGGTCATCGCGTCCTTGAGGGCGGTTTCGGTGTTGGCCATGGCGTGGCTGCTTCCTTTCACGGGTGCCGGCGTGCCCGGCGGTCGGGTGGTGGTGCGGGGGGTTCTGGCGTGGGCGCTGCGCGCCCGCGGCGGACGTTCGGTCATCAGTTCAGGCGTCCTCCCTGTCGTCGGCGGCGCCGTCGAGCAGGTGCGCGAGGTAGGCGCTGGACCGGCGGGCCTCCATATGGAGCCGGCCCACGTTGATCCGCGGTCCGGCCAGGACGGTCAGTACGCAGGCCGGTCCCGCGGCGTACAGCGCGACATAGCCGTGCTCGCCCCGTACCAGCAGCTCGCGGAAGGAGTGGCCGCCGGCCGCGTCCGACAGCCGCAGCCCGATGCCGAATCCGGCGGAGCTGAGCGCCGCGAGTGTCTCGGCGGGCGTGTCGGGGGCCTCGTGGGCGATCAGCAGCCCGTCCACGGTGCACGCGAGCACGCCGGTCGCATCGGGCAGCCGGGCCAGCAACCGGCCCAGCTCGTCGCGTACTTCGGCTTCGTGCGCCATGAGTCTCCTTCGTCCGGCCCGTTCGGCCCGCTGCCGCAGGGCGCGCCTCACAGGTGCTCCAAGGCGTCGCGGAGCCGGCGCAGCAGCGCCGCGTCCGCGTCGTGGGCGATGTCCCTGAACCAGGCGGGCGCGGGCACCGGTGCCCGGCCGGCGTTCGGCGGGGGCACCGCGACCCGCCCACTCGCGGCCAGGCGCCGTACGTGCACCAGCGCGTGGAAGGCGGGCCGGCCGAGCAGGGCCGCGATCGCGGACGGGGTGCGCACCCCGTCCGCGAGGTCGAGGACGGCCCGCTCGTGGCGGGTGGCGGGCGGCAGCCGAGGGTCGTGCCGGGGCTGTACGGGTGCCGCGTCGAGCTGGGGGCACGGCCACAGCGTGTCCAGGAACCGGCGCCGCCTGCGGGACTCCCGCTCCACCTCGCTCAGCGGCACCGGGCGCACCGGCCCGAACCAGTGCGCGGCGCCGTGCCGGAACCGGGTCGGGCCGCCGGTGGGCGCCAGCACGAAGAAGGCGGCGTCGAAGAGCGTGCCGAGTTCGCTGATCTCCAACTCCCCCTCGGACAACCGGTGGTGGTCAAGCAGCCAGCGGGCGGTCCGGCCCTCGGCGCCGCCCTGGCGCACCGCCTCCTGCCATGCCTCGGCGGACAGCCGGCCGCCGACCGTCAGCAGCACCTCGATCCCGGGCGCGGCCGGGCTCTCGGCGTGCACCACCGCACCGTCGAGGAGGTAGAGGGTGCCGGTGTCGCGCAGCAGCGCCCCTGTCGCGCGCTGCTCGGCGAGGCGCACCAGCATCGGGGAGAGCGGTGTGGCGGGCGCGGGCGGGTCGGGGGTGGGTGCGGGCCGGTCGGGGACCGGGGCGAGGGCGGCCGGGGGCGCACCGGGTACGGCGGGGGTGTCGGGGGCGGGTGCGGCCGTCATGCGAGCACCAGCCGCTGGGCGAGGTCGCGTATCCGGATCAGCGCGAGCGCGAGGTTGGCGTGCGACTTGTCCAGCCACAGGTGCAGGAACACCCCGCCCTCGTACGGGGCTTCGACGAAGCGCAGCAGGTGGTAGCCGGTGCGGGTGACCACCACGACGTCCTCGACCAGCGGGCCCTTCTCCCCCGCCGCGCCCGCCTCGGCGACGGCCTGCGGGCAGGCGAACACCGGGTGCTCGGCGGCGGCCCGCGCGAAGTCGGCGGTCTGCGCGGCCATCGCCTCATGGTCGCCGTCCGGCGCCTCCCCGACCTTGCCGAGCGCGAGTCCGCTGATCCACTCCACCAGCGCGGCGCCCCTCGCCCCCGGCAGCGTCATCGCCTCGAGCAGGCACTCGTCGATCCCGGACACACGACTCCCCTCGGTGCAGGGTCCGTTGGGCCACCGCCGACTGGGCGGTGACGAGCAAGTTACGCACCGTGCCACCCGGTTCGGGGAGTTCTGGCATTTTCCACTGGTACGTGCGGGGCGCTGTTCTAAGATGCCCCTCCGCACACCGTCGCCGGCCGCCGGTTCAGTCCCGTGTCGTGGCGAACTCCCAGATCACCGGCAGGAATTGCTCGGGCGTCTCCATTTGGGGCATGTGGCCGGTGCCGGGCAGCGACACGAACTGCGCGCCCGGGACGGCCTGCGCGAAGGCCCGCCCGTAGCCGGTGTCCACCACCCGGTCGCTTTCGCCCCACAGCACCACCGTCGGATGCGCGACCTTCGCCAGGCGCTCGCGCAGCGTCGGGTCCCCCATGTCCGCGCCCGCGTACGTCCGGAGCGCGGCACTGTTGCCGGCAGCGACCGCGCGCTGCTCGTCGGACAGCGCGGAGGGGTCGAAGCGGAACTTCGAGGGGTCGTGGAAGGAGAGCCGGGAGAGCTCGACGGGTGTCAGCCCGTGGGTGTCCGCGACGGGGTGGCCCGGCACGCGGATGCCGACGCCGTTGACGATGGCGACCCCGGAGACGCGGTCGCTGCCGAGCAGGGCGAGTTCGGCGGCGATCCAGCCGCCGACGGAGTTGCCGACCACGATGACGTCGTGGACGTCGAGCGCGTCGAGCAGCGCCGCGTAGACCTCGGCGATACCCGCCGGATCGCTCAGCCAGTCGGGCCGGGCGGTGCCGCCGAAGCCGGGGTGGACGGGGGTGATCACCCGGGCCGGCCGCTCGTCGGCGAGCCGGCGGGCGAACGGCGCGACGGTCTGCGGGCCGCCACCGCCGTGCAGCATCAGGAAGGTCCGGCTCCGGTCCTGGTCCTGGTCCTGGTCCTGGTCCTGGTCCTGGTCATCGTTGGTGACGGTGAGATCGAGGGTGCCGCCGCTCACGGTGAGGGCGAGCGTGCGGGTGGTGGTGCTGGTCATCGGGTTGCTCCTCGGGCGGATGCGGGCGGTGCGAGTCGGGGCGGGTCAGGGCCGGGTGGGACGCGGGCCGGTCGGCGGCGGGGGCCGGTCGGCGACGCGGGCCGACGGCCGGAACGGCCCGAGCTCAGGCGAAGTCGTCGGCCGGCACGGTGGCGTAGCGGCTCATGGTGCGGATGGTCGCCTGCCGGTTCAGCTCCTGGCCGGCGGCGATCATGTCGCGCAGGTCGCGGAAGTACCGCACGTACAGGTCGGGCGTGAAGGTGTTGAGGATGACGGCGGGTTCGTCGCCGTGGTTGGCGAAGGTGTGCGGGGCGCCGGGCGGGACCATCGCGAGCGACCCGGCCGGTGCGACGTGGACGGTGTCGCCGACGGTGAAGTGCACGGTGCCGGAGACGACGTAGAAGCCCTCGTCGTGCTCGGCGTGCCGGTGCTGCGGCGGGCCCTCGGTGTGCGGGGCGATGGTGATCTCACCGATGCCGAGCCGGTGCCCGGTGGTGGCGCCGTCCTCAAGGATGCGCATCCGGGTCCCGCCCAGCGCGATCACCTCGCCGCCGTCGGGGCCGATCACGGAGACCTCGGTCATGGCTGCCAGCTCCTTCACTCATTCGCAAGAATTCGCTCTCACAAAGGTAGGACGCTCCCTCTCATCGTGCAAGTCAACTCTCATGAAGAGAGTCGAGTGCTACGATGAAGGCTGATCGACAGGAAGGGACGGGACGATGACCGCACAGGCCGCCACCGGGCGCAGCAACCAGAAGAAGCGCACCCGCGCGGCGATCATCGCCGCCGCGCGCGACCTCGTCGGGTCCGGCCGCGAGGTGACGATGCCGGAGATCGCCCGCTCCGCGCTGGTCTCCGAGGCCACCGCCTACCGGTACTTCCCCGACCTCGCCTCGCTGATCGGCGAGGCGCTGGCCGGCGCGTGGCCGGAGCCCGCCGACGCGCTGTCGCCGGTCGCCGGGTCGGCCGATCCGGTCGAACGCGTCGCGTTCGCCTGCGAGTTCCTGCTGCGCGGCACCCTCGCCCGCCAGGGCGCGGTACGGGCCATGATCGCGGCCACCATCACCCGCCCCGAGGCGGCGAGCGCCCGGCCGGGCATCCGGTTCGGGCTGATCGAGCACGCCCTCGAACCCGTCCGCGAGGCGTTCCTGGCGGCCGACCCCGAACGGCTCGCCCAGCTCGAACGCGACCTCGCGGTGGCCGTCAGCGCGGAGGCGCTCTTCTGCCTCACCGACCTGTGCGGGCTCGCCCCCGACGTGGCGATCGCCAGCGCGGTGCGCACCGCGTCCACCCTGACCGCTGCCGCGCTGCGCACCCTGCCGGACCGGCCCTGACGCCGGCGCGAAGACGTTCCGCCGTCCCCCGCGGCAGTACGGCCCGCACGCCGCCGCGCCCCGCTCCGTTCAGCGCCCGAACCACACCGTGGTGACGTTGCAGAACGCCCGGATGCCCTGCGCGGACAGCTCCCGGCCGTATCCGGAGCGCTTCACGCCGCCGAAGGGCAGGGCGGGGTGGGAGGCGGTCATCCCGTTGAAGAAGACACCGCCGGCTTCGAGGTCGCGGGCGAAGCGGCGCTGCTCGTCCGCGTCGCGGGTCCAGACGTTGGAACTGAGCCCGAACGGCGTGTCGTTGGCGAGCGCGACGGCCGCGTCGAGGTCGGGCACCCGGTAGAGGGTGGCGACCGGGCCGAACGCCTCCTCGCGGTGGATGCGCATCGCGTCGGTGACGCCGGCGAGCACGGTGGGCTCGTAGTACCAGCCGTCGGGCAGTGCCGCGGGGCGGCGGCCGCCGCACAGCGCCTCGGCGCCCCGGGACAGCGCGTCCTGGACCAGTTCCTCCAGGTCGGCGCGGCCCTGCTCGGTGGAGACCGGCCCGACGTCGGTGGACTCGGCGGTCGGATCGCCGACGGTCAGCCGCTCCATGGCCGTCACGAAGCGCTCGGCGAACGCGTCGTACACGTCCTCGTGCACGATGAACCGCTTGGCGGCGATACAGGACTGGCCGTTGTTCTGCACCCGGGCGGTGACGGCGGTGGACGCGGCGGCGTCGAGTTCGGCGGCGGCCGACGGCATCACCACGAACGGGTCGCTGCCGCCGAGTTCGAGCACCGTCGGCTTGATCGCGTCGCCGGCCGCCGCGGCCACCGCGCGGCCGGCGCCCTCGCTGCCGGTGAGGGTGGCGGCGGCCACCCGCGGGTCGCGCACCACATCCTCCACGGCGCCGGAGCCGATCAGCAGCGTCTGGAAGCAGCCCTCGGGGAAGCCCGCCCGGTGGAAGAGGTCGCCGAGGTAGAGCGCGGTCTGCGGGACGTTCGAGGCGTGCTTGAGCAGGCCGGTGTTGCCCGCCATCAGCGCGGGCGCGGCGAAGCGGATCACCTGCCACAGCGGGAAGTTCCACGGCATGACCGCCAGCACGACGCCGAGCGGGCGGTAGCGGACGACCGCGCGGTGCGCGCCGCTGTCGGCCACGTCGGCCGGGTCGGGGTGCTCGTCGGCCAGCAGCCCTTCGGCCCGATCGGCGTACCAGCGCATCGCCTTGGCGCACTTGGCGGCCTCCGCGCGGGCGGCGGCGAGGGTCTTGCCCATCTCCGTGGTCATGGTCCGCGCGATGGTGTCGCGCTCGCTGTCCAGCAGGTCGGCCGCGGCGCGCATCAGTGCGGCCCGGGTGGCGAAGTCGGTCTCGCGGTGCTCCCGGAACGCGCTCTCCGCCCGGGCGATCCGCTCCTCGACGGCGGCCGCGTCCATCGGCTCGAACGTCTTGAGGGTCCGGCCGGTGGCGGGGTCCACGGTGGCGATGGGCATCTGCTGCTCCTCCTCTGCCCCCCGCTGCGGTGCTGTGCCGTTGTCGTGCCCCTACCCGGGTGTCGTGCCGCTACCCGTACGGGCGCCGGGTGCCCGCGGGCCCGGAGCCATCGTCACCCGGTGCGGCCCGGTCCGCGACAGCACGGGGGCCACCGTGGTGGCATCCGGGACCGCCGCGCACTCGTGTGCTTCGAGGGACGTTCACCGATTCGTCACACCAGACACATGCTTCTCGGGCTCTACGCGCGGAGAATCAGGTGGCGCACCATGTACCGCACCCGCACGCCCGCTTCCGATGACGGTTCCCCCATGCACCGCCCCCACCTGGAGGTTGACGGATGCCCGCTTTCCGAGTCCCTGGCACCACCGGCTCGCCCCGCAGATCCCGTACCGCCGACGCCGACCGGGCGCCGCGGCTGCCGCGTGTCCCGCTGGTCCCCCGCAGCCGCGTGCTGGTCGGCGCGATCGCCGCGCTGGGCGCGGTGGCCGCGCTCGGCGGTCTGGGGCTGTCCGGCGGCAGCGCGCAGGCCGCGGCCGACCCGCGAACCGGGGCCGCCCCGGCCGCCACCGCGACCCACCGCGTGCTGTTCGACAACACGAAGGCCGAGACGGCCGGCAACGCCGACTGGATCATCAGCACCAGCCAGCCCGACCCGCTGGGCGAGAACGCCTCGCCGAGCAAGGAGACCGACTGGACCGGCGCGCTGTCGTCGTGGGGCGTGGCCCTGCAGAAGGCCGGCGGCTACCAGTTGGCGACGCTGCCGTCTGGCAAGACCATCACCTACGGCGACTCCTCCAACCCGCAGGACCTGAGCAACTTCGACGAGTTCGTGCTCGACGAGCCCAACACCCAGTTGAGCGCCGCCGAGAAGACCGCGGTGATGACGTTCGTCAAGAACGGCGGCGGTCTGTTCCTGATCTCCGACCACAACGGCAGCGACCGCAACAACGACGGCTACGACTCGCCGAAGGTGATCAACGACCTGCTGACCAACAACGGGGTGGACAACTCCGACCCGTTCGGCTTCTCCGTGGACCTGCTCGACATCAGCACCGACACCCCCAAGGCGATCAGCGACAGTTCCGACCCGGTGCTGCACGGCCCGTTCGGCACCGTGACCGGCAGCATCATCGCGGACGGCACCACCTTCACGCTCAAGCCGGCCGACAACTCGGCCGTCAAGGGCCTGCTGTACCGCACGGGTTACTCCGGCAACACCGGCGCGTTCTTCGTCACCAGCACCTTCGGCAGCGGCCGGGTGGCGATCTGGGGTGACAGCTCGCCGGTCGACGACGGCACCGGCCAGTCGGGCAACACCCTGTACGACGGCTGGAACGACACGCGCGGCACCGACGCGGCCCTCGCGCTCAACGCCACCGCGTGGCTGGCCGGCGACGGCAGCGGCGGCACCACCGGAGGCACCAGCTCCGGCACGTCGTCCGGCACCTCCTCCGGTACGTCCTCGGGCACGTCGTCCGGCTCCACCACCGGCTCCACCACGGGCGGTTCGGGCGGCTGCACCTCCGCGCAACTGCTCGCCAACCCGGGCTTCGAGTCGGGCAACACGGGCTGGACGGCGAGCAGCAAGGTGATCACGAACGCCACCGCGGAGGCCGCGCACACCGGCTCGTACAAGGCGTGGCTGGACGGCTACGGCACCGCCACCAACGACACGTTGTCACAGAGCGTGTCCATCCCGTCCGGCTGCTCCGCCTCCTTGAGCTACTGGCTGCACATCGACACCGCGGAGACCGGCACGACGGCGTACGACACGCTGACCGCGCAGGTGCTCAACTCCTCGGGCACGGTGCTGTCCACGCTGGCGACGTACTCCAACACGAACGCGGCGGCCGGCTACACGCAGCGCAGTTTCGACCTGAGCGCGTACGCGGGTCAGACGGTGACGGTGAAGTTCACCGGCGTGGAGGGGTCGAAGCTCCAGACCTCGTTCGTCATCGACGACACGGCGCTGAACGTGAGTTGAGCACGGGTCAGGCGGTGGGGTCGGTGTCGGCGACCCCGCCGCCGCCCCCGCCGCCCTCCTCCTCGGCCCTCTCGTCCCCTTCCCCGTCCTCGCCGTCCTCGGGGCCGAACTCGCACCACACGGCCTTCCCGTCGCCGCGCGGTTCGACGCCCCAGTTGTCGGCGAGCGCGTCGATCATCAGCAGGCCGCGGCCGGAGGTGGCGGCCTCGCCGGGGGTACGGCGGCGCGGCCAGACGCTGGAGCGGTCCTGCACGGACAGCCGGACCCGGCGGACCGGTTCCGGCAGCACTTCGAGGGTGAGGACGGCGCCGCCCTCCGTGTGCAGCAGGACGTTGACGAGCAGTTCGCCGGCGGCCAGCTCGATGTCGTCGGACAGGTCGTCCAACTCCCAGGCGGTGAGGGCCTGGCGCAGCGCGAGCCGGGCGTCGGCCAGCCCCTCGGGGTCAGCCTGGTGGACGTACTGGTGGATGCGGGGCGCGCGGGTGGTGCCGGGGTCCGGGGAGCGGCGCAGGATGAGCAGCGCGACGTCGTCGTTGGAACCCCAGCGCTGCCAGAGGTTGTCGGCGAGGTGGTCGGCCAACTCCTCGGCGCGCTGCGGGCCGTGGTGGACGGCCTCGGCGAGCGCCTCCATGCCGATGGTGATGTCCGCGTCGCGCTCCTCGACCAGGCCGTCGGTGCAGAACACCAGGGTCTCGCCGGGGACCAGGTCGAGCCGGGTCTCGGGGAACTCCTGGAGGTCGAACGAGGTGGCCAGGCCGAGCGGGAGGCCGCCGCGGACGTTCGGCCAGCCGGTACGCCCGTCGGTGTGCCGGATCAGCGGGCCGAGATGGCCGGCCCTCGCGGTCCACAACGTGCCGGTGGTGAGGTCGAGTTGGGCGTATCCGCAGGTGGCGAAGCGCTCGGTGTCGAGTTCGGCGAGGAAGCGGGAGGCCCGGGCCAGCACGGTGGACGGCGGGTGTCCCTCGGCGGCGTAGGCGCGCAGGGCGATCCGCAACTGGCCCATCACGGCGGCCGCGTGGGTGTCGTGCCCCTGGACGTCGCCGACCACCAGGCCGACCCGGCTCTGCGGCAGCGCCACGACGTCGTACCAGTCGCCGCCGACCTCGCGGCCGCTGGAGGCGGCGTGGTAGCGCACCGCGATCTCGGCGCCGTCGAAGCGCGGGACATGCCGGGGCAGCATCGTGGCCTGCAGTCCGGTGGCGAACTCGCGTTCCTGGTCGAAGAGGATGGCGCGCTGCAGGGACTGGGCGAGGATGCCGGCCAGTGCCGCGCACAGCTCGCGGTCCTCGCGGCTGAACCGGGTGCGGCCGCGGTAGAAGAGGGCGAGCCCGCCGATGGAGTGGGACTGGGCGATCAGCGGGAGGAAGGCGCAGGCGTCCATCCCGATCTTCTCGACGAACGGGCGCACCAGCGGGAAGCGGGCCTCCAGTTCGTCGTTGTCGGCGAAGAACTGGGGCTGCTGGGTCAGTACGGTGTCGGCGAGCGGCAGCGACTCGATCAACCGGACCGGCTCGAACGAGGGCACCCCGCGCATGAGTTCGCCGGCCGTGGCGACGAACCTCATGTTGCTGCCCTCCACGAGCGAGAGGGTCAGCCCGTCCGCGCGGAACCGCTCGACGCCCCCGACGCCGGTCAGCACGGCGGTGACGTCGTCGATGGTGACGGCGTGCGAGAGCGCCTCGGTGATACGGCCGACGATCGAGGAGAAGCTGTGGCGCGGCGGCACCTCACCGTCGGCGGGGGCGGGGGCGGCGGCGGGCGGGGCCTGGGTGAGGTCGTCGGTGGCGTCCCTGACGATGCCGACGACGCGGTGCGCGTAGCCGTGCTCGTCGCGCAGGATCGTGCCCTGGGTGTGGGTCCACTGCTTGACGCCGTCCCGGCGGGTGATCTGGAAGTAGCCGCCGTAGCTGCGCCGGCCGGACTGCATGGCGCGGCGCAGCTCGCGGTCGATCCGGTCGCCCTCCTCGTGGGTGACGCGCAGCACCAACGCGTCTGGGCTGCGGTTGAACTCCTCGGGCCGCAGGTCGAACACGCGCAGCCCCGCCTCGTCGAGGTCGAAGACGCCCTGGTCGAGATCCCAGTCGAAGCTGCCCATGCCGTTCATGGCGAGCCGCTCCTCCGGGCCGATCGCCGGGGAGACGGGACGGCCGGAGACGGAGGGGCCCACGCGGGGGTCGTAGCGGCCGCGGGCCAGGCGCTTGCGAGCTGTCATCCGACTGCTCCGGGGTCGGGCCGGGGACCGGGGACCACGTACGCGCGACGCATCACCAGGGCGGCTTCGTCACTTTCGGGGATGTATATCGCTTTTGCCGGAATGATGGTCATCATGGCTATTATCACCCGATGACGGATGCGACGTGCGGGGGCGGCCGTGCGGGCGGTCCGAGGGAGGGGGCGAGGACGGCGGCGAGCCGGCGGTGGGGCCGAGGGGCGCGGTGAGGGTCGGGGTGAGGACGCGCAGCGCGACCAGGCCGGGGCGGGCGGGCCACGGGACGGGCGCCTCGACGCCGGGAAAGCGCTCCACCAGCGCGTCGAAGACCCGGTAGGCGCTGGCCTCGTCCCGGGCGGTGATCACGACATGGGCGAGGCCGTCGGCGCCGCCGAGGCGCTGCGCGGGGACTCTACGGTCCATGGGCACGGGTTCGGCTCCCTTCCTCGGGATGCGGTTGCCCGGAGGGACATGGCGGATGGGGACACGGTTGCCGATCTTCACCGGGTTCACCCGCACGGGCCGAGGGCGGCATGCCCGCGGGGGCATCGGGTAAGCGACAGGGCGTCGATCGCGGGGCGCGTTCGCGTCCCGTGCCGTACCGACCTGGGAGGTCACGATGACCGAGCCATTCCCGACGCCGACGCCGCCGCGCCCCGGCGGCCCCTCGCCGGGTCCGGACCCGACGCCGGGACCCGGACCCGGACCCAGCCCCGTACCGAACCCCACGCCGAACCCGGTGCCCGGGCCGGCTCCCGATCCCGTGCCGACGCCTCCCGGCCCCGAGCCGACACCGCCCTCCCCGGCGCCGGACCCGATCCCGCCGACGCCCCAGCCCGAGCCGGCCGCGCCCCCGCTGCAGTGAGGTGCGTGTGCGAGGGTGGGGGGTGTGACCGAACGACCACTGCTCGTCGTCGACGGCGCGAACGTGGTCGGCTCCGTGCCGGACGGTTGGTGGCGCGACCGGTACGCGGCCGCCGAGCGCCTGCGTGACGCTCTCGTGCCCTACGCGACCGCCGGACTCCCCGCGGACGGCCCCGCGCCACCCTGGACGGTCGGCGTCCCCTTGGACGTGGTCCTCGTCGTGGAGGGCGCGGCCCGCGGGGTCGGCTCCGTCCCCGGTGTGACGGTCCGCTCCGCGCCCGGCAGCGGTGACGACCTCATCGCCGAGGTGGCGGCGGAGGCCCGCGCCGACGAAAGCGGCCACCGGGGCGGAGCCCGTCCCTGCCTCGTGGTCACCGCCGACCGCGGCCTCCGCTCCCGCGTGGTCGCCGTGGGCGCCGACGTGACGGGCCCCCGCACGGTAAGGCGGCGCCCCTGACCCCCCGGCTTGCCCCTTTACCGGTCCCGGGACCACCCGCGCCCCTTGGTTGTGACCCTCCTCCGCGGAAGGAGCCGCAGCAATCCAGGGGCGCTGGGGGTACCTCCCAGGCAAAGCTCTGGGGGAGGAACTGCGCGACAAGCCCACCACCGGCGGGTGGTCCCTCGGCCGACAGGACGAGGCAACCCGGGGGGTCAGGGCACCCTCAGGGGGACCGACATTGCGTCGGTGGGGCGCGGCCTGGTAGGACTGCGACGCACCGTTACGTCACATGTTCGAGGCCGCGGACGGGGGTTCACGTGGTCGGAACGGCCGTCACACGCACACCGCGCCGCCTTCCCGCGGCAGCGAGACGCTCGACGCAGCACGGCCTGGTGCTGGCCGCGGTCGCGGTGACCGTACTCCTGTGCGCGACCGCCCTCGCAACTCTCGTGACGCTGGCGGGGCGTTCGGTGGAGTCCGAGGCGGACCGGCGGCTGGCCGCCGACCTCGACGCGCAGGTGTCGGTCAACGCGTCGTTCCGGGCCGGGGGGATGGCGGCCGCCGACCGGAGCGTACGGGCCGCCGCCGCGAGGGTCTTCGGGAGCGTGCCGCAGCGAACGTCCGTGGGGTTACTGGGCACTTCGGCGGTGTCGGTGACCGGTGTCGACGGCGCCGAGGGACCGCCGCGCGGGCCCGGCGGCAGCGGGCTGCACCCGGTCGCGGTGCAGGACCCGAGCAGGTTCGGGCAGTTGGTCGCGGGGAGTTGGCCGGCCGGCACGGCGGACGCCCCGGCCGGCACGTTCACCTCGCTGCCCGAGGTGCGCGTCTCCACGGGTTCGACGGCCCCGGTGGACGCCGCCGTGCCCCAGCCGCTGGCCGAGCGCCTGAAGCTCCGCCCGGGTTCGCGCGTACGGTTGAAGGACGCCGCCGGCCGCACCATGACGTTGCGGATCGCCGGCGTCTTCCGTGCGGCCGGAGCCGTCGGGTTCTGGCCCGCGATGGCCGGTGACCTGACCGAGGGCGAGAGCAGCAGCCAGCAGTTGCTGGTGGTCTCCGCGGCGGCCCTGAACGGAAGCGCCGTGCTGAACGGGCACGTGACGGCCCGCTGGAGCGTACAGCCGGACTTCTCCCACCTCGGCGCGGGAGACCTGGCGGGACTGCACGACCGGGTGCGCGGCTTCACCGGCAGCCAGAGCGACGTGTCGGTGTTCCACGGGAAGCGGCCGTCGTTGGACGACCTGGCGGTGTCCTCGGGTCTCCCGGAGGCGATCGACGACCTGGACGTGCCGATCGTGGCGGCCCGGTCCGCGCTGTACCTGCCGAGCGTGATGCTGGCCGTCCTCGCGCTCGCCACCCTTCTGCTGACCGCCCGTCAGATGACCGTGCGCCGGCGCGACGAGTTGGCGCTCCAGCAGGCCAGGGGCGCGGGCACCCCGCGACTGCTGCGCGGCGCGGCGGCCGAATGGGCGGTCACCGGCGTGCCGGCCGCGGTCGCGGCACCGTACCTGGCCGGGCTGCTGCACCCCGGCAGCCGCGGCGCCGACGCCTGGGCGGCGGTGGGTCTGACCCTGCTGGTGCACGCCGCGGCGGTCCTGCTGCCGGTCCTGCCGACGGTGCGGCTGCGGGCGGGCCGGGGCGCGCGGGCGGCCGTCGCGCAGCGGTGGGGCGCCGATCTGGCGCTACTGGCCGTCGCGATCCTGGGGTTCCTGGAACTGCGGCGGCACCGCTCGCTGATCGCGGGCGGGATCGGCGGCGTGTCCGTGGACCCGGTGATGGTCTTGGTCCCGGCCGTGGCGAGCGGGGCCGCCGCGCTCCTGCTGCTGCGGCTGCTGCCCCTGACCGCCCGGCTGCTGGACGCGTTCGGCCGCCGGGGCCGCGGGCTGGTCCCCGCGCTGGCCGGGTGGCAGTTGAGCCGGCGTGCCGCGCGCAACGCCGGCCCGGTGGTGCTGATGTGCCTGGCCGTGTCGGTGAGCGCCTTCGCCACCACCGCGCTGGCGTGCCTGGGCGGTCTGGCCTCCGAGCAGGCCGCGTTCACGGTCGGCGCGGACGTCAGGATCGATCCGGGCCAGGACAACGACTACCCCGCCGAGGTGTTGGACGCCGCCTATCGGGCGCTGCCCGCGGTGACGGCCGTGACGCCGGTGACCCAGGCGACGGTGAACCTGCCCGGCGGGACCGGCGAGGAGCTGGACGCCACCATCGGCGGGGCCGTCCCCGGTACGTCCACCCCTCCCGGTACGGCCTCCCCGGCTGGTACGTCCGCCCCGGCCGCGTACGGGATCACCCTCCCGGGGCGGCCGACCACGCTGCTGCTGGACGAGAAGCTCGGCAGCGACGGCAGCACCGCGCCGCCCCACCTGGAACTGGTCGTGCAGGACGCGGCCGGACTGGACAGCACCATGTCCGCCGCCCTGCCCGCCGCCGACGGCGCCCGGCACACCCTCGCGATCCCCCTGGACGTCGCGCTCGGCGGCGGCCGCCCGCGCGCGTACCCGCTGACGGTGACCGCGGTCAACGTCCTGCCGCAGGTGGGGGTGGCGCCCGCCCGGCTTGACCTGGACCTGCTCCGGATCGGCTCGCGCGGCACCACGGACACCTGGGCCGCTCCCCTGCCGCGGGGGCAGGTGTGGAGCGACGGCACCGTGGCCGCCGCGGACGCCGCCGCGGGAGCCTGCCGGGGGGACACGTCCGGCGCGTACGTCTACGGCTTCCCGGGGGTGTGCTCGATCCGCGCCGGCGGCTCCGCCGTCCTGCGGACCACGATCAGCACCGGCCACCGGACCCCGGGCGCGGACGACACCGACGGCGCCGACGACGACAGGACCCAGCCCGACAGTGAGGTGCGGCTGCTGGCCGGGCCCGCCGGCGGACCGGCGCCGCTTCCCGTGCGCGCCGACGCGCAGGCACTGCGCGAGGGCCACCTCACCGTGGGCAGCGCCACCACACTGGACCTGGGCGGCGGCGCCCCGGTGCCCGCCAAGGTCGTGGGCCGGGTCGGCCCGCCGCGCGGACTGGGGAGCGGGCAGGGGCATCTGATCGCCGACCAGCGCCTGCTCGCCGGCGCCCTCACGCGCGCCGGCGCCCCGCAGCAGGACCCGGCGTTCTGGTGGATCAGCAGCACCGACAGCGCGCGCACGGCCGCCGCCGCGCAGGCGCAGCCCGCGCTGGGCCGGGTGACCACCACGGCGCAGGCCGCCGCGGCGCTGCGGTCCGACCCGTTCCGCAGCGGGCTGCGCCGGGTACTGGAGCTGGTCCGCGACCTGGCACCCTGCTTCGCGGTCATCGCCTTCACCGTCCACGCGGTGATCTCCGCCCGGCAGCGCCGCAAGGAGTTCGCGCTGCTGCGGGCGATCGGCGTCGGTTCCGGACGGCTGGCCGCGCTGCTGGGTACGGAGCAGGTCGGTCTGGCCCTGTTCGCGGTGGTCCCGGGGGCGTTGATGGGCATGGGGCTGGCGTCGGCGGTGCTGCCGCTGGTCACCGTGGACGACAGCGGACAGGCACCGTATCCGCCGCTGCCGCTGGTCATGCCCTGGCGGACCGTGGCGCTGACCGCGGTGGCGACCGCGCTCGCCGTCAGTGCGGTCGTACTGGCGCTGGCCCGGCTGCTGGCCCGGGTGGACCTGGTGCGCGTGCTGCGGGCGGGGGAAGACCGTTGAGGCGCGCCACCGGGCAGGACCGGACCGCGCGCCGCGTCCCGGGCGGAGGCAGGAGTACGGACACGGGTGCGGGTGCAGCCGCGGATACGAGTACGGGGCCGGGTCCCGCCGCGGGTCCGGGTCCGGGCAGGCGCACGGGTGCGGCGATGACGCTGCGCCTGATCCGCAAGGAGGCCCGGGGCGATCTGCCGCTGCTCGCCTGCCTGGCGGTGCTGGTCCTGGTGCTGGCGGGCATGTGCGCGTGGGCCCCCTCGCTCGCGGGCCGCCAGGAGGACCGGGCGCTGCGGCAACGCGTCGCCGCCGCGCAGGCCGGCGCCCCCCTGATCACCTTGAGCACCGTGCCGGAGGTCTTCAACTCCGGCCCGCCGGCCCTGGACATGGCCACCCTGCTCGGCGACGGCCGCGCCCTCTCCCACCGGCTCAGCGGCTCCGCGGCACGGCATCTCAGCTTCGCCGGCAGCGGCGGCTACGACTACAACCCGGCCACTCTCACCTCCCCGCTCCCACCCGGGGAGACAGGCAGCAGCACCACACTGGCGATCAGCCACCTGCCGGACGCGCGGGCCCATCTGCGCTACGTCAGCGGCCACGCGCCGGCCGACCGCACGCCGATCGGCGCGGCGCCGCAGATCGGCCTGTCGCAGGCCACCGCGCAGGCACTGGGAGTTCGGGCCGGCAGCCGGCTCGGCGTCGAGTTCGCCCGGGTGCCGGCCCTGCAGAGGTCGCCCGACGCGCAGCTGGTGGTGAGCGGGATCTTCCGGACCGCGGCCGGCGCCGACGACTTCTGGGGCAACCGGCCGTCACTGGCCCAGCCCTCCCGCTACCCCGCCCAGCAAGCCGGCGGCACGGTGCTCGCCGTCAGCGGCCTGGTCGGCACCGACGCCGCCGACCGGCTGGCGGCCGCCGGGGTGCCGGGCCCTTCGGTGACCTGGCAGTTGCGGGCCGATCTGCGCCAGTCGGCGCTCGACCGGGCCCGCGCGCTGAGCGGCCCGCTGTCCCGCTACGGCACGGACCTGGACCGGGCGCTGTGCCGCGGGACCGACGCGTACACCGGCGGCGAGAGCTGCGCGGTCGGCAGCCAGCGCACGGGGCCGCTGACCGTCACCGACGCGCTGACACCGCTCGTCGGCACCTTCAGCGCGCAGGACCACCAGGCCCGCGGGCTCGCGACGTTCGCCGTCGACGCGCTGGCCGCGGTGGCGCTGGCCACGACGGCGGTCGCCGTACGGCTGCTGCTGCGCCGGCGGAAGGCGCACCTGCGGCTGCAGCGTGCGCGCGGCGCCTCCACGGCGCGGCTGGTCCTGCTGCGCGGTGCCGTGGCATGGCCGGTGGTGGTGATCGCCGCGCTGCTCGGCTGGGCGGGCGGCCGCCTGCTCGCCCCCACCGGGGTCTCCGGGGCTCCACGACCGCTGTCCGCGGCCGTGCTCGCCGCGACCGCGGCGCTGACGGTGTCGCTGCTGACCTGGCTCGCGGTCCGCGAACCGCCCCGGCCACGACGGACCACCCGCCGGCGTCGTACCCGCCGGCCCGTCGCCGGCAGCCGGCGCGTGGTCGTGGAGGTCACCGTGCTGCTCGCGGCGGCCGCCGGCGTGGCCGCGCTGAGGTCACAGGGGCCCGACTGGGTGCTGGGCGCGGTGCCGGTGCTACTGGCCCTGGCCACCGTGCTGATCCTGCTGCGGCTCTACCCGCTCGCCCTGCGGCTGCTGCTCCTGCGGGCCCGCCGCGGCAAGGGCACCGTGGGCTTCATCGGAGCGGCCCGGGCCGCGCACGACGCCCCGGCGACCGGGCTGGCCCTGTTCGTGCTGGTGCTGACCCTGGGCACGGCCGTGTTCGGCGGGCTCGTGCAGCGGACGATCGGCGACGGCCTGGCGGCGGGCGCGGCCTGGAGCACCGGCGCCGACGCCTCCGCGACCACCGCCGGGGACACCGCGCCCGCACCGGACGCGCTGACCGGCACGAGCGGGATACGTACCGCCCTCCAGCATCTGCACGCGCTCGATCTGGTCGGGCAGGCCGACGGCGCCGAGATCTCGTCGGTCGCGGTGATCACCGTGGAGCCCCGGCAACTGGTGGCCCTCGCCCCGCACTCGCCGCTGGCCCGCACCCTGCGGTCCGCGCTGATCGGCCCGTCGGGCGACACGACGGGCGCCGGCGTCCCGCTGCCGTCCGTCGTGTCGCCCGCCCTGCGGGCGCGCGAGCGCACCGGCGGCTTCACCTCCACCGTCGAGGTCCACGGCCGTCCGCCCGTGCAGCTGGCCCTGGACCCCGTCGGCACCCTCAGCGCCGCGGACCTGCGCGACCCCCTGCTGGGCCCGATCACGGCACAACTCGCGCCCGGGACACCGCTGCTGATCACCGCCGCCTCCGCCGACCACCTCATGCCGCAGCAGTCCTCCGGGACCACCGTGCTGCTCCTCCAGGGCGACGGTCCCGGCACCAGCACGGCGGCCCTCCAGTCGGCGGCGGCCAAGGCGCTCGGGCCGCTGGCAACGGTCCGCACCCGCTCCCGGACGCTCAGCGCCCTGCGCGACGACGGCCTGACCCGCGGCCTGGAGAACGTCTACGCCACCGCTTCGGCTCTCGCCGCCCTGTCCGGCCTGCTCGCGGTGGCCCTGGAACTGATCCTCACCTCGCACGAACGCGGCCGCACCACCTCGTTCCTGCGGACGCTCGGCCTCGGCGGCAAAGCGGCCGGGGCGCTGCACTTCCTGCAGATGCTCCCGCTCGCGGCGGCCGCGGCCGTGGGCGGCACCCTGGTCGGCGTGGTCGAACCCCGGCTCATGGCACCGACGCTGAACCTGCGCCAGTTCACCGGCGGCGCCACGCAACCGGCGCTGCGCACCGACTACGCTCTGACCCTCGCCCTGGTCGGCGGCGTGGTCCTGCTGATCCTGGTCGCGGCGGCCACGGAGACCGTCCTCGCCCGCAGGCGCCGCCTGGGCGCGGTGCTACGCCTCGGCTGACGGCGGCGGGACGTGACCGGTCCCGTCGCCCTCCGCGTCGGCGGCCGCCTTCGCCTGGCGCGCGGCTGTGTCCGGCCACACGCCGACGTGATCGGACTCCAGGGCGAGCCGCACCCGCTTGCGCAGGTGCAGGCGCTCGGTGAACTCGCGCGGTATCTGCAGCCGCCCGTTGCGGTCCAGCACCGCGTACTCCTCGGAGGTGAGGGCCTCGACGCCGTCCTCGCCGGTGGCGACCCGCCGCAGCACCTCGGTCGAGGTGCGGCCGTTGCGTATCCGGACGGTGCGCTGGACCTGTTCGGACACCAGCGTGTCGTGGGTGACCACGATCACGGTGACGCCCAGTTCCTCGTTGGCCTGCCGCAGCGCGGCGAAGATCTCGTCGCTGGTGGCGGTGTCGAGTTCGCCGGTGGGCTCGTCGGCGAAGAGCACCCGGGGCTCGTTGGCGTTGGCGACGGCGATGGCGACCCGCTGCTGCTCGCCGCCGGACAGCGCGTCGGGGGTACGGTCCCGGCAGTGGCCGACGCCGAGCAGGTCGAGCAGTTCCTCGGCGCGGGCCCGGCGCCCGGAGCGCCGCACCCCGGTGTAGGTCATCGGCAGCATCACGTTCTCGGCCGCCGAGAGGTACGGCAGCAGGTTGCGGGCGGTCTGCTGCCAGACGAACCCCACGGTGGAGCGCCGGTACTCCAGCCGGGCGCGGCGCTTCATCGCCAGCAGGTCGTGCCCGGCGACCTCGGCGGAGCCCGCGGTGGGCACGTCCTGGCCGGAGAGTATGCCCAGCAGGGTGGACTTGCCGGAGCCGGACGCCCCGATCACCGCGATCATCTCGCCCTCGGCCACGGCCAGGTCCAGGCCCTGGAGCGCCTGGACCTCCACGCCCTCGGTCTGGTAGATCCGCACCAGGTTCTCGCACACGACCAGACCCTCGTCCCGGTCCGGCACCCCGGCCGCGGCAGCCCGTCGCGTCAACTCCGCCAAGTCCGGTGCACCGGCTGTCCGTTCACGAGCGGCCACGGCCGTCCCCCCGGGTGAAGTCGCGATCCGACAGCGGCAAGGGTAGTCCCGGGGGCAACGTGTCGAGGCGCCGCAGGTATCCAGGGGCGCGGGGAACTGCGCGAGGCCCCCGCCGGCGGGATGTCCTGGAACCGACAGAACCGGTCAGCCCCGCAGGTCAGGGCGCCCTCGCCAGGTGGACCACCGGGTCCGAAACACGCCGGCCGGAAGACGGCCGGCAGGCGATACTGGGAACCATGGCAACGGAAGAGGGCAACTACGAGGCCGTCCGAAGCCGAGACGCGCGGTTCGACGGCCTCTTCTTCTTCGCGGTGTCGACCACCGGCATCTACTGCCGCCCGAGCTGCCCCGCGGTCACCCCGAAACGGGAGAACGTCTCGTTCTTCGCGACGGCCGCGGCAGCCCAGTCCGCGGGCTTCCGCGCGTGCCGCCGGTGCCGCCCGGACGCCGTGCCGGGCTCCGCGGACTGGAACGCGCGTGCCGACGTGGTCGGCCGGGCGGTACGGCTGATCGGCGACGGCGTGGTGGACCGGGAGGGCGTCGCGGGCCTGGCCGCACGGCTCGGGTACAGCGCCCGCCAGGTCCAGCGCCAGCTCAACGCGGAACTCGGCGCCGGCCCGATCGCGCTGGCCAGGGCCCAACGCGGCCACACCGCGCGGGTGCTGCTGCAGACCACGTCCCTGCGGGCCGCGGACATCGCGTTCGCCGCCGGCTTCGCCAGCGTGCGGCAGTTCAACGGGACGATGCGGGAGATCTACGCGGCCACGCCGACCCAGTTGCGCTCGGCCCGGGCGAACTCCGGTGGCCGGAAGGGCGAGTTGGGGCCCGACGGCGCGGCCGGGGTGCCGCTGCGGCTGGCGTACCGGGGCGCCTACGACAGCGGGCAGGTCTTCGACTACCTGGCGGCGCGCACGGTCGCGGGGGTGGAGGAGGTGGTGGGCCAGGACGCCGGCCCGCCCGGACCGGGCCGTACCCACGGCCGCACCTACCGCCGGACCCTGCGGCTGCCGCACGGCGCGGGCGTCGCGGAGGTGTCCGAACGGGCCGGCACGGGAAGCTGGTTGGCGTGCCGGCTGCACCTGGAGGACCTGCGGGACCTGACGACCGCGACACAGCGGATGCGGCGGCTGTTCGATCTGGACGCGGACCCGTACGCGGTGGCCGAACGGCTCTGCACCGACGAGGAGTTGGCCCCGCTGGTGGCGCGGCGCCCGGGCATCCGCTCACCAGGGGCGGCGGACCCCGAGGAACTGGCGGTGCGCGCGGTGCTGGCCGAAGGGCTGACGGCCCCCCGCGCCCGACGGGCTACCGACCGACTCGCCTCCTGCTACGGGCAGTCGCTCCCCGCACCGAGCGGCGGACTGGCGCTGCTCTTCCCGCGCCCGGCCGAACTGGTGGACGCGGACCTGGCGGCGGTGGACGTGCCGGACGAGCGGCGGGCCGCGGTACGCGCGGTCTCCCGTGCGCTGGCGTCGGGCGCGGTACGGCTGGACCCGGGCGCGGACCGCGACGAGGCCGAACGGGCCCTGCTGGCGCTGCCGGGCGTGCACCCCTGGACGGCGGGCTACATACGGATGCGGGCCTTGGGCGACCCCGATGTCCTGCTGGAGCCGGCCGTGGCGGGCGCCGCCCGCTGGCGGCCGTGGAGTTCGTACGCGACCCACCACCGCTGGCGCTCGGCGTCCGCGGGCCGGGCGGAACGGGCGCCCCAGCACACGGCCTGAACCGGCGAGCGGGAGCGCGCGCCCCCGAACAGCACGACGCCGCACGGGAGTCAGGGGCGTTCGCGCTGGTGCTCACGGCGCCGCCGCTCCTCGTCGAGGAGGGCCATGAACTTCTTCGTGCTCGCCTCGGCGTCGCCGTCCTCCTCGTCCTGGACCGGTCCCTGCTCGCGCAGTTGGCGCTCCTGGACCATGGCCGGCGGGACCGGGTCGACGTCGGAGGGGCGCGGGCCCTCGGGTCCGTCCGGCCCGATCCGGATCAGCCGCTCCACCCGGATGATCCGGAAGTGCCGTCCGGCGACGTCGAGTTCGTCGACCTGCTCGGTGTCCAGGTGGTCGGCGGCGCGCTTGTAGAACTCGTGCTCCTCGTCGGTGAGTTCATGCTGCCAGGGCACCATCACCCGCAGTTGCACGGCCAGTCCGTCGCGGGCGTCGCGCGGGGTGGCCGCGGTGCCGGTGGACTGCGGCCGCCAGCGGCCCCCTTCGCGTTCGGCCGCCATGAACGTGGCCGGGAGCAGCACCCCGCCCGGGTGGGTGCCCGCGGCGGCACGGGAGTCCTCGCGCACGTCGCGCGGCACCGTGCCGTTCTTCCGCAGGGCGGTGAGGAGTTCGACCCGCAGCACGCCGGGCGACAGCCCCGCCTCGCCGCCGGACGCGATGGTCAGGTCCGCCGCGGGATCGAGCGGCGGCTGCGCGGGGTCCGTACGGTCGGGGTCGGTGCCGCGCGGCGGCTCCGGGCCGTCGGGGCCCATCCGGATGAAGCGCTCGGCCCGCACCACGCGGTAGCGCGCGCCGGCCACGGTCAGCTCGTCCAGGCGTTCCCAGTCGAGGCGCTCGGCCGCCTCGGTGTACTGGGCGCGGCCGGTCTCGTCGCCGTCGGCCGCGCACCGCTCGGCGCGTGCCCGGAAGTGCGCGCCGAGCGCGTCGCGTGCGTCCTGCGGGGCCAGCCCGGCGAACCCGGGCCGCAACGTCCAGCCGCCCTCGGGCAGTTCACGGGCGGCGCCGAACACCGGACCGCCGGCGAACAGCGTCGACGGATACGCCTTGCGGGCCTTCCAGGTCTCCACGTCCGCGGGCGCGGACAGCCCGGCCGCGACCGGTGACGGTGGCACGGTCGGCCGCGGCCACTCCCGGCCGGTCACTTCCTCCTGAGCGTCACCGTTCACCTTCATGCCATTAGCATGCCCGTCCGGCCGTCCCGAGGCCCCCGATTCCAGCAAAACCGCGCTCCGGACGGCGCCGACGGGCGACCGGTTCGCAGGTCACGGGAACGGCGTACGGTCACTGGCGCGTTCCGCCGTGGCGGAAAACGCCCGGTGGCTCAGCCGGCCTTCGCCAGCTTGGCGATCTGCGCGCTGACGACCTCGGCGGGGATCACCGGGTGGTCACCGGGAAAACCCTGGTTCGAGAAGACCGCGATGGTGGCTCCGCTGCGGACGACGAGGAAGCGGAAGGGCGCCTTGGCGGGTTTGCCGCCGTCGAGATCACCGCTGTCGTCGACGCTCGCCACGATCTGGGTGAGGTCGTACTCCACGGCGTCGTCACCGACGGAGGGCGCGGCCTGCGGCTTGGGGTCGGCGAACCGGTCACCGTCGCGTTCGGGGAAGGAGTCACAGGCTTTGAGGGATGCGCGCAGGTCGGTCATCACCCCGCGGGCGTCGGCCGGTTGGTAGGCGAGCAGCGCGTCCTCCACCGACTCGTGGCCCTTGCCCTTCCGCCGGACGTCCTGGATCAGAACGGCGTGGTGCTGGCGGGTGGTGCTCACCGGTCCCATGGCGATGCCGCCGAGGGGTGCGCACGCGGCCGGGGACACGCGCGGCAGCCGGGTGACGTCGGGGATCGTCTGCTTGATCTCGACGCCGTCCGAGCCCCGGCCGGACACGGTGTCGGTACTCCATCCCGAACCCGGCAGGTCCGCCGGGCCCACCGCCGCCTGCTCCAAATCCCGCTGGCCGAGCATGCGGACCGCCGACCCGGAACCGGCTGGGTCGGCCGTACCGGACGCCGCCGCCGTACTGGACGGGCGAGGAGTGCCGCCGCTCGCGCCGCGGCCACCGCCCCGGCTGTCCCCGCCGCTCCCGCAGGCCGTAGCCGCGGCCACCACCGCGGCCAGGCAGATCGCCCTCGCCGCCGACCGCCGCGCCATCCGTGCCCGCGCCGCCCGTCTCCCTGCCCGTGCCCGTGCCGTCCGCGACGTCAGGTCGCCCATGAAGTCCCCCCACTGATGTCCACGGCCGAACGCCCTTCAAGCGCCGCACCGTTGTGACGCGGCGCCCTCGCCGCTCCCCCAAGGCCCGCCCCGCCGCGCCAACGGTGCCGACAGCCTGCGGAAACGTACTCCCGGCCGGCCGCGCGGCGCAATTCCGTAGCGAACGGCCGCCCGCACGGCCCGAACCGCCGTCCGGCGCGGCGGAGTCCCGCGCGGACCGGGAGCGTCAGGCGCCGAGGAAGCGGGCGATGCCCGCCGGGGAGAGCAGGTGCTGGACGGCGAGGCGGCGGGCGCCCTCGATGCCCGCGCGGCGGCCGAGCACGGTGGTCTCGATGGCGACGGTCCGGGTGGCCAGCGGCAGCGCGCGGCGGTAGACCGCGGCGCGGATGTCCGCGAGCAGGTCGTCGTGGAGGGAGGCGATCGAGCCGCCGAGCACGATGGTGTCGGGGTTGTAGAAGCTGACGAGCGAGGCGAGGACGTCGCCGATCCGCTGCGCGGCGAGCCGGACCTGGCGGCGGGCCAGCGGGTCGCCCTCGGCGACGAGGCGCACCACGTCGGCGGCGTGCTCCGCGGGCAGGCCGGCCGCGCGCAGCCGGGCGGCGACGGCGGCGCCGGACGCGACGGCCTCGACGCAGCCGGTGTTGCCGCAGTGGCACAGCACGTCGTCGTGGCCGGGCACCGCGATGTGCCCGATGTCGCCCGCCGCACCGGTGGCGCCGCGGTGCACGACGCCGCCGGAGACGATGCCGCAGCCGATCCCGGTGCCGACCTTGACGTAGAGCAGATGGGCGGCGGCGGGCCGGTGGCCGTACTCGCCGAGCGCCATCATGTTGACGTCGTTGTCCACCAGGACGGGGGCGCCGCGCCGGCCGGCGAAGAACCCGGGCACCCGGTAGCCGTCCCAGCCGCGCATGATCGGCGGGCGCACCACGGTGCCGGTGCTCGCCTCGACCGGGCCCGGCACGCCGATGCTGATCGCGCGGACATGCTCGGCCGGGTGCCCGGCGGCCGCGAGCATCCGTCCGATCTGGGCGTCGAGCGCGGTCAGTACGGCCTCGGGTCCGTCGTTGATGTCGAGTTCCTCGGTGGCCTCCGCCAGTACGGTGCCGCCGAGTTCGGAGATCGCGACGGTGCCGTGGGTGGCGCCGAGGTCGACCGCGCACACCACGGCGGTGCGCGAGGCGAGTTGCAGGGTCAGCGGCGGGCGGCCGCGCTCGGTGGCCAGCGTGCCGGTCTCGACCAGCAGGCCGCGGTCGATCAGCAGGTCCACCCGCTGGGCGACGGCGGCCCTGGACAGGCCGGTGGCGGTGGCCAGTTGGCTGCGGCGGGTGGCTCCGCCCGCCACGAGCCCGGCGAGTTCGCTGAGCGAGGTGAGCTGCCGGTCGGTTGCTGCGGTCACGTGTACGCCTGTCCCTCTCGATCGATGTCGCCGCCCCGGCCGGGCCGCTCCTCGCGCGCGCCGGACGGTCCCGGCCGGTCCCTGCCCGGGTCGGCCGGAAGTGCGGTACCCGCCGTACGGCCCGACGCCGGCGCCGGGGCCAGGGCCGTACGACGGGACCCCGCGCCCGTTGGTCGCGCCCGCCCGTACAACGGACCCTGCACGCACCGACGTCGGCGCGCCGGCGCGGCCGAACCGGACACCCGGCACCCCAGCACGCCCGGCACGGCATCCGGCGCCCTCGCCCCCACCGGGACCGGCCCGCCGCACTCTCGCGCGCCCCGACCGACCCGGTGAACGACCCGGCCATCACCCCGGCGACCGCCGTCACGCCCACGCCGCCCGCCCGCCGATTTATGACAGAAGTTAGCGTAAATTTTGCCATTGTCAACCGAAACATCCCTGGCTAGCGTCTTCCGTGAGCCGAAATGGAGGGAAGTTTGGTGGCACTCTCGGGGCCCAATGCAAAGAACCCGCCGGGTACGCCCGGCGCGACCGGCACGACCGGCACGACCGCGCTGCGGACGGCGATCGCCGGCACCGGCATGATCGGCCGGGTCCATCTGGACGCCGTGCGCCGCAGCGGCGCCCCGGTGGTCGGCGTCAGCTCCTCCACGCCGGCCCGGGCGAAGGAGGCCGCCGCCGCGCTCGGCGTGGAGCGGGCCTTCGACTCGTCCGAGGAGCTGGTCACCAGCGACGACGTGGACGTGGTGCACATCTGCACGCCGAACGACGTGCACGCCCGGCTGGCCGAACTGGCCCTGCGCGCGGGCAAGCACGTGGTGTGCGAGAAGCCGCTGACCACCTCCTCGGCCACCGCCGACGCGCTGGCGGCGCTGGCCGCGCACAGCGGCAAGGTGGCGGCCGTACCGTTCGTCTACCGCTACCACCCGATGGCCGCGGAGGCCCGCGCGCGGGTGCTCGACGGCCGGGCCGGGGACGTACGGCTGGTGCACGGGCACTACCTCCAGGACTGGCTGTCACTGCCGGACGACACCAACTGGCGGGTGGACGCGGTGGCCGGCGGGCCGTCGCGGGCGTTCGCCGACATCGGCTCGCACTGGTGCGACCTGGTGGAGTGGGTGACCGGGCACCGGATCGCCGAACTGACCGCGCTCTCCCAGACGGTGCCCCGCACCGGCGGCCGGCCCGCCACCGAGGACGTGGTGCAGTTGCTCTTCCGCACCGACCTCGGCGCGAGCGGGTCGGTGACCGTCTCGCAGATCTCGCCCGGCCGCAAGAACCGGCTGTGGTTCGAGGTGGACGGCAGCCGCACCTCGCTCGCCTTCGACCAGGAGGCGCCCGAGTCGCTCTTCGTCGGCAGCCGCGGCGAGAACGCCACGGTGCTGCGCGACCCGGCCACCCTCTCCCCCGAGGCGGCCCGGCTGTCGGTGGTGCCCGGCGGGCACCCGATGGGCTACCTCGACTGCTTCGCCGCGTTCGTCCGCGACGTGCACGCCGCCGCCCGCGCGGCCGACGCGCCCGGCTCGGAGAGCGCTCCCCCGAACCCTGGCGCGGAGCCCGGCACGACTCCCTCCGGAGCGGGGGAAAGCGCTCTCCCGGGCACGGAATCCACCCCTGCCGACCCGAACCAGCCGAACACCAGGCACACTGGAGAGCGCTCTCCCGTACCCGCCGCCGACACCGCCCGCCCCACGCCCTTCGCCACCTTCGCCGACGCCGCCCGCATGGTGCGCCTGACCGAGGCCGTACTCGGCTCGGCGGCCGACCGGACCTGGAAAGAGGTCTCCTGAGATGAAGCTGGGCTTCCTGACCGCCTGCCTTCCGCAGCTCCCGCTCGCCGAGATCGCCGGCTGGGCCGCCGCCCACGACTACGACGCGCTGGAGGTCGCCACCTGGCCGTCCACCGGGTCGCGCGACTTCGAGGCGAGCCACATCGACGTGGTGGACTTCGGCAAGGCCGAGGCGGACTCGGTCCGCGCGCTGTTCGAGCAGCACTCCCTGACGCTGTCGGCGCTGGCGTACTACGAGAACAACCTGCACCCCGACCGCGAGCGCCGCGCCGAGATCGCCGCCCACGTACGGGCCAACGTGGACGCGGCCGCGCTGCTCGGCGTGGAGTACGTCGGCACCTTCATCGGCCGCCACCCGGGCCTGTCGGTGAAGGAGAACCTCGCCCAGGCCGAGCGCGAACTGCCCGCGCTGGTGGAGTACGCGGGCGAGCGCGGGGTGAAGATCATCATCGAGAACTGCGTGATGGAGGGGTGGCACCCCGACGGCTACCCGGGCAACCTCGCCTACTCCCCCGAGCTGTGGGAGTGGATGTTCGACCTCGGCTTCTACCTCAACTACGACCCCTCGCACCTGCTGTGGCTCGGCATCGACCCGGTCACCGCCCTCAAGCCGTATCTGGACCGCATCCCGCACGCGCAGGCCAAGGACGCGCAGCTCGACCCGCGGGCCCGGGACCGGTTCGGGTTCTTCGGCCGCACCGTGGAGCGCACCGACGGCTGGGACAGCGGCTGGTGGCGCTACCGGGTCCCGGGCCTGGGCGACGTGGACTGGCGCCGGCTGGTGGACACCTTCTACGAGGGCGGCTTCACCGGGGTGCTCTCCGTCGAGCACGAGGACCCCGTGTGGAGCGGCGACGTGGAGCGGGTCACCCGCGGCCTGGAGATCGCCCACCGCACGCTGCGCCCGCTGATCGTCGGGTGACGCCCGTCCCCCGCGCCGGCCGGGCGGCCCGCGCCGGCCCCACCGCTTTCCCGTACCCGCACCAGGACCCGCACCCGCACCCGCATTCGCCGCTGTACTTCCAGGAGGCTTCGCTTCGATGGCCAAACCCTTGAGCATTCAGCTCTACACCCTCCGGGACCAGATCGCCGCCGACCGCGACGGCACGCTGACCCGGCTCGCCGAGATCGGCTACCGCTCGGTGGAGACGTACGACCCGACCGCCGACCCGGCCGGTTTCCGCAAGCTCGCCGACGACCTGGGCATCGGCGTGTCCAGCACCCACGCCTACGCGCTGTTCGACAAGGACGCGGGCGAGGTCTTCGACGCGGTCGCCACCGTCGGCACCGACCTGGCGATCATCCCGGGCGGCATCGGGCACGAGGAGTTCACCACCGCCGACGGGCTGCGCCGCACCGCGGACCTGCTCAACGGCTTCGCCGCCAAGGCCGCCGAGCGCGGCATCCGGATCGGCTACCACAACCACTGGTGGGAGATCGAGCCGCGGTTCGAGGGCCGCACCGCGCTGGAGGTGCTGGCGGACGAGCTGGCGCCCGAGGTGTTCCTGGAGGTCGACACGTACTGGGCGCAGGTCGGCGGCGCCGATGTGCCCGCGCTGCTGGGGGCGTTGGGCGACCGGGTGCTGTCCTTGCACGTCAAGGACGGTCCCGGGGTGAAGGAGCAGCCGCACACCGCGGTCGGCAAGGGCGTGATCGATGTGCCGGCGATCCTGGCGGCGGCGCCGGACGCGCAGCGGATCGTGGAGCTGGACGAGTGCGCCACGGACATCTTCGAGGCCGTCGCGGAGAGCCGCGCCTACCTGACGGCGCTGGAGGAGGGGCTTTCATGACCAGCGGTTCGGGTTCCGGGCCGGTCGGCGTCGCGCTGGTCGGTGCGGGGGTGATCAGCACGCAGTACCTCACGGCGCTGTCCACGTTCCCGGACGTCCGGGTGCTGTCCGTCGCGGACCTGGACGTGGACCGGGCCCGGGTGCAGGCGGAGGCGCACGGGGTGCCGCACGCGGGTGACGTGGCGTCGGCGCTGGCGATCCCCGAGGTGGAGATCGTGATCAACCTGACGATCCCCGCCGCGCACGCCGAGATCGCCTCGGCCGCGCTGGAGGCCGGCAAGCACGTCTACGGCGAGAAGCCGCTGGCGCTGGCGCCCTCGGACGGCGCGAAGATCCTCGCGCAGGCGCAGTCGCGCGGCCTGCGGGTCGGCAGCGCGCCGGACACGTTCCTGGGCGCGGGGTTGCAGTCGGCGGCCCGGGCTCTGGCCTCGGGGCTGATCGGCGAGCCGGTCAGCGTGGTCGCGGTGACGCAGGGACCGGGCCCGGAGAGCTGGCACCCGAGCCCGGAGTTCCTCTTCCAGTACGGTGGCGGGCCGCTGTTCGACATCGGTCCGTACTACCTGACCGCGCTGGTGGCGCTCTTCGGGCCGGTGGAGCGGGTCGCGGCGAGCGCGCGGCAGGCGCGTTCGCACCGGGTGATCGGTTCCGGGCCGAAGGCGGGCACCGAGTTCGCGGTGGAAGTGCCCACGCATGTGCACGCGTTGCTCGACTTCGCGTCGGGCCCGAGCACGTCGGCGACGTTCAGCTTCGACTCGTCGGTGCCGCGGCGGATGATCGAGATCACCGGCACCGAGGGCACGTTGTCGCTGCCGGACCCGAACACGTTCGAAGGGCCGCTCCAGGTGCGGGCGTTCGGCGACGAGGAGTGGCGGGACCTGCCGGTGGCGGGGACGACCGCGGGCCGCGGGATCGGCGTGCTGGACATGGCGCGCGGTATCCGGACCGGGGCGCCGCACCGTGCGTCGGGCGAACTGGCGCAGCACGTACTGGAGTTGATGGCCACGGTGACGGATTCCGCGGAGCGGCACGGCTTCGTGGAACTCGAATCCCGCGCTCCGGAGGTGGCGACGCTTCCGGAGGACTGGGACCCGGTGGCGGCGACGTTGACCTGACCTGCGTCGCCGCCACCGCGGCAAGCCCGGGGAACGGCCCCCCGGATGCCTGGTCGACCCACCCGTGGGGGGATGGGTCGGCCAGGTCTTTCGCGTTCGGGCGCCGGCGCGCGGTCGGGGGCGGTCAGCCGCCGTCCGGAGGCACGCTCAGGAAGCGGTCAGCGGGAGCGGTCAGCGGGAGCCGTCAGCGGGAGCGCTCAGGAATTGACGGTGCCGGTCGCGAGCAGGCCGATGATCACCACGCCGACCACCACCCGGTAGACCACGAAGGAGTTGAAGGAGTGCCGGGCGACGAACCTCAGCAGCCAGGCGATGGAGGCGTAGGCGACCACGAAGGAGACGAGGGTGCCGACGGCGAGCGCGGAGGTGCTGACGCCGCCGCTGGTGGCGTCCTTGAGTTCGTACAGTCCGGCACCGGTGAGCGCGGGCAGGCCGAGGAAGAACGACAGCCGGGTGGCGGCCATCCGGTCCAGGTCCCGGATCAGGGCGGTGGAGATCGTGGCGCCGGAGCGGGAGAAGCCGGGGAAGAGCAGCGCGAGGATCTGCGAGCAGCCGACGATCATCGCGTCCTTCATGGTGACCTGGTCCTCGCCGCGCTTGAACCGGGCCATCTGCTCGGCGGCCCACATCACCGCGCTGCCGAAGATCAGCGAGAACGCCACCACCCACAGGGAGCCGAGCGGCCCGTCGATGAGCGGTTTGGCGGCGAGCCCGACGATGACGATGGGGATGGTGGAGTAGATCACCCACCAGGTGAACTTGTAGTCGTGGTTGCCGCGCTCGCTGCGATGGGCCAGACCGCGCACCCAGGCGGTGACGAACCGCGCGATGTCCCGGAAGAAGTAGACGAAGACCGCCGCGATGGCGCCGACTTGGATCACCGCGGTGAAACCGACCACCGCGTCGTCGTCGACGGGGATGTTCATCAGGCCCTCAACCAGCTTGAGGTGGCCGGTGGAGGAGACCGGCAGGAACTCGGTCAGTCCTTCCACGATGCCGAGAATGGCGGCCTGGCCGAGGCCGATGGCGCTCATGGGTGGTTTCCGTCCCCTGGTCTTCTGGTCTTCGGTCTTCCGGAAGTGCGGACGGACCGGGCATACCCGTGGGATGCCCGGTCCGTCCCGAATCGACTACATTCGCGTAGACATCCGGTCAGACTCTAGAGGATCGGTGGCCGCTGTTCGACGTCGGGGCGGCACCGCCCACGGCGTACCGTACCGGAGGCCGGAGCCGTGATATGCCCGGTCACAGGCTGTTTTCCTGGGCGTCACCAGCGGTTCGGCCATTGGTCACCTTCCGTGCGACCAGGGGCCTTCGGTCCCGGCAATCGCGGGTTCTCAGCAGGCGCCCTCGTCCTGCCACACACCCCACTCGCCGGTGGTGCCGGGGGTCTCGCCGGTGGTCCACCACTTGGCGAGCCAGGTGTGGCCGTCGTAGGAGACCTTGTTGCCGCCGACGTAGACCGCGGAGGACGACCAGGCCGTGGCGGTGCAGCCGCCGCCGGTGCTGCCACCGGTGACGGTCAGCGTGTAGGCGGCGGTGTGGGTGGTGCTGCCGGCGGTGCCGGTGACGGTCAGGGTGTAGGTGCCCGCCTTCGCCGCGGTGGTGGTGGCCACCGACAGGGTGGCGCTGCCGCCGGCGGTGACGGAGCCGGGGCTGACCGACGCGGTGACGCCGGCCGGAGCGCCGCTGACGCTCAGCGCGACGGACTGCGCCGACCCGGCGGAGACCGCGGTGTTCACCGTGGAGGTCGCCGAGGAGCCGGCGGCGACGGAGCCGGCCGACGGGGTCAGCGCGACCGAGAAGTCGTTCGCGGGCGGCGGGGTGGTGCTGCCGCCGCCGCTGAACGGCTCGAAGGTGTGGCTGAACTGCCAGGTGCTCTGCGCGACGCCGGAGCAGGTGTCCGAGCCGCCCTGGCCGGGGCAGCCGCCGTTGTCGCGCTGGAGCGCCCAGAACGACAGGGTGTTGATGCCCTTGCCGACCGCCCAGTTGTAGACGGTGGTGGCGTTGTCGGTGGTGAAGGTCTCGGCGGCGCCGAAGTCGTCGATGCCGGGCATCTCGGTGATGCCGATCATCGCCCACAGGTCCGCGTCGCTCTTCGACGGGTACAACTGCGCGAGCTGGTCGTGCAGGCCCTGCGCGGCGGTCTCGGTGTCGGTGGCCATGTTGTGCGTGGCACCGTCGTAGTAGTCGAACGTCATCAGGTTCACGACGTCGAGCTTCACGCCGTTGGAGACGGCGTTCTGCAGCACCGACAGGCCGGAGCCGTCACCGGCGGTGCCGGTGGTCAGGCCCTGGGTGGTGGTCGGCAGGGTGTAGGAGAACTGCACGGTACGGCCGTTGCTCGCCGCCCAGTCCTGCACCATCTTGACGGCCTTGTTGCGGCGGTCGATACCGGCCGCCTTGGTCAGCGAGTTGTCCTCGGTGTCGAGGTCGATCCGGCTGACGTTGTAGGTGGTGATGACCTTCTCGTACGCGGCGGCGATGGAGCTGACGTCGGTGCAGCTGTCGGCGATCTCCGTGCCGCCGTCGTCGGCCGCGTAGCCGCCGAAGGACGGGATGACGTCGCCGCCGGCCGCCTGGATGGCGGCGATGTCGCTGCCGAAGCTGGAGGAGGCGATCGGCAGGGAGGTGTCGCCGTTCCAGTACGGCGTGCAGGAGCCGACCGAGGGCGTCTGGATGAACGCCATCGTCAGGTACTTGTTACCGGAGGCGGTGGCCAGCCCGGAGAGGCTGTCGCCGTTGTACGCCTCGAAGTACGGGGCGAAGACGTGGCTGGGCAGTGCGGTGGCGGCGGTGGCCTGCGGGGTGGCGGCGTGCGCGCCGCCGGCGCCGGTCAGCGCCAGGCCGGCCGCGGCGGCGGTGGCGGCGAGTCCGGTGAGCAGGGCGCGGAGTGGTCTGCGAACGGGTCCGGTCATGGACCGCGCTCCCTTCGATGTGGGGGTCCCAGCACAGCGGGCCATGCTGGTCTGGACCAATGCTGACCCATACTGTTTGGTCTGGACCACCCAACTGTCAAGAGCCCTTACAAATAATGCGGTTGACCGGTTCCGGCGCACCGCCGGTCGGCCGGCGCGGACCCCTGTACCGCGCCGACCGCCCCGCGTCCCGACCCGGGTGCCCCGCCCGCACCCCCGGCCGGACACCCGGCCCGGGCATGCCGGAGGCCGCCACCGCACCCGCGAGGGGAGCACGCGGTGGCGGCCCCGGACGGCTCACCTCAGTGCAGGCGGCCGAGCAAGGCGAGCGCGGGGACGAACCGGGCCGCGTCCACGGTGCCGACGCCGGTGGCCATGTCGTAGCCCTTCACCGCGGTGTAACCGGTGACGCCGTCGTAGGAGTTGTTCGTGCCGTCCTTGACGTCGACCACCCCGCCGAACCCTCCGGTGCCCTTGGCGAGGGCGTACAGCGCGGTGTGGATGTCGCCGATCCGGTGCCCGGCGACCTGGTCGGCGAGCGCCACGATGCCGGAGAAGAGCGGGCTGGCCTCGCTGGTGCCACCGTAGACGTCCCAGCCGACGGACGTCGGGTCGTAGCTGGAGTACACCCAGGCGCCGCCGTCGACCGCCGCGGACATCGAGATGTCCGGGGTGCCGCGCTGCGCGCCGACCACGTTCCGCACGCCGTTCTGGTACGACGGCCGGGCGAAGACGTGCGACTGGCCGCCGCCGCCGGCGCCGTAGTCGTTGTACACGCTCTCCGGCGCGGTGCGGTTGCCGGCGTCGTCCAGGTGGAGCTGGGTGCCGCCGATGGAGGTGACCAGCGGGTCGGAGGACGGCCAGGAGTTCACCTGGTACGGGTAGTTGGAGCTGCCGTCCTCGGTCGCGTCGGTGGCGCCGCCGTCGCCGGAGGAGCCGAGCACCGTCACGCCGCGCCGCGCCGCGTCCTTGAAGGCGTAGCGCAGGTTCTGGATGCTGGAGAAGTCGCCCTTGTCGAAGCCCGGGAAGGTGTTCTCGGTGGCCCCGAAGCTCTGGGTGATGACGTCGCCGACGCCCTGGTCGATCAGCGCCTTCTCGCCGTCCATCATCTCGGGCAGGCCGGTGACGCCCTCGGTCTCGGCGACGCCGGTCTCCAGCAGCACGATGTGCGCGGCCGGGGCGATCGCGTGCGCCATCTCCACGTCCAGCGTGGTCTCGCCGGCCCAGCCGGTGTGGTCGGGGTTGGTCGGGTCGAAGGGCGGCACGTCGCCCCACTTGACGACCTGCACCGTGGTGCTGGGCATCCCGAACTGCTTGCTGTAGACGTCCAGGTCGTGCTGGATCGTCGGTGAGCCGAAGGAGTCGACGATCACGATCGTCCGGCCCTTGCCCGTCACGCCCGCGCGGTAGAGCGGGTTGAGGTCGTACGCCTGCCGGTACTGCGTGGGGGTGTAGCAGTTGATACCCCACTCGGCCTGGCACTGGGCGATGGTCAGCGGGCTGCCCGCCCCCTTGACCAGCTCATGTCCGACGACGGCGGGCACCGGCTTCACCGCGGGCGCGGCGCGGCCGGCCGCCGCCGTCGCCGCACCGGTGAGCGGGGCCGCGATCAAGGCGGCGGCGGTCAGGGCGGTGGCTCCTGCCGCGGCGACCACGGCGCGCGGCCGCGGGCGAGGTGTGCGCATGGACTCTCCTTGTGTGGAGGGCTCTTCTGGCATGAGGTGCGGCCGTCACGGAGACGGCCGCGGTGGTCACACCGATAGATCATGCCCAGGACAAGGGAGTTCGCCGTTGGCCATCCGTCGTTTTACCCGAACGGCCGATAATTTTACGACGCCATGACCATGTCATGCCGACCCGACGCAACGTCAGACTCACTACTGCGCAGCCGTCACAGGAGTGCGCGGCCGGGAGCGTGCAGCAGCGCGCGGGCGGCGACCGCCCAGCCGCCACCAACGCCGATGCGCCGCCCGATCGCGGCCACCGACTCACCACGGACTCCGCGACGGAGCCGCCCCGCAGGGGCACCGTCAGGACACGATGTCCTTCGTACGGAACCCGCGGAACGCCAACGCGGTGAGCACCACCGCGTACGACACCGAGACCGAGGTGCCCTCGATCACGCCGGTCCACTCGGTGGCCGGCTGCATCGCGTCGAGCCATGCGAACTGCCAGTGCGCGGGCAGGATGTCGCGCCACCGGTGCAGCGCGGTCACCGCGTCCAGCACGTTGCCGACGATGGTCAGGCCGACCGCGCCGCCCACCGCGCCCAACGGCGCGTCGGTGACCGTGGACAGCCAGAACGCCAGCGCCGCCGTGACCAGCTGGCTGACGAAGATGTACCCGACCGCGATCGCCAGCCGCGCGACGGCGCTGCCGGCCGGCACCGCGCCCCCGGTGGGGAGTTCGAGGTCGCCCCAGCCGTAGGCCACCGTGCCCGCCACGAGCGCCACCAGCGGCAGCAGGACCAGCGCGACCGCGCTGAAGCCGAGCGCGACGGTGAGCTTGACCACGAGCAGCCGGGCTCGCGGCACGGGCGCGGCCAGCAGGTAGCGCAGGCTCGACCAGCCCGCCTCCGACGCGACCGTGTCACCGCAGAACAGCGCGACCGGCACCACCAGTACGAAGCCCGCCGACACGAACAGGCAGGTCGCCGCGAAGTTGGCGCCGGAGGAGGTGGCCGTGTCGATCAGCGTGGGACCGTTGGCGCCGTCGCTCGGGGTGCCGCCGATCGCGAACGCGGCCATCAGCACGAACGGCAGCAAAGCGAGCAGGGCGCCGACCACCAGCGTGCGGCGCCTGCGCAACTGCCGGCGGGTCTCCACCCGCAGCCGCAGCGTACGGCCGGGTCGGTAACCGGGCGCGGTGACGGCCCCGGAGACCGCGGGGTCGTCCGGCGGCTCCGGCAGGTCGGGCACGGGTGCGGCGGGCGCGGTGCTCATGCCGAACCTCCGATCAGGGTCAGGAAGGCGTCCTCCAGGCGGCGGTGCGGGCCGACCTGCGCCACCGGCACGCCGAGCCCGACCAGTTCGGCCACCAGCTCGACCGCCGTCGAGCCGTCCGCGATGACGACGAGCAGCCCGCCCTCGGCCGGCACGGCGGTGGCCACCGCGGGCAGGGCGGCCGCCTTGTCCACCAGGTCCGGCGCCAATTCGCCCGCCACGCCGACCAGTACGGTGTCGGTCGAGCCGACGATCTCCGCCACCGGGCCGGACGTGATCAGCCGCCCGCGGTCCATGACCACCAGATGCGTACAGGTCTGCTCGACCTCCGCCAGCAGGTGGCTGGAGACGATGACGGTCCGGCCGGTGGCGGCATAGCGGATCATCACCTCGCGCATCTCGCGGATCTGCGGCGGATCGAGGCCGTTGGTGGGTTCGTCCAGGATCAGCAGGTCCGGCAGCCCGAGCATGGCCTGCGCGATCGCCAGCCGCTGCCGCATGCCCTGGGAGTACGTCCGCACCGCGCGCTTGAGCGCGTCGCCGAGCCCGGCGATCTGCAACGCCTCGGCGAGATGGGCGTCTTCGGCCGGGCGGCCGGTCGCCTGCCAGTACAGGTCGAGGTTCTGACGGCCGGTCAGATGCGGCAGGAATCCGGCGCCCTCCACGAAGGCGCCGACCCGGGAGAGCACCGGCGCGCCCGGCCGCACCGCCTCCCCGAACACCCTGATCTCGCCCTCGTCCGGCCGGATCAGGCCCATCAGCATCCGCAACGTGGTGGTCTTCCCCGCGCCGTTCGGCCCGAGCAGGCCGAGCACCTGACCGGGCTCGACCTGGAAGGTCAACTCCCTTACCGCGTAACGGTCCGCGGACTTCGCGTACCGCTTGCTCAGCCCGCTGATTCGCAACGGGACCGCGGCCAGCGCCGGGTCGGCGGGGCGGGGGCGGACCCGGCGGCGGCCGGTGACCAGCAGCGCCACCGCGACCAGCACCGCGGCCGGCGGCAGCACCCAGGTCCACCACGGCAGCGCGTTCGCGTCGGCGCCCAGCGCGCTGTCGGTGGGGACCGTGACGGCGGAGCCGGCCAGCGCGACGGTGTAGGTCGCGGGCGCGGCGGGCGTCGCATAGCCGAGGTCGGTACTGGACAGCACCACGGCCAGCCGGTGCCCGGCCGCGAACTCGTGGTCGACTGCGGGGAGTTCGACCCGTACGGTGCGGCCCGACGGCGACCCGGTCACCCGTACCGGCGTGGCCAGGCCGGCCGGCAGGACCTGCTTGCCGTTCGGGCCGACGTCGTAGAGCTTCGCGAACAGCACGGCCTCGGGAGCGGTGGTGGACACCTTGACGGTGACGGTCGGGGCGCCGGTGAGGGTGGTGGCGTGGCGCAGGGGCGCGGACACGAAGCGGGCCGACTGGCCCGGGAAGTCGACGGCCACGCTCTGCCCCAGCTGGGCGAGTTGGGAGATCGCGCCCGATCCCGGCACCGAGGAGATCGCGGGCGGCGAGCCGCCGGCCGGGTTGGTGATCTGCTGCGGCGAGCCGGTCAGCGGTACGCGCCGGGCGGCGGTGCCGGCCAGGCCCGGGTAGCGGTCCGCGCTCGCGCCGCGCAGCACCACGCTGCCGTCGGTCGCGTTCAGGCCGCCGGTGCGGGTGACGCGGAAGGAGGGGCCGGTACTGACGCCCTTGTCGCCCTTGAGGTAGCGGTCGAACCACGCGGTGACCCGGCCGTTCACCCGGGAGTCCTCGGTGTTGCCGCCGTCGTGGCCGCCCGCGATCCAGTCGACGGACACCGGGGCGCCGTTCGCCTTGATCGCCTTGGCCATGGCGTCGGACTGGGAGAGCGTGAACAGCGAGTCGGTCTCGCCCTGCACGATCAGCGTGGGCACCTTGATCCGGTTGCTGACCGTGGCCGGGCTCAGCGCGGCGAGTTGCGCGCGGTCCGCGGCAGTGGCCTGACCGCTCGTGGCGACCCGCTTGTAGAGGTCGCAGATCGACGGCTCGAACCGGCCGCAGACCGGGTCGGCCGAGGCGCCGTCGGGCGGGGCGGCGCCGGCAGCGGGCGCGGAGCCGGTGGTGGACGTGGAGTTGGCAGGCGTGGAGCCGGTGGACGCTGCAGGGGCGTCCGAGGCGGCCGGGGCCGACCCGGACGCGCCCCCGGTGGCGGGAGCCGACCCGGACCCGCCGCCGGTGGGGGACGACCCGGACCCGTCGCCGGTGGGGGGCGACACCTGACCGGTCGTGGCGCCGGTGCCCGCCGGGGTGCCGCCGGAGAAGAGGATGCCGCTCCACATCTTCTTGTACACGCCGTCGGGCAGCAGCGCGTCCGCGAAGTCCCAGTACGTCTCGCGGGGCGCGATCGCGTCGATCCGCGGATCGTCGCCCGCCGCGAGCAGCGAGACCGCGCCGCCGTAGGAGATGCCGGAGACGCCGACCCGGGGGTCGCCGGGAGCGTCGAGCTGCACGTCGGGGCGGGTGGCGAGCCAGTCGACGAGCCGGCCGACGTCGGCGACCTCGCCGTCCTTCGCGTTGAGTCCGATCCGGCCGCCGGAGTCGCCGAAGCCGCGCGCGGACCAGGTCAGCACCGCGTAGCCGTGCTTCGCCAGCGCCTCGGCCTGGCCGCGCACGTCGTCCTTGGTGCCGCCAAAGCCGTGCGCGAGCAGCACCGCGGGCCGGCGCCGGGTGCCGCCGTCGGTGAAGTACGAGGTGTCCAGCCGCACTCCCCCGGCGCCGGTCAGCATCGCGTCCGTACGGTGCACCGACCCGCTCGCGCCGCCGGCCGTCGCCGTACCCGTGACGATGCCGCCCACCGCGACGACGGCGAACGCCCCCACCGCCGCGAACCACTTCCGCCCGCGCGGCCACCGTAGATCCATCCCCTGATCCTAGGCGGGGAGGCGCCGGGCTCCGTGACCGCCGGTCCGCTCACCGGAGATTCCCAGGAAACCGCCGGTCGCCGCGCCCGCCCGCCACCCGCACGCCCGGATCAGCGCGGCCGTCAGGGCGCGGCCGTCAGCTCGGCGATCGGCTCGGCGATCAGCTCAGCCGTCAGCGCAGCGACTCGGGAAGTGCCTCCCGGTGCACGATGCCCAGCCGCTGCGTCGCACGGGTCAGCGCGACGTAGAGGTCACTGGTCCCGAACCGTCCGGGCTCCACGACCAGGACGTGGTCGAACTCGAGCCCCTTCGCCTCGCGCGGGCCGAGCAGCACCACGGACCGGGCGAGGTCGGGTTCCCCGCCTGCCTCGACCCCGTCGAGCCGGGCCGCGATCTCCTCGTGCAGCGCACGCGGGGCGATCACCGCGAGCCGCCCCTCCTCGGGCGTGAACTCGGCGACAGCCCGCGCCACCGCGCCCGCCAGATCCGCACCGGACTCCCGCGTCCACGGCCGCTCACCGGTGGACCGCACCGACCCGGGCGGCTCGAACGACGGGTCCTGGGCCCGTACCACCCGCGCGGCCAGCTCCATGATCTCCGCGGGCGTGCGGTAGTTGACCCCCAGCCGTACATGCGCGAACCGGTCACCGACATACGGCTCCAGGATCTTCTGCCACGATCCGACACCCGCCTCTTCCGAGGTCTGCACCGGATCGCCGACCAGGGTCAGCGAGCGGGTCGGCGACCGGCGCATCAGCAACCGCCATGCCATCGGGGAGAGTTCCTGCGCCTCGTCGACGATGATGTGCCCGAAGGCCCAGGTCCGGTCGGCGGCGGCCCGCTCGGCCGCGCTCCTGTGGTCGATCTCCTCCTGCCGCGCGGCCATCCGATCGGCGTCGACGATGTCGTGGGCGGCCAGCACCTCGGACTCGCCGTCCTCGAACTCGTAGGTCTCCGACGCCCGGGACAGCTCCAGCACACCCTGCGCGTAGTCGACCCGCCGCCGGCGCTCGGCCTCCGCCGCGGCCCGCTCGGCACTGTCGTCGGTCCCGAGCAGTTCGGCCGCCTCGTCCAGGAGCGGCACGTCGGCCGGGGTCCACTCCCGGTCGCCGGGAGCGCGGCGGACGGCCTCGGCGTCCTCGTCCGCCAGGTACACCGGCTCGGCCAGGTAGTCGGCGAGGAACGCCTCGGGGGTGAGCGCCGGCCACAGCTCCGCCACGGCGGCCTGCACCTCCTCGCTCGCGGCGACGCCCTTGCCGAGCTGGGCGATGTCGGCAGGACCGAGGAAGTTGGGGCCGCCGTACGGGTCCGCGCCGATGCGCTCGGCGAGTTGCGCGGTGAGGGCGTCGATGACGTGGAACGCGAAGTACGGGCGGGCGAGGTTGTGCGGCAGGCGGGTCTCGCGGGCCGCCTGACGGGCTTCGTAGGCGATCTCCCAGTCCAGCACCAGGTCGCCGTCGTCGTGCCGGATGACCATGGGTGCTCCGGGCTCGGGCATCTGCTGCCGGTCGCGTACGGCGAGGGCGAGGGCCTCGGCCATCCCCGCACCGCCCTTGACGGCCGCCGCGCGGGGGGTGTCGGTGCCGCGGGCGTCCACACCGGGGTAGAGCTCGGCCTGCGTGGCGAGCATGACCCCGGTCTCGCCGAGGGCCGGCAGCACCTCGCCGATGTAGCGCAGGAACGCCGGATTGGGCCCCACCACCAGGACCGCGCGCTTGGCCAGCAGTTCCCGGTGCTCGTACAGCAGGTAGGCCGCACGGTGCAGCGCGACCGCCGTCTTGCCGGTGCCGGGGCCGCCCTCGACGACCAGGACCCCGCGGTGCGGAGCGCGAATGACGCGGTCCTGTTCCGCCTGGATGGTTTGCACGATGTCGCCCATCCGGCCGGTGCGGGCGGAACTGAGCGCGGCGAGCAGCACGGTGTCACCGCTCGGGTCCTCGAAGCCGCTGCGTTCGCGGTCGTCGAGGTCGAGGATCTCGTCGTGCAGCTCGGTCACCGTGCGGCCCTCGGTGCTGATATGCCTGCGCCGGCGCAGACCCATGGGCGTATGGCCGGTGGCGAGATAGAACGGTCGAGCGACCGGCGCCCGCCAGTCGATCAGAACGGGTGTGCGCTCCGCGTCGTCCGCGCGAATTCCGAGCCGGCCGATATGGTGCGTGGCGCCGTCGCGGAGATCAATACGGCCGAAGCAGAGCGAACCGTCCACCGCATTCAGCGCGGCCAGCAGCCCGGACCGCTCGGCGACCAGCACCTCGCGCTCGACCCGGGCCTGCCGCCCGCTTCCCACCGGGGCCAACGCGTCCTCGACCCGCTCCGCGGCGGACTCGCGCAGCGTGTCGACACGGCCGTAGAGCCGGTCGAGGAATTCCTGTTCCCGCTCCAATTCGACACTTTCGCGAGTTGACAAAGCTGCTCCCTACTGGCTAAGCTGTGCCTATCAGCCCCCGATGCGGGGCTTTTCTCATGCGCGCACAGAAAACCTCAATATACGCGAGCAAATCCCCGTTCCGCAATTGCGGTGCGGGGATTTCCGCGCCGTCCCTCCCGTGTCGGTGCCGCGGGATACGGTCGGGGGTGTGAGCAAGGGGTTGACGGCGGCGCAGCGCAGGGCGGTCACGGGGTCCGACCCGTCGACGGGTCGGGTGGCCGCCGGAGCCGTGGTGTGCACGGGACTGGTGGCGGCCGGGTTGGCGGTGCGCCACGGGCGGGCCGGGCAGCACTACCTGACGCCGGAGGGCCGGCGGGTGCGGGCCGAACTGGCCGAGCGCGACGCCCGGGTCGCGCGGGAGGCGGCCGAGGAATCGGCGCAGGGTGGGCGCACCGAGCCGGAGCGCGGGCAGTTCGTCGCCGACGACGGGTCCGGGACGGTGCGTACGACCGCGGCGCGGCCCGGCGAGGTGGCCGCCGCGTGGGAGGGGCTGCTCCAGATCCGCGCGGTGCTGGGTGACGGCGCGGTGGAGGTGCCGGCGGGCTGGGAGCGGGAGCGGCCGGTGCACGCGGTGGCGCTGGCCCTGGAGGCGGCGGGGGTGCCGCCGCACCGCGCCGAGCGGCCGTCGGGGTACCGGGTGGGGCCGTCTGATCATCCGGGCCTGGTCGAGGTGACCTGGTCCGAGGCCGGTTCGGGGCCGGCCTCGCTCGCCCGCGTCGCCGCGCTGCTCGGCCCGCTCGGCTGGCAGGCGACCGAGCACCACGCCCGCGGCGGCGCGCCCTTCCTGCTCGTCTCCCCCCGCCACACCTGACCGCGCACCCCCGCCCGTCCCCACCTACTTCCCGCCGCCCCGCCCGCCCGCCCCCGGCCGCCCGGCGCGCTTCAGACCGCGGGCGGCGCCACCGCGAGCCCGGCCACCGGCGGGTTGAGGCGGGTGAATCCCTCCTGCCGCTGGTATGGGAAGTAGGGATACGGCGCCGTCCGCGCGCTCGCCGCGTCGAGCCTCGCCGTCTGGTCCGGGGTGAGCGCCCAGCCGACCGCGCCGAGGTTCTGCCGGAGCTGCTCCTCGTTGCGGGCGCCGATGATGACGGAGGAGACGGTCGGCCGCTGGAGCAGCCAGTTGAGGGCGATCTGCGGGATGGCCTTGCCGGTCTCCTCGGCGATCTCGTCGAGGACGTCGACCACGCGGTAGAGGAGTTCGTCCGCCACCGGCGGGCCGAAGTCGGCGGTCTGGTGCAGCCGGCTGCCGGCGGGCAGCGGCCGGCCGCGGCGGATCTTGCCGGTCAGCCGGCCCCAGCCGAGCGGGCTCCAGACCACCGCCCCGATCCCCTGGTCGAGCCCGAGCGGCATCAGCTCCCACTCGTAGTCGCGCCCGACGAGGGAGTAGTAGACCTGGTGCGCGACATAGCGCGGCCGGCCGTACTTCTCCGCGACGGCGAGGGACTTCATCACCTGCCACCCGGAGAAGTTGGAGACTCCGACGTAGCGGACCTTGCCCGCCCGCACGAGGTCGTCGAGCGTGGCCAGGACCTCCTCGATCGGCGTGCCGGCGTCGTAGGCGTGCAGTTGGAAGAGGTCGATGCGGTCGGTGCCGAGCCTGCGCAAGGCGGCCTCGCACGCGGCGAGCAGCCGCGACCGGGAGGAACCCGCGTCGCCCGGCCCGTCGCCCGTGGGCAGGCTGGTCTTGGTGGACACGATCACCTGGTCCCGGCGGCCCTTGATCGCCTCGCCCAGCACCTCCTCGGACGCGCCGCCGGAGTAGACGTCGGCCGTGTCGAACATCGTGATCCCGGCGTCCAGGCAGATGTCCACCAGACGGCGTGCCTCGCGGGCGTCGGTGCTGCCCCAGGCGCCGAAGAGCGGGCCCTGCCCGCCGAACGTGCCGGCGCCGAAGCTCAGCGCGGGCACCTTGAGGCCGGACGAACCCAACCGCCTGTATTCCATGACTGCTCCTTCGATCGTTCGCTCGTCCACCGGGCGGCGGCGCGCGCCGCACACGGCACGCACAGCACCGCGAACACGCGCCGCCCACCGACTAACGGTCATCCAGTTCCGTTAAGACGATCCCGACGATAGCACTGGCGCAGCCATTAATAGAACCAGAGTCCCGTTATGACCGTGGAACGACCAGACCCGGGAAGCGTCCGACCAGGCGGGCGGACGGCACGCGCGCGCGGCGCCGTGCTCGACGCGGCCGGCGACGCCCTGGCCGAACAGGGCTTCTCCCAGCTGGACCCGGCCGATGTCGCGCGCCGCGCCGAGGTGGGCCGGACCACCGTCTACCGCCGCTGGGGCACGGTGGCCGGCCTGGTGGCCGACCTGCTCACGGACATGGCCGAGCATTCGCTGCCGCGCACCGAGACCGGCTCGCCGCTCGGCGACCTGACGGCCAACGCCCGACTCGTCCCGCGCACACCGGCCGACCCGCGGCAGGGCGCGCCGTTCCGCGCGGCGATCGCGGCCGCCACCTGCGAGCCGAAGACCGCCGAGGCCCTGCGGCGCTTCTACCTCACCCGCGTCGGCGAGTGGGCGCCCCGCGTCCAGCAGGACATCGACCGCGGCGAGGCGCCCGAGGGCACCGACACCCACGAGGTGATCCGCGCGGCGTCCGCCCCCCTCTACTACCGCCTGCTCACCGGCGGCGAGCGGCTCGACGAATCCGCCGCGGACCGGGCCGCTGCGGCCGCCATGGCCGCCACCAGCGCGGGCGTCTTCGTGCGGAGCGCCGAGTCGCGCTGACCGCCCCCCGACCACCCCCGCGCCGCGACGCGAGGCAGCACGCGGCAGCACGCGAGTCCACCGGTGGCCGTCGCGGTTTCTCGCGCCCTGATACCCGACATGACGCCCAGATGTCCGGGTTATTGCGAGAAGAAATCGTAATCTTGCACGAACTCATTTACTTACTGCGGCGGCGCTCGTAGTCTCTCCACGCCCGGCCGGGTGTACCACTTCCCCTCACCCCCGACCCGCAAGGACCTGCCTGTGTCGCAACAAACGCGCAGCCACGACCAGAACCCCCCACGGCAGCACCGGTTCAGACGGCGCGGCACCGCCGCCGTGCTCTCCTTCGCGGTCGCCGCCGCGGCCGCGCTCACCGCGGTGACCCTGGCGAGCGCCCCCTCCGCGCACGCCGCCGGCGGCGTACCGGCCCCCTCGCCCGTCGGCATCTCCGGCCGCGGCGCGAACGTGCCGTTCACGGAGTACGAGGCGGAGTACGCCAACACCAACGGCGCCCTGATCGGCCCGGACCGGCTCTACACCCACCTGCCCTCGGAGGCGTCCGGCCGGCAGGCCGTGACCCTCGACGCGGTGGGCCAGTACGTCGAGTTCACCCTCACCAAGCCCGCCAACGCGATGTCGCTGCGCTACAGCATCCCGGACTCCGCCGACGGCAAGGGCCGGGACGCCTCCCTCGACGTGCAGGCGAACGGCCAGTCCGTCAAGACCCTGCCGGTGACGTCCCGTTACAGCTGGTACTACGGCGGCTACCCGTTCAGCAACGACCCGGGCGGCGGCAACGCGCACCACTTCTACGACGAGTCCCGGACCATGTTCGGCACCACCTACCAGGCCGGCACGGAGATCCGGGTGCAGGTCACCTCGACCGCGCAGTCGCCGTCGTTCACCATCGACCTCGCCGACTTCGAGCAGGTGGCCGCGCCGATCGCCCAGCCCTCCGGCTCGATCAACGCCGTCACCGACTACGGCGCCGACCCCACCGGCGCCACCGACTCCACTGCGAAGATCCAGGCGGCGGTCGACGCCGGCCAGGCGCAGGGCAAGCCGGTGTACATCCCGCAGGGCGACTACACGCTCTACGACCACGTCATCGTGGACGGCGTGACGGTCGAGGGCGCCGGTCCCTGGTACACGGTCTTCGGCGGCCGCGACCCGGTGAACCGCAACCGCGCCGCGGGCTTCTACGGCAAGTACGTCGCCGGCGGCGGCTACACCGGGGAGATCCGGCCGAAGGAGGCCGGCGGCCCGAGCAAGAACGTCACCCTGAAGGACTTCGCCATCATCGGCGACATCACCGAGCGGGTCGACGACGACCAGGTCAACGGCATCGGCGGCGCCCTGTCGAACTCGACCATCGACGACCTGTGGATACAGCACGTCAAGGTCGGCGCCTGGATGGACGGTCCGATGGACCATCTCACCATCGAGAACAGCCGCATCCTGGACACCTCGGCCGACGGCGTCAACTTCCACTCCGGCGTGACCGATTCGACCGTCACCAACACCTTCGTCCGGGACACCGGCGACGACGGCCTCGCGTCCTGGCCGGAGAAGGCGCCCAACGCGGACGACAGCTTCACCCACAACACGGTGGTGCTGCCGGTGCTGGCGAACAACATCGTCACCTACGGCGGCAAGGACTTCACGATCTCGGACAACGTGATGGCCGACACCGTCACCAACGGCGGCGGCCTGCACATCGCCAACCGCTACCCGGGCGTCAACGGCGGCTCGGCCAACGGCGTCTCCGGCACCATCACCGCGGACTCCAACACCCTGATCAGAGCCGGGAACAGCGACTACAACTGGCAGTTCGGGGTGGGCGCGATCTGGTTCGACGGCCTCCAGGGCACCGTCGACGCGGACATCGAGATCACCAACACCGACATCCTGGACAGCTCCTACGAGGCGATCCAGTCGATCGAGGGCGGCGGCGTCACCGGCGTCCACTTCAAGAACGTCAACATCGACGGCGCCGGCACCTTCGCCATCCAGGGCCAGGCCCCGGCGAACATGACCTTCACCAACGTGACCGCGAAGAACATCGCGCAGGCGGACAAGCCGATCTACAACTGCGAGGGCACCGCCCTGGTCCTCAACGACAGCGGCGGCAACTCCGGCTGGAACAACGGCGGTCAGCAGTGCAACGGCTGGCCCGCGCCGGTGTGGACCAACGGCGGCGTGCCCACCGGCGGCGGCAGCGGGGGCGACAGCGGCGGCACCACCCCGCCGACCACGCCTCCCGCGACGCCCCCGACCACCCCGCCGACCACTCCCCCGGCCGACGGCAACCTCGCCAAGGGCCACCCGGCCACCGACACCGGCCACTCCGACGTCTACACGGCCGCCAACGCGGTGGACGGCGACGCCAACTCGTACTGGGAGAGCACGAACAACGCCTTCCCGCAGTCGCTGACCGTCGACCTCGGCTCCGCCCGGACCGTCGGCCGCCTCGTGCTGAAGCTGCCGCCGGCCGCCGCGTGGGCCACCCGCACCGAAACCCTCTCCGTCCTCGGCTCCACGGACGGCTCCACCTTCAGCACGCTCAAGTCCTCCGCCGGGTACACCTTCGACCCTTCCAGCGGGAACACCGCTACGGTGTCCTTGAGCCCGACCTCCACCCGCTACCTCCGGCTCACCTTCACGGCCAACACCGGCTGGCCCGCGGGCCAGCTCTCCGAGCTGGAGGCGTACGCCTCCTGACAGGCGTACGCCTCCGACCGGATCGGGGCACCCCTCGCCAGAGGGGTGCCCCGCACCCGGACCGCAGCACGGCAAGACGGCCGGCCCGCGGGACCGTGAGACCGCAGGACGCCGGAGTCGCCGCGCGCACCAGCCGCAGGTCACCGCGGCGCGGGGGCGGCAGGGCCCAGCTCCGTCCGTGCTTTCGGCAGCGCATAGAGTCGCGTTCCATGGAATATCGTCACCTCGGCCGCAGCGGCCTGTTCATCAGCGAGATCGCCTACGGAAACTGGCTCACCCACGGCTCCCAGGTGGAGGAGGACGCCGCCACCGCGTGCGTGCGCGCCGCGCTCGACGCGGGCATCACCACCTTCGACACCGCCGACGTCTACGCGCAGACCCGCGCCGAGTCCGTGCTCGGCCGCGCGCTGAAGGGCGAGCGGCGCGAGGGCCTGGAGATCCTCACCAAGGTCTTCTGGCCCACCGGCCCGGGGCACAACGACCGGGGCCTCTCCCGCAAGCACATCGCGGAGTCCATCGAGAACTCGCTGCGCCGGCTGCAGACCGACCACGTCGACGTCTACCAGGCGCACCGCTTCGACGTCTCCACCCCGCTGGAGGAGACGATGGAGGCGTTCGCGGACGTCGTGCACTCCGGCAAGGCGCACTACATCGGCGTCTCGGAGTGGACCTCGGACCAGATCAGGCGCGGCCACGCGCTCGCCCGCGAGCTGCGCATCCCGCTGGTGTCCAACCAGCCGCAGTACTCGGCGCTGTGGCGGATCATCGAGGGCGAGGTCGTGCCCACCTGTGAGGAACTGGGCCTGGGCCAGGTGGTGTTCTCGCCGATCGCGCAGGGCGTGCTGACCGGGAAGTACAAGCCGGGGCAGCAGCCGCCGGCGGGTTCCCGGGCCACCGACGGCAAGGGCGGCTCGGACATGATCAGCCGCTGGATGCACGACGACCTGCTGGAGCGGGTGCAGCAGCTCCAGCCGCTGGCCGCCGAGGCGGGCCTGTCGCTGGCCCAGCTCGCCGTCGCCTGGGTACTCCAGAACCCGAACGTCTCGGCGGCGATCGTCGGCGCCTCCCGCCCCGAGCAGGTCGCGGAGAACGCGAAGGCCGCGGGCGTGAAGCTCGACGCCGAGCTGATGGCGAAGATCGAGGAGGTGCTCGCCCCGGTCGCGATCACCGACCCGAAGCGGGTCCACGAGAACGTGCCCGAGCGCCGCTGAGGCGGAGCGCGGAGCGCGGTACACCTCGCGTCCGGCCCCGGCGCCGGCCGCCGCCGGGCGGTTCGCCTCGCGTGGCGGTGCGGGGCGGACCGGTCCCGCGCGTAGGGTGACTACAGTTCTGTAGACGTCTGTTCCGGCCGGCCGCGCGCGGCCGGCCGGGCGGGCCCCGCGCGCACCGCCGGGGTCCGGGGAAGGCGGGCCGCCCGATGCCTCGCACGCCGTCCGGCCGGTCCCGCCGGTCGCCGTACACCCAGCGCGGCCTGGGCTGGGCCGCCGCTCTGGCGGCGGCGTTCGCGGTGCTGGCCGGGGTGGTGCTGACCCGGCACGGCACGCCGTATCCCCTGGACACCGGTCCGATCAACTGGTCCGTACGGCACCGCCCGCACGGCTGGCTGACGGCCGCGCGCGCGGTGACGCACGCGGGCACCGGCCCGTACCCCTACGTGGCGGCGGCGCTCGGCGGCTGGCTGGGCGGCAGCCGGGGACGGATGGCCCGGGCTCGCGCAGGGGTGCCGGTGGCGCTGCTCGCGGTGGTGGCGCTGGTCGCCGAACAGGTGGTGCGTGCCGCGGTGATGGTGGCCGCGGACCGCGCCCGGCCCCCGGTCGCCGACTGGGCGGTGGCCGCGTCGGGGCACTCCTTCCCCTCCGGGCACACCTCGTCGAGCGCGATGGCCGCCGGACTGCTGGCGTGGGGCGCGCTGCGGGCCCGCCCGGGGCCGCCGGGCCGCGTCGCCGCCGCCCTGTGCGTGGCGGCCGCGGTCGCGGTGGGCTGCTCCCGGGTCTACCTGGGCGTGCACTGGCCGACGGACGTGCTCGGCGGCTGGCTGTACGCGGGCTGGTGCCTGCTGCTGGTGCTGCCGCCGCTGACCGCGTACGCCCGCGCGCACGACGGCGAGGACGGCAGCGGCAGCGGCAGCGGAGAGGTCAGACCTTGACGCCGTGCGACCGCAGGAAGCTCAGCGGGTCGATGTCGTCGCCGTAGTCCGGGCCGGTGCGCATCTCGAAGTGCAGGTGCGGCCCCGTCGCGTTGCCGGTCGCGCCCGAACGGGCGATCCGCTGCCCCTCGTTGACGTGCTGGCCGACCTTCACCGAGATCTGCGACAGATGGCCGTACTGGCTGTACTCGCCGTCGGCGTGCCTGATCACGACCTGGTAGCCGTACGACCCGCCCCAGCCGGCGGTGACCACGGTGCCCGCGGCGACCGAGTGCACCGCGGTGCCGGTGCCGACCAGGAAGTCGACGCCCGTGTGGTAGCCGCTGGCCCAACTGCCGCCGCCCACGTGGTAACCGGTGCCGATGGACGCGTGCACCGGCACGGTCCACCCGGAGGACTTCTTGGCCGCGGGCTCGGCATGCGTCTTCTTCGGCGCGGGCTTGGCGGCAGGCTTGGCAGCGGGTTTGGCCGCAGGTCTGGCCGCGGGCTTCGCCGCCGGTTTCGCGGTGGGCTCGGCGGCGGGCGCGTGCGTTGTCTTCGGCGCCGCCTTGGCTGGCGCCGCCAGGGTCAGCCGCTGGCCGGGCAGGATCAGGTCGGGGTCGTCGCCGACCACCGCGTGGTTGTCGGCGTACAGCTCCGGCCAACCGCCCTTGACCTGGTGGTCCGCCGCGATGCCGGAGAGCGTGTCGCCGTGCACGACGGTGTACCGGTCCTCGGCGTCGGACTTCTTCCCGCCCGGCTTCTTCGCGCTCGGCTTCTTCGCGTCGGCCTTCTTCGCATCGGCCTTCGCGCCGGACGTCTTCGCGGCGGCCGGGTGCGCCGGGTGCGCGGTCTGGGCGGTGTGCTCCGTGGGCTTCCTCTTCGGCGCCGGGCCGGCCTTCTTCGTACCGGTCGACACCTGCACGGTGTGCGAGGCCGTCGCGGGCTCCCGGGTCAGCCCGGCCCGTACCGAGCAGACCGGCCACGCGCGCGGGCCCTGGCTGCCGAGCACCTTCTCGGCGACCGCGATCTGCTCGCTCCTGGAGGCGAGGTCGGCGCGCGCGGCGTACGCGGTCCCGCCGTACGCCCGCCAGGTGCTCGCGGTGAACTGGAGCCCGCCGTAGTACCCGTTGCCGGTGTTGATCGTCCAGTTGCCGGAGGACTCGCACTTGGCGACCTTGTCCCACACCCCGGCGGTGGCGGCGTGCGCGCTGCTCATCCCGACCAGCGGCAGGGCGAGCCCGGCACCGCCCGCGGTGACGGTCAGCGACGCCTGGGAGACCCGGCTGGGACGATAGCGGCGGTGGCGTCCGCGTAAGGCCATGACGCGCGTCCTTTCCCTACGCTTCAGCGCCCGGGCTGCTCCGGGCGGGCCAGAGAGGCGGGCCAAAGATAGGCCCGCCCCGGCGCGCCCACAAGAGTGCCCGCAACAGCACAGGTGGGACTAGCCGGCGCATCCGGGGCGTTGTACGCCAAGTGACTTCTTTGCTGCGCGACACGCCGTTCTCCGTCCTGGACCGGTCCCGTACCCGCGAGGGCGAGGACCCGCCGCGGGCGCTGCGCGAGACCGTCGGCTTCGCGCGGCAGGCGGAAGCGCTGGGTTACCACCGGTTCTGGGTCTCGGAGCACCACAGCGTGCCGGGGGTGGCCGGCTCCGCGCCCACCGTGCTCGCGGCCGCCGTGGCCTCGGCGACCTCGCGGATCAGGGTCGGCACCGGCGGGGTGATGCTGCCCAACCACCGGCCGCTGGTGGTCGCCGAGCAGTTCGGCGTGCTGGAGTCGCTCTTCCCCGGGCGGATCGACATGGGCCTGGGCCGCTCGGTCGGTTTCACCGGCGGCGTACGCAAGGCGCTCGGCCACGGCAAGGAGGCCGCCGAAGGCTTCGACGAGCAGATCGGCGAGCTGCTCGGCTGGTTCGACGGCACCCAGCGCGCGTATCCGCAAGTGCACGCCTGGCCCGCCGAAGGGCTGCGCCCGGCGCCGTTCCTGCTCGCCACCGGCAGCGGCGCCGACCTCGCCGCCGCGCACGGCCTGCCGCTGGTGATCGGCGGGATACGCGGCGAGGACGCGATGCTGCGGGCGGTGGACCGCTACCGCGCCGCGTTCCGCCCCTCGCCGTGGGCCGCCGCGCCGTATGTGGTGGTCTCCGGCACCGTGGCGGTCGCCACCACCGGGGAGCAGGCGCGCCGGCTGCTGGCCTCCGAGGCGTGGGCGACGGCGTACTCCCGCACGCACGGCGTCTTCCCTGCGCTGGCGCCGTACGCGTCGATCGCCGCGACCGCGATGGCCGGCGCGGAGCGGGACCGCTTCGAGGAGGCGATGGCCGGGCACATCCACGGCACCCCGCAGGACGTGGCGAAGTCCCTCGAATCGCTGCTGTCACGCAGCGCCGCCGACGAGTTCCTGGTGACCACCAGCACCTACGACCGCGCCGAACTGCTCGAGTCCTACCGGCTGCTGGCCGGCCTGCTGCACTGAGCGGCCCGGCTGCGAACCCCGCGAACCCCGCGAACCCGCAGGCCGGACACCCCCGCCCGTAGGATCGTACGGACGCGGTCCGCGCATCCGCCGGCCGCCGGGCACGGGAGGGGACCTCGGATGAGCACCGTACGGGTCGGCATCGTCGGCATCGGCAACTGCGCGTCGTCGCTGGTGCAGGGCGTGGAGTTCTACCGGGACGCCGAGCCGGGCGCGGTGGGGCTGACCCACCCGGTGTGCGCGGGGTACGCCATCGGCGACGTGGAGTTCTCCGCGGCCTTCGACGTGCACACCGGGAAGACCGGCCGGGACCTGTCGGAGGCGATCTGGGCGGCGCCGAACAACTCGCGGGCGTTCGCGAAGGTGCCGCACCTGGGCGTGCCGGTGACCGAGGGCCCGCTCGCCGACGGGGTGGGGCGCGGCAGCGCGGACCGGCTCGACGTGCGGGGCGAGGCGAGCCTGGACGACGTGGTGCGGCGGCTGAAGGAGAGCGGCACGCACGTCCTGGTGAACTTCCTGCCGGTGGGCAGCCAGGCGGCGTCCGAGCTGTACGCGCGGGCGGCGCTGGAGGCCGGCTGCGCCTTCCTCAACTGCATCCCGTCGGTGGTGGCGCGCTCCCCGCAGTGGGCGGAGCGGTTCGCGGCGGCCGGGCTGCCGCTGGCCGGCGACGACCTCAAGAGCCAGTTCGGCGCGACGCTGATCCACCGCGCGCTGGTGGACGTGCTGCGGCGCAACGGCGTGGCGCTGCGCAGCACCTACCAGTTGCTGGGCGGCGGCAACATGGACTTCTGGAACATGCAGGACGCGGAGCGGATGGCCGACAAGAAGGCCACGAAGGCGCAGGGCATGTTCGCCGGCGGCACAGACGCGGCCGGGAGCGGGGACGGTACCGGGACCGGGAAGGCGGCCGGCGGCGAGCCGCAGGTCCACGTGGGAGCCGACTTCATCCCGTTCCTCGGCGACCGCAAGGTGGCCTTCATCCGCGTGGAGGCCGAGGCGTTCGGGGGCACCCCGCTCGACATCGACCTGCGGATGGAGGTCGACGACTCGCCGAGCGCGGCGGGGAACGTCCTGGACGCGGTGCGGTATCTCAAGGCCGCGCTGGACCGCGGGGTGGGCGGCGTGGTGGACGCGGTGGCGGCCTCGGTGATGAAGGCGGCGCCGGTACCGCTGGACGAGGCGGCGACCGCGCGGGGGCTGGCCGAACTGGGCTGAGCGGGCCACGGGCCACCTGCCCGTACGCCGTCGCGCGGCGGCGTACCCGACGGCCGATCAGCGCGGTATGACTATCCGACATATGACGGTACGTCTGGTTGGCGGCGCCCGGGTCACTCGCAGGCGCGTCGGCCTCACCGGTATGGGCTGCACCACCGCGCAGGGGTTGCCCATCGTTCTTACGGTGATCATATGAACGACATCCGTCCTCTTCGCCACTCCGCTCGCCGCCGCACCACGCTGCCCGTCACCCTGCCCGCCGCGCTGCCCGCCGCCGCGCTGGCCGCCGCGTGCTGCCTGACCGCGCTGACCGCCGCGCCCGCGGTGGCCGTGGCAGCCGCTCCGGCGGTGGCGCCCGCGTCCGATGGGGGTCAGGGCTCCTCGGGCTCCGCCGCCGACACCTCCCAGACGGCCGTGGACCGGACGCTGCTCGCCGAGCCCGGCGTGCACGTGCTGCCCCGCGCGGGCGCCCCCGAACTGCCGTCCGACCTGTCCGCGCTGTCCTGGACGGTGTCCGACGCCCGCACCGGCCAGGTGCTGGCCGCGAAGAACGCGCACCGGCAGCTGCCGCCCGCCTCCACCCTCAAGACGCTCTTCGCCGACACGGTACTGCCGCGCTTCCCCGGCGACCTCAGGCACAAGGTCAAGGACTCCGACCTGGCCGGCCTGGGCGACGGCAGCAGCCTGGTCGGGGTGCAGCCCGGCCAGACCTACACCGTCGCCGACCTGTGGCGCGGCGTCTTCCTCGCCTCGGGCAACGACGCCGTGCACGTGCTGGCGAACATGAACGGCTCGGTCGCGAAGACCGTCGCCGAGATGCAGGCCAAGGCGCGGATGCTGGGCGCGGACGACACCCATGTGGTCACCCCGGACGGCTACGACGAGCCGGGGCAGGTCTCCTCCGCCTACGACCTGGCGGTGTTCGCCCGGGCCGGCCTGGACAACCCGGACTTCGCGCAGTACGCCTCGACGAAGGACTCCGAGTTCCCCGGCGGCTACGACGCGCACGGCTCGTACGTGGCGTCCTTCGGCATCGAGAACACCAACCGGCTGCTCACCGGCGAGAAGGGCGTCACCGCCTACCCGGGCCTGGTCGGCGTGAAGAACGGCTACACCACCAACGCGGGCAACACCCTGGTCGCCGCGGCCCGCAAGAACGGCCGCACCATCATCGTGTCGGTGATGAACCCGCAGTCCGGCGCGACCAACGCCGTCTACACCGAGGCGACGAAACTGCTCGACTGGGGCTTCTCGGCGGCGGACCACACCACGTCGGTGGGCACGCTGAACGCCGCGGCGCCCGAGCGGCCGGCCGACGCGGGCACCGCACCGGACTCCGCGCGGGCCGGGCGCGGTGCGCCGCAGGCCCCCGAGGAGGCGCACGCCGCCCCGGTGGCGTCGCGTTCCGCGGTGGCCTCGCCGACGGCCTGGGCGGTCGGCGGCGCGCTGGTGCTGCTGGCCGCCGCGTCGGTGGTCGTGCTGCGGCGCCGAGCAGCCGCGAAGAACCGGTAAAGCTCCTGGCAGAGGGGTACGCTCGGTGATCGGGCGGTCGAGCCGGGCGGTGGGCGCGAGTCGGCGGCCGCCCGTGCGCTGACGCGCGCCGCCGGAGGGGGAGCTGTAGCCGCATGAGCCGTCGTTCGACCGGGTTGGTGTCCACGTGGGCCGAGATCCAGCGCCAGCAGCAGCGGCAGACGGAGGCTCAGCACCGGGCCCGGGAGCAGCAGCGGCGCGAGGCCGAACGGCGGCAGCGGGCCGCGGAACGTGCGCTGGCCCGCTCGCAGAAGGAGCAGCAGGCGGCCTACCGGCGCCGCCGCGAGGACGACGCCCGCCGGCGTACCGAGGAACTGGAGTGCCGCAGCGAGGAGTTGGCGGGGCTGCTGCGGGCGGGCTGCGCGGCGCCGGTCCTCTCGCCCGAAGCGCTGGTGCTCCCCGAGGAGTTGGAGCCGTTCGCGCCGGGCCCGTTGGCGGTGCCGGTGGCCATGCCGCGGCTGGAGAGCTACGCCCCCGCGCACCGCTCGGCGTGGGGCCTGGGCCGCCAGGACCGGCAGACGCGCGAACGCTACGAGCACGACCTGGGGGTGGCGCGGGCCGCGGAGACCCAGCGGCAGCACCAACTCGCCGACTACCAGGAGCGGTACCGGCGCTGGGCGGAGCAGCGGCTGGCCGAGATACGCCGGCACAACGCGGGGGTGCGCGACTCGCTGGAGCGGCTACGCGGCGGCGAACCGGACGCGGTGGAGGAGTACTTGACGGGGGCGCTGTACTCGTCGCGGGCGTGGCCGGAGGGGTTGCCGCGGCAGGTGTCGGCGACTTTCGAGGCGCCCGAGCGGCAGTTGGTGCTGAACTGGGAGCTGCCGGCGTTCTCGGTGGTGCCGGAGGCGGCGCTGGTGCGGTACATGCCGAGCGTGGACCGGGACAAGGAAGTGGCGCGGCCGGTCACCGAACGGCGGGCCGCCTACCGGGACCTGCTCGCGCAGTGCCTGCTGCTGGTGCTGCGCGAGGTGTTCGGCGCGGACTCCTTCGGCCTGCTCGGCTCGGTGGTGCTCAACGGCTTCGTGGACGACACCGATCCCGCGACCGGGCACCGTACCCCGGTGTTCCTGGCCACCGCGATGGTCTCCCGGGCGGACTTCGACGCGGTGAACCTCGTGCAGGTCAACGCGGTGGACTGCCTGGTCGACGGTCTGGGCGGGCAGTTGTCGGCACGGCCGGACCGCAGGGCGGCGGTGGTGCCGGTGCGGCAGCCGGGCGAGGCGGGCCGCGGGGTGGTCACGCACGGCGGCGGCGAGGAGCCGGACCTGCTGACGATGGACCCGCTGGAGTTCGAGGAGCTGGTCGCGGAGCTGTTCCGGGCGATGGGCATGAGCGCGGTCACCACGGTGCGGTCCGGCGACGGCGGGGTGGACGTGGACGCGCTGGACCCGGACCCGATCCGCGGCGGCAAGATCGTGGTGCAGGTCAAGCGGTACCGCAACACCGTCACGCCCAGCGCGGTACGCGACCTGTACGGGACCGTGCAGTCGCTCGGCGCCAACAAGGGCGTGCTGATCACCACTTCGGGCTTCGGCCCGACCTCGCACGCCTTCGCCAACGGCAAGCCGCTGACGCTGGTGTCGGGTACGGACCTGGTGGAGCTGCTGCACCAGCACGGCCTGGGCGGGCGGTTGGGCGGCGCGCCGGCCGCGCGCACGAGCGAGGGAACGCCGACTGCCGGGCAGGGGCTCGGACTTGACGACGAACCGGACGCGAGCGTGCTGGGCATGTGGTGGGCCGGGGAGGTTGCGCTGGACGTGTGCGCGCTGGTGTGCGCGGGCGGCCGGGTGCTCGGCGACGACCACTTCGTCTTCTACAACAACCCCCGCACCCCGGACGGCAGCGTGCGGATGATGCCGGGCCTGGGTGGCGACAAGGCGGCGATCTGGGTGAGCTTCGACCGGCTGCCGGCCACCGCCGACCGGGTGGTGCTGGTCGCCGCGATCGACCCCGAGGTCAATCCGGACGCCGATCTGGCCGGGTTCACCGACGCCCGGATACGCCTGACCGACCCGGAGGGCAGCGAGGCGGACCGGCTGGACGTCTCCGACGGCCGCCCGGGCGAGACCGCCCTGGTGCTGGGCTCCTTCCGCAGGCGCGCCGGCGACGACTGGACCTTCGTGCCCGGCGGCAAGGGCTACCAGGGCCCCGGCGGCCTGGTCGAGCTGGTGCAGGAGCACGGCATCGAGGTGGAGTAGCGCGACCGCGGACCGGAGTGTGCTAGAGTCACCGTAGGGACTTATAGGTCAGCGCCCTTCTGATGGCGCCTCGTCCCTCTCACCCCTCGGTTTTCCTCCGAGCGTGGTCTGTTTTCCGATCGACACGGCGACGGCCGATCTTCGTCCTCGCCCGACTTCCCGCGGTACCCGGAGCGTGCATCCCTCCGCTCGGGCCGCAACTCCCTCACGCCCTACGGCGGCGTACGGCGCCGCCCGTCTGATCCATCCGTCCGCGAAAGGACGACATCCATGACCGAGATTCTCGAACGCCCGCTGAACCGGCAGGAGTTGCCGCAGCGGGTGACCGGCGTGCTCGACACCGAGCGCGGCGGACAGGCCCGGCTGCGCGGCCCCGGCCTGCTCCCCTCCCCCGACGACCCGGCCGTGCCGCAGGCGCTGGTCCGCCGGGCCGGGCTGCGCAGAGGCGACCTGGTCGAGGGCACCGCCGGCAAGCCCGGCACCCTCGCCGACGTGCGGTCCGTCAACGGGCGGCCGCCGGCCACCCCGCGCCCCCACTTCGGCGACCTCACGCCGCTGCACCCCAACGAGCCCCTGCGGCTGGAGAGTTCCGCGCTCAAGGGCTCCTCGGCCGCCGCCGGGCGGGTCATCGATCTGATGGCGCCGATCGGCAAGGGCCAGCGCGGCCTGATCGTGGCCCCGCCCAAGGCCGGCAAGACCGTGCTGCTGCAGGGCATCGCGGCCGCGGTCGCCACCAACCACCCCGAGGCGCACCTGATGGTGCTGCTCGTGGACGAACGTCCCGAGGAGGTCACCGACATGCGGGCGAGCGTCCGCGGCGAGGTGATCTCCTCGACCTTCGACCAGCCCGCCCGGCAGCACATCCATGTCGCCGAGCTCGCGATCGAGCGGGCGAAGCGAATGGTCGAGCAGGGCCGCGACGTGGTGATCCTGCTCGACTCCCTGACCCGGCTGTGCCGGGCCCACAACAACAACGGCGCCGGCAGCGGCCGCACGCTCTCCGGCGGGGTGGACGCCGCCGCCCTGCTCGGCCCCAAGCGGCTGTTCGGCGCGGCCCGGCTGGCCGAGGAGGGCGGTTCCCTGACGATCCTCGCGACCGCCCTGGTCGACACCGGTTCGCGCGCCGACGACTTCTACTACGAGGAGCTCAAGAGCACCGGCAACATGGAGTTGCACCTCGACCGCTTCCTCGCCGAGCGCCGGGTCTTCCCGGCGCTCGACATCACCACCTCGGGCACCCGGCGCGAGGAACTGCTCGTCCCCGCCGACGAGTTGGCGGTCCGCTACCACCTGCGCCGCGCGCTCGTGAACCGCGACCCGCACGGCGCCACCGAGGTCCTCCTCACCCGCCTGCGCGAGACCGCCACGAACGCGGACTTCCTCCGCAACGCCCGCGCCACCGTGCCCGGCGCCTCCTGACGCCCCGGAGCCTCGCCACGCCCCCCGGCGCCTCGTCAGACCTCAGGCACCCCGGTGCCCGGGGGCACCGCGGAAAATCGGGTGCCTCCGGCGCCGGGAACCGGCAGGATCGTCGGATGACCGACAGGGAACCGACGGGCCGAATCCTCCCGGGCCGCCTCCTTCCGGGCCACTTCCTTCGGGACCGCTTCCTCCGGGACGGCTTCGTGAAGGTGGAGGGCGCGTTCGCGAGGAGCACCGCACGGGAGTGCGCGGCCCTGCTGTGGGAGCGGACCGGGTGCGACCCGGACGACCCGGCCACCTGGACCGAACCGGTGCACTGGGTCGGCGACATGGCCCAACCCCCCTTCGCGGCGGCAGCCAACACCCAAGTGCTGCATGCCGCGTTCGACCTGCTGGTGGGTGCGGGCCGGTGGGCGCCGCGCTCCTCGCTCGGCTCGTTCCCGCTGCGCTTCCCGCACCCGGTGGAGCCCGATGACGCCGGCTGGCACATCGACGCGAGCTTCCTTCCGCCGGGCGGGCGGCAGTATCACGTCAACACGCGGTCCGAGGGCCGCGCGCTGCTGATGCTCTTCCTGTTCACGGACGTGGCCCGGGCCGACGCGCCCACCCGTATCCGGATCGGCTCGCACCTGGACGTGCCGCCGGTGCTGCGGCCGTACGGCGAGGAGGGCACGTCGATCTTCACCGTCGCGAAGGAGGTGGACGAGGCGAGCGCCCGCCGCCCGCTCGCCCTGGCGACCGGACGGGCCGGGGACGTGTACCTGTGCCATCCCTTCCTGGTGCACGCGGCGCAGCCGCAGCACGGCGGCCGGCCCCGTTTCATGGCGCAGCCGCCGCTGTACCCGGCCGAGCCGCTGCGGCTGGAGCGGCCGGACGGGGCGTACTCCCCGGTCGAGCTGGCCATCCGCGCCGGCCTGGCCGCCGTGCCGCGGGAAGCCCCGACGCTCGGCCCGGGGCCGGACATCGGTTAGCGTGCACAGCATGCTGCATGGACGGGGAGCCGAAGCGGACACGGTCGAGGCGCTGCTGGACGGGGCGCGGGCGGGCCGCAGCGGGGTGCTGGTGGTGCGCGGGGACGCCGGGATCGGCAAGACCGCGCTGCTGACGCACGCGGTGGAGCGCGCACGCGCGGCGGGTTTCACGGTGGTGCGCAGCTCGGGCGTCGAGTTCGAGGCCGAACTGCCGTACGCCGGACTTGAGTTGCTGCTGCGCAAGGCGATGGGCGCGATCGGGTCGGTGCCGGAGCCGCAACAGCGGGCGCTGCGTGCGGCGTTCGGGCTGACCGCGGGGAACGCGGGCGAGCCGATGTTCGTCGGTCTCGCGGTGCTGTCGCTGCTGTCGGGGCACGCGGGCGACGGGCCGCTGCTGTGTGTCGTCGACGACGCGCAGTGGCTGGACCGGGCGTCCGCCGACGCGCTGGCGTTCGCGGCCAGGCGGCTGGACGCGGAGGGCGTGGTGATGCTCTTCGCGGCCCGCGACGGCGAGGGGTCGTTCGTCGCGCCGGGGCTGCCCGAGCTGCGGCTGGGCGGGCTCGACGCGACGGCGGCCGGCACGCTGCTGGCCGAGCGCGGCGCCGGGCTGGGCACGGCCGTACGGCGCAGGGTGCTGGCCGAGGCGCAGGGCAACCCGCTGGCCCTGCTGGAGCTGCCGCTCGCGCTGGACCCGGCCGGCGGAGCCGACGGCGCCGGCCCGGCGGGCCCCGGCGTGGACGTCGGGCCCGACCCGCTGCCGCTGACCAGCAGGCTGGAAGCCGCCTTCCACGGCCGGGTCGCCGACCTGCCGCGCGGCACGCAGACGCTGCTGCTGATCGCCGCCGCCGACCACACCGGCCACCCGGACACCCTGCTCGCCGCCGCCACCGCGCTCGGCGTCGGCGTGGACGACCTGCCGCCCGCGCAGGACGCGGGGCTCGTCCTGGTCGACGAGGAGGACCGGCTGCGGTTCCGCCATCCCCTGATGCGGGCCGCGATCCACCAGCGGGCCCCGCTGCCGGAGCGGCTGGCCGCCCACCGGGCGCTGGCCGAGGCGGCCGACCCGGTACACGACCCGGACCACCGCGCCTGGCACCTGGCGATGGCCGCGACCGGCCCGGACGAGGAGGTGGCCGCCGCCCTGGAGGCCACCGCGGCGCGGGCCCGCCGGCGCAGCGGCCACTCCGCCGCGTCGGTCGCCTACGAGCGCGCCGCCCGGCTGAGCACCGACTCCACCGCCCGCGCCGACCGCCTCCTGCTCGCCGCCGAGGCCGCCTCGGAGGCCGGCGAACTGCCCCGGGCCCGGGACTTCGCCGAGCAGGCCGCCCGCGTGGCGGCCCCGGTCCTCTCCCCCGGCTCCGCGGCGGAGGCGGTGATACGCGCCAGGACGCTGTACGTACGGGCGCTCGCCGACTTCTGGCAGGGCGCCTTCCCCGGCGCGCACCGGATGCTGCTGGTGGGCGCCGACGCGGTGGCCGCGGTGGACCCGGAACGGGCCGGGCGGATGCTGGTGCAGGCGGTGCACACCGCGTGGTACCTGGGCGCCGCCGAGGTCGAGGAGACCGTACGGCGGCTGGCGGCACTGGAGTTGCCCCGGGACGCGGCGATCCGCCCGGTCGCGGACTTCTTCGCCGGCGCGCTGGGGCTACCGGGCCCTGCCTCTGCCGCCGCCCCGCCGACGCCGGAGGAGCTGCTGCCGGCCGCGGCAGCGGTGCGGGCCGCCAATGGCGGCGACGCCGACCCCCGCGAGCTGGTGATGCTCTGCGCGGCCGGCATGCTGCGCGGGCAGGACGATCAGACGTACGAACTGGCCGCCCAGTTGGCGACGGAGAGCCGGGACAGCGGCGGGGTGGGGCGGCTGGCGACGGTGCTGTTCTTCCGGGCCGAGGTGGAGGTGTTCGAGTCGCGGATCGCCGAGGCGTACGCCACCGCGGCCGAGGGGCTGCGGATCGCCCGGGACACCCAGCAGGCGCAGTGGGTCAGCCAGTTGAGCGGTGCGCTGGCGCAGGTGGCCGCGCTGCGGGGCGACGAGGAGGAGTGCCGCGCCCACGTCGCCGAGGCGCTGGCGGCCGCACCGGGCGCGCCGACCGCGCCGGGTGCCGGGTGGGCGTACTGGTCGCAGGGCCTGCTCGACCTCGGCCTGGGCCGGGCCGGATCGGCCCTGGAGCGGCTGGAGTTGCTCAGCGAGCCGCTGCTGCGGCACCACATCTGCACCACCCGCAGCGTGCCGGACCTGGTGGAGGCGGCGGTCCGCCTCGGCGAACCCGGGCGTGCGGCCGAGCCGTTCGCCCGGTTCGAGCGGTGGGCGCGGCGCACGGGGCAGGACTGGGCGGAGGCCATGGTGGCCCGCTGCCGGGCACTGCTGGCCCCCGACGACCAGGCGGAGGCGTACTTCACGGCGGCGCTGGCCGCGCACGACCCGCACCGGCGCGCGCTGGAGGCGGCCCGCACCGAGCTGCTGTACGGGGAGTGGCTGCGGCGGGCCCGGCGCAGAAGCGAGGCGGCCGGGCGGCTGCGGTCCGCGCTGGAGGTCTTCGAACGGCTCGGCGCCCGCCCGTGGGCGGATCGGGCCCGCGGTGAACTCGGCGCCTCCGGCGCGCTGGTGACGGCACATCAGGAGACGCGTTCGCTCGCCGAGCAGGCGGGGCTCACCCCGCAGGAGGGGCAGATCATCCGGCTGGCCGCGCACGGCCTGTCGAACAAGGACATCGCCGCACGGCTGTTCCTCAGCCCGCGTACGGTCGGCTACCACCTGTACAAGGCGTACCCGAAGCTGGGCGTCGCCTCGCGCGGCGAACTGTCCGGGCTGCTGGCCTGAGTTCGGCCCGCCCGGCCCGAACGCGCGGACGGGCCCGCCCGGTTGTCAGAACCGGGCGGGCCCGCCGATCGCGGCCGTGTGACCGCGGTGCCGGTGTCAGATGACGACGCCGTGGCTGCTCAGGTAGGCGACCGGGTCGATGTCCGAGCCGTAGCTCGGCGTGGTGCGCACCTCGAAGTGCAGGTGCGGCCCGGTGACGTTGCCGGTCGCGCCCGAGATGCCGATCTGCTGGCCCTCGGTGACGGTCTGGCCGGCCGAGACCAGCGCCTGCGACAGGTGGCCGTACAGGGTGTACTTGCCGTCGGCGTGGTGGACGATCACGTCGTTGCCGTACGCGCCGTCCCAGCCGGCCGACACGACGGTGCCCGCGGCGACGACGTGCACCGGGGTGCCGGAGCCGACGAGGAAGTCGACGCCGGTGTGCGAGCCGCTGGACCACAGCGAGCCCGACGCCTTGTAGCCGGTGCCGATGGCGGCGTCGCCGACCGGCTTCATCCAGCCGGTGCCGGCGGTGGTCGTGGCGGCGGCGGTGGACGCGGTGGCGGTCTTGGCCGCGGTCTTCGCCTGCGGCGCGGCCTTCGCGGCGTCGAGGGTTAGTACGGTGCCGGGGCGGATCAGGCCGGGGTTCGACCCGATGACGGCCTTGTTGTCCTGGTAGAGCTGCTGCCAGCCGCCGGTGACGTGCTGCGCGGTGGCGATCTTGACCAGGGTGTCGCCCGTGACGACCTTGTACGTGGCCGACGCGGCGGTCGTGCTCTTCGCCGGGGTGGCCGCGCCCGCGTGGGTCGCGGCGACCAGCGGCAGCACGAGTGCGGCGCCGCCGGCGCCGGCGGCCACGTAGAGGCGGGTGAGACGGCGGCCGTTGCGGACCTTGGGCTTGCGGTGCCGGCTGTGTGCGGGCATGGGGGATGTCCTCTCCTACGCCTGCGAGGTGAGCTGTCGGGTTCGGGCAGGAGATGCCCGGCCGCGGATGCGGCTTCACCCCGAGCCGCCCGGGTGCGACCGCCGGCGGTGCGGCGGTCGACTCGAGCGGCGGCTTACCTGGTTCCCCCGCTCCTGCCATGTCGGTGTTCGGGTGATCCGCGTAGCGGGCGGTGGCAGGACTCGGCGGTCCGCCCGGCGGAGGGGAAGCGGGTTGCCCCGCACGAGACGGAACGTAGGGGACGCCGCTCCACCCGGGCAAACGGCACTTTCCCACCCCCGGGCGCCCCCGTCACCGTATGTGCCCGCGCTCCCGGATGTCCGTTATGCCGCCCCTACTTCAGGTGCGCCACCCGCCACCGTCCATCACGGTGCGCCGGTCGCGGTGACTCGGCGTATTACGGCCGACCGCGGACCGTACTCATCCGGTGATCCCGCTCACACGTTTCCGAATTGCCCTGATTCGTACGGTTCTTGGGTGCGACCTCCTTTCGCGGGAGGAGCCGTACCTACGCAGGGGCACCCCGGGGAGAACCTCAGAACGTGCCCGGGGCGCCGATGAGGCGATGGTCGAGGGTGCGGGAGAGCCGGTAGGCGACCGGGCGGAAGCCGATCGCGGGGAAGTGCCCGGCGGCGTGCGGCGACGCGGACGGCCACTGCGCCGACATGTAGCGGTGCCCGGCGTCGTACGCCCACGCGAGCGCGGTCGCGAGGAGCACCCGGCTGATCCCCTCCCCACGGAACGCAGGCTCGACGTACGCCTCGACGAGTTCGACGCAGGCCGCCGGGACGACCGGGTCCGCGTGCGCGGGCACCAGCAGCACCATGCCGATCTCCTCGCCGCGCCGGGAGGCGATCCACGCACCGCAGCGGGAGTCCGAGAGCGCACCGGCGTAGTGCACGCGCAGCGCCGCGAGCGCGGCCTCCGGCTGCGGCTGGAAGGTCGCGGTGCCGCGCTGCCGCCGGGCGGACTCCGCGGCCATCCGGCCGATCTGCGGCAGGTCGCCGGGCCCGGCCCGGCGGATGGCCAGGCCCTCGACCCCGCGCGGCTGCCGCCCGCGGGCCTTGACCGCCATCAGCCCGTGCACCCGCTCCCGGCCGAAGCCGAGGTCGGACCACGGCGTGGTGCCGACCTCGCCGGCCGGCACGTCGACGTAGTGCACCAACCGCCGCTCGGCGACGAGCCGATCGGCGACCCGTACGTACAGCGCGCGCAGCACCTCGCTCTCGCGGCCGGAGGGGAGCGCGTGGCCGCCGTGCGGGACGAGCGCGGAGCGCGGGTGGCTGCGCAGGGCGGCGGGGTCGTCGGGGGCGAGGTCGAGCGGTATCGCCGCGAGGTGACCGATCAGGCCACCCTCGCCGTCGAGGGCGCGGACCGCCTCGATGCCGGGCACCTGGTGGAGCTTGCCGAGCAGTTCCTCGCCGCGCACCGGACCGTCCGCGAGCCAGGACCGCTGCGACGGAGGGCGCCGGGCCCGGGCGAACCAGCGGTCGTACCGCTGGACGGCAAGAGGTATGTGCTCGGTGGTCAGCGGCGCGGTGGCGACAGTCATGGTGCTCGTGGACGCTAGTGGTGGGCGCCGTCCCAGGGCAAGGCGGGTCCGGCCGGGGCCGGGGACAGGTCGGGACGGGTGCCGCCAACCGCGCGAAACGCCGTGCCCGGCAGGGGCGTTCGGCCGCGGCCGGCGCCCGCCGGGCGAGGCACCGGGGGCACGCCGGCGACCGCCGACCCGATGGCTCGGGGTTGCCGTCGCCTCCTCACCCGGTCCACGCCGGATGCCGCGGGTCGTCCGCGCGCACCAGGACGTCCGCGGCCTCCTCGGGCAGCGCCTCGCGGGCGTACCGCTCGTACGCGGGCAGGGTCCACTGCTCCTGCGGCGGGGTGCGCCGGGCGAGCGCCGCCGGGGACAGCCGCAGATGGACCGTGAGGTCGAACGGCAGCCCCTGCCCGAGCAGCAACGGTCCATCCAGCAACAGGACGCCGCCGGGCGGGAGTTCGACGTAGTCGGCCCGGGTGGAGCGGTCCGTGCCGGGGTCGCGCAGCGAGGGCAGGGCGCGGCCGCTGCCGCCGGGGCCGAGCGGGTCGAGCACTTCGCGGCGCAGCGCCCCGGTGTCGAGCCAGAGCTGGTAGTACGCGTCGACGTCCTCGTGGCCGTACTCCAGTCGCAGCGAGGCGGGGCGCCAGAACGACTCGGCGCCGACCCGCAGGACCGGTCGGCCGAGCGCGGGCAGCGCGGCGGCGACGGCGTCGGCGAGGTCCGCGGGGCGGGCGGCGGGGGCGCCGTCCACCGCGACCCGCCACCACGGTCCGGGCGGGCGGCCGTCGGTGATCCGCTCGGCGAGGGCGTCGGCGAGTTTGGGCCAGGTGATGGGGATCGGCTGCACCCGGCCATCCTGCCGGAGCCGCCGCGGGCGTCACCCCGGCGGCTCGCCGTCACCCGATCGGACGAGGTGACGCGGTATCCGTACCGGGCGGCCCCGGCACGGGCGCCGGGACGGCCGGGCAGCGGGGAGGGCCGGAGGGAGCGGGCACATCCGGGCGGCGTTCCGACCAGGGCCCGACGCCCCTCGTACCCCGCCTCACTCCAGTGGTGGAAATCAGCTACAAATCACCCGTTTGCCACCGAGCGCGATCTATTACTTTTTGTGAGCCTGGAAGAACTCACGGTGACCGTCCCCATCACCTCAGGAGAAGAGCCCCATGATCCTGTCCATCTCCGGCGTCGTGCTTCTCGGCGTCATCTGCTTCCTGTTCTTCCGCAAGGACGGCCTGAAGGTGTCCCACGGAGTGGTCTGCGCCCTCTTCGGGTTCTACCTCGCAGGTACCGCCATCGCCCCCAGCATCACGGCGGGCGGAGCGAGCCTGGCCAGCCTGATCGGCGGGCTCAAGATCTAGCGCCGTCCCCGACGGCCACTCCTGCCCCTCCCCCTCGGGCCCGGCAGCGGTCGATCCGCTCCCGGGCCCGTCGCCGTTCCGCTCCTCGCCCTCGTTCCCGAGCACACCCGCACACCCGCACACCCCGCACCCCGCACCCCGCACCTGATCTCCCCGTGCTTCCCCCCAGCCGCGTTCCCCGCAGCTCTCCGCACGTGTCCCCCCGCGCAGCGGCGTCCCCCATGCGCCGTCCCCCACCCGAACCACCCATGGAGCAACCCGTGGCCAGGCGTCCCCTTCCCAGCATCCTCAGCACCCGACCGGCGCTCGTCCGCGGCCGTGATCTGGCGCGCACCGCGGCCGACGGCGCCGGCGACGTGCTGCACCCCGTCATCACCATCGCCCGAGGCATGCGCAGGCAGGCGTCCTGGGCCGGCGGGTGGTGGGGCCGCACCCCGAAGGACCGGCGCGGACCGGCGCTGCTGCTGGCCGTCGCGGCGGTCGTGATCGTGGCGATGATGCCGTACGGGCCGATCCTCGGTATCGCCGCGCTGGTCGCCTCGGCCGCGTGGATGGGCCGGGACCGCGCCGCCACCGCGCCGGCCGGGCCGACCGAGGCCGAGGGCGTACGCCTCCAGTCGCTCTACGAGGCGCTGGTGCCGTACCTGTCCGACGCGGGCGACCCGGCGCCGCTGTACGCGCACGACGGCGGCTGGGACCGGGCGTTCAGCTCGTACGAGTTCCAGGACGGCCGGCTGATGCGGCTGCACCTGCGCTATCCGGCGTACTTCACCGACGGCGAGGCGGACTCCCGGGCCCGGGTGGAGCAACTGCTGCACGCCAAGGCCGGGCGCGGCCGCGAGTACCGCTTCGACTGGAACGAGGAGGAGAACCACCTCACCCTCACCACCCTGCCGCCGCTGCCGACCGATATCGTCGCGCAGCGGTTCGTCACTTCACCGGGTGAGACGGTGCTCGGCTTCACCGACACCGACACGGTGCAGCGGACCCTGCCGGTCGCGGTGCCGGCCGGCGAGGAGGGCGACGGCGACCAGCCGGCCACCCGGGACGCGCCGCCGGTGGTGTGGCGCACCGGCGCCCGCTCCACCGAGCCGCACCTGCTGGCGCTCGGCCAGCCCGGCACGGGTACGACGAGCCTGCTGCGGTCGATCGCGCTCCAGGCGCTGGTGCACGGCGACGTGGTGGTGGTGGACGGCAGCGGCACCGGGGAGTACGCGTGCCTGGCCGGGCGGCCGGGCGTGCTCGCCGTCGAGGACGGACTGCTCGGGGCGTCGGCGACGCTGGAGTGGGCCGCGCACGAGACCGAGCGGCGGCTGATCGCGGTGAACCGGGCCCGGCAGGCGGGGAATCCGGTCGCGGAGGACGTACGGCGGCCGCTGTGGATCGTCGTCGACCGGCCGACCGCGCTCACCCAACTCGCGCTCGCCGAGGGGCGGCCCGACCCGCAGGCGCTGCTGGACGTCCCGCTGCGGCACGGGCGCACCGCGAACGTCGCGGTCGCGGTGGCCGATCAGCTCGACGCGACCGAGGCGCTGGCGCCCGTGGTGATCTCGCAGACCCGGGCCAGGGTGGTGCTCGGGCCGCTCGCACCCGAGCACGTGCAGGCCGTCCTCGGGGCGCCGCAACGCACCACCCCCGCGGGTGACGTGCCCCCCGGGCGCGGCTACGCCCGACTCGGCACCGGCCCCGTACTCCGGCTCCAAGTGCCCGCCACCCCCGACCCCTTCGACGAGGAGGCCCCCGCCGCACACCGTTCCGCGGTCCTCGCCCTCCTCCCCTCCGACGGCGCCCCCCTCTCCACCCCGACCCCACCCGAACCCGAGCGGAACTCCACGCCCGAAACGGTCACCCTCCGCAAGGATGCAGTAGTCCGCACGGTCGCCGACCTAGAGCTCGGCTAGCCCCTGCGGGGTGGCCGCCTCGACCCCGTCCGACGGTGCGTCGTGGTTGGCCACGCATTTCCCCGCGCCCCTACGGCACCCCGCCGCCGGAGTTGCGGCTCGTTACCGCCTGACGGCCGGTGGCGAGTTGCGTGCGCAGTTCCCCGCGCCCCTGTAAGTGCGGCTTCCTCCGCAGCGGCCCGGCCCCGGGGGCCGTCGGACGACAACGGCGAGCAACCCCCTCAGGGGCGCGGGGAACTGCGCGACCAGCCACCCACCGGGCCGGGGACGGACACGGACCGCCACCACGGCGGCGGGCTGCCGTCAGGGGCGCGAGGAACTGCGCGCGCAACCGACCACCGGCCGTCAGACAAAGGCGAGGCAGCCACCCCGCAGGGGGGCGCGGGGAACTGCGCGACCAGCCACCCACCGGGCCGGGGACGGACACGGACCGCCACCACGGCGGCGGGCTGCCGTCAGGGGCGCGAGGAACTGCGCGCGCAACCGACCACCGGCCGTCAGACAAAGGCGAGGCAGCCACCCCGCAGGGGGGCGCGGGGAACTGCGCGACCAGCCACCCACCGGGCCGGGGACGGACACGGACCGCCACCGCGACGGCGGGCTGCCGTCAGGGGCGCGAGGAACTGCGCGCGCAACCGACCACCGGCCGTCAGACAAAGGCGAGGCAGCCACCCCGCAGGGGGGCGCGGGGAACTGCGCGACCAGCCACCCACCGGGCCGGGGACGGACACGGACCGCCACCACGGCGGCGGGCTGCCGTCAGGGGCGCGAGGAACTGCGCGCGCAACCGACCACCGGCCGTCAGACAAAGGCGAGGCAGCCACCCCGCAGGGGGGCGCGGGGAACTGCGCGACCAGCCACCCACCGGGCCGGGGACGGACACGGACCGCCACCACGGCGGCGGGGTGCCGTAGGGGGAACGGCGTGCCGTTCGGACGGGGTCGCGGCGGCCACCCCGCAGGGGCTACGCAACGAAGAGGCCGGTCGGGTCGCCGTCGGGGGCCGCGCCGGAGCGGACGAGTTCGGCGGCTTGGGCGAGGCGGGCCGCGGCCTCGTCGGCGGCGGGACCGCTGACGGTGAAAGGTATGCGGACGTAGGACTCGTAGGCGCCGTCGACCCCGAAACGGGGCCCCGCGGGCACGCGGACGCCGAGCCGTTCACCGGTGACGGCGAGGCGGGACCCGGAGACGTCACCGGTGCGCACCCACATCGTCATGCCGCCGCGCGGCACGCTGAAGTCCCACCCGGGCGTGTGCGCGCGCAACGCGGCCACCAGGTCGTCCCGGCACTCGCGGGCGCGGGCCCGGCGGGAGGCGAGCGCCTGCTCCCAGCCGCCGCCCCGCATCAGCCAGGCCACCGCGAGCTGGTCGACGACGGGAGACGCGAGGTCGAGGTAGGCGCGGGCGGAGACCAGCCGGCGGACCACGTCGGGCGTGGAGCGCACCCAGCCGATCCGCAGCCCGGCCCACACGCTCTTGCTCGCCGAGCCGACCGTCATCACGGTCCCGCCCCGGTCGAACGCGGCCAGCGGCCGCACCCCGGACTCCTCGCCGTCGAGGACCAGTTCGGCCATGGTCTCGTCGGCGACCACCGTGGCCCCCGCCACCCGGGCCGCCTCGACCAGCTCGCGCCGCTCGTCGTCGCCGACCAGCGTGCCGGTCGGATTGTGGAAGTCCGGCATCACATAGACCATCCGGGGCGCGGCGTCCCGCATCACGCGGCGCCAGACGTCCATGTCCCAGCCGCCCAGCCGCTCCCGCAGCGCGACGGGCACCAGCCGGGAGCCGGTCTCGCGGAACAGCTCCAGCACGTTGGCGTAGCTGGGCGACTCCACGGCGACCCGCTCGCCATACCCGACCGCGTGCCGGGCGGTCGCGCCGACCGCCCCCATCGCCCCGGTGGTCACCATGATCTGCTCGGGCATGGTCGGCACCCCGCGTGCGGTGTAGCGGTCCGCGATGGCCTCGCGCAGCACCGGCAGCCCGGCGGGGAAGTCGCCGTGGGTCGCGGCGTACGCGGGCAGCTCGGCGAGGGCGCCCTGCATGGCCCGGCTCAGCCACGGCTCGGGCGCGGGCAGCGCGGCGGTGCCGAGGTCGATCACGGACCCGGCGGCGTCCGGCGGCAGGGGCTCCAGGCTGCGGGAGGGCAGGATGTGGCCCTCGGGGATCGCGGTCCAGCTGCCGGCGCCGCGCCGGGAGCGTGCGAAGCCCTCGGCCCGCAGCGCCTCGTACGCGGCCGCGACGGTGGTCCGGCTCACCCCGAGCGCGAGCGCGAGTTCCCGCTCGGCGGGCAGCCGCGCGGCGACCTGGAGCCGCCCTTCCAGCACCAGCAGCCGCACCCCGTCGGCCAGCCCTCGGTAGGCGGGCAGCTTCCGCCCGCCGTTCCCGGTACCGGCCCCGCTCCCGTCGGCCGCCGGCCGGGGGGTCAGAAGCCGGGCGAGGTGCGCGGCGCTCACCGTAGCGGTCCACTGAGGCATCGAACTCAGTCCACCTTTCCCGGATTGGCTGTGGAAGAAAGCCGTGTACAGGCCACAGAGTGGCATGCGCCGCCGTTCACACGCCAGGGGGGTACCCGTGCGCCGTCCACCTGTCCACCGCCTCGTCCGTCTCTACGCCGGGCTCGCGCTGTACGGCGCGAGCGACGCGCTGCTGGTCCGCGCCTCGCTCGGCCTGGACCCGTGGGATGTCTTCCACCAGGGGCTGTCGCGGCTGACCGGGATCAGCATCGGTCTGGTCTCCATTGTCGTCGGTGCCGCCGTTCTGCTCCTGTGGTGGCCGCTGCGGCAGCGCCCGGGGCTCGGCACCGTGTCCAACGTGGTGCTCGTCGGCCTCTCGCTCGACGCCACCTTGGCCCTGGTGCCGTATCACGCGGCGCTCGCGGTGCGGGTGCCGCTGGTGGTGGGCGGGGTGCTGCTGAACGGCGCGGCCACCGGCCTGTACATCTCGGCCCGGTTCGGCCCCGGTCCCCGCGACGGCCTGATGACCGGCCTGCACCGCAGAACCGGCCGCTCGCTGCGGCTGATCCGTACCGGCATCGAGCTGACCGTGCTGGCGGCGGGCTTCGTGCTCGGCGGCGGCGTGGGCGTCGGCACCGTGCTGTACGCCGTGTCGATCGGCCCGCTCGCCCAGTTCTTCCTGCGCCTGTTCGACACTCCCCCGGCCCGGTCCCAGGCCGGTCTCCCGGCCTCGTCCGCGGCCGGTTCCGGGCCGATCATGGCCGGTACGGACGGCTCTGCGGGTATTCGCCGGGAAGCGCCGGAACACCGAGTGGTGGACACGATTTAGCCCTGAGGGGTGCGGGCGGGTAGTGTACGCGGTTGGCCCAGCGAGCTGACCGCTACTGCACGCAAAAGATACGACGACAGCGGGTGACATATCCCGCCGAGTGTGACAAATGGGATGTCGCTGGGTAGAAACAGGGGCGACACGACGGGCGACGCATATCCCGAAACGGGAATCTTCACCGCCGACCGGACGTTGACCGGATGACGACGACAGCGACACCTGTCCTGTGGGCGACCAAAGCCCGGGAGGCACGATTCATGAGTGAGCGAGCTCTCCGCGGCACGCGACTCGGGGCCACCAGCTACGAGACCGACCGCGGCATCGATCTGGCCCCGCGCCAGACCGTTGAGTACGCATGCCGGAACGGCCATCGATTTGAGATGCCGTTTTCGGTTGAGGCCGAGATTCCTCCGGAGTGGGAGTGCCGCGCCTGCGGCCAGACCGCGCTTCTGGTGGACGGAGAAGGTCCCGAGGAGAAGACCACGAAGCCGGCGCGCACGCACTGGGACATGCTCATGGAGCGGCGCACGCTCGAAGAGTTGGAGGAAGTGCTGGCCGAACGGCTCGCCGTCCTCCGGTCCGGAGCGATGAACATCGCGGTGCATCCGCGCGACAACCGCAAGACCGCCTGACGGACCGGGTCCGCGGCGCCGCGGGCCCACTCCGGGCCCGCATCCGCGGCCCCCGAACCCTTCCGCCCGGCCGGAGCACCCGCTCCGCGCCGGGCGTACCCATGCCGTCCTACGGTGCCCTGTGCCCACATCCTGTGCCGCCGGCCGCTGCGGCCGACGGCAGGCCCTGCCGCCCGCCGTGGCAGGCCGAGCGGGCCGGGGCGGGCAGTCCGTGCCGGTTGCGGGCGGTCAGTCCCGGTTGATGACCTCGCCCTGGACCACCTTGTCCCCGGAGGAACCAGGCCCCCCGCCCGAGCCGCTGCCGGAGCCGGGCCCACCACCAGGGCCGTCCCCGCCACCGAAACCAGGTCCGCCGGGCCCTCCGAAGCCGCCCGCGGGCCCTCCTGGAGGCATCGGCACGGCGCGGCCGAGTATCGCCCGGTCCACCCGGCGCCCGATGAACGCCCGGGCCTGCGGGATCAGCAGGACCAGCGCGACCGCGTCGGAGACGAACCCGGGGATGATCAGCAGCAGCCCGCCCAGCATGGCCAGGCCGGTCCGGCCGCCGCCCTGGGGCGGGCCGGGCTGAACCCCCTGCTGCTGGGCGTTCACGGATGCCGCGAGGTTCTGCCAGGCGCTGCGCCCGGCGCGCTTCACGGCGGCGGCGCCCAGCACGAACCCGGCGAGAATGCACAGAAAGACCACGAGCCAGTTGGTCGCCCCGGCCACCACCGTCAGCAGCCAGATCTCCAGCGCCACCCACACCGCGATCGCGATCGGCACGATGGTGCGAGCCCGCGAACGACGCTGTCGCTGCGGCCTGACCGGGGGCGATGTGTTCGTCGTCATATCTCAAGTGTGCCAAAGTCCGGGTAAAGCCCGTCGCCGGGCTCCCTGGGCGGTGGACTGGCGCCGTACCGGCCAGCGACGATGTGCGACGTGACACACCCGGAGCCCTCCGACGACCCCGCGCCGCAGGCACACCAGCCCCGAGCCGACGACCCGCACGCCGGATCACCCGGCGGTCCCGCCCCCGACGGCGACACCCTCGCCGACCGCCTGGCCCGGATCGAGGCCCTGCTCGTCCCCGCCCGGGCCGAGCTCGGCACGGCCCAGCACGAGGCCGTACCGGCTTGGCGCCGGGCCACCCGGGGGGAGCCGCGCTGGGCCGCGACCGCCTCCGTGCTCGCGGTGATGGCGATCCAGCTCGTGCTGCCCGCCCGGCTGGTGGGCCACCCCCGGATTCTGGTCCCCGCGGTGGAGGCGGCCCTGCTCGCCTGCCTGATCGCGCTCAACCCGCACCGCATCGAGCGCGGCTCCCGTACGTATCGGGTACTCAGCCTGGTGCTGACCCTGGCGATCGGAGCCGCGAACCTGTTCTCCGTGGTCCTGCTGGTGCGCGGGCTGGCCGAGGGCACCGACCACACGCCGGCCGGGAGGCTGCTGCTGACCGGTGGCGCGATCTGGATGATCAACGTCGTGATCTTCGCGCTCGCCTACTGGGAACTGGACCGTGGCGGGCCGGCCGCCCGCGCGCACGGCGAGCAGGACGTGCCGGACCTCCTCTTCCCGCAGTTGCAGTCCCCGCAGTTGTCACCTCCGCACTGGGAGTCCGCCTACCTGGACTACTTCTACCTGTCCTTCACCAACTCCACGGCGTTCAGCCCGACCGACGTGCTGCCGGTGACACGGAAGGCGAAGCTGCTGATGATGGCGCAGTCCGCGGTGTCGCTGGTCACCGTGGTGCTGGTGGTGGCCCGAGCGGTCAACATCCTCAAATGACCGGCCGCAGCGGCACGATGGCGTTACGGCAGCTGACGGCGCCCGGTGATCTTGCTCGCCCGCGCCCCGACGCCCCACGCGGTGACCCGCCACAGCGCCTCGGCCACGATGTTGCGGCTCATCTTGCTGTCACCACGCTCGCGCTCCACGAAGGTGATCGGCACCTCGACCACGTGGAAGCCGGCCTTCACCGCGCGCCAGGCCAGGTCCACCTGGAAGCAGTAGCCGGCGGAGGCGATGTCGCCCATGCCCAGGCTCTCCAGGGTCTGCCGCCGGAAGGCCCGGTAGCCGCCGGTGACATCGCGGATCGGCACGTCGAGCATCATCCGGGAGTAGGTGCTGCCGCCCCGGGAGAGGTACTCGCGGTGCTTGGGCCAGTTCACCACCCGGCCGCCGGGAATCCACCGCGAGCCGAGCACCAGGTCGGCGCTCTTCAACGCGGTGAGCAGCCGCGGCAGTTCCTCCGGCTGGTGCGACCCGTCGGCGTCCATCTCGACCAGCACGCCGTAGTCGTGGTCGATCCCCCACTGGAACCCGGCCAGGTAGGCGGCGCCGAGGCCCTCCTTGCCCTTGCGGTGCATCACGTGCACCTGCGGGTCGTCGGCGGCGAGTTCGTCGGCCAACTTGCCGGTCCCGTCAGGGCTGTTGTCGTCGGCGATCAGGATGTCCGCTTCGGGCACCGACGCCCGGACCCGCTTGACGATCGGCCGGACGTTCTCCGCCTCGTTGTAGGTGGGGATGATGACCAGGACCCTGCCGAGGGAGTCGAAGCTCCGCTGCTCGTCCTCGTTCACTGCTGCGTCTGCCCTTTCGCCATGCGCGTGCGCTCCAGCCTGCCGATCGCGGTGGCGGCCGCGCAGGACAGAAGACCAACCATAGCGAGTGCCCACTCAGGTGCCGCACCGACTCGGTCCGCGATCGTCTTCTCGTCGCGCAGCGGAATGTCGGCGCTGATGACCTGCTGGGTGAACTCCTTGCTGCGCTGCTCGATCGTCCCGTCCGGCTCGACCACCGCGCTGATCCCACTGGTCGCCGCGGTGACCACGGCCCGGCCGTGCTCGACCGCTCGCAGCTTGGACATCGCGAGCTGCTGGTCGGGCTGGCCGGTGCGGCCGTAAGTTGCGTTGTTGGTCTGTACGACGATGGCGCGGGCTCCGGCGTTCACTGTGTCGCGCACAATTCCGTCGTAGGCCACCTCGAAGCAGATCACGTCGCCCAGCTTCGCCGGGCCGATCTGCATCACGCCGCTGCCCTTACCTGGGTAGAAGTCCTTCGGGATCTCGTTCAGCATCGGGATGACCTTGGTCAACTCTTTACGGAACGGGACGTACTCGCCGAACGGCACCGGGTGCTGCTTCGTATAGTGCGCGCCCGGGCCGGTGACCGGGTCCCAGACGATGCCCTCGTTCTGCACGTGCGCCTTGTCCGGGCCGTCGACCAGCGCGCCGACCAGCACCGGCACACCCACCGCCTGGACCGCCTCGGTGATCTTGTCGTACGCCTGCGGGTAGGTGAACGGGTCCAGGTCCGAGGAGTTCTCCGGCCACAGCACGATGTCGGGCTTGGGCACCTTGCCGGCCTTGATGTCCGCGGCGAGCTTGAGGGTGGCCTGCACGTGGTTGTCCAGGATCTTCATCGGGCGGCCGAGGAAGTGCATGCCGGGCTGCTGCACGTTGCCCTGCACGATGGCGACCTTCACATGCCCGACCGCGTTGGTGTGGATCGGCACGAGCAGGCCGGACAGCAGCACGGCCGCGGCCAGGACGAGCGCGCCGGCCGCGGGCAGGGCGCCCCGCACGGTCAGCGCCCGGGTCCGTGGGGCCTCGGGGCGGGCGAGGTACGCCCGGTGGGCGGCGAGCGCCGCCGCGGCCAGCAGGGCGCCGCTGAGCGCCACCGCGAAGCTCACCAGCGGGGCGCCGCCGAGCGCGGCGAGCGGGGTGAACGGCGACCCGGTGTTCGCGAACGCCAGCCGGCCCCAAGGGAATCCGCCGAACGGCAGCCGGTCGCGGACCAGTTCCTGGGTCACCCACAGGCAGGCCGCCCACAGCGGCCACCACGGCAGCCGGCGGGCCACCACCATCAAGGCGGCCATCACCACCAGGTACAGCGCCTCGATCGCGGACAGGCCCACCACGGCGAGCCAGATCACCGACCGCAGCCACACCAGCAGCCACAGGAAGAACGGAAAAGCGAAGGCGAAGCCCAGCCAGGCGCCCTGGCGGACCGTGCGGCCCTCCAGCACCAGCGCGAGGCCGGCCACCGCGACCAGCGACAACGGCCACACGCCGTACGGCGGGAAGGCGGCGGCCATCATCAGGCCGAAGGCCGCGGCCACCCCGCTCCTGGGGGCCGCGGCCCTGGCGGTGGCCTTCCACCGGGCGCGCCGCGTCGCCGGTACGACCGGTACGACGGTCACGTCGGCGGCAGGCACGGCCACGGGGGGCGCCGCGGGGGCGTTCGGCGGACGCAGGCGCACGGGGGTGGCCTTCCTGCAGGTCGAGAGAGTTGTCGAAGGTGACCGTACCTCGTCTTCCTGGCGGTTCGGCCGGGGCGGGGTCCGCCCGTCCTGCCCATCCCCGTGAGTTCCCGGATCTTGAGGCATGTGGGTGGCTTGTCGCGCAGTTTCCCGCGCCCCTTGGCAAGTGCGGCCCATCCCGCGGCAAGCAAGGAGGTGCCGCAGATACCCAGGGGCCGTGGGGGCACTCCCCCTGGCTCCGCCGGGGGCACCCCCACCCCGGCGAAGCTCTGGGAGGGAACGGCGCGACAAGCCACCTACGGACCGCAAGGTCCCGTGACGGCAGAACGGGGCGGCCCGGCGGGTCAGGGCCCCCAACGGGAGCGGGCCCGGACACCCTTCGGGCCGACCTGGGAACCGCTGGCTGCGGCTCGGCACCGAGGCCGTTGTCTACTGGGCGTCCGGGCCCTTCCCGGGTCACACCTGTCGATCGGGCGGCACTCCCCCCGCGTTCCGCGCCGCGGACGCTGGACCTGGCTGCCAGTGGCGGCGCGCGTGCGGCGCGGCGCCCCATGGCCCAGCGGTGTTCGACGCAACCGCGGAGAGCCCCCGGTCCGACGTCCTGTGGTGGACCTGGCCGAACCTACTCGCCCCCGACCAGCCACTGTCAACACCCCTGTGACCTGCGGACTCCCGGTAAATCAGCAGGTCAGTGGCGAGGCACCGGCGCGACCGCGACACGCCGCCACCGGTCCACCGCACACCGTTCGGCCGCATCCCGGAAAGCGCAGGTCACCCGTTCGGCGGGCGGTGGATCGTGCGGCCGGCGACGACCGTGCGCAGCGCGGTGGGCAGCGGCGTGCCGGGGGTGAGGTCGGGCAGGCCGGGGGTGCCGGAGCGGGGGTCGGTGGACCAGTTGGTGACGCGTTCGTCGGGGGTCTGCACGATCAGGTCGCCGACCTGCCAGACCGCGTAGTCGGCCGGGGCGCCGGGCACGAGCACGCCGGCGTCGTCGCGCCCGAGGGCGCGCCAGCCGCCGCGGGTGTGGGCGTTGAAGGCGGCGCGGGCGGAGATGCGGTGCTCGGGCGTGCGGTGGAAGGCGGCCGCGCGGACGGTGCCCCAGGGGTCGAGGGGGGTGACGGGGCTGTCGGAGCCGAGGACGAGCGGCACCCCGGCGCGGGTCATGGCGGCGTACGGGTTCAGCGTGCGGGCCCGCTCGCGGCCGAGGCGGGCCGCGTACATGCCGTCGTCGCCGCCCCAGGCCGCGTCGAAGGCAGGCTGCACGGACGCGATCAGGCCGTACTCCGCGAACGCGGCGATCGTCGCGTCGGTCATCGCCTCGGCGTGCTCGACGCGGTGCCGCAGGGCCCGTACGCGGTCCAGGCCGGCCGTGGAGGCCGCCGCACGCACTCCGTCGACCACGGCGGCCACCGCGGCGTCCCCGATGGCGTGGAAGCCCGCCTGGACCCCTGCCTGGGTGCACAGGGTGAGGTGGCGGGCGATGGTGTCGGCGTCGAGGTAGGTGACGCCGCGGTGGCTGCCGTGGTCGGCCTCCGCGTCGGGGCCGGTGTCGGCGTACGGATCGTGCAGCGCGGCGGTGCGGGAGCCGAGCGAGCCGTCCACGAAGAGGTCGCCGCCGGCGCCGACCGCGCCGAGGTCGCGCAGCCGCTCCAGGTCGGCCGGGCCGCTCACGGGCTCGGCCCAGTAGCCGTGCACGCGGGGGCCGGGTTCGGCGGCGGCGAGGGCGAGCAGGGCGGTGAGGTCGTCCTGCGAGGAGATGTCGGGGCCGGCGCACTCGTGCAGGCTGCCGATGCCGCGGGCGGCGGCGTGCCGGAGCGCGGCGCGCTGGGCGGCGGCGCGCTGGGCGGGGGTCACGGCGGCGTACGCGGCCGCGCGGGCGGCGTGGTGGGCGTCGCGGGTGAGCGGGCCGGCCGGGTGGTGGCCGGGCAGGTCGGCGGCGCCGGGCACCAGGTCGAGCAGGGCGGTGGTGACGACGGCGGAGTGCACGTCGGTGCGGGCGAGGTAGAGCGGGCGGCCGTGCACCGCCCGGTCCAGCTCCTCGCGGGTCGGCGGGCGGCCCTCGGGCCAGCGGGTGTCGTCCCAGCCGTGGCCGAGCAGCACCCGGTCCCCGGGGTGCGCGGCCGCGTATGCGGCGGTGCGGGCCAGCGCGTCCGCGAGGGTGGGAGCCGCGCCGAGGTCGAGGCCGGTCAGGGCGAGGCCGGTGGCCGTGGTGTGCACGTGGGCGTCGACGAAGGCGGGGGTGACCAGCGCGCCGTCGAGCTGCACGACCTGGTCCACGCCGTCGGCGAAGGAGTCGGCGGCGCCTTCCGAGCCGACCCAGGCCACCGTGTCGCCGTCGACCACCATCGCGGTGGCGAAGGGGTCGGCGGGGCTGTAGACGAAGCCGCCGCGCAGCAGCACGGTGCGGCCGGCGGGGCCGTTCAGGTCGTTCGGGTCGGGGGTCGTGGTCGCCGCTGCGGCGGGGCGCTGGTGCATACGGCCAGTCTCCCCCGGCCCGGGCCGAGGTCAGATCCGGGGGGGCCTGGACTCATAGGCGGTGGACAGGACCACGGTGGTGCGGGTGGAGACGCCGGCCAGCGACCGTATCCGGGAGAGCAGGTGCTCCAGCTCGATCGGGGCGGAGACCCGCACCTTGAGGATGTAGTTCTCGTCGCCGGCCACGCTGTGGCACGCCTCGATCTCGGGCACCTCGGCGAGCCGGTCGGCGATGTCGTCGGGAGCGCTGGGGTCGAACGGCTTGACGGAGATGAACGCGGTCAGCGACAGGCCGACCGCTTCCGGGTCGATGACGGCCGCGTACCCGCGGATGACGCCGCGCTGCTCCAGCCGGCGCACCCGCTGGTGCACGGCCGAGGTGGACAGGCCGGTGGCCTTGCCCAGGTCGGTGTAGCTCATCCGCCCGTCGGCGACGAGCAGTTCCACGATGTGCCGGTCCAGCTCCTCCACAGCCGATGACCTTACCGGCACGGAGGGGTTCGCGGTCACGGGACGGCCGGGCTCGGGCTGGTCGGTCATGGCACCAGCATCCGGCGCAGGAAGGCGTTGCCGAAGGTGCCGTCGGGGTCGGTGGCCGCGACCAGCGCCTGGAAGTCGGCCATCCGGGGGTAGAGGCCGCGGACGGTGGCGGGGTCGGTGGTGGCGAGTTTGCCCCAGTGCGGGCGGGCCGCGTAGGGGGCGAGGGCGGCCTCGATCCGGCCGAGCACGGGGGTGACGGCGGCCGGGTCCTGGCGCCAGGTGAAGTGCAGGGCGACGGTGTCCTGCCCGTAGGCGGGGCTGAGCCAGAGCCGGTCGGCGGCGACGGTGCGGACCTCGCAGATCTGCAGGACCGGCGCGACCGTCTCGCGCAGGGCGGCGACGGCGGCGATCGCGGCGGTGGCGTGGGTGCGCGGCACGAGGTACTCGGACTGGAGTTCCTCGCCGCTGCTCGGGGTGAACTCGGGGCGGAAGTGCGGCAGCCGCTCGTGCCAGGGGCCCGGGGTGCCGTCCTGCGGGGTGCAGTGCACCGGGTCGACGCCGGGCACGGGGTGCAGCGGGCCGGGGGCGGGCGCGGTCCAGGGCAGTTCGGGTTCGGGGGTGCCGTCGAGCCGCTTGAGCCATATCTGGGTGAAGCGGTCGGCGCGCCAGTCGGTGAAGAGGCTGACGCTGTAGGCGGCGCCGGTGAGCGCGTCGAAGTGGGTGAGGGCGTCGTCGAGCGCGAGGCCGGTGCGGGTGGTCTGCCGGACCTGGAAGGTGGGCACCACATCGAGCGTGAGGTGGGTGGCGATGCCGAGTGCGCCGAGTGCGACGACGGCGCCGTCGAAGCGGTCGCCGTCCTTGTCGCGGCTGAGGCTGAGGGTGTCGCCGCCGGAGGTGACCAGGTCCAGGGCGGTCACCGAGGTGCCGAGCGAGCCGTTGGCGTCGCCGGAGCCGTGGGTGCCGGTGGCGACCGAGCCGGCCACCGAGATGTGCGGCAGGGAGGCGAGGTTGGGCAGCGCGAAGCCGTGGGCGTGCAGGTGCGCGGCGAGTTCGGCGTAGCGCACTCCGGCGGCGACACGGACGGTGCCGGCGGCGCTGTCGATGTCGATCTCGGCCGGGAGCGCGGTGAGTTCGACGAGATCGCCGTCGGTGTCGGCGATCTCGTTGAAGGAGTGGCCGCTGCCGAGCGCCTTGACCCGGCGGCCGCCGGCCACGATCGCGCGCAGCTCGTCGAGGGTGGCGGGGCGGTGCACGCGTTCCGCGGTGAAGGTGAGGTTGCCCGCCCAGTTGGTCCGCATGCCGTGCCACTCCCGCCCGCCGGCTCTCCGCCGGCACAACCGCGCTGGTCCCCGCCCTTTCGCCACCCTATAAGGCGGGTCGGCGGGGCACGGCCCGGGGCATTCCGGGGGCGTACGGGCGCATGGCGGGGGCGCATCCACCGCTCGCCGGGCGAGTGTGACGAAGGCCACACAGCGACCGTGCGGAGCACTCCGTATGGCGCGATTACCCGCGTAGCGCGGCGGGAAGTGCTCGCTATGGCCGCGTGCCTGATGCCGGGCCGGCCCAACGGAGGGCAACACCCAAGGGGGAACGCAGTATGCGTAACCATGTGCGACACAGCCGCAGCGTGCGGACGACATCGGCCGTCGCGGAGGGGCACGAACGCGACCTCGTGCTCGCCCCGGCGCCCGCCCCCGCGGCCGAGGACGCGGACCTGACCGACGGATACGACGACGCCGAGGAGCCGTACACCGAGGAGGACGGCGCCGACGAGGAGGGCGCCGACCTCGCCGATGTCGTACGGCTGGCCTGCCCGGACTGCGCGCGGCCGATCGCGGTGGCCGGCGACGACAGCGTGCTGCCGTCGCACGCGGTGTGCCCGAACCCCTGGCAGCCCTTCGGGCTGACCGTCTGCGCCGGTTCCGGCCGCGCGGTCGCCGACGCGGGGTCCCTGGAGCCGCTGGTGCTCGCCCCCGCGACCGAGCAGTTCACGGCCGCGCTCCCGCTCGACTGGCGTACGCAGCCCTTCTCCCACGTCGGCGGACCGGGCTCCCGCCCGATCCGCGTCCCCCTCCAGCGCGACGCCCACCCGCTCGCGGCCTAGGGGTAATCACCGCGAGCGCTGTCGACAAGGCCCACGGCGGGAAGCCGTATCCCCGCCGCGGGACGCTAGTCCCGGGACTCGGGTCCCACCAGGTGCCGGGCGATCACCATCCGCTGGATCTGGTTGGTGCCCTCGACGATCTGCAGCACCTTCGCCTCGCGCATGTACCGCTCGACCGGGAAGTCCGCGGTGTAGCCGTATCCCCCGAGCAGTTGCACCGCGTCCGTGGCGACCTGCATCGCGGTGTCCGTGCAGAACAGCTTCGCCATCGCCGCCCGCGCGCTGAAGTCCTGCCCGGCGTCGCGCAGTCGAGCCGCCGTCAGGTAGAGCGCGCGGCCCGCCTCGACCCGGGTGGCCATGTCGGCGAGCATGAACCGCAGCCCCTGGAAGTCGGCGATCGGGCGGCCGAACTGGCGGCGCTGCCCCATGTAGCCCACCGCGGCGTCGAGCGCGGCCTGCGCCACGCCAATCGCGCACGCGGCGATGCCCAGCCGCCCGGCGTCGAGCGCGGCCAGCGCGATCGCGAACCCCTGGCCCTCCTCGCCGATCCGCCGCTCGTCGGCCACCTCGACCCCGTCGAAGTGCATCTGGGCGGTCGGCGAGCCCTTCATGCCCATCTTCCGCTCGGGCGCGCCCGCGCTCAGCCCGGACGCGTCGCCGGGCACGAGGAAGGCGGAGATGCCGTGCGCGCCCTCGCCGCCGGTGCGGGCCAGCACCGTGTAGAAGTCGGCGACGCCGCCGTGCGTGATCCACGCCTTGGTGCCGTCGATGGTCCAGGAGTCGCCGTGGCGCACGGCCCGGGTGCGCAGGCTCGCCGCGTCGGAACCGGAGGTCGGCTCGGACAGGCAGTAGGCGCCCAGCAGTTCGCCGCCGAGCATCGCGGGCAGGTGGTCGGCGCGCTGCTGCTTGCCGCCGAACGCGGCCACCGCGTGGCAGGCCAGCGTGTGCACGCTGACACCGAGCCCCACGGTCAGGCGCGCGGCCGCCAGCTCCTCCAGCACCTGCAGGTAGACCTCGTACGGCTGGCCGCCACCGCCGTGCTCCTCGGCGTAGGGCAGGCCGAGCAGTCCGGAGCCCCCGATCAGGGCCATGGTCTCCCGCGGGAAGCGCCCGGCCTCCTCCTCGGAGTCCGCGGCGGGCGCGATGTCGCGCCGGGCCAGGTCGCGGGTCAAGTCGAGCAGGAAGCGGGCCTCATCGGTGGGCAGCTGCCTCTCGACCGGCTGCGGGCCTTGCTGGGGCATGACGGCACTTCCTCCCTGTGGGGTGGCGGCGGCCCCTCGCCTGGGTGTGGGGGAGCCGTCCGGTGAGAACTACCCCGATCCCGTCGCTGTCTCCCACGCCGGGTCGCGGCAATGGTGATCAACGGGTCCGGCGGATGGAGTATGCCGTACGGCGGCGTCCCCGTCACAGGCGATTCCCCGCCACAAGCCCCCCGGCGGGTCCGCAACCGCGCGGGCGGCCGACCGCGTCCCCTGGTTCGGTGCCCGGGTGGTCCGGGCGGTCGCGGGTGATCCTGGCGGATGCCGGCGAACGAAGCGGAAGGGCCACGTACGCTGCTGCGCATGGAGAGCTTGGGGGCGGCCGATCCCCGTTCGGTGGGCGGGTATCCGCTCTTCGCACGGCTCGGGGCGGGCGGGATGGGACAGGTCTACCTGGCCCGCACGGTCGCGGGGCGCCGCTGGCGCTGAAGACGGTCCGCGCGGAGTTCGGCCTGGACCCGGCGTTCGGCGAGCGGTTCGCCCGCGAGATCAGGAACGCGGACCGGGTGCGCTCGCCGTGGACCGCCGCCGTGGTCGACTACTCCCCCGTCGGCGCGAGTCCGCAGTGGCTGGCGACCGAGTACGTGGCCGCGCCGTCGCTGGCGGACTGGGTGCGCGAGCACGGGCCGCTGCCCGGCGACAGCGCGGCGGCGCTCGGCGCGGAGCTGTGCGAGGCCCTGCACGCGGTGCACCACGCCGGGCTCGCGCACCGTGACGTGAAACCGTCGAACGTCCTGCTGCCGCGGGCCCGTCCGCTGCTGATCGACTTCGGCATCGCCCGTGCCGCCGAGGACACCCGGCACACCAGCACCGGTGCGATGATCGGCTCGCCCGGCTACATGGCGCCCGAGCAGGCCGCCTCCGGGACCTCCGCGGAGCCCGGCGACCTGTTCTCGCTCGGCGCGGTGCTGGTCTACGCGGCGACCGGCCGCGGCCCGTTCAACCACCCCGGGGAGACCGCCTCGACGCCGGCGCTGCTGTACCGCGTGGTGCACGAGGAGCCGGACCTGAGCGGAGTGCCCGACGCGCTGCTGCCGGCGGTGACCGCGCTGCTGGCCAAGAGCCCCGCGGACCGTCCGACCGCGCTGGGGGCGGCCGAGTCGCTGCGCGGACCGGGCGGGGCGGCCGCCGCGCCGGCGCCCTGGTCCGGGCACCTGCCGCCGGGGCTGCCCGACGAACTGGCCGCCCGCGAGGAGGAGATGCGGGCGACGCTGGGCGATCCGCCGGCGCCCGACGCCGGCCCGGGCCCCGCCGAGCCGCCGGACAAGCCCGCGACGGCGCCCGCGCCCGCGGCCGCTCCGCCCGCGCCCGGCGCCCCGCCGGTGGCGGCCACCACGCCGTACGGTCCGGCGTCCACGACGTTCCGGCACCCGGCCTACCAGGGGCCGCCGGCGGCCACCGGGCAGCCGGCTCAGGGCCCGCTCGGGCAACCGCTCGCACCGCCCGCCCACGGCTCGCCCGGCGGCCCGAACCGCGGCGGGGGCCGGCGGACCACGGTCGTCGCCGCGGCGGCGGTCGCCGTCGTCCTGGTGGTCGTGGGCACCCTCGCGGTGCACCGCTGGCGGCAGCACACGGGCTCCGGCGACGGCTCGAACGCGGACGCGCCCACCACCTCGGCCACCGCGACCACGAACGGAACGGACGCCGCCGGCGGCTCCACCGGCAGCGGCGACTCCGGCTCCGGTTCGGGCTCCGATTCGGGTTCCGATTCGGGTTCCGATTCGGGTTCCGATTCGGGCGACAAGCTGCCCTCCTCCTGGATCGGCACCTGGTCCGGTGTCGGTCCCGGCCTGGCCTCGGTCACCGGGAAGACGAAGGTCACCCTCACCCTGACCGGCGGCACGCGCGGGAGCGTGGTCGGCAAGGAGGTCACCCACGTCGCCGCGCTGCTCTCCGGCCAGGACATCGGCTGCACCGACACGCTCAGCTTCAGCGAGCAGGAGGGCTCCACCGTGATCTTCCAGGCGGTGGCCAGCGCCCCGTCCGACCCGTCCAGCGGCACCGTGTGCGTCCAGGGCCGGATCTACACCCTCAGTATCGACCGCGGCGGCGACACGCTGCGGCTCGCCGACTTCAGCGGCGGCCGGTCGCTGGGTGCGCCCGACACGTTCACCAAGCAGAACTGACCGGCCGTCACGGGCCGGCCACCGGCCCGCCGGCCAACCGATCGGCTGCCGGCCCGGCCGGGCTCAGCTGGCGTCGGCGAGCAGGAGGGTCCCCAACTGCTCGGGCGGGGCGGGGCGTCCGTAGAACCAGCCCTGGCCGGTGTCGCAACCCAGGTCCCGCAGGTAGTCGGCCTGGGCGCTGGTCTCGACGCCCTCGACGGTGACGGACAGGCCGAGGCCGTGCGCGAGGGAGACGATGCCCTCGACGATCTTCAGGTCGACCGGGTCGGCGGGGTGGTGGCTCATCCCCCGGGAGAAAGCGCGGTCGAGCTTGAGCACGCTGACGGGCAGCCAGCGCAGCGAGGAGAGGTTGGAGTAGCCGGTGCCGAAGTCGTCCAGGGCGATCTCGACACCCAGGTCGGCGATCCGGCGCAGCGGCTTCAACGCGTCCTGGTCGGCGCCGATCAGCGCGCTCTCGGTGACCTCCAGGCAGAGCGACTCCGGGGCGAGCCCGCTGTCGTCCAGCACCCGGGTCACCTCGGCGACCAGGTCGGGATGGTGCAACTGGATCGGCGAGAGGTTGACGTTCACCCGGGGGGCGCGTGCGCCGTGGTGGTTGCGCTGCCACACCTCGGCCTGCCGGACGGCCTGCTCCAGCACCCAGCGGCCGAGCGGCACGATCTGCCCGGTGTGCTCGGCGAGCGGGATGAACCGGTCCGGCCCGAGCACGCCGTGCACCGGGTGGCCCCAGCGGACCAGGGCCTCCGCGCCGTGCACGACGCCGTCGCTGAGCCCGATCAGCGGCTGGTACTCCACGAAGAACTCGCCGCGCTCCAGGGCGCCCGGCAGCCGGTTGGTGAGGCTGTGCCGGGTGATCGCGCGGGCGTCGGCGTCGGGGTCGGCGACCTCGTAGCGGTTGCCGCCCAGTTCCTTGGCCCGGTACATGGTGATGTCGGCGCTGCGCAGCACGTCGGCGGCGGCGTGCGAGGCGGTCGGGGTGAGCACGATGCCGATGCTGCCGTGCACCGGCAGTTCGCGGCCGTCGAGGAGCACGGGCGCGGACAGCGCGGACAGGATGCGGCCGGCCAGATCGGTGACGGCCTCCAGGCTCGGCGGGTCGGTGTAGAGGGCGACGAACTCGTCGCCGCCGATCCTGGCCACGAGCTGGTCGGGCGTGGTCAGGCAGTCCCGCAGCCGCTCGGCGACGGCGACCAGGAGTCGGTCGCCCACGGCGTGGCCGAGGCTGTCGTTGACCGCCTTGAAGCCGTCGAGGTCGAGGTAGCACAGGCCGATCCGGCGGCCCGGGCCCGTACCGCCGCCGTCAGTGGAGGCGGGGGCGCCGGTCGCGGGGGCGGCTGCGCGGTGTGAGCGGTCGCCCGGTGTGCCGCCGTCGGCGCCCTGCTCGGGCGGAGCGGGGGCGGCCGTCGCGGCGGACACCACGGGCGCGTCGGTCTCGGCTGTCGCGGCGAGTGCCTGGTCGAGCCGTTCGAAGAACAGGGCACGGTTGGGCAGGCCGGTAAGGGCGTCGTGGGTGGCCTCGTGGCGCAGCCGGTGCAGCAGCCGGCGGCGCTCGGTGATGTCCTCGAGCAGGGCGAGTTGGTACTGGGGGCCGCCGGTGGCGTCGCGGAGCAGGGAGACCTGGAGGTTGGCCCACAGCACGGAGCCGTCGGCCCGGGGGTACGCCTTCTCGATGTGGTAGCCGTCGCGTTCGCCGCGCACCAGTTCGCCGTTGAGGGCGCCGGTGGTCGCCGCGTTGTCGGGGTGGGCCCACTCCGAGACGGTGCGCTGCATGACGTGCTTCTCGCCGCCGAACATCCGGCTGAGCGCGTCGTTGACCTCCACGACGCGGCCGTCCAGGTCGGCGATGCCGATGCCGACGGCGGCGCCCTCGAAGACCGCGCGGAAGCGGGCCTCGCTGGCGGCCAGCGCGCGTTCGGCGTCGGCCTGGGCGGCCAGCGCGGCCCGGGAGATGGACTCCTGCTCGTTCAGGGTGCGTTCGCGCAGCGCCTGGGAGAACCCGACGGCGACGGCGTGCTGGAGGCGGGAGCAGCGGGCGCGCGCCTCGTCGGCGGGCAGGCCGCCGCCGGGCGGGCAGTACAGCACGAGATAGGCGTCGATGATGCCGAGGATGCTGGGCAGCGCCTCGGGGTCGGTGCAGTGCGCGCCGACCAGGGCGGCACCGACCGGCACGGCGGCGCGCGGGTCGAACCGGTCGGCGCTCAGCGCGTCGCTGAGCACGCGGGCCAACGGCCTCAGGTACGACTCCAGTTCGGCCCGCGTCATGGAGGTGGCGGTCAGCGGGTAGACCGCGCGGCCCCATATGGCGGCGAACCGGCGCAGGCTGTCCTCGGCCTCGGCCTCGGCTTCCGCTTGCGCGGAACCCTCCGTCCCAGCGTGGGCTTCCACTTCGGCGGCGGATTCCACCTCGGCGCCCGCCTCCGCCTCGGCAGGGCCTGCCGTCCGGGCGGTGTCTGCCGTCCCTGCGGGCACCGCGGTCGCCGCTCGGGCTCTGTTTGCGGCGGTGACCCCGCTTCCGTCGACGGCTCCGGTGGCGCCGGACGCTCCGATTTCGGCCGCGGCGGCGCTCCCGGACGCGCTCGTGGTCACGCTCCCGGACGCGGCGGCCGGCTCGCTGCCGGTCTGCCGCGCCGCGTCCCCGGCCGCGGCCGGCTCGGCGGTCACGCCTTCAGCCCCACACCGGCGAGACCGTGCAGCACCGACGGGTCGTCGTCGTCGGCCGGCGGGGTGTCGGGCCGCCAGAAGGGCAGCGGCACGATGCCCGGCTCCACGATGTCGAAGCCGTCGAAGAAGGGCTCCAACTCGGCGGCGGTGCGCATGATCAGCGGGGTGCTGGTGCGCTGGTAGACCTTCTGGACGCCACGCTGACCGGCCGGGGTCGGGCCGTACTCGACGGTGGCGTGGGTGATGACCATGACGCTGCCGGGGGCCAGCGCGTCGCGCAGGGTGGCGATGAGTTCGGCGGGGCGGTCGTCGTCGGTGAGGAAGTGGACGACGGCCACCAGCATCAGCGCGACCGGCCGGGACAGGTCGAGCAGCCTGCCGGTCTCGGGGGCGTCGAGGATCGACCGGGGGTCGCGCAGGTCGGCGGCGACGATCGTCGCGTCGTCGTTGCCGTCCAGGACGGCGCGGCTGTGGGCGACCGCGACCGGGTCGTTGTCGACGTAGACGACGCGGGCGCCGGGGTGGCCGGCCTGGGCGACCTCGTGGACGTTGCCGAAGGTGGGGATGCCCGAGCCGATGTCGAGGAACTGGGTGATCCCGCGGTCCAGGGCGAAGTCCACCGCCCTGCGCATGACGGCTCGGTTGGCCTGGCCGATCTTGGGTATCCCCGGCAGCGCGCTGAGCGCGACCCGAGCCGCTTCCCGGTCGACCTCGAAGTTGTGCGAGCCGCCCAGGAAGTAGTCGTAGATCCGGGACACGCTCGGCACGGTGATGTCGATGCCTTGCGGGGCCCAGGACGGTCGCTCGGTCACGGTCGGTGTCTCCAGGTCGGGGGGAGTGCGGACACGGCAGGCGGGCACGGCCGGATCGGGCAGACTCCCGGATGCTCAACCGAGGTTACTGATCACATGTTCGGAGTGAAGCACATAACCGGAAAAGCGAGGTCCGTTTTGGTCGGCTACCACCGGCATGTGCATATGCGAAAACGCGCACGTGCGGAGATGCGCACCCAGCCGAAAGGGCCCGTGGCGCAAGCGCGCCACGGGCCCGACCTCGGCCTTCGAGATCCGTGCGGATCAGTGCTGCGACCGGCGCGTCCGCCGGCCCTGACGGCTCAGCAGGCGCCCTCGTCCTTCCACACGCCCCACTCACCGGTGGTGCCGGGCTGCTCGTTCGTGGTCCACCACTGCGCGAGCCATTTGTGGCCGCCGTACGAGACCTCGGCGCCGCCGTTGTAGACCGCGGACGCGCTCCAGGCGGACACGCTCGCGCAGTCGCCGCCGCTCGGCGGGGTGGTGGGCGGAGTGGTGGGCGGCGTGGTCGGCGGATCGGTGGGCGGGGTGGCGCCGGCGAACTTCACCGAGTACTTGGCGAAGTCCCAGGCGCCCTGCGGAACCGAGCTGCACGTACCGGACGTGGTGCCGTTGTTGTCCGGCGGGGTGCACTGGCGGTCGCGGTTGAGCGACCAGAAGGTGAAGCGGCCCATGCCGTGGCTGGTGGCGTAGTTCAGCACGGTCTGGAAGTCCGCCTGGTAGAAGTACTCCCCCGAGTCGCTGCGGCCGTTCATGCCGGAGAAGCCCTCGTGGGCGTAGGCGGTGGCGGCGTCCCAGCCGAAGGTGCTCTGGAGCAGCCCGTTGAACGCGGTCAGGGCCGCGGTCTGGGAGGCGGCGCCGCTGAAGCCGCCGTCGAACGGCATGATGGAGAAGTTGTTCGGGGTGAAGCCGAGCGACTTGGCCTCGTTGAGCATCTGCTGGCCGAACCAGCCGGTGCCGGCCGCGGTGCCCGCGGTGGTGACCGAGATGTAGATGCCGGGGTTGTTCTGCTGCAGGATCTGGGCGGCGCCCAGCTCGTTGGCGACCGCCGCGGTGTTCTCGTACTCCGGCTCCTCCAGGTCGAAGTCGATCGCCTTGAGCTGGTACTTGGTGACGACCTGCTGGTACGCGGCCGCGGTCGAGGCCGCGTCGGAACACGCCTGGCCGAGCTTGGTGCCGCCGTAGCCGCCGATCGAGACGGAGACGTCGCCGCCCTTGGCGCGGATCGCGGCGATGGTGTTCGCGACCGAGGTGTCCGAGGAGACCGCGTTCGTGCCACCCCAGGTGGGGCTGCAGCCGCCGCCGTTGGGGGCGAGGATGAAGGCGAGTTGGAACGCCTTGAGCCCGGTGGCGTCCATGATCGCGGTGGCGTCCGGCGGGTCGTTGTCCAGCGGCATCAGATAGGGCGCGGCGGCGTACCAGTTGTTGCCGAGCGCGCTCGCGGTGGGTGCCGCGCCGGCCTGGCCGGTGCCGAGGGCGGCGGCGGTGCCCAGCCCGGCGACAGCGAGCACCGCGGCGGCCACTCCCGTGCCGAGGGCTTTGAGACGGTTCACGTCGGACCTCCTGTGGGGGAACGTGGCAGCAGGGTCCTGCGATGATCCGAACACGTCAATAGGTTGGTCCAGACCTTTGGGTCAACCCACAAATTGGTCTCTACCAGTTGGACCACGCGAAAGGGCCCCGACCCCGCGGAAGACGCGGGACCGGGGCCCTGGAACTGTCGTGCCGTCGAACCGTCAGCTGTGGAGCCGTCAGCCGTCCAGCCGTGAGCCGGACTCAGACGACGCCGACGGAGGCGAGCGCGCGCTTCTGCCCGGGGCTCGGCTTCGCCGGGAAGTACAGGTACACCACACCGCCGGAGCCGGAGCCGACCGAGCCGCTCGCGGTGATCCGCTTCGTCCGCAGCCACACCGTCTCGAACTGGGCGCGCTTGTAGACGTTGCGTACCGCGGTGTCGCTCTCGCTGGCCGGGTCGTTCATGATCACGTCGCCCTCGGCGGTGAAGCCGACCATGCACATCAGGTGGCCCGAGGTGCTGTAGTTGGACCCGTCCAGCTCGCTGGCCAGGAACGACTGGGACGTTATCACCGGGATGCCGGCCTTGATCAGCCGCTCCGCGTCGTTGAGCGAGTGCAGCTGGGTGACGACGCCCTGCATGTCCTTGTACGTGGCCGCGTAGGCCGCGTTGAACGGCCAGTTGCCGCAGCCCTCGTACTGGTAGTCGTACGTGTAGCGGGCGCCCTGGTCGACCTGCGGGTCGGCGTAGGAGGGGTCCACCCAGGCCAGGTCGGCCGCGGTCGGGCCGCGTCCCCAGTACTCGATGCACATGGTGGACGAGGTGGGGCTGCACCACGCCTCGCCGCCGTTGTCGTACTGCGGGTACTGGCCCTTGTGGATGTCCTGCGAGTAGCGCGGCACCGGCAGTTCGACGGCGCCCTTCAGGCTCGGCACGGACGCGGGCACCGTGTAGCGGTCGGGGACGTTCGAGGCGAACGCGCCGACCCGCCACACGGTCGGGGTGTCGTGGCTGCCGGGCTTGCGGTAGAGGGTGACCCGCAGCCGGTAGGAGGCGAGCAGCTTGCCCGCACTGGCGTCGTCGATCGAGAACGTGTCGGTGTAGATGCTGCTGGTGTCGTCGCCCTGGTCGTCGACGGAGGTGCGGCGGATGTCCTCGTCGCTGTCGCCGGCGGTCCAGCGGCCCATCACGTAGGCCGGGGTGGCGGTGCCGTCGGTGTACGTGCCCAGCAGCTCCACCTGAATCCAGGTGCCCGCGGGCGTCTGCGCGTTCCACGAGGAGACCAGCTCGGTGGCGGGGTGCGGGAGCTTGCGCGCCGGCGACGTCCAGGAGGCGTACTCGTACGTGGCGGTCTTGCCGGTGTGCGGGTCGGTGTAGTCCGACGTGCCCGCCGGGCGGACGATCCGCACCCCGGGGCGGGAGCCGGGCACCGGGAGGGTGCCCTGGTGCTCGCCGAACAGCCAGTCGGGGTAGGTGCTCCAGCCGTGGTAGTCGACCGGCGCGGGGTCGGTCGCGGCGGCGCCGCCCTTGCCGCCGCTGTGCGCGGCCCGCCCCGCGGCGGTCCCGGTGCCGGCCGGCGCGGCGGCCGGGGCGGCGGAAGCGGTCTGCGCGTTCGAGGCGGCGACGCCGGCCGCGGCGGCGAGCGCGGCGGTCAGCACGGCACGCCGGGGCGCGTTACTGGTCATGATGGGTGGTACCTCGGTTCCCCTCGACGTGAACGGGAGATGGCCCGTCCGGGCCCTGCTGGGGCACGGTGGGTGCCGACCACTATCGTCGCTGACCGGGTCGTTCCACCAGGGGTGCCGTGTTCCCAGACCGATCAATATTGGACTGGACCACTGGCGGTCACCCGGGAAGAACCACCAGGTCACGCCCGGTCAGATTGAGCCGCTCGCCGCCTTCTTCGGTGCACACCGCGATGTCCTCGATGCGCGCGCCGAACCGACCGGGCAGGTAGATCCCCGGCTCGACCGAGAACGCCATCCCCGGCTCCAGCGGCCGCGCGCTGCCCGTCACGATGTACGGCTCCTCGTGGGTCTCCAGGCCGATGCCGTGGCCGGTGCGGTGGATGAAGTGCTCGCCGTACCCGGCCGCGGCGATCCGGTCCCGGCCCACCGCGTCGAGCTGCTCCGCGGTGATCCCGGGGCGCACCGCGTCCGTCTGCGCGGTCTGGGCGGCGAGCAGCACCTCGTACAACTCCCGGAACGCGGCGGGCGGTTCACCGACCGCGTAGGTGCGGGTGGAGTCCGAGCAGTAGCCGTCGGGGGTGGTGCCGCCGATGTCCACCACCACCGGGTCGCCGGACTTCACCACCCGGTCGGAGACCTCGTGGTGCGGGCTGGCGCTGTTCGGTCCCGAGCCGACGATCACGAAGTCGACGGTGGCGTGGCCGGCCGCGATGATCGCGTCGGCGATGTCCTTGCCGATCTCGCGTTCGGTGCGGCCGGGCCGCAGCCACTCGCCGATCCGGCGGTGCACCCGGTCGATCGCCGCGCCCGCCCGGCGCAGCGCCTCGACCTCGGCGGGGCTCTTGCGCATCCGCAGCACCGACAGCACGTCACCGGCCAGGCCCGCCTGCGCGGCGGGCAGCGCGGCCTGGAAGGCGAGCAGCTTCTCGGCCCACATGTGGTTGTCGACCGCGAAACGGGTGACGTGCGGCGGCAGCCGCCGGGCGATCATCGCGTACGCGTCGTCGGTCTCGGCGAAGCCGGTGATCTCCACGCCGAGGGCGCCGGCCGGGGATGCCTCGGCGGCCGCCTTCTCCAGCTCGGGCACCACCAGGAACGGGTCGCCGGCCGCCGGCAGCACCAGGCACGTCAGCCGTTCCAGCGGCAGGGCCTGATACCCGGTCAGATAGCGGAGGTCGGCGCCCGGGGAGACGAGGAGGGCGTCCAGCCCGGCGTCCTCGGCGGCCTGGCGGGCCCGGGCCAGTCGCTCCGGCGGAAACAGTTCGGCTGCGCCGGCCTTGCCGGTGGATTCGCTCACCCCCCTACGGTAGACGGCCGCGCCACGCCGCGCCGGAAGGACGTCCGCCCGTTTCGGCCGGCCCGACGCGAGACGGCGCCCGACCCGAGCCGGCGCCCGACCCCGGCCGCGGGCCCGCCGGTGCGGCAGCCGCTCCCCCGCGGGGGCGCCGGGCGGGCGGCTCGGCGAGGCGGGCCGTATGGTCGCGGGGTGGCGGATATGACGTTGACGGAGATGGCCGCGGGCATGAGCGGCCTGGCGCCGTCGTGCGGCCGGACCCGGCTGATCGCGGTGGACGGTCACGCGGGTGCCGGAAAGACCACCCTCGCCAGGCACCTCGCGGCGGCGCTCGGCGGCAGCCCGGTCGTCCACACGGACGACCTGGCCACGCACGAGCAGCCGTTCGACTGGACGGGCCGGCTGGCGACGCAGGTGCTCGGCCCGCTCGGCGCCGGCCGCAGCGCGGTGCACGAGGTCTACGACTGGCACGCGCGCCGGTTCGCGGGCGAGCACGCGGTGGACGCGGCGCCGTGCGTCGTGCTGGAAGGGGTCGGCACCGGCCGGGCCGCGCTGCGGCCCCACCTCGCGCTGGTGTTGTGGCTGGAGGTCGACCCGGCCGAGGCGCGGCGGCGCGGACTGCGCCGGGACGGGCCGGAGTTGACCCCGTTCTGGACCGGCTGGACCGCCGCCGAGGACGCACACTTCACCGCTGACCCGACTCGCCCCTACGCCGACCTGCTGGTCCACCAGGACCAGGAAGGCGGCTACCGGTTCGCCCCGGGCCCCGCGGCCCGCGCGGCGCAGCACCCGAACCCCGCCGACCGCTACGGTCGGTGAGCATCCGGTGCCTGCCCGCTGCGGACCCTGACGGCCGGACCCGCGCCGGTCGGACCCGGTCGGCGAGTGATCGAAGGCGATCGGCGACCGCGCGCGATTTCGTCACGAACGGGCTCCCGCGATCGCTTGACCGGCCGGGTATCGAGAGATTACGTTTTCAACCAGCGGCATTGCGCAGCCGCTCAGCAGACACGGAGCCCCCGATTGTTCCCCCGTGATCGGGGGCTTCGTCCTGCTCTCCGCGCCGTTCGCCACGCTGCCGGCGCGCCTTTCTCCTCACCCACCGTGACGTCACGGCGCCTCAAGGTCCCCCTCCCCCGGCACGCCGTGCTCCCCTGTCCCGCTTGTCTCGGCACCCTACGGTGATCGGACCATCGCGGGTACGATGCGCGAAGGGGTCGGTGCGGTGCCTGGGGGGTATCGCAGTCTGCTCAACTCCCGCCCGTTGGCCACGGGTTGGGGCGTGCGTGTCCGCGAGGCGGGGGGACGGAGTGGTGGGGACTTGATGGACTTCGGCACCGACCGCCCGGGAGCGCCGGCCGATCTGGCCTGGTTGCGCGGGGTGGACGCGTACACGATGGGCGCTTACGTGCAGGCCGAGGAGGAGTTCAGGGCCGCGGTCCGGCTGGACCCGGGCATGGCCGACGCGTGGCTGGGCCTGCACGCGCTGCGCGCCGACACCTCCACCGCGCTGCTCCAGATGTACCGGCATCGCGACCGCTTCGGCGAGCAGCGCGCCGCCCACCGCCGCACCCTCAACTCCTGGTACTGGCTGGGCTGGTGGGTGCAGCCGGTGCTGGAGACCAGCCGCGACCTGCTGCTCGCGCACGCCTCGCACTGGCTGGACGGCCGCCATGTCGCCGAGCTGGACCGGGCGTTGGCCGACTGCCCGCCGGTGGACACCGATCCGCAGGTGCGTTTCCTGCACGCCTGCCGCGCCTACCTGGTCAAGGACTGGGAGCGGCTGGTCCGGCACACCGAACCGCTGCTCGGCGACACCGTGCTCGGCATCGAGGCGGGGCTGTTCGGCGGAATGGCCCGGGTCCGGCTGGAGATGTGCGGCCAGGCCGAACCGCTGCTGTCCGCCGCGCTGATGCGCTGCCGCAGCGAGCAGCCGCAGCGCAAGGAGCTGCGCTACTGGCTCGCCCGGGCCTACGAGGGCACCGGCCGCAGCGCCGCCGCCGTACCGCTCTACCGCGCCGTGCACCGGGTCGACGCGTCCTTCATGGACACCTCCGCCCGGCTCGCCGCGATCCACGAGTCCGACGACGGCCTCGACGAGGGCGCGGGACTGGCCGCGGTCTCGCTGGCCGGGGGTGGCGGCCAGGCCGTACCCGAAGGCGGCGACCCGGACGGCGGCTACCCCGTCGACTTCCCGCCCGACCCGTCGGCGGCCACCGGCCCGGGCCCCGACGCCGAGTTGGACGAGTCGCTGCTGATGTCAGGCCCGCTGGACGACGCCGTACGCGACCGCTCCGCGCCGCCGGCCGGCGGCGCGGCACCCACCGGCGCGGCCGGACTGCCGCTCGGCGGCTCCGACTCCGTGCTGCTCGCCGAGGCGCTCGCCGAACTGGACCGGATGGTCGGTCTTGAGCCGGTCAAGCGCCAGGTGCGGGCGCTGTCGGCCCAGTTGCGCATGGCCCGGCTGCGGGCCGGGCAGGGCCTGCCGGTCCAGCCGCCGAAACGGCACTTCGTCTTCTCCGGCCCCTCCGGCACCGGCAAGACCACCGTCGCCCGTATCCTCGGCCGGGTCTTCTACGCCCTCGGCCTGCTCGGCGGCGATCACCTGGTCGAGGCCCAACGCTCCGACCTGGTCGGCGAGTTCCTCGGGCAGACCGCGGTGAAGGCGAACGAACTGATCGACTCCGCGCTCGGCGGGGTGCTCTTCGTGGACGAGGCGTACGCCCTGTCCAACTCCGGCTACAGCAAGGGCGACGCCTACGGCGACGAGGCGCTCCAGGTGCTCCTCAAGCGCGCCGAGGACAACCGGGACCGGCTCGTGGTGATCCTGGCGGGCTATCCCGAGGGCATGGACCGGCTGCTCGCGGCGAACCCCGGACTCAGCTCGCGCTTCACCACCCGGGTGGACTTCCCCAGTTACCGCCCGCAGGAGCTGACCCGGATCGGCGAGGTGCTCGCCGGCGAGAACGGCGACCGGTGGGACGACGAGGCGCTCGACGAGCTCGGCGCGATCAGCGGGCATGTCGTCGACCAGGGATGGGTCGACGAACTCGGCAACGGGCGCTTACTGCGGACCCTTTACGAGAAGAGCTGCGCCTATCGGGATCTGCGGCTGTCGGAGTACCCGGCCGCACCGAGCCGCGACGAGTTGGCCACGCTGCGCCTGCCGGACCTCATGCAGGCGTACGGCGAGGTGCTCTCGGGACGGGGCCCCGGGGCCCCGCCCCCGGCCGACCCGGCGGAGTGACGCCCGCGGGCGGCACTGCTCGTCGGACCGGGCCCGGGGACAGGGCCTGTGGACGCGACCCGGGGACACGACCGGCGGCCAGGGCTCAGCGCACCAGTTCACCCGGCGAGGTGCCTTCGGCGGCCGGGCCCGGGAGCGGCACCCCGTTCTTCCGCGGGGACGCCCGGTGCGCGGGGTCGCGGACCTCGCCGACCAGCTTTTCGAGCACGTCCTCCAGGGCGACCAGGCCGAGCACCCGCCCGTTGGCGTCGGTGACGGACGCGAGATGGGTGGCGGCGCGGCGCATGGACGTGAGGGCGTCGTCGAGCGGAAGGTCCGCGCGGAGGGTGGCCATCGGGCGCCAGAGCCGCTGCGGCACCGGCTGGTCGGGGTCCTCGACGTCGAGGATGTCCTTGACGTGGAGGTAGCCGAGATAGCCGGAACCGCCGGAGGCGTCCGCGCCGGCGGCCACCGGGAAGCGGGAGTAGCCGGTCCGCACGGTCAGCGCCTCGATCTCGCGGGCGGTGGCCCCCGGGCCGAGCGTGACCAGCTCGTCCGGGGTGAGCAGGACCTCCGTGACCGAGCGGGTGCCCAGCTCCAGGGCGTCCTCCAGCCGCTCCTGCTCGTCGGAGTCGAGCAGCCCCGCGGCGCGCGCGTCCTCGACCAGGACGGTCAGCTCGGCGCTGGTGAACACCGCGTCGACCTCGTCCTTCGGCTCGACCCGGAACGCCCGCAGGATCAGCCGGGCGCACGACCCGAGCACCGCGATCACCGGGCGGAAGACCCGGGCGAACCCGACCAGCCCGGGGGCGAGCCGCAGCGCGGCCTTCTCCGGGTCGGACATCGCCAGGTTCTTCGGCACCATCTCGCCGATCACCAGGTGCAGGAAGACCACGATGGCCAGCGCCAGCACGTAGCCGATCGGGTGCACCAGGTCGTGCGGGACATGGACGGCGGAGAAGGCGGGCTCCACCAGGTGGGCGACGGTCGGTTCGGCGACCGCGCCGAGGGTCAGCGAGCAGACGGTGACGCCGAACTGCGCGGCGGCCATCATCTGCGGCAGGTGCTCCAGCCCGTACAGGACGGTACGGGCGGCGCGCTGCTCCGCGGCGTGCGGCTCGATCTGGCTGCGGCGCACGGAGACGAGCGCGAACTCGGCGCCGACGAAGAAGCCGTTGCCGAGCACGAGCAGCACGGCGAAGAGGAGTTGGAGTGCGCTCATCGCTGGTCGTCCCCCTCGACGCCCTCGGCACCGGCGGCACGGTCAGCACCAGCGGCACCCGCGGCGCAGCCGGCGCCGTCGTCCGGCCCGTCGTCGGGTCCTGACGGTGCAGTCCGCACGATCCTGACGCGTTCAGCCCGGTGGTGGCCGACCTCCTCGACGCGCAGCAGCCAGCCGGGCAGGTCGGCAGTGTCGCCGACCTCGGGGATGCGGCCGAGCAGGTCGGCGACGAGACCGGCGACGGTCTCGTAGGGGCCCTCGGGCGCGGCCATGCCTATCCGGGCGAGGGTGTCGATCCGGCAGCCGCCGTCCGCCGCCCACGCCGGGTGGCCGTCCTCGGCCGGCGCCTGGGCGAGTTCGGGCAGGTCGGCGGTGTCGTGCTCGTCGCGGACCTCGCCGACCAGCTCCTCGACGATGTCCTCGAGGGTGACCACGCCGGCGGTGCCGCCGTACTCGTCGACGACCACCGCGATCGGCTGCTGGCTGCGCAGCAGTTCCAGCAGGTGCTGGACCGGCAGCGTCTCGGGCACCAGCAGCGGGGCGACGGCGATCCGCGACACAGGGGTGCGGTCGCGCGCGTCGGCGGCCACCGCGAGCGCGTCCTTGAGGTGCACCATGCCGGTGGTGTCGTCCAGCCGCTCGCGGTAGACGGGGAACCGGGACAGGCCGGTGGCGCGGGTGAGGTTGAGGACGTCGGCGGCGGTCGCGGTGTCCTCCAGGGCACTGACCCGGACCCGGGGAGTCATCACGTTCTCCGCGGTGAGGTCGCCGAGCGACAGGGTGCGCACGAACAGGTCGGCGGTGTCCGGCTCCAGGGCGCCGGCGAGCGCGGAGTGCCGGGCCAGCGAGACCAGTTCGCCGGGGGTGCGGGCGGAGGCCAGCTCGTCGGTGGGCTCCACGCCGAGCATCCGCACCAGGCGGTTCGCGGCGCGGTTGAGCAGCTCGATCACCGGGCGGAAGGCGCTGGAGAAGGCCCGCTGCGGACCGGCCACCATCCGTGCGACGGCCAGCGGGCGGGAGACCGCCCAGTTCTTCGGTACGAGTTCGCCGATCACCATCTGCACGCCGGAGGCGACCATCATGCCGATCACCACGGCGAAGCCGGGGGCGGCGCCTTCCGGCAGGCCGGCGGCGTGCAGCGGGTCCTCCAGCAGGTCGCCGAGCGCGGGCTCGGCGAGCATGCCGACGACCAGCGAGGTGATGGTGATGCCGAGCTGGGTGCCGGAGAGCTGGAAGGAGAGTTTCCGCAGGGCGGCGACCACGCTACGGGCTCTGCGGTCGCCTTCGGCCGCGGCCCGCTCGGCGGCGGGGCGCTCCACCGTCACCAGGCCGAACTCGGCGGCGACGAAGAAGCCATTGGCGAGGATCAGAACGAATGCTGCCGCGAGCAGCAGCAACGGGGTGCTCATGAGGCCGCCGCCCCGCGTTTCCGGTGGGAGTTCCGGGCGGGAGGGGCGGCGCAAGTACTACCGGACGGTTCGTCCATCGGGGTGTGAGTGTCACTCCTCGGGTGGGCGCTGCGCGGGGCTGCGCCGGGGTGGGTGGGCGCGGTTGAGTGCGCTTGGTGAACCAGGGTAGTCATTGCGGGCGCGCCCGCGAAGTGACGGTGCCCACCCGGCGGAAGACGGCTGCCCCCGCGGGGACGGGGTGCTCTCGTGAAGACGGTCGCCCCGGCGCCGGGGCGGGGGCACCGCGGCCCCCTGGGGATGGCCCCCTTACGAGGACGGGGCCTCGCCCAGCGCTTCGACCAGCTCACGCAGCCTCCGGGCGTCGCGCACCGCGCGCCCCCGGGCGATCCCGGGCTGAATCCCCATCACCGCCAGGGTCGTGCCGTCGGCGAGGTCGAGGCGGACCCAGGCGTCGCCGTGCCCGAGGTTGACCCCGAGCACCTCGGCCCAGGCCAGGCGCCGCCGCACCGTGAGGTTCACCACGGTGAGCCCGCTGGTGTCGGCGACGGCCTTGGGCCGGCTCAGCAGCGTCAGTCCCGCACCGATCAGGACGGCCGTGCCGACCACGGTGCCGCGCTCGGCGGTGCTCCAGGGCGAGGCACCGTCATGCGGCATGAGCACCGCGACGCTGGTCAGCACGACGACGATCGCCACGGCGAGTGTGAGCAGCACCACACGGGTGACGACCGGCCGGAAGGTGATCGGCAGGTCGTCCGGCGCGGCAGCGGCGGCCGTGGGGTGCTCGGCCGGGGCGCCGGGCATCGTCACAGCCGGGCGGCGTGGATGCCGGTGGTCAGGATGGCGCGGGCGCCCAGGTCGTAGAGCTGGTCCATGATGAGCTGGGCCTCGGCGGTGGGCACCATCGCGCGGACCGCGACCCAGCCCTCGTGGTGCAGCGGGGAGACGGTGGGCGATTCGAGCCCGGGGGTCAGCGCGACGGCCTTCTCGACCTGCTCGACGCGGATGTCGTAGTCCATCATCACGTACCGCCGCGCGACCAGGACGCCCTGCAGGCGGCGCAGGAACTTCCGCACGTCGACGTCGTCGGGCTCGGCGCCGGTGCGGCGGATGACGACGGCCTCGGACTCCATGATCGGCTCGCCGAACGCCTCCAGGCCGGCGATGCGCAGCGAGGTGCCGGTCTCCACCACGTCGGCGATGACCTGGGCGACGCCGAGCTGGATCGCGGTCTCCACGGCGCCGTCGAGGTGGACGACGGAGGCGGCCACGCCGCTGTCGGCGAGGTGCTTGGCGACCACGCCCTCGTAGGAGGTGGCGACGGTCAGCCCGGCCAGGTCGGTCACGTCGCTCGCGGTGCCGGGCTTGGCGGCGTACCGGAACGTCGAGCGGGCGAAGCCGAGTTGCAGGATCTCCTCGGCGCTCGCCCCGGAGTCCAGCAGCAGGTCGCGGCCGGTGATGCCGATGTCGAGCCGGCCGGAGCTGACGTAGATCGCGATGTCCCGCGGGCGCAGGTAGAAGAACTCGACGTCGTTGACGTTGTCGAACAGGACGAGTTCCTTGGACTCCTTGCGCTGGCGGTAGCCGGCCTCATGGAGCATGGCCGCCGCGGGTCCGGAGAGTGCACCCTTGTTCGGTACGGCGATGCGCAGCATGGGGTCGGGTTCCTTTTCTTCGTCGGGTTCTTCGAGTACGGCGGATGTGCAGGATGTGCCGGTTCATCGGTGGTGCGGGGGGACTTGCGGCGGTACGGGTCCGCGGGAGGCGCGGACCCGCCGCGCGTGCGCGGTGCGCCGGGCGTACGGTGCCGCCCGGCTCACAGATGGGCGTAGACGTCCTCCAGGGAGATCCCGCGCGCCACCATCATCACCTGAACGTGGTAGAGCAGCTGCGAGATCTCCTCGGCGGTCGCGTCCGGACCTTCGTACTCGGCCGCCATCCACACCTCGGCGGCCTCTTCGACCACCTTCTTGCCGATCGCGTGCACGCCCTTCCCGACCAGTTCGGCGGTGCGGGAAGTGCTGGGGTCGCCGGTGGCGGCCTTCTGCCGGAGCTCGCTGAACAGCTCCTCGAATGTCTTGTCAGCCATGGTGGTCCCTAGCGTACGGGGAAGTGCCCGGGGACCATCGCCATGGTTCGGATGCTGGTCACCGCCACGGTTCGGAGACCGAGCGCAGGATGGCCGCGGTGGCCACCGCGGCGGTCACCGCTTCGTGACCCTTGTCCTCGGTGGAGCCGGGCAACCCGGCCCGGTCCAGCGCCTGCTCCTCGTTGTCGCAGGTGAGGATGCCGAAGCCGACCGGGACTCCGGTCTCCACGGAGACCTGGGTGAGCCCGGCGGTGACGCCCTGCGAGACGTACTCGAAGTGCGGGGTGCCGCCGCGGATGATCACGCCGAGGGCGACGATCGCGTCGTAGCCGCGGCCGGCCAGCACCTTGGCGACGACGGGCAGTTCGAAGCTGCCCGGCACCCGCAGCAGGGTCGGCTCCTCGATGCCGAGGTCGCGCAGGGCGCGGACCGCCCCGTCCACGAGGCCGTCCATCACCTGGGTGTGCCACTGCGCCGCGATGACGGCGACCCGCAGGTCACCGCAGTTCTTCACGGTCAGTTCCGGGGCGCCCTTGCCGCTCACTTCTCTCCTCCGGTAGTGCTTCGGGTGGTGGTGGTGCCGGGGGTGCTGCTTCGGGTGGTGCCGCCGGCGACGGTCTCGGGCAGGGTGCCGGGGACGGCCGCTTCGCCGTCGAGCCACGGCAGTTCGTGGCCCATCCGGTCCCGCTTGGTGCGCAGGTACCGCACGTTGTGCTCGCCCGCGGCGACCGGCATCGGCACGCGGGAGAGCACCTCCAGGCCGTGTCCGGCCAGTGCCGCGGACTTCGCCGGGTTGTTCGTCATCAGCCGCAGCGAGCGCACACCGAGGTCGGTGAGGATGTGCGCGGCGGCGGCGTAGTCGCGGGCGTCGGCAGGCAGGCCGAGTTCGAGGTTGGCGTCGAGCGTGTCGCGGCCGCGCTCCTGGAGTTCGTACGCGCGCAGCTTCGACATCAGGCCGATGCCGCGGCCTTCGTGGCCGCGCAGGTAGAGCACCACGCCGCGGCCGGCGGCGGCGACCTCGCGCAGCGCGGTCTGGAGTTGCGGGCCGCAGTCGCAGCGCAGCGAGCCGAAGACGTCGCCGGTCAGGCATTCGGAGTGCACCCGGACCAGGACGTCGGTGCCGTCGCCGAGGTCGCCGGCGACCAGCGCGACATGCTCGGCGCCGTCGGCGGGGACGCGGTAGCCGTACGCGCGGAACTCGCCGTAGGCGGTGGGCAGTCGGGTGCTGGCCTCGCGGCGCACCTCGGCCTGCTCGGCGCGGCGGTAGGCGATCAGGGCCTCGATGGAGATGATCGCCAGGCCGTGCTTGCGGGCGAAGGGCACCAGCTCGGGAAGCCGGGCCATGGTGCCGTCCTCGAGGGCGATCTCCACGATGGCCGCGGCCGGCCGCAGTCCGGCCAGCCGGGCGAGGTCGACGCCCGCCTCGGTGTGGCCGGCCCGCTCCAGCACCCCGCCGGGGCGGGCGGCGAGCGGGAAGACATGGCCGGGCCGGACGAAGTCGTCGGCGCGCGCGGCCGGGTCGGCGAGCAGCCGGATGGTGGCGGCGCGGTCGGCGGCGGAGATGCCGGTGGTCACGCCGTGCGCACCGCTCGCGTCCACGGACACGGTGAACGCGGTGCGCATGGACTCGGTGTTGGACTCCACCATCTGCGGCAGTTCCAGCCGGTCCAGCTCCGGGGTCTCCATCGGCACGCAGATCAGGCCGCGGCACTCGTTCATCATGAAGGCGACGATCTGCGGGGTGATCCGCTCGGCGGCCACGACGAGGTCGCCCTCGTTCTCCCGGTCCTCGTCGTCGACGACCACCACGGGGCGGCCCGCGGCGATGTCGGCGATGGCCCGCTCGACAGAGTCGAGCACCAGATCGTCGAGATCGTCGAGACCGTCGGAGGCGTCGACTGCGGTGGGCCCGTCGGGGACGCCGCTGTCGATGCGGTGCCGCCAGGGGTCGTGCGGTGCGGTCACGGTGGTCATGCCGTCGCTCCTTCCGCGGTGGTGACGGGCTGCCGCGGCTGCGGGCCGCCCTGCTCGCCGGCGGTGCGCCGCGTCTGCTGCCACCAGGCGTACATCCCGGCGATCACCAGGACGAAGTAGATGATGTAGACCAGGCCGGAGAACGGCAGCCCGCTGTGGAAGTTCAGGGGCACGCCGACCAGGTCGACGGCCAGCCAGGCGAACCAGAACTCGACCCAGCCGCGGGCCTGCGCGTACATCGCGGCGAGGGTGCCGACGAAGATGTAGGCGTCCGGCCACGGGTTCCACGAGAGCTTCGGGTAGGCGAGGAAGAGCGAGCCGACCGCCACGGTGCCCAGGCCGGTGGCCAGCGCCAGGACGGCCCGCTCGCGCCAGGTGGCGAAGCGGATGGCGAGCCGGCCGGTGCTCCCGCCGCTGCCGCGCCGCCACTGGTACCAGCCCCACACCGCGACGGTGATCACCACGAACTGCTTGCCGACGCCGCCGCCGAGGTGCGCGCCCCAGAACGCGGCCACCAGCACCACGCCGGAGAGCAGTTGGACCGGCCAGGTCAGCATGGCCCGCCGCCAGCCGAGCGCGAGCGCGGCCAGGCCGAGCAGGTTGCCGATCATGTCGGACCACACCACGTGCTGGTCGAACGCGGTGAACGCCTGGCTGTTCAGCCAGTGCACGATGCTCACCGGCCGGCCCCCGTCCGCCGGTCGTCGTCACGGTCGGTGGCGCGGTCGGCGCCGCCGAGCATCCGCTCGACGTACTTGGCGATGACGTCCACTTCGAGGTTGACCGGGTCGCCCGGCTGCTTGATGCCGAGCGTGGTCAGCGCGAGGGTGGTCGGGATGAGGCTGACTGTGAAGAAGTCCGCTGCCGCGTCGACCACGGTCAGGCTGATCCCGTCGACGGTGATGGAGCCCTTCTCGACGACGTAGCGGGCGAGTTCGGCGGGCAGCGCGATCTTGACGATCTCCCAGTGCTCGCCGGGGACGCGCTCCAGCACGGTGCCGGTGCCGTCCACGTGGCCCTGCACGAGGTGGCCGCCGAGCCGGCCGCCGAGCGCCATCGGCCGCTCCAGGTTGACCCGGGAGCCGGGGGCGAGCGCGCCGAGGCTGGAGCGTTTGAGCGTCTCGGCCATCACGTCGGCGGTGAAGGCGCCGTCGGGCAGGTCCACGACGGTCAGGCAGACCCCGTTGACGGCGATGGAGTCACCGTGTTTCGCGCCTTCGGTGACGACGGGTCCGCTTACGGTGAAGCGGGACGCGTCGCCCAGGTCCTCGACGGCGGTGATCTCGCCCAGCTCTTCCACGATTCCGGTGAACACGTCAGCTCTCCTGGGGTGCGGTGGGGACGTCGGCGGGAGTGGCGGCGCTGGCGACGGTGGCAGCGGGTACGGCGGTGACGCGCAGGTCGGGTCCGAGGCGGTCGACGCCGGTCACGTCGAGCCGCAACGCCTGCGCGATGGTGCTGATTCCCCCGCCCGTGAGCACGGCGGGGCCGGCGCCGAGCAGCGCCGGGGCGAGGTAGGCGGTGACGGTGTCGATGTATCCGGCGGCCACGAACGCCCCCGCGAGCGTGGGCCCTCCTTCGAGCAGCACCGAGCGGACCCCGCGGGCGAGCAGTTCGGCGAGCAGCGCGGCCACGTCGACGCCGCGGCCCTGCGGCGCGTACGGCAGCCGGACGACGTCCACGCCGGTCGCGGTCAGGTGGGAGGTGTCGGCGTCCTTGCCGACGGCGATCAGGGTGGGTGCGGCGTCGTCGAGCACCCGGACGCCCGCGGTCGTGCGGGCCCGCGTGTCGACGACCACCCGCAGCGGCTGGGTGGCGCCGTCGATGCCGCGTACCGCCAGGTGCGGGTCGTCCGCGGTCAGGGTGCCGGAGCCGACCACGACGGCGTCGGCCTCGGCGCGCAGCCGGTGCACGTCGGCGCGGGCCTCGGCGGAGGTGATCCAGCGGCTGGTGCCGTCGGCGGCCGCGATCCGGCCGTCGAGGGTGGCGGCGTACTTCCACCGGACGTAGGGGCGGCCCTTGCGCACGGAGGTGAGCCAGGCCGCGTTGACCGCGGCGGCCTCCTCGCCGAGCAGGCCGCCGGCCACGTCGACGCCCGCCGCGCGCAGGGTGTACGCGCCGCCGGACGCCACCCGGTTGGGGTCGGCCACCGCGTACACCACGCGGGCGACGCCGGCTTCGATCAGCGCCTTCGCGCACGGGCCGGTGCGGCCGGTGTGGTTGCACGGTTCCAGGGTGACCAGGGCGGTGCCGCCGCGGGCCCGCTCGCCGGCGGCGAGCAGCGCGTGCACTTCGGCGTGCGGTCCGCCGGCCCGCTGGTGCCAGCCCTCTCCCGCGACGCGGCCGGCCGCGTCGAGGATCACGCAGCCCACCACGGGGTTCGGCGCGGTCGCGCCGAGGGCGCGCGCGGACAGCGCGACGGCTCGACGCATCGCGTCGGCTTCTGCACTGGTGGCCACCGGGTCCTCCTGCCTCATCAGGCACGGACTCCGGGGCGAGGGAAACTGACGGGCTCCCACTCGCCGGAACGACCGACCACGCACGCACCGATCCGCGCCTGCGCACGGACCCGCTCCTACGGCGGCCTTCCCGAGTGAACGCCCGCCGCGCACTGCCTCCCATCCGGACTTTCACCGTCGGTCCAGGAATTTCACCTGGTCAACCGGCCGCTGGCTGCGGCCGGGTCGCGGACTGTAACCGCCGGTTCGGAATTACACCGACCCCGGAGTGCGCGAACGTCACTACTGCGGTCAAGTCTGCCACGCGACGGTGCTCCCGCTCCACCCCCACCTCTTTGTGCGCTCCCTCACACCCCCCGGGCGCCCCTGCCCGCCGGTCACGGGACCTTGCGGTCCGCGGTGGCTGGTCGCGCAGTTCCCCGCGCCCCTGGAAAGTGCCCCGGGTACCCCCGGGGCCAGCACGGTGGGAGCCGGGCTTACACAGGGGCGCGGGGAACTGCGCGCGCAACCGTCCACCGGCAGGTGGTCCCTGAACCGACAGCACACACCACCCCGGAGGGTCAGCTCGCCGGTGCGAACAAGTCGCGCTGGGCCGCGTCCATGGCCGTGATGACCGCACCGCGCAGGATCGGACCGCCCTTGACCGCGGTGACGCGGAAGGACGTGCGCAGCGGGGAGAGCCGGGCGAAGGCCGCACCGACCCGCTCGGCAAGAACGTCTCCCCCGGCCTCGCCCACTTCGCCGGCGAGCACCACCCGGCCCGGGTCGAGCACCGCGCAGATGGCGGCGGCGCCCACCGCGATCCGCTCGGCGAATTCCGTGAGGAAGGCGTCGGCCCCGCCCTCGACCGCGGCCCGTACCGCCGACGCCGCCGACTCCGCGTCCGCCCCGGACCCGGGGGAAAGCCCGTGCGCCCGCGCCAGCGCGCACACCCCCCTGCTCCCCACCAGCCCGTGGTACCCCTTGTCGCAGTCCTCCGCGCTGGGCAGCGCCCCGTCCGGCGAGATCGGCAGGAACCCGACCTCCCCGGCTCCGCCGGACACCCCGCGCCGCAGCCGCCCGTCGAGCATGACGCCCGCCCCGACCCCGCTGCCGATCCACAGCAGTACGAACGTGTCGCCGTCGGGCCCCGCGGCCGCGATGCGCTGTTCCGCGACGGCCGCGAGGTTCGCCTCGTTCTCCAGCAGGACGGGCACGCCGAGCCGCCGCCGCACCTCGTCCACGAAGTCCGCGTGCCAGGCGGGAAGCGCGCCGGAGGGGCTCAGCCGCCCGGTGCCGGGGTCGATCAGGCCGGGCGCGCCGAAGACGACGGTGTGCAGTGCGGCGGCGCCGGCCGTCCGCGCGGTCCCGGTGAGCAGCGCGACGCCGTCCTCGACGATCCGCTCGGGGTCGGCCCCGGCGGCGACCGGCCGCTCGGCGCGGGCGACGGTCCGCCCGAGCAGGTCGGCGATCTCCACGCCGATGCTCTCGATCCGGACATCGAGCCCGGCGACGTAGGCCCGGTCGGCGACGATCCCGTAGACCCGCGCGTTCGGGCCGCGCCGGGCCGCGCCCGCCTCGCCGACCACCTCGATCAGCCCGGAGTCCTGAAGGCGTTCGACCAGGTCGGCGACGCTGGGCCGGGACATCCCGGTCAGCTCCTTCAACTGCCCCGCGGTGAGCGGCCCTTCCTCCTGGAGCAGTCGCAGGGCGAGCCGGTCGTTGATCGCCCGGGCGGTGCGGGGGGAGGCACCGCGCCCGGGGTGCGCGCTGGTGGCGGTCATGGCGGCGATCCTTCCAGAACCCGCCGATGCGGCCGGAAAAGCGGCTTAACTTTCAGGCAGGCTTCCTGATAGTTTACCGCGCATGACGAGCAGTTCCCCGCCCGCGCAGTGGTCGCCGGCGCAGTGGTCACCCGCCCGGGTCCGCCGGGCCCACCTGACCATGCGCGCGGCCTTCGCCGTGCACGGCGCGGTGCAGGGCTCGTTCGCCACCCGCATCCCGTGGATCAAGGACCATCTCGGCCTGAGCGCGGGCACGTTGGGGCTCGCGCTGGTCTGCCCGGCGATCGGCTCGTCGCTGATGATGCCGCTGGCCGGACGGCTGATGCACCGCTACGGTTCGCGCGCGGCCCTGCGGGTGCTGCTGGGCCTGTGGTGCGCGACGCTCGCGCTGCCCGCGCTCGCGCCGGGGCTGCCCTGGCTGTGCGCGGCGCTGCTCGCGTTCGGGGCGACCTCCGGCATGGCCGACGTGGTGATGAACGCGCTCGGCATCGCCGTCGAGGAGCACAAGGGCAAGTCGATCATGTCCGGGCTGCACGGCATGTGGAGCGCGGGCACGCTGGTCGGGGCCGCGGTGGGTGTCTCGGCGGTGCGCGTTGGCCTGGACGGCCGGGTGCACCTGGCCCTGATGGCGGCCGCGCTGGTGGTAGCCGCGCTGCTGATCACCTCGGGCACGCCGGATGTGCGCCCGCACGAGGACGAGGCCGCGCCGCCGCGCTTCTCGCTGCCCCCGAAGGCCGCGCTGGTGATCGGGGCGATCGGGTTCTGCGGGGTGTTCGCGGAGGGCGGCAGTTCCGACTGGTGCGCGGTCTACCTGAAGGAGATCGCGCACGCCTCGCCGGCCGTCGCCGCGCTGGCGTACACCGCGTTCTCGTGCACGATGGCCGCCTCCCGGCTGGTCGGCGACCTGGTGGTCCGGCGGCTCGGAGCGGTGCGCACGCTGCGGATCGGCGGGGCCGTCTCCACCCTCGGCGGCCTCCTCGTGGTCCTCGCGCACACCCCGGCGCCGGCGATCATCGGGTTCGCCCTGATCGGGGTGGGCATCTCCACGACGGTGCCGCTGTGCTTCGCCGCGGCCGGGCGGCGCGGGCCGGTGCCGAGCCAGGCGATCGCCGGGGTCGCCACGGTGACGTACACCTCCGGGCTGGTCGCGCCCGCCGCGATCGGGGGGATCGCGGGGGCGAGTTCGCTGACCACGTCCTTCGTGCTGGTCACCGTGCTGACCCTCGGGCTGGTGCTCGGCGCGGGCGTGGTCCGGCCCACCCCGCGCAAGGAGGTGGCCGCCTCGGGCGTGGCCGCCCCAGCCGCTCCCGCCTCGTCGCCGACCACCGGCCGGTGACCAGGGCGGATGCACGCCGCCGGCCACTCGCCGGAGGATCGGGCGGGTACGGCCCCCGGGTGGTCCGCCCCGCTCGCCGGGCCGCGCGCCCGGCACCGTAGACCCTCCGGGTCGCGGACCGTCGGCTCAGGGACGGCGCGTCCGCGGCCCGGAGGTCCCCTCCGATCGCGCGGGCGGCTGCCCGTGGTGGCGCTACCGCGAGATCGGGTCGAGCTGTTCCGGGGACGGGCGCAGCGGCCACAGGTCGCCGCCGGGCGGTGCCTGGAGTTCGGGTACGGCCTCGGCCGCCGCCTGGTCGCCCGCCTCGGCGGCGGCCCGCACCACGTCGCTCGCCGCGAATCGCTGGAAGTGCAGCTCCGGGTGCGGCCAGGGCGCGCGGCCGGTGGCGGCGGGGAGCAGGTAGCGGACCGCGTCGAGGATGCCCGCGCCCACGGGGTTGCGGTACGACCACAGGTCGACACCGACCTGCCGGCCGATGTGGGCGAGCCGGGTGAGGGCCACCAGGCAGAAGGTCGAGTAGTGCCAACTGCGGCTCCTGGCCAGCTCTTCGGGCAGGCTGCCGTCCGCCGCGATCTGCGGGTCGATCCGGGCGGCACGGGCGGCGAGCACCGTCCGGCGGGCGGAATCCGGCTGTCCGACGGCGAGTTGGAGCGCGGCGAGCTGCATGTCGAAGAACGTGCCGTGGTTGTTGGCGGTGGCCGCCTCCTCGGCCGCGAAGTCGCCGCCGAGCCAGCGGGTGAAGTCGGCACACCAGGCGTGCACTCCGGCCCGGTCGGCCTCGGTCCAGCCAGGGGCGCCGGCGCCGAGCAGCGCGATGGCGTCCAGGATCGAGGTGAACTGCTGGGAGAAGTCGATGATGCCGATCGGCCGGCCGTCGGTGCCGCCGGGGATCGCCTGGGCGTGCGCGAGATGCGGGTTCATCCGGGTGGCGGGGGCGAGGAACCAGGTGCGCAGCAGGTGGGCGGCGTGCTCGGCGTAGTCGGCGCGGCCGGTGTGGTACCAGGCGAGGGCGAGGGTCTGCACCGCGTCGAACATCGCGCCGCGCCCGCGGTGGTCGGTGATGAGGTCGATCTCGGGGTTGCGCAGCCCGTCCCGCCGCTCGTACGGCAGGCCGTCGGGGTCGGCGGCGGTACGCGGGCGGCTGGGCCACCAGTACGGGGCCTGGCTGAGGTAGTCGTGCCGGTCGCCGCTGGGCGGGGTCTGCGGCTTGTCCGTCACCGACCATGGGCCCAGGGCGAGTTGGCGCTCCGCGCGGGCGGTGAGGTGGGCCAGGGCCGCGGTGGTCTCGGGGTCGCCGGAGCGCAGCCGGTCCCGGGCCTGCCGCAGGCGACTGCCGTCGAGCACCACGGTCGGCGGCGCCGCTTCCTCTGCTACGGCCGTCCGTAGGGCGCCCGCCGCGCTCCGTACGACCGCATCCGCGCCTGCCTCCGTCTCCGGACGTTCCCGCACCACGACCCCTCCAATTCACGTAGATGAACCCAGTTCATCAATGCGATCGCTGGATCGTATGAGGGCAGGCCGCTCCGAGGCAATGGGGAGCAGGCGATACGGGCTTGCAGTACAGGGATGCGGCGGGTCACGGTCCACCCCAGGGGACCACCCGGTGGGCGCTTGCCCGCAGGGCGCCCCGCGCCCTTGCGGCATCCCACCGCGGCCGCAAGAGAGCGCGGCGAGGAAGCGGTCCGGCGGGTGCGCACGGGGGAATCGAACCCGCCGGACCGTGTCTCCACGTTAGCGCGCCCTTACGGAACGTCGAAGGCGCGAGTCGGACAAATGCAGTCGCGCGAACACGCCATGGCACAGGCTCGCGCCATCTCCCGGGCCACACAAGGGAGTTGGCGGTCAGCTCACGGAGAGGTCCTGCAGGCCGACCACCCGCAGCAGTTGGAGCCGTTCGTACGACTCGGAGCCGGGCCGGGCGGTGAACACCACCAGCCGCTGGTCCCCTTCGGAACTCAGCAGCACCTCGCAGTCGAGCGTCAACTCCCCCACCACCGGGTGCCGGAAGCGCTTCACGTCCGAACGCCGCACCGCCACCTCGTGGTCGGTCCACAGGCGGGCGAACAGCGGGCTGGCGGCGCGGAGGTCGGCGACCAGCGCGGCCGGGCGCGGGTCCTTCGGCCGGGCCGCGACGACCGCGCGCAACTGCGCCACATGGCTCCTGGCCACCCGCTCGAAGTCCTCCGCCGGCAGCGCCGCTCGGCCCTCGGGGTCGGTGAACATCCGCCGCACGATGTTGCGCATCGCCGGCGGCCGGGCGGACACGTCGCCGTGCAGCGCGGCGGCCATCGCGTTCTGCGCGAGCACGTCGCCGATGTCGCTGAGCACCTGTGCGGGCGTGTCGTGCAGCCGGTCCAGGATCAGCAGCAGCCCGGGGCGCACATGCCGGCCGCCGCCCGGCTCGCGCGGCGGCACCTCGCCGGCCAGGTGGAAGAGGTGGTCGTGCTCGTCGGCCGTCAGCCGCAGCGCACGGGCGAGCGCGGCGAGCATCTGCCGGGACGGCCGCGGGCCGCGGGCCTGCTCCAGCCGGGCGTAGTAGTCCGCGGACATGCCCGCGAGCTGTGCCACCTCCTCCCGGCGCAGTCCGGGCGTCCGGCGGCGGGGGCTCCCGGCCAGGCCCACGTCCGCGGGTCCGAGGCGGCCACGGCAGCGGCGCAGGAAGTCGGCGAGTTCTGGTCGGTCCACGCCTCCAGCATGCGGCGGCCGCGCGGGGCTATCCAGGGAGTGCTGCTCCCTGGATCGGCAGGTCTCTCCCGCCCGGCGCCGGTCGGCCGCACGGTGGGAACCGCACCCCGACGGACAGGGGCGGCCGGACGCGGACTGCCGGCCGCCGTTCGGCGGACCGTACAACGGACACTTCCGAGGAGCACGTCATGAGAATTCTGGTCACCGGAGCCACCGGCCAGGTCGGCCGCAGGTTCGTCCCCCGGCTGATGCAGCAGGCCGGGCGCGGCGGCGACACCGTACGGCTGCTGGTGCGGGACGAGGCGCGGGCCGAGCCGCTCACCCGGCTCGGCGCGGAGGCCGTGGCCGGCGAGCTGCGCGACGGCGCCGACGTGCGCAAGGCCGTCGACGGTGTCGACGCGGTGGTGAACATCGCGGCCTCCTTCCGCGGTGTGCCCGACGAGGAGGCGTGGGCGGTCAACCGCGACGCCGCACTCGACCTCGGCCGGGCCGCGGTGGAGGCGGGCGTGCACCGCTTCGTGCAGGTCAGCACCAACCTGGTGTACGGCGCCGGGCGCGGCCGCCCCGCCGTCGAGGACGACCAGCCGCTGTCCGGCGGCCGGCATACGGGCGCCGCCTACCCCGACTCCAAGTGGGCGGCCGAGACCGGGCTGCTCGCCCTGGACGGTCTCGACGTGCGGATCGGCCGGCTCGCTTTCGTCTACGGCGAGGGCGACCCGCACCTCGCACAGGTCGTGCGGTGGGCCGAGGAGTGGGCCGGGCACCAGCGGCTGCAGATGGTCCACCACGCCGATGTCGGCCAGGGTCTGCTGCGCCTGCTGTACGCCGCCGGCCTGGCCGGCCGGACCTACAACATCGCCGACGACGCGCCGGTCAGCAGCGTCGAACTGTTCTGGCTCAACGGCGTCGAGCCGCCCGCCGAGGCCGCCGGCCGCCAGGTCGAGGACCCCTGGGACGGCATCGTCTCCACCGCCCGCATCCGCGACGAGCTGGGCTTCCGCCCGATCCACCCCTCGGTCTGGACCGCGCGCGACGCGGGCGCGCTGTAGCGGTCAGCGCGGCGGCCCGAGGATGATCTGGCCGTACCGGTCGGCCGCCTCGGCCATGACGTCCTGGGAGATCTCGTAGCCCTCGGGGCGGGGGGTCGACTTGTCGCGTCCGGCGTGGCGGAACATGCCTTCGATGCCGCCGGGTGTGCAGATCATCAGCAGGTCGGCGGTGTCGGAGGTGATCCGGTAACCGTGCGGGACGTTGCGCGGCAGGAAGACGATGCCGCCCTCGGCCAGCTCCCGCTCCTCGTCGTCGCACCACACCAGCGCCGTGCCCTTGACCAGCATGAAGACCTCGTCCTCACGCGTGTGCAGGTGGTACGGCGGCGCTTCGCCCTTGCGGACGGAGAAGCGTCCCACGGTCAGTTGCCCGGCGGTGGCCGCGCTGTCGAGGAGCACGGCGAACTCACCGCCGTCGAGCCATTCGAGCTTCTGCTGCTGTTCGGGCTGTGCCAGGTAGGCCATGGTCACGGCGGTGTCCGTTCTGCGCCGTCGAGGGCGCGGTCGGCGGGCGCGGCCGGCGCGGCCGGGCCGTTTCCTTCCCGTCGTCGAGCATGCCCTCGGCACCGCCGCGACCGCCATACGTGGCAGGCGGAGCCGGGCGGCGCGCCTCCCGTGCACCGCCGGTCCGGTCCGCCGTCACGGCGACATCGCCGCGCGGCGCGGGAGGCGGCGGCGGGGTGGTGCGGAAGCTGGGGGGATGACGACGACGGCACAGTGGACGGCGCCGGGGGACGTGGCGGATGTGGTGGCGCGGATGCGGGCGCTCGCGGCGGGGCTCCCGCCGGCGGACGGGGTGGCGGTGTTCAACCGGGTCTACCTGGCGGTCACCGAGGAGGTAACCCGGGGGCTCGCCGGCGGGCGGTTCTCGGACGGGCCCGAGGCGGCGGAGCTGGCCGTGCTCTTCGCCGGGCGGTACCTGGCGGCGGTCGAGGCCGGGGAAGCGGCGGGTGGCGCGGCCGGAGGCGGAAGGCACCGCGCCGCCGACGACAGGGGCGCGCCCGCCTGCTGGCGGCCCCTGCTGCGGGCGCGGGCCGACGAGACCGTCCACCCGCTCCAGTTCGCCCTCGCGGGGATCACCGCCCACGTGGGCCACGACCTCCCGCTCGCGGTGGTCGACACCTGCCGGGCCACCGGCCGGGTGCCCGCCGAGGTCGCCGCCGACTACGCCGAGGTCGGCGGCGTGCTCACCGCCATCGAGGTCCGGGTCAGGGAGGAGCTGATGCCCGGCCCCGACCTGCTGGAGCGCCTCGACCCGCTCACGCACGCCGTCGCGTCGTGGTCCCTGGCCCGCGCGCGGGACGGCGCGTGGGCCACGGCCCGCCTGCTGTGGGCGATCCGCGACCGGCAGGAGGCGTACGAGGACTGCGTACGGAGCCTGGAGTCGTCCGTCGGCCTGATGGCCCACGCCCTGCTCGCCCCGTTCCCGGCCCACCGCGCACGCCTCCCGCAGGCACCGCCCGCGGCGACCACACCGGCGGCTCGTCCGGTCCCGTCGGCTCCGCCGCCCGCGTCAGTCCTCCGGTAGCAGCACCGGCGCGATCTCGTCGTAGCGGTCGCCGGGGCCCGGGTTGAGCGGGTCGGTGGCGCCGCCGAGGTGGTGCATGACGCCCCACACCGCGTTGAGCGCGGTCTGCACCGCGCCCTCGGCCCATCCGGCGGTCCAGGACACGTCGTCCCCGGCGAGGAAGATGCCGCGCTGGTCGGCGGGGAGCAGATCCTGCACGAAGTGCGTGAACAGCCGCCGCTGGTAGCGGTAGTGGCCGGGCAGGTTGGCCTTGAACGCGCCCATGAAGTACGGCTCGTCCTCCCACGAGACGGTGACGGGGTTGCCGATGACGTGCTTCCTGATGTCGACCCCGGGATAGATCTCGCCGAGCGACTTGAGCATGACCTCCATCCGCTCGTGCGCGCTCAGCGGCAGCCACTTCGAGCTGTCGTCGCACCAGGTGTACGACAGGCAGATCACCGCCGGCCGGTCCGGCCCGTCGTCCAGCAGGTAGGTGCCGCGGGTCATCCGGTCGGTGAGCGTCATCGACATCGTGTCGCGGCCGGTGCGCGGGTCCCGGTCGAGCCAGAACGGCCGGTCGACGGGCACGAAGAGCTTGCTGGACTCCATGTAGTGGGTGCGCTCGATCGCGGTCCAGTGGTCGATCGGGAAGAGCGAGTCGTCGCAGGCGATCTTCGACAGCAGCATCCAGCTCTGCGCGGTGAACACCGCGGCGCGGTAGCTGCGGATGTCGCCGGTCGCGTCGGTGACGGTGATCCGGTTGCCCGCGGTGCGGTGCAGTCCGGTGACCGCCGGGCGCGGGGTGCCGCCGTGCAGGGAGCGCAGCGAGGTGCCGCGCGGCCAGTGCAGCAGCTTGTCCGGCTCGCGTTCCCACAGCCGCAGCGGGAGTTGCCGGCTGCCGCCGACGATGCTGTGGTGGTCGTCGTCCGCGCCGGTGTAGACGACCCGCAGGATCTCCAGGATCGAGTTGGGGAAGTCGGTGTCCCAGCCGCCGGTGCCGAAGCCGACCTGGCCGAAGATCTCCCGGTGCCGGAACGACGCGAACGCCGGTGCGGCGCACAGGAATCCGTAGAAGGTCTGGTTGTCCAGCCGCTCGACCAGCGCGGACCAGATCTCCCTGATCCGCGGCACGTCCCTGGTGCGCAGCGCCTGCTGCATCGCGGAGAAGTCCGCGCCCTCCTCCAGGCAGGCGTTCCAGGCGCGCATCACCTGGTGGTAGACCTCGGGCAGGTCGTCGACCGACGTGGCGTAGTGCGACTGCCCCTTGAGGTCGACGACCGTCGAAGGGGTGCAGGGCGCCAGCGGGTTGGGGAACGGCTTGGTGGTCAGCCCCACCAGGTCGATGTAGTGGCGCAGCGCGGTGGACGACGGCGGGAAGCGCATCGCGCCCATCTCCGCGGTCAGCGCGCCGTCCTCGCCGACGGCGCCGAACCCGTCGAAGGCGACGGTGCGCAGCCGGCCGCCGATCTCGTCGGCCTCGTAGAGCACCGGCCGCAGGCCCATCCGCATCAGCTCGTAGGCGGTCACGAGGCCGGACAGGCCGCCGCCGATCACGGCGACCTCGGTGCCGTGGGCGGCCGGCGGCACCGCGCCGCGCCCGGCGGGGTGCGCGAGGAAGTCGTCGTAGGGGAAGGGGAAGTCGGGGCCGAACATCGTGATGGGCGGTTCGGCCTGGGCCCGGACGTGCCCTTCGTCGTGGATGGCGGTGGGCACGGACGTCATGGGGCGGTTCTCCTGGCGGCGAGCGAGCCGTACAGCTCGGGGCGGCGGTCGGTCAGGTACGGGTTCTGCTCGCGGGTGGCGCGCAGCAGCTCCATGTCGGCGTCGGCGACGAGGAGTTCGGGTCCGGCGCCGGCCCGGGCACGCACCGCGCCGTCCGGCCCGGCCAGGCAGCTTCCGCCGGCGAAGTCGTACTCGCCTTCCGGGCCGCAGCGGTTGGCGTACGCGATGTGCAGGCCGTTCTCGAACGCGCGGGCCGGCAGCAGCGTTTCGGCGACGAACTCGTACGGGCGCATCAACGCGGTGGGTACGGCGAGCAGTTCGGTGCCGGCCAGGGCGTGCGCGCGTACCGCTTCGGGGAACTCGACGTCGTAGCAGATCAGCAGGCCGATCCGGACGCCGTCCAGGGTGGCCTGGACCAGCGGGCGGTCGCCGGGGGTGAACACGGAGCGCTCGTAGTCGCCGAAGAGGTGGGTCTTGCGGTAGTCGGCCAGCGCGGTGCCGTCGGGGCCGGTGAGCCGGGCGGCGTTGTAGACGTGCGCGCCGTCCCGCTCGGGGTAGCCGTGCACGATGGCGATGGCGTGCCGTGCGGCGATGCCGGCGATGTGCTGGGCCGCGGCCCCGCCGGCCGGCTCGGCCGCTTCGGCGACCGCGTCCCCGAGGGCGTAGCCGGTCAGGAACATCTCCCCCGTCACCAGCAGCCGTGCGCCGCGTCCGGCCGCCTCGGCGGCGGCCGTCTCCAGCGCCGCGAGGCTCGCCGCGGTGCTCGCGGGCAGCCCGCCGGGCCCTTGCAGCAGCCCTGTCCGCAACGCTTCCACGGTTCCCCGCTTCCTGGTGACCGATCCGGTCCGCAGCGGCTTTTCCGCAGCTCAACCGGTCCCCTCAGGACGCTACGTGCCCTCCCGCGGGAGCGACAAGACGCGAACATTGCGCCTGTGGCCCCGATCCGTTGCGTCCTGAGGGGCGGAAACGGCGATCCGTTGCGCGACGCGGGCGCCCACCCCCGGTTCGGGGGGTGGGCGCCCGGGCTTGACGCGAGGGGCGGCTGTCAGGTCAGGCCCTCCTCGTCGGTGGACTTGGTGGCGCGTTCGGTGCCGGGCTCGCCGCTCATCTCGGACTCGATCCGCTCCTTGCGGACCCTGCCGTGCACCTTGCGCTGCTCGGTGTGCTCCTCGACGCGCATCCGCACGCGCTCCTTCGGCACGACCTCGGTCTCGACCACGGCCTTGTCCTCGTGGAGGGTGACGACCCGCTCGGCCTCGCTGATGTCGCCGGCGCGGGCGTCGCGGTCCGCCTCGGTGATCGGCATCCGCTCGAGCCGGACCTCCTCGTGGGCGATCGGTACGGTCTGCTCGACCTCCTCGACGTCGACGTACTTGTGCAGCCGTGCCCGGCCGCTCGTCTGGCGCTCGACCCTGACGTGCATCTCCTCTTCGGAGCGGGTCATCGCCTCGTCGGTGTCCATGGCCCGCGCGTCCCCGGAGCCGAGCCGCTCGGCCGCTCCGGTGCGGCCGGCCGCGTAGGCGGCGGTGCCGGTGCCCGCCTCGCTGCCGGACATCTCCGTGTCGGTGGCCTTCGCGGTCGCGGCGCCCGAGTCCGCCGTGTCCCCGCGTGCCTGCCGGCCCCGGCCCGCGGCACCGGCCGCCCCGGCCATGCCACCGGCCGCCGCGGCCTTCTCCCCGGTGTCGCCCGAGCCGCTCCGCGTCTCCAGGCCGTAGTAGCGGTACAGGTGCCGCTCCTCCTCAGCGGACAGGTGGCCACCGGAGTCCACGTCCACGTTGGGCGCGCCCTTGACCTTGTCCTTCTCGTACGGCACCTCGACGTGGTCCTGCACGATCTTCGCGGCGCGGGTCGGCACGAACGTCTCGTTGTTGCCGAAGAAGCCGGTTTTGACCGTCACCCATTCCGGAAGGCCGGTGGCGTCGTCCAGGTACATGTGCTTGGCATCGCCGATCTTCTTCCCCTGAGTGTCATGGACGGGATGGCCCACGACTTGGGGAATCTGCTCGCGCGTGATCATGTCGCCTCCTCGGGCTGCCGGGGCCGTTTTCCCGGCCTCACTTCACCGCGTTACCCCATTGGGACGGGCAAAACATATCCACTCATCCCAATAGGGACATTCCGGGGCGGGATTCGGGCGCCGAGCGGGCTCTCAGGAAGGGCTCGGAGAGCTCGGAATCCCGGGGGCCCGGGGCCGAGAAGCGGCCCGGGGTTCAGCAGGAGCCCGGGGTTCGGGAAGGGCCCGCGGCTCAGGAGGGGCCCGCGGCACCGTAGCGGCGCAGCAGCGGGGAGAGCACCAGCACGGAGCGGGTCCGGCTGACGAACGGCTCCCCCGCGATCCGCTCCAGCACCTGCTCGAAGTGGCGCACATCGGCGGCGAAGACCTGCACCACCGCGTCCGCGTCGCCCGTCACGGTCGACGCGGACGCCACCTCCGGATAGCGCGCCAGGCCGCGCCGGATGTCCGCGGGCGACGTGTTGTGTCGGCAGTACAGCTCCACCAGCGCCTCGGTCTGCCAGCCGAGCGCCGCGGGGTCCACCCGTACGGTGAACCCCGTGATCGCGCCCGCCGCCAGCAGCCGGTCCACCCGCCGTTTCACCGCGGGTGCCGACAGCCCCACCTCGGAGCCGATGTCCGCATAGGAGCGCCGCGCGTCGGCGGCCAGGGCGTGCACGATCCGTTCGTCGATCTCATTGAGCGCCACAGCGGGAGTGTGCCACGGCGCTCCCTGTCCCCCGGGCCGCCGGGTCCGGTCGGCGACGGCACCGGCAGCCCTGCGACCAGCGGCGCTACGACCAACTGGCGTAGAGCGGCTTGCCCTCGGCGTACCCCGCGGCGCTCTGCACCCCGACGATGGCGCGCTCGGCGAACTCCTCCAGCGAGGCCGCGCCCGCATACGTGCAGGAGCTGCGCACGCCCGCCACGATCGAGTCGATCAGGTCCTCCACCCCGGGCCGGGCCGGGTCGAGGAACATCCGCGACGTGGAGATGCCCTCCTCGAACAGCGCCTTGCGCGCCCGGTCGTACGCCGACTCGTCGCTGGTCCGGTTGCGCACCGCGCGGGCGGAGGCCATACCGAACGACTCCTTGTACAGCCGGCCGTCGGCCGCCTGCTGGAGGTCCCCGGGGGACTCGTGGGTCCCGGCGAACCAGGAGCCGATCATCACGTTGGACGCGCCGGCCGCGAGCGCCATGGCGACGTCGCGCGGGTGCCGCACGCCCCCGTCGGCCCACACGTGCTTGCCGAGCCGCCGTGCCTCGGCCGCGCACTCCAGCACCGCCGAGAACTGCGGCCGCCCCACCCCGGTCATCATGCGTGTGGTGCACATGGCGCCGGGCCCGACGCCGACCTTGATGATGTCCGCGCCGGCCTCGATCAGGTCGCGCACGCCGTCCGCCGCGACCACGTTGCCGGCCACGATCGGCACCCGGGGGTCGAGGGCGCGCACCGCGCGCACCGCGGCGAGCATCGACTCCTGGTGGCCGTGCGCGGTGTCGACCACGAGCGTGTCGACGCCCGCGTCCAGGAGCTGCTTCGCCTTGCCCGCCACGTCGCCGTTGATACCGACCGCGGCGGCTATCCGCAGCCGCCCGTCGGCGTCCACGGCCGGCTGGTAGAGGGTGGCGCGCAGCGCGCCGGTGCGGGAGAGGATGCCGGCCAGCCGCCCGTCGGCGTCGACGGCCGGGGCGATCCGGCGGTGCGCGTTGTCCAGGCGGTGGAAGGCGTCGCGGGGGTCGAGGTCCGCGTCGAGGACCAGCAGGTCCCGGGACATCACCTCGGACAGCTGGGTGAAGCGGTCCACGCCGGTGAGGTCGGCCTCGGTGACGACGCCGACCGGGCGGCCGTCCTCCACCACGACGCCGGCGCCGTGCGCCCGCTTGGGCAGCAGCGAGAGCGCGTCGGCGACGGTCTGCGACGGGGCCAGGGTGATCGGCGTGTCGAGCACGAGATGGCGCTGCTTGACCCAGCCGATGACCTCGGTGACCACGTCGATCGGGATGTCCTGCGGGATGACGGTCAGGCCGCCGCGGCGGGCGACCGTCTCGGCCATCCGGCGGCCCGCGATCGCGGTCATGTTCGACACGACCAGCGGGATCGTGGTGCCGGTGCCGTCGGGCGCGCGCAGGTCCACCGCCTGCCGGGAGCCCACGGCGCTGCGGCCGGGCACCATGAACACATCGTCGTACGTCAGGTCGTACGGGGGCTGGACATCGTTGAGGAAACGCATACCGACTCTCTCACCTGCGGGTTCAACTGGGGCGGGCGGGGAGTCAGCACGGGCCGGGGACTGGCCCGGCTGCGGCTCCTCGGCCCATCATCCCCGAAATCCGCTGGTCGCGGGACCCGGCGGAGGTGCCTTCGTCGGTTTGCCCGATTCCCCGCGGTGTCGTTTTGTGGCTTTCTCCGAAGATCTCCCGGGGGCGCCAGGAGTTCCCCGTCTCACCCGGCGCTCCCGGACCGCCGGAGGGCCGGCGCCGTGCGGAGCAGGCACTCGTCGGCGCCGGGCGCGCCCAGCAGGCACAGGCCGACGGGAAGGCCGCCGACCCGGGCGACGGGGAGGGTGAGGGCCGGCAGACCGCCCAGCCCGGCCACGCAGGTCAGGGCGAGCAGGGCGGCACGGTCGCCCGAGGCGGGGACGGAGGTGCCGTAGGGCGGAGCGGGGGTGGGGGTCGCGGGAATCGCCAGGATCGCGCCGTCGAGGCGGTGGTGCAGCCAGGAGGCCAGCCGGGCCACGGTGGCGCGGGCCGCGGCCTCGGCCTCCGGGGTCACGCGCTCGGCCCGGGCGAGCCGCTCGGCGACGTGGGGTCCGAAGACGGGCCGGGCGCGGCCCACCCACGGGCCGTGCGCGCGCCACACCTCCGCCGCCTGGACCAGGGTGAAGGCGTCCCGGGCGTCCGCATGGGCGCACGGGGCACCGTCCGAGAACAGCGGTGCCGCGTCCATCGGGACGCCGAGCGCCCGTCCGAGACGGTCCGCGCGGGGGCGCAGCGCGGCGCGGACACCGTCGGCGGCGCACCCCCACAGGTCGGCGGGGACCAGGACGCGCCGCGCCGGCCGGTCGTCGCGGGGGGTGCCGGCGAGGAGCGCCGCGGCGGCCTCGGTGAGCAGCGGCAGGGTCCGGGTGAGCAGCGCCGGGGTGTCGAACGACGGCGCCAGGGGCGCGATGCCCCGACGGTCGGCGCGCGCGTGGGTGGGGCGCAGCCCGTACAGGCCGCAGTACGAGGCGGGCACCCGGATCGAGCCCGCCGTGTCGGTGCCGAGCCCGACGTCGGCGAGGCCGCCGGCGACGGCCGCCGCGGTGCCGCTGGAGCTGCCTCCGGTCAGCCGGCCCGGTGCGGCGGGGTTGGCGGGGGTGCCGTAGTGGGCGTTGGTGCCGCCGAGGCTGTAGGCGAGTTCGTCGGTGTGGGTCTTGCCGGCGTACCGGGCGCCCGCGGACAGCAGGCGCGCGACGGCGGCGGCGTGCGCGGGGGCCGGCGCCGCGGCGGCGAGCAGCAGCGGGTGGCCGCTGCCGGTGGGCGCGCCCTGGACGTCGATGACGTCCTTGACCGCGAGCCGTGCCCCGGCGAGCGCGACCGGTTCGTCCCGGTCGGCGTGGTGGGCGGTGCCGGCGGCGGGGACCTCGGCCGGGGCGGTGTCCGACGGGAGCCAGGGCACGAACGGGGCGATCAGCGGTGCGGGCGTCATGCGGGTATCGTCCCCGCGCCGGGGCCGGACGGCCCGGTGAGCAGGGGCGCCAGGTCGGCCTTCGGCAGGCAGATGTGGACGCCCTTCACGTCGTCCACGACCTGGGAGATCCGCACGTCGACCGCGGCGCTGAGGTAGGCCAGCGCGACCGGGGCGGGCAGCGCGCACCGCTCGGCGAGATACCCGAGCGCGGCGCGGGTCGCCTTGCGGACCGCCTCGTCCAGGTCGGTGTCCAGGCCGGTGACGAGGTGGTGCCCGGCGGTCTCGGCGTACGGCCCGGCCAGGCGCGCGGCCAGCCGGCGGATGGCCGGGTCGGAGTGCAGGACGAGCCGTACGGTCGCGCGCAGCGGTGCCTCGAAGGCGGTGAGGGCGACCTCGCCGTCGCCCTGGGAGAAGTGCGGGTCGCCCGCGTAGAACAGGGCGTCGGGCACCTGCACGGGCAGGAACAGCCGGGCGCCCTCGGTGAGCAGGCGGATGTCCAGGTTGCCGCCGTGCGGGCCCGGCGGCACCGAGTGCACGGGCCGCTCGGTCGCGGCGGCGACGCCCATGATGCCGAGGAACGGCCCGAGGGGGAACCGCACGGCGCGGCCGTCGCCGACCGGGAGCCGGCCCAGGCCGTCGTCGTCCACGTGCGCGACGAGGCTGACGGTCGGCACCGGCGCGCCCTCGGGGTGGCCGGGCGGCGGCGCCGGGTACTCGCCGGGCAGCGCGCCCCGGCCGTGCCGGTTGCTGATCACGCCGTACGCGGTGCGCCGCCGCAGCCGCAGCACCTCCACCTCCAGGACGTCGCCGGGCCGGGCGCCGGCGACGGCCACCGGACCGGTGACCACGTGCGGGCCGCGCCGGGCCGGGTCGAACGGCTGTGCGGTGGCGGCGAGTTCGGCCGCGTCCCGCAGGACCCGGCCGGCCGGGATGCCCGCGGCGGCGAAGAAGGCGGCCGGGTCCGCGCCCTGGTCCGGGAGGATGCCCTCGTGGCTGAGAGTGTCCAGGCACAGCGCGGTGCCCGGCGCGACGGTCAGGACGGGGCGGCTCGCGGCGTTCGGCAGCAGGCCCCAGCAGGTCGACTTCCGGTCCGCGGCGAGATACACCGAGCCGTCGGTCCCGCCCTCGTACGGCTGAAGTACGCTCATGGCCGGGGACCTTTGCATACAACTGTTACACGTCGGTTAACGCAGCGGCGGAGACGGGAGAGGCGGCCGGATGACCGAGCGGAGTGCGGTGCGGCGGCGCGACACCACGCAGACGGTGTGCGCGGCGATCAGGGCGGACGTCGTCGGCCACGTGTTCGCGCCCGGCGAGCGGTTGACCGAGGAGGGGCTGGCGACGCG